>JBIKKY010000080.1:0-12397 GCA_044360105.1 Sulfuritalea sp.
CGAGAGCCGCCCGGTGCCCAAGCGGGCCGGCGATGCGCTGATCGGCGGCAGCACGAATACGGCCAGCCCCCTGGTGATGCGCGTCGAACGCGTCGGCGAGGCGACGCGCGTGGCGGCCATCCAGCGCCTGATGGAGCGCGCCGCGGCGGAAAGGCCGCGCCTGGTCGAAATGGCCGACCGCGTCGCCGGTCGTTTTATCGTCGCCCTGCTGTTGCTGGCGGTGGCGACGGCGCTGGCCTGGTGGTGGATCGATCCGTCACGCGCGCTGTGGATTTTCGTCGCGGTGCTGGTGGTGAGTTGTCCCTGCGCGCTGTCGCTGGCGACGCCGGCGGCATTGACGGTGGCGACCGGTGCGCTGGCCGCCCGCGGGGTGCTGGTGACGCGCGGCCACGCGATCGAGGCGCTGGCGCGGGCCGATCGCTTCATTTTTGACAAGACCGGCACATTGACCGTAGGGCATATGACACTGGTCGAGGTCATCCCCGTCCGCGGCGAGGCCGCGCCGGCGCTGGCGCTTGCGGCAGCGCTCGAACGCGGCTCGGAACACCCCATCGCGCGGGCGCTCATTGCCGGCGGTACCGATGCCGGGATCGCGGTTTCGTCAGTGCGCGCCACGACCGGGGCGGGAGTCGAGGGGATGATCGAAGGGTGTACCTGGCGCCTGGGGCGCCCGGAGTTCGTTGCCGCGATGCATGGACTGGCGCTTCCCGCTGAGTTCGAGGCAAAAGTCGGCGCTGGCGACACGGTGATCGCACTCGGCAATGCCGAGGGATGGCAGGCGTTTTTCCGCCTGAGCGACAGCCTGCGGCCCGAGGCCGCCGCCATGAGCGCCGCGCTGACTGCCGCCGGCATCAAACTGTCGATCTTCAGCGGTGATGCGCCCGCCGCCGCCCTGCGTGTCGGTGCGGCGCTGGGAGTCGCGGATGTCCGCGGCGGACTCTCGCCGGAGGACAAGCATGCCGCGCTCAAGACCCTGCAGGGCACCGGCGAGACCGTGGCCATGGTCGGCGATGGCGTCAATGACGCCCCGGTGCTGGCGCAGGCGCAGGTCTCGATCGCCATGGGCGGTGGGGCCGATCTGGCGCGGGCCAACGCCGATGTGGTGCTGCTCGGCAATGATCTGCGGGCGCTGCCGCAAGGCCTGGCGCTGGCGCGGCGTACCGTGCGCATCGTGAAACAGAATCTGGTGTGGGCCTTCGCCTACAATTTCCTCGCCATCCCGCTGGCCATGGCTGGCTGGGTGACGCCCTGGATGGCCGGCATCGGCATGTCGGCCAGTTCGCTGCTGGTGGTGCTCAACGCCTTGCGTCTGCAAAGAAACTGAATGGACATACTGTATCTCCTGATCCCGCTTTCCCTGGTGCTGGTCTTCGTCATCGCCGCCCTGTTCTGGTGGTCTCTGAGGAGCGGGCAGTACGAGGATCTGGAAGGCCCCGGCCACCGTGTCCTGATGGACGACGACCGGACCGACGGCCTGAAAAAGCGCAGCACTGTTGACCCAGATCAAGGCGCGACGGATGGCAAGTAACCATACTGCAAACGGGTTTTATGGTGATGGCTTCGCGCCGTTGCCCGAAGGCTCTCTGTTGGGGTTAGGGGTGCGCGTTGCGCACCCTTTTTTTTGCCAATTCCGAAGACATCCTGCTGGTTTGAGGCGAGTCGGATTTTTGCTGCCTTAAAGTCATTTACGCGGTAGCGGTGAATGTGTATATTAAGACATCCGTGTCTTTATAGTCTCCCGCTAGCCCCTCGACGATGATTCTGTCCCGCACAAGCCAATATGCCATTCAGGCTCTCATTTTCGTGGCGACCCAGCCGCGCGGTGTTCCCGTATTGATCCGCGCGGTCGCCGAGCATCTCGACGTTCCGCCGCCTTATCTTGCGAAAATCATGCAAAGCCTCAGCCGCGGGAAACTGATCAATTCCTTTCGCGGACGCCAGGGTGGCGTATGTCTGCATGAAGGCGGCAAGGACATTGATCTGATGCAGATTCTCACCCTGATCGAGGGACCGGGATTGACCGAAAACTGCGTCCTCGGACTCAAGATATGTGGCGACGAGACGGCTTGCCCGATGCACGCCCAGTGGACGCCGATCAAGACCAGAATCGTGAAACTGCTGACCCAGCAGACGCTGGGAAAACTCGCCGCCGCCGTTCAGAGCGGAAAGTACCGACTTACCGAGCTGCCGTTTGCGCTGCTAGAGCAGAAAGGCGTGGCGCGCAGTACGGGAAAAAAATCCCTTTGACGCAGGCTGCGCGACCCCGCTCCTCAGGCGTCGTGCAGACGATTTCAGTCAAAGAGGCTAACCAACGCACATAGCGCTATCGTGTATCAGGACGCGTATGAAAACGCTACATAGCTCGAAGGTGACCCCATTCCGTCTGGCGGCCGATCAGAACTGCGAGCCGATTGCCTGCGCCCAATGCGGTGTTTATCAGTTATGCCTGCCGCTTGGCTTGGATCAGGCCGATTTGACGCTCCTGGAGAGCATCGTCAAACGCAAGGAACTGTATAAACGCGGGCAGCTTTTGTACCGGGCGGGAGATACGTTCGATTTTATCTACGCCATTCGCAGCGGATCGGTCAAGACCTACGTTTGCACTCAGGATGGCCGCACGCAGATTACCGGCTTCCACATTGCGGGTGAACTGGTAGGACTGAGTGCGCTTGCATCGGGGCGTTACAGCAGCGAAGCTCGAGCACTCGAGGCGACCTCGGTGTGTCGCGTCGAGGCCGAGCGGCTGGATGAGCTGGCGCAAACGATCCCGTCGATTCAGTACCAGATGCTGAAAATCATGAGCGGACACATTCGCCAAGATGAGGAATTGATGCTATTGCTCGGCAAGAGAAGTGCCGACGAACGCCTGGCGGAGTACCTGGTTGGATTGTCGAGGCGATTTGCCGCGCGCAATTATTCCGCGACACAGTTCCAATTAAGTATGTCGCGCGGTGACATCGGCAATTATCTCGGTATTGCCGAGGAGACCGTTTGCCGAATTCTGGCCCGTTTTCAGGAGGCGGGCCTGATCGTCACGAATCGGCGTGAGGTTCGGCTGGTCGATCTTCCGCAACTGGAAGCGGTGGGAAGAATCAGCGCCGCTGCTTGACGGGTTGTTTGCCGGCAAGGTCGCTTGCCCGGTCGTGCGAATTTGTCATCAATGTCGAGGCCAGGCACCAGCCGCGCCCGCCAAGTGCTCATTCATGCGCGTGAGTATCGCTGCGCAGACAAGAAGGTTGACCTGCGTCAGGATTCCCGAAAATACTCAAGGCCGCGCCTATATTAGGATAAAGCCATCCGGATATCGTTACATGAGGGTGGTGGGGTATCAAGGCCTGCTGACCGGCGAAGGGAGTTGCGCGCGAGATTGAGCGCCGCTGGAAGTCGTGGAGCCGCTGACCCAAAGAATTCAAACCGTTTGCCAATTCACCTTTTTATATAGGAGTGCTATTCATCATGATGAGAAAAATCATTGCGGCCTCTCTGGCCGTTTCAAGCCTTGGTTTTGCTACATATGCACAAGCGGAGGCCGGGGATTTCGTGGTTCGCCTGCGCGCGGCCAACGTGTCTCCCGATGAAAGCAGCAGCCTCGGCAAGAAGACCGACCAGGCCTATGGCGCCGGAACTGCCGCTGCCCTTTACGGGAATCCCGGTGCCGAGTTGCGGGTCGATGACCAATGGATTCCTGAAATCGACTTTTCCTACTACTTCACCAAGAACATCGCCGCCGAACTGATTCTCGCGACGGGTACCCGTCACGACGTGAAAACTTCGAGCGCCGGCGCTTTGCTGACGACAAACAAACTGGGCAGCGTCAACCTCCTGCCGCCGACCTTGACCCTGCAGTGGCACTTCATGCCCGACCAGAGCTTCGATCCCTATGTCGGCGCCGGCGTGAACTACACCTACTTCATGGACAAGAATTTGACGGCACAGTCGGTTCTCGGCCCGCAGAAGATCAAGCTCGAGAACGACTCGTTCGGCGGCGCGCTGCAAGCCGGCTTCGACGTCAATCTGAAGGACCGCTGGCTGCTCAACTTCGACGTCAAGAAAGTCTGGATCAGGACCGACGTTAAATTGAATCTGTTGGGCGGTGGTTATCGCAAGATCGACAGCCTCGATATCGACCCCTGGGTCATCAGCGTCGGCATCGGCAAGAAGTTCTAAGGAAGTGCTGAACAGGTTCAGTTCGTCATTCCGGTTTTGACCCGGAATCCATGCGTTTTAAGACACCGGGACACCGGCCCTCGCCGGCGGGGAGCCCGTCCGGGTACTGGTCGGTTTTCTGGTAGGCGCAATCGTTGCGGCGCAATGGGTGTTGGTGTAACTGGCTCGTATGCGGCACTCGGCGAGCGCCTACCGCTCTATTCTCTCTATGGCATAGCCCTATCAGAAAAACGAATGATGTAAAACGTTGCGACCACGACATGTTTGATATAAATCAATCATTCCTGAGTTTTCGAGTGAAATACTCTCAAAAATTTCCTATACTGCAACGCATCAAACGCAGCATCGTGAACGGTTTCTTTTTTAAAGTGAGGTAAATCCATCATGCAATCGCAAGCGACTTACAACTACAAAGTCGTGCGCCAGTTCGCTGTGATGACCGTGATCTGGGGCATCGTCGGCATGCTGGTCGGCGTCATCATCGCCGCCCAACTGGTCTGGCCGGAGTTGAACGTGCACGAGTTCCTGAGCTACGGGCGCCTGCGCCCCTTGCATACCAACGCGGTAATTTTTGCGTTTGGCGGCTGCGCACTGTTTGCGACGTCCTATTACGCGGTGCAGCGCACCAGCCACGCGCCGCTGTTTGCGCCGGGGCTGGCTGCTTTCACCTTCTGGGGCTGGCAAGTGGTCATCGTCATGGCGGCGCTGTCCCTGCCGCTCGGGTTTACACAAGGCAAGGAATACGCCGAACTCGAATGGCCGATCGACATCCTGATCACGCTGGTCTGGGTGTCCTACGCCGTGGTGTTCTTCGGCACCATCGTGAAGCGCACGGTGTCGCACATCTATGTCGCGAACTGGTTCTTCGGCGGCTTCATCCTCACCGTTGCGGTACTGCACCTGGTCAACAGTGCCGCGGTGCCGGTGTTCGCCGCCGGCATCCTGACGCCGAAGTCCTACTCGGCCTATGCCGGCGTGCAGGACGCGATGATCCAGTGGTGGTACGGCCACAATGCGGTGGGTTTCTTCCTCACCGCCGGCTTCCTCGGCATGATGTATTACTTCGTGCCCAAGCAGGCGGGTCGTCCGGTGTATTCCTACCGCCTGTCGGTGGTGCACTTCTGGGCCCTGATCTTCACCTACATGTGGGCAGGCCCCCACCACCTGCACTACACCGCGCTGCCCGACTGGACGCAGTCGGTCGGCATGATCTTCTCGCTGATCCTGCTGGCGCCTTCCTGGGGCGGCATGATCAACGGCATCATGACGCTGTCGGGCGCCTGGCACAAACTGCGCGACGATCCGATCCTGAAGTTCATGATCACCTCGCTGTCCTTCTACGGCATGTCGACTTTCGAAGGCCCGATGATGTCGATCAAGACCGTTAATGCGCTGTCGCACTACACCGACTGGACCGTCGGCCATGTGCATTCCGGCGCGCTGGGCTGGGTGGCGATGATTTCCATCGGCTCGATCTACTACCTGCTGCCGCGCCTGTTCGGCAAGTCCGAGATGCATTCGAAGAAGCTGATCGAGGTGCACTTCTGGATCGCCACCATCGGCGTCGTGCTCTACATCGCCTCGATGTGGATTGCCGGCGTGATGCAGGGCCTGATGTGGCGCGCAACGAACATTGACGGGACGCTGACCTACTCTTTCGTCGAGTCAGTCAAGGCAACCTATCCGTTCTGGACCATACGCCTGCTGGGCGGCCTGCTGTTCCTCTCCGGCATGTTCATCATGGCCTACAACATGTTCCTGACGATGGCGGGCGGCAAGGCTGTCGACGCCCCGGTACTCGCACCCGCAGGGGCTCACTGAGCCCGATCGCAAAGATTAAGGAGCCATACATCATGTTGACGCATGACCAAATCGAACGGAACGTGGGACTGATGATCGTCCTCACCATCCTCACTATCAGTGTGGGTGGTTTGCTCGAAATCGTCCCGCTGTTCTTCCAGAAATCCACTACCACGCCGACCAATGAACTGGTCAAGCCTTATGACCCGTTGCGTTTGGCGGGGCGCGACATCTACATCCGCGAAGGCTGCTACAACTGCCACTCGCAGATGATCCGCCCCTTCCGCGCCGAGACCGAGCGCTATGGCCACTATTCGGTGGCCGGCGAATTCGTCTATGACCATCCCTTCCAGTGGGGTTCCAAGCGCACCGGGCCCGACCTGGCTCGCGTCGGCGGACGTTATTCGGATCAGTGGCACAAGACGCACCTGTTGAATCCGCGCGATGTGGTGCCCGAATCGAACATGCCGGCCTATGCCTGGCTGGATCGTCCGCTCAAGGACGATGCGATCGACGCCAAGATGAAGGCGCTGCGCGCGGTCGGTGTGCCTTATACGGATGCCGAAATCGCCGGAGCGAAAAAGGCCATCGAGGGCGCGACCGAAGTCGACGCCTTGATCGCCTACCTCCAGGGCCTGGGCCTCGCGCTCAAGCAGACCAGGTAAGCAAATGGACATCAACGATCTGCGCTCCCTCTTCACGGTGCTGGCGTTCATCGCCTTCATCGGCATCGTGTGGTGGGCGTATTCGGACCGGCGCAAGGCGACCTACGACGAGGCGGCGATGCTGCCGCTCGACGATGACAGTCCCTTCGTGCCGTCCGCGCCGCAGCTTACGAAGAATCAGGAAAGGAAATCATCATGAGTGATTTTGTCAGCGGCTTCTGGAATTATTACGTAATCATCATCGTGCTCCTCAGCGTCATCGGCTGCGGTGTGCTGCTCAAGATGCAAGATTCCGCCACGCATGTGGAAGGCGAGACCACGGGTCACGTCTGGGACGAGGATTTGCAGGAGTTCAGCAATCCGTTGCCGAACTGGTGGCGCTGGCTGTACTACATCACCATTGTCTTTTCGCTGTTCTATCTGGCGATGTATCCGGGCCTCGGCACCTATCAGGGCCAGTTCGGCTGGTCATCCACCGGCCAGTACGACGGCGAAATGAAAAAGGCCGACGAACAGTACGGGCCGATTTTCAAGAAGTTCCAGAGCCAGGACATTCGTGCCGTTGCGGCCAACAGCGAGGCGAAGGAAATGGGCCAGCGCCTGTTTCTGACCTACTGTTCGCAGTGCCACGGCTCGGATGCCAAGGGCGCCGTCGGTTTTCCCAACCTGACCGACAGCGACTGGCTGTTTGGCGGCACGCCGGAGCAGATCAAGGAAACCCTCCTCAAGGGACGTGACGCCATGATGCCGGCCAAGGGTGTCAAGCCCGATCTGAACGGTGACCAGATCAAGGATATCGCCGGCTACGTGCGTTCCCTTTCGGGTCTGGCGACGGATTCGATCCGCGCCCAGCGCGGCAAGGACCTGTTTGCTGCGGCATGCAGCGCCTGTCATGGGCCGGATGGCAAGGGCATGGTCGGCGTGGCGCCGAATCTTGCCGACAAGATCTGGCTTTATAGCAGCTCCGAGGCTTCCATCATCGAAACCATCACCAAGGGTCGCGTCAATCGCATGCCGGCCTACGGCGAATTCCTCGGCGAGGCCAAGGTGCATCTGCTGACTGCCTATGTCTATGGGCTTGGCGGCGGCGAGAAGGACGCTCCGGCTGCTGCGGCCCCGGCGGCTGCCACGGCTGAAGCGGCACCCGCAGAAAAGAAGTAAACTGCAAAAACTTCCCCGGCATCCGTGCCGGGGACTTTTCGCGCAGGTCTATCAGAATATCGTAATACGATAATCATGGCAGCAGCCACCCCCACCCAAGTGCCGGAGACCAGGCCGAACTTCGTCGAAGAGAGTCTTTACGAGGTTCATCAGAAGGTTCATCCGCGCGCGGTCAGCGGTATCTTCGCCACATGGCGCTGGGCACTGGTCTGGTTGACCCAACTGACTTTTTACGGGTTGTGCTGGTTGCCCTGGAACGGGCGGCAAGCCGTGCTGTTCGACCTGGTCGAGCGCAAGTTCTACATTTTCGGACTGATCTTCTGGCCGCAGGACGTGATTTTCCTGGCGATCCTGCTGATCATCTCGGCCTATTCGCTGTTCCTGTTTACCGCCGTCGGCGGCCGCTTGTGGTGCGGCTATGCCTGCCCGCAAACGGTCTATACGGAAATCTTCACCTGGATCGAGCAGAAGGTCGAAGGCGAGCGCAACGCCCGCATCAAACTCGATGCCGCGCCGATGAGTGCACGCAAGTTCTGGCTGCGCAGCGCGAAGTACGGTTCCTGGATATTGGTCGCGTTCTGGACCGGGTTCACCTTTGTCGGTTACTTCACTCCGATCCAGACCTTGTGGGCTTCCTGGTGGAGCTTTTCGCTGGGGCCGTGGGAGACGTTCTGGATGCTGTTTTACGGCGCCTTCACCTACCTGTTCGCCGGGCACATGCGCGAACAGGTCTGCAAGCACATGTGTCCCTATGCCCGCTTCCAGGGAGTGATGTTCGACCCCGACACGCTCACCATCACCTACGACACGGAACGCGGCGAGCCCCGCGGCGCAAGGAAAAAGGGACTCGATCCGAAGGCGATCGCCAAGGGCGACTGCGTTGACTGCGGCATCTGTGTCCAGGTCTGTCCGACCGGCATCGACATCCGCAAGGGGCTCCAGTACGAATGCATCGGCTGCGCCGCCTGCATCGATGCCTGCGACCAGGTGATGGTAAAAATGGACTACCCGAAAGGCCTGATCCGCTACTCCACTGAGCATGCGATCGAAGCGCACTGGGGCTGGAAGGAAATCCTCGGCCACGTGGTGCGGCCGCGGGTGATCATTTACTCGGCCATTCTGGGCGCGATTTGTGTCGCCTTTGTCTGGGGCATCGCCACCAAGCCCACCTTGCGCGTGGATGTGATCCGCGACCGCGCCACGCTGGCGCGCGAAGTCGAAGGCGGGCTGATCGAGAACGTGTATCGGCTGCATGTCATCAACGTTTCCGAAACGCCCCACCGCTATGCCGTGAGCGTGTCCGGCCTGCAGGGCATGGATATGGTCGGCGACCGCATCATCGAGGTCCCGGCGGCCGGGGCGCGAAGCTTCAGTGTCCAGGTGCGGGTACCGCCCGAATCCGGAAAGAAAGGTTCGAACCAGATCTTCTTCGACGTAAAGTCCCTTGCCGACGAGAAGGTGGCCGTGCATGAAAAGGCCAGCTTCCTGCAACCATGAAGGATGACAAAGTGAATTCAAACGTCGTGAAACCCTGGTATCGGGAACCCTGGCCGTGGATCCTCGCGGCCGGACCTTTCATCGTCGTGGTCGCGGGAATTTACACGGCGTGGCTCGCCGTGAAGAGCAACGACGGTCTGGTCACGGACGACTATTACCGCAAGGGCCTTTCCGTCAACCAGACCATTGCGCGCAGCGAAGAGGCCGCGAAAATGGGCCTGGTTGCCGGGGTTCGCGTTAGCGAAGACGCCCTTTCGGTGCGCCTGCAGGCAAGCGGCAAATCCTTCGTCATGCCGCCGACACTGGTGGTGACGATCACCCATCCAACGCGCGCCGGGCTGGACCAGTCACGTCTGCTGGTGCGCGCCGGCGATATTTATTCCGGCGAATTTCGCCTGCCCGCAGCCGGGCATTGGCTGGTGCTGCTGGAAGACGAGGGCAAGACCTGGCGCCTGATGGGCAATGTCGTGCTGCCGGCCAATGGCGAGACGCTCATCGGGGCTCCGGCTGCGGGACCGACGCCTGCCGATATCCGCAACTGAATCGATCAACCACAAGGAGGCAACATCATGGAAGCCTGGAAACTCTTGATTGGCAGCGATATTGGTCTGATGAGCCTGTTCACCATTGGCTTTTGCGTGGTAATAGCCATTTACATGCTTGGCTACGTGAAGAAGAAAGCCGAAGAGGATGCCCGCAACGCGAAGTAGGCGCTTCCTTGCAGTCTGCGAAGGAGAGATCGATGTGGAGAATAATGTGGGTGCTGTGGCCCTCGTTTGTGGTGGCCGGGATCGCGGAAGGCATTTTTTTTACCGTCATTGATCCGCAAGAGCTGTATCTCTTCGGCGAGGCGGTGCATTTGTCGAAGATTGCGACTTATTCGATAGGCTTTTTCGGCTTCTGGGCCGTTTGTGCCTCGTCCAGCTTCATGACGTGCTTTCTGCAGCGCAGTGCCGCAGAGGTCAACAAGGGAGTGGGCGCAGCTTCTGACACCGGTAACGGCGCCGCGAATTAGACGGCCCGCATCCGGGGGCGTCAATCCGCCGGGTCTGCGTCCCGCTTGCGCGCGGGTCCGACGCCGATGGGTGGCGGGGCAAGATTGACGATGCGGCTGAACAGGTCGCGACATTCGTGGTCGGCTGCGGCGTCGAAGCGCGGGTCTCCGTTTTCGCTGAAGGCGGCGCCGATTTCGACCCAGTCTTCGGCCGTGAGATGCTTCCGTGCCAGTGGGATCAGGGTACTTTCCTCGAACGCCATGTGCTTCAGGATTTCATCGGCAAACTTTTCGACCGCCGCGGAAAATTGTCCCAGTCCGCCGGGGATATCGGCCTCATAGTGGCCGAGCGCGTGTTCCAGATCGCGCACATGCTGTGTGCCCTTGGCGTGCTGACGCTCCAGTTCGGCGAGTACCGTGTCTGCTTCATGCGTGCGCTGCCGCAGTCGGGCGAAAAGGTAGGCGCTTTCCTTGGGATGATGCAATTTCTCGGGAAATTCCTCGAGATAGGAAATCATCGCCCACAGAACGCGGAAGTCCGGCGACGTATTTCTCTTCCGGCTTTCGCGAACCAGATAGCGGAGTCCATGCACCACCGCGGCGAGCGAACGGTGCTCGTCGTGAATGATGCTCAGCGCCGAGTTAAGCATGGTTCAGGGGCGTGCTGCCGCGCTCAGCGGTAAACCAGGACCGGAATCTTGGAGTGGGTGAGCACTTTCTGGGTTTCGGAACCGAGCAGCAGACCGCTGATGCCGCGCCGTCCGTGCGAGGCCATGAAAATCAGGTCGGCACCCGAGGTTTCGGCCGCGGCAATGATTGCCTCGTAGGGGATGTCGCTGACGGAACTGATGGATGCGCTGACGACACCTTCAGCTTTCGCTGTCGCTTCGTGGGCAGCAAGAATCTCCCGCGCCTGCTGCTCGGCCATTTCGGCGAATTTGTCGGGTGTGGTGGGGTCGATCAGCGCGCCTTCGCCGTAGAAGGCCACCGGATAGTCCGGCTTCGCAAAAAAGAAGGTAATCCTGGCGCCTGTTTCCTTTGCAAACGCAATCGCGCGCTTTACCGTATCGGACGACAGCGGCGAGCCGTCGGTGGGAACGAGTATGTGCTTGAACATGGGATGGGACCTTTAACTGAATAGCAAAGTTAAGCGTAGCCTACTAAAGAACATCAGCGTTGATCAAGGTCAACAGCAGGCCGAACTATACCCTAGCGGCATCGGGCACAATAGTGCCGTGCGGTGGCGGATCAGGGCACGCCGCCCGTGAATTGGAGAACCATCATGAGTAACGGAAAATCAAGCAAATCTCCCGGGACACCCCAGGCGGCATGGCGTGCCGTGAATCAGGCAGTCGAGGCCAAGGTCGATCCGATCGGGATGACCACGCCGCTGATGCATGCACAACTGGCCTGGTTGTCCCATCCGCAGGAAATGTCCGAAACCCTGACCGAGTTCTCGACCAAACTGTGGGAACTGCAGGTGCATTCCTGGCATCGTGCCCTGGGAATGGCGAGCAAGGACGTTGTGTTGCCCAATCCCGACGATACGCGCTTCGCCGATCCGGTCTGGAGCGATTCCGCAAGCTGGGACATCGTCAAGGAATGGTATCTGATGATGACCCACCAGGTGCAGGACATGCTTTACGACACCCCGGGCCTGTCGAACCGCGACCGGCGCCGCGCCGCGTTCTGGTGGCGGAAGTGGCTGAATGCCGTGGCGCCGACCAATTTCCTGCTGACCAACCCGGCGGCCATGCAGAAGGCCATGGAAACCCGCGGCGAAAGCCTGCTCAAGGGCTTCAACAACTTCGTCACCGATTTTCAGGCCGGTGACGTGCAGATGGCGCGGCCGACGGATTTCACCGTCGGCAAGGATCTCGGCACGACACCGGGCAAAGTGGTGTATCGCAATCAGTTGCTGGAAGTCCTGCACTACACGCCGACCCGCGAAAAGGTATACGAAACCCCCATCGTCATCGTCACGCCCTGGATCAACAAGTTCTACATCCTCGACCTGAACGCGAAGAAGAGCATGGTGAAGTTTCTCGTCGATCAGGGCTTCGACGTCTATATCACCAGCTGGAAGAACCCGACCGCTGACATGCGCGATGTC
>JBIKKY010000116.1:0-3802 GCA_044360105.1 Sulfuritalea sp.
TGTGCCCAATGCCGTCACAGGATAAATGCATAGCCATCGGCCGCTCAACCTGCGACTGCGGTCAGTCAGGCCAACGCTGAATCGCGGCTACCCATCGTGCCGATCTAGCGAACGCAGTAAGACCGCAAACAACTCGTCAGGGTTGAAGGGCTTGATCAGGAAGTCGTTCATTCCCGCCGCAAGGCACTTCGCCTTGTCTTCGGCAAAGGCATTGGCGGTCATGGCGATGATCGGTATGTCCCGACATCCAGGAATCTGACGTATCTCCTGTGTCGCTTCCACCCCGTTCAGTTTCGGCATCTGCATGTCCATGAAGATGGCTGCGTAGCGGTTCTTCCGGGCCATTGCGACGGCCTCTGCACCATCCTCGGCCATGTCCGAGACAAGATCAACGAACTCTAGCTGCATCTGCGCAACTTCCCGATTGACCGGCTCATCGTCTGCTACAAGAATGCGCTGGCCGGAGTAGTGTCGCCGAATCTCAGCTTCGGCATCGACTGCTGTTCCTGTCGGTGCGACATCGGTGTCGCCGCCCTTGCTCAGCCTCACGGAAAACCAAAAGAGGCTGCCTGCTCCGGGAGTGCTGTCAGCGCCGGCTTCTCCGCCCATCAGTTCGGCCAGCCGGCGGGTGATGGCGAGCCCGAGGCCGGTGCCGCCGTATTTGCGATTCATCGAGTTGTCAGCCTGTTCGAATGCGCTGAAGAGCCGCGACATGGCTTCGGCGGGAATGCCGATTCCGGTGTCCCTTACCTCGAAACGCACCACGACCGCCTCGGCGGTTTCTTCCTGCTTGAGGGCACGCAGCGTCACGGTGCCTTGCTCGGTGAATTTGACGGCGTTAGTGGCGTAGTTGAGCAGTGCCTGCTGAAGCCGTGTCGGGTCGCCCACCAAGTTGCGTGGCAAGTGCTCGGTCTCGATAAGCAAGTGGAGGCCCTTGTCCTTGACCCGCTCCGACAGAATGGAACTGACATTGGACATCAGACTGCTGACGACGACCGTGGCTTCCTCCAGTGTGAACTTGCCGGCTTCGATCTTCGAGATGTCGAGGACGTCGTTGATGACGGACAGCAGGTGTTGGGCGGAGGCGTCGATGACGTCGAGGCGCTTCTCCTGTTTGCTGGTAACACCTTCGCGACGCAGGATGTTGGCCATGCCGAGGATGCCGTTCATCGGCGTGCGGATCTCGTGACTCATGTTGGCCAGGAATGCGCTTTTGGCGATGTTGGCGGCTTCGGCTTGAACCTTCGCCTGAGTGAGTAACTGATTGGTGGTTTCGAGGTCGGCCGTGCGCTGGCGAACTCGTTCTTCAAGGTGCCTATTGAGGTTTCTGATTTCGAGCTCTGCCTGTTTGCGCTCGGTGATGTCCTGCAACAGAGCGACGAAGTAGTCGACCGATCCATCTGCTTTGCGGACACAGCGAACGGACAGGAATACGGGGATCACGGACCGGTCCTTGCGGAAGAATCGCTTGTCAAGCGCATAGCTGTCGATTTCGCCCCTCAGCACACGTTCGAACAGGGTTACGTCGGCGGCAAGGTCATCGGGGTGAGTGCATTCGGCCCACGTCAGGCGAGCGAGCTCTTCTTTGGCATATCCAAGCATATTGCACAAGTGCCCATTGATTTCGATCCAGCCCTTTTCCGGCGACGTAATGGCGACGCCGACCATCGGCTGATCGAAATAGCTGCGGAAACGACTTTCGCTGGCTCGAAGAGCATCCTCGGTTTTCTTGCGCTCGGTGATGTCGCGGACGAAGGCGCAGTTGCGTTCCTGGTTGCCATGCTTGACATAATTGGCGACAACTTCCACGGGGAGCAACCGTCCGTCCTTGGTGCGCTGCTCGGACTCAAACGTCAAGGAGCCACGCTGACGAAGTTCGGCAAAATGTTGCGGCCAAAGCTCGGCGTTGTAGTGAGCATCGACGTCTGAAACACTCAGTTGGAGCAATTCTTCCCGTGTGTAACCGAGGGCACGACATGCGGCTGCATTGACATCCACAATGCGTGCGTCTGGCGTAATCCAGAAGAGTGAGTCAGATGCTGCCTCGACGCTGAAGCGGGTCAGCTGCAACGCCTCCTCCGCCAGGTATTTCTCGGTGACATCGCTGAACACCAGCACCACGCCGACGATTTCTCCGGCGGCATTGCGGATGGGTGCTGCGCTGTCGGCAATCTGGTATTCCCGTCCATCCCTGGCCAGCAACACCGTATGGTTGGCGAGGCCAACTACCTGGCCATGCGCCATCACCAGTTGCACTGGGTCGGGCACCGTCGCGCGGGTCGCGGCATTGATGATGCGGAACACCTCGGCCAGCGGTCGGTCGCGGGCGTCGGCCAGAGTCCATCCCGAGAGGCGCTCGGCGGTTCGGTTCATCCGGGTCACCCGTCCGCTCGCGTCGGTGGCGATGACCGCATCGCCAATCGAGTGCAGCGTGATGGAAAGGCTTTCTTCGCTCTCCTTCAGTGCGTCCTCCCGTTGTGCCAAGGTCTCCAGCAGGCCGTTGAAGCCGCCAATCAGTTGCCCGATTTCGTCCTGACGGGTAATGGGCAGGGACTGCGGTGGCTGATTTGTAGCCGACAGGGTGGCCAGCAGTTTCGAGGCAGCGAGCATCGGGGCAAGCTGGCGTCTCAACATCCACCAGGTCAGAGCACCCGCCAGCAAGGTAAGAAAGGCCGCGGCCCCAATCATGCGTTCCCTCATGTCGCTTATTGGGGCAAAGGCTTCCTCGGTGGGCAGCGAAGCCAGCAGGTACCACCCCGCTACGGCAATACCTTTTCCCGAAACCAGTACTTCGACGCCTTTCGGATTGGGTGAAACGGCCGAACCCTCGTAGCCCTGAGCGAAGCGGTCAACCACCGCGTGGACACCGGCGGCGGGCAGCGATTCCATAATGCGGCTTCTGTCCGTGGCGGTGACAACAAGACGGGACTGCCGCTCGACCAGCACATAGCCACCGGTTTTCCCGTAGGTGTTTCCAGTGATCTTGTCCAGAAAATTTGGCATGCCCAGATTCACCACGCCAGCCAAGGCCCCGATTACCGTCCCCTGGGCATCACGAATCGGCGCTGTCATTCCGAACACCGGTGCGTTCAGCTTCTTCCCCATTACTGGCCGACCAATATTTGATTTCCCGTCCCGTAGGGCGGTAGCAACGGTATCAATGTCCATGTAATTGGTTCCAACCCGCCCGGCCTCTCGCGGGATTTCGGCGATCGCAGTGCCGTCTAGCCTGTAGGCAATGACGCCGCCGTTGAACATTTGCAGAAGGCCCAGGCGTTCCTCCAGATGTATCTGGAGAGTCGCTGGATTGCCCAGCAGGGTTGGGCGGACTCCTCCGGCAACCGCTTCCAGTGCTTTCAATCGGTCATCCAGTTCCCAATTGATATCTGTGGCGACAACGGAAATCGTCGAGACCTGTTGCTCGCCCAACTGGCGCTCCATATCGGTGCGCAACGTCCGGGTGGCGTAGAACGCCAGCGACCAGAGGCTGACCACGAAAATGATCAGCGTGAAAATGGTCACTCTTGTGTTGAGCGAGCGCCACTGAATGATTTTCCAGATCATGCCGGTTCACCTACCCGAATCTGTACCACGGGTTCCGCCGCCGGCATCCGGGTGACGCGTTGCAAAAAATCGGTCAGGAAACCTTCGCGGCCAATACCGATGACAGTGAAGCCAGCGGCAACCGCTCCCTGCCCATCATCCATTGCAGCGGGGGGGCTGGCAAGCGGGTCACGCTTCTGCGCTGGACGTGCTGATGCCTTGCTGCGGACTTTTATTGCGGATTTCTTTGCGGCCATTA
>JBIKKY010000005.1:0-92427 GCA_044360105.1 Sulfuritalea sp.
CCAGGCTCGCAGGCGACGCGATAGTCCTTGCCCAGCAGGGTGACTTCCAGGGTTTTTTTCATTCGTCGGGCAACTGCGCCATCAGGCCCTCGAGGCGCTCGCGCGCAATGTCGACCTTCTGTGCCAGCGCGGCCTTCTCGGCCTCGAGGCCGGCGACATGGGCACGCAAGGCCTGATTCTCCGCGCGCAGGCTCGCGCACACGGCCACTATCTGTTCGACCTTGCGCTCAAGGGGATCGAGGGAAATGCTCATGACGGCAAGTTTCGTGGAAAAGTGTAATCAGGTCAAGCAACAAGCTTGCGAACTGAATGTGCTTTAACAGGCGACGTGGAGAAATTACCGTTGTCAGGCCAAATGGGGCATGGCTGCCGAAGCCTGCCTTTCAGGGCTTAGAGCTTGTGAAGAAATCGTAGCGAGCGGGCCGCAGCGGGGTGCGGCCGGAGCGCAGCTACCGGAACATATGTTTTATATGTGAGGATAGCGAGCACCGCCCAAGCCCCGATCCGGCACGCGCAGTAGATTTATTCATAAGCTCAGTGTGCTGCGTCCCAGTTGGCACCGACCCCGACTTCCACCAGCAGCGGCACCTTGAGCTGGGCGACGCCACCCATCAGTTTCGGCAGGGATTCGCGCACCACCGCGAGTTCCGCTTCCGGCACTTCCAGCACCAGTTCGTCGTGCACCTGCAGGATCAGCAGGGTCTGCAGTTTTTGCGCATCGAGCCAGTCCTGCACCGCCAGCATGGCGCGCTTGATGAGATCCGCGGCGGTGCCCTGCATCGGCGCGTTGATCGCGGCGCGCTCCGCGCCCTGGCGGCGGCCGGCATTCGACGACCTGATCTCGGGCAGCCACAGGCGGCGGCCGAACACGGTTTCGACATAACCCTTGTCTCGGGCGCCGGCGCGGGTCTCTTCCATGTAGCGGGCAACGCCCGGATAGCGGGCGAAGTAGCGGTCCATGTAGGCCTGCGCCGCGCTGCGGTCGACGCCGATCTGCTTGGCCAGGCCGAAGGCGCTCATGCCGTAGATCAGGCCGAAGTTGATCGCCTTGGCGGCGCGCCGCTGTTCGCTCGTCACCTCGATCGGCGTCAGGCCGAAGACCTCGCCGGCCGTGGCGCGATGCACGTCTTCCCCTTGCGCGAAGGCTTCCAGCAGGCGCGGATCATCCGAGAGGTGAGCCATGATGCGCAGCTCGATCTGCGAATAGTCGGCGCTGACGATACGGCGATTTTCCGGCACGACGAAGGCCGAGCGGATGCGGCGGCCCTCCGCGGTGCGGATCGGAATGTTCTGCAGGTTGGGCTCGGTCGAGGCCAGCCGCCCGGTGACCGCCGTGGCCTGGCCGAAGCTGGTGTGTACGCGGCCGGTGGCCGGGTTGATCATCTTCGGCAGCTTGTCGGTGTAGGTGTTCTTGAGTTTCGCCAGGCTGCGGTGTTCGAGGATTTTCTTCGGCAGCGGATAGTCCTCGGCCAGTTTTTCCAGCACTTCCTCGTCGGTCGAAGGGCCGCCCGAAGGCGTCTTCTTCACCACCGGCAAGCCCTGCTGGTTGAACAGGATTTCGGCCAGCTGCTTGGGTGAATTCAGGTTGAAGGGCTGGCCGGCCAGTTGCTGAGCCTCGGCTTCCAGCGCCATGATCTTGCGCCCGAGTTCGTCGCTTTGCTGCGCCAGGGTTGCGGCATCGATCAGCACGCCGTTGCGCTCGATGCGGAACAACACTTCGGCGATCGGCAGTTCGAGGTCGCGGTAAAGGCTTTCCAGTTCCGGCTCGGCGGCAAGCTGCGGGCGCAGCACCTGATGCACGCGCAGCGTGACATCGGCGTCTTCGGCGGCGTATTCTGCGGCGCGCGCGACGTCGACCTGGGCGAAGGAAATGCGGTTGGCGCCCTTGCCGGTGACGGCGTCGTAGCTGATGGTGGCCAGCGCGCAATGGCGCGCCGCGAGCGCGCCGAGGTCGTGGGTCTTGTCGGATTCGAGCACGTAGGACTGCAGCAGCGTGTCCTCGACGATGCCGCGCAATTGCACGCCGTGGTTGGCGAAGACATGGCGGTCGTACTTGAGGTGCTGGCCGAGCTTGCCGTGGCGTTCGGATTCCAGCCAGGGCCTGAGCTTTGCCAGCGTATCGCCCAGCGGCAGTTGCGCCGGAGCGCCGGCATAGCCGTGGCCCAGCGGCAGGTAGGCGGCGCGCATTGCTGCGCCTTCCATGACGGCGAAGGAAATGCCGACCAGCTGTGCCTGCAGCGGATCGAGGGATGTGGTTTCGGTATCGAGGGAAACCAGCACGGCAGAGTCCAGGCGGGCCAGCCAGGCGTCGAGTTGCTCCAGATCAAGGATGCATTCGTAGGCACTGCGGTCGGGCTCGACCATCGGCGCCGCCGAAAAAGTCGGCGCCGGCGATACGGCAATTCGCGAGCGCGTAGCCGGCGGCGGCGCCTCACCGTTCAGCTCGCGCAACCAGCCCTTGAACTCCAGCCGCGCATACAGCGCGGCCAGCGTCTCCCTGTCCGGTGCCTGCGGCGCAAGTTCGCTGACCGCCAGCGGCAGCGGCAGGTCGCACACCACCGTGACCAGCTTGACGCCCAGCGGCAGGAAATCGAGGTGCTGGCGCAGGTTCTCGCCGACCGCGCCGCTTATCTCGCCGGCATGGGCTACGATTGCCTCGAGCGAGCCCCAAGCGTCGAGCCATTTTACGGCGGTCTTCGGCCCCACCTTGGGCACGCCGGGAATGCCGTCCGAGGTGTCGCCCACCAGCGCCAGGTAATCGACGATGCGTTCCGGCGGCACGCCGAACTTGGCCTTGACCCCGGCCTCGTCGAGCACTTCGTTGCTCATGGTATTGACCAGCCTGACACGCGGATTGACGAGTTGCGTGAGATCCTTGTCGCCGGTCGAAATCACGCAGTCGATGCCGGCCTCCGTCGCCTGCCGCGACAGGGTGCCGATCACATCGTCGGCCTCGACGCCGTCGACCATCAGCAGCGGCCAGCCGGCGGCGCGGATGCATTCGTGCAGCGGCGCGATCTGCGCCGCCAGGTCTTCCGGCATCGAGGGCCGGTGCGCCTTGTACTCCGGATACCAGTCGTCGCGGAAGGTCTTGCCCTTGGCGTCGAATACCACGGCGCGATAATCTGACTTATAGTCGGCTTCGAGCACGCGCAGCATCGACAGCACGCCGCGGACCGCCCCCGTGGGCTCGCCATTGGACGTGCGCAGGTCTGGCAGGGCATGAAACGCGCGGTAAAGGTAGGACGAGCCGTCGACGAGCAGAAGCGTGGGCATGGAGGAGCGATGCTATATGAATGAGAAGGACAAGGTACCCGGAAGCCTGGCGAAGGGACCCAGGGGCTTCGAGTCGGCCCCGGCCCGGCAGGCCGCGACCAGCGCCCGCGAAGCCTGGCGAGTGTTCGGCATTATGTCAGAGTTCGTCGAGGCGACCGAGCGCCTGGCCGCCATCCGGCCGGCCGTGTCGATCTTCGGCAGCGCGCGCGTCACGCCCGATTCGCGCTACTACCAGCTCACCGAGCAGATCGCCCGGCAACTGTCCGACGCCGGCTTTTCGGTGGTCTCCGGCGGCGGGCCCGGCGTCATGGAGGCGGCCAACAAGGGCGCCTTCGAAGGCAAGAGCCTGTCCATCGGCCTCAACATCCAGTTGCCGCACGAGCAGCAGGCCAACCGTTACCAAGACATCTCGCAGAGCTTCCGCCACTTCTTCGCCCGCAAGTACATGTTCGTCAAGGTCGCCGCCGCCTATGTGGTGATGCCCGGCGGCTTCGGCACGCTCGACGAACTGCTCGAGGCCCTGACGCTGATCCAGACCGGCAAGACCCCGCGCATTCCGCTGATCCTGGTCGGCGCCGAGTTCTGGGCCGGCATGCTGGACTGGTTCCGCGAGCGGCTGGTGGCGGAAGGCATGATCAACGCCGAAGACCTCGACCTGCTGCAGGTCATCGACGAACCGGAGCGGATAGTCGCGGCGATTTTCGACCATTACGAAACGCGCGGTTTCGGCCCCCTGCCGGAAGAACACGAATTGCTGCTGAACCTTTGATAAACTGGCAGCAATTCCTGAAGGACACGCCATGCGCCGCACTATCGTTTTGTTGCTTTCCGCCCTTGCGCTGAATGTTGCCGCGCAGACCCGTCCGCCGAAGCTGGAGCCCATCCCGGAGCCGCCCCCGCCGCCGACGAGCCTGGACGAGCCGCTCGAGCCGCAGGTCACCATCATGCGGCGCGGCGAAGACAAGGTCGAGGAATACCGCATGAACGGCAAGCTCTACATGCTCAAGGTCACCCCGCCGCACGGTGTGCCCTACTACATGATGGACAACGCCGGCGACGGCAACTTCATGCGCCACAGCCTCGACTCCGGCATCCGCGTGCCGATGTGGGTGATAGGCACGTTCTGATCGCTGCCGACGAAGCCGACGATCCCGGCCCCGCGCCGGGATTTCTTTCAAACGCCGTGCCGCCAGCGCCGACTTTTGACATAGCCCGCTACGGGCAGGTCTTCACCCCGCCCGAAATCGTCGGGCGCATGCTCGACCTGCGCCGCAACGCTGGCCGCGTGCTCGACCCGGCCTGTGGCGACGGCGCGTTTTCCGGGCACCTGCCCGGCTGCGTGGCGATCGAAATGGATCCGGCCCACTGTCCGCCCGGCGCGCTCAACCTGGATTTCTTCGCCTATCCCGAGAGCGAGAAGTTCGCCACCGTGATCGGCAACCCGCCCTACGTCAAGGCGCGCGACATCCTGCCGGAAACCGCGGTGCGCCTCGGCTCCGGCCTGCTCGACGGCCATGCCAACCTCTACCTGCATTTCATCGAAAAGTGCGTGCGGCATTTGCAGCCAGGCGGCGAACTGATCCTCATCACCCCGCGCGACTTCCTCAAGGCTACCGGCGCCGGGCGCCTCAATACCTGGCTCAACGACCAGGGCACCATCACCGATTTCGAGGACCTCGGCGACGCGAAGATCTTCCACGGCGCCGCGCCCAACTGCGCCATCTGGCGCTTCGAAAAGGGCAACGCCAGCCATCGCCTGCATGACGGGCGGCGCATGGCGCTGTCCGGCGGGCAACTGATGTTTACCCGCGGCATCTACAGCCTGCCGCTGGCCAGCGTGTTCGCCGTCAAGGTCGGCGCGGTGTCCGGCGCCGACGAGATCTTCAGCGACGAGGCGCATGCCAACACCGAATTCGTCTGTTCGAAGACCGCGCAGACCGGCGCCACGCGGCGCATGATCTACCTCGACCAGGAAGGCCCGATCGCCTGGCTGGAACAGTTCAAGGAGCGCCTGCTGGCGCGTCGCGTCGCGCGCTTCGACGCGAACAACTGGTGGAAGTGGGGCCGCCGCCACCATGTTTCCGATGCACCGCGCATCTACGTCAACAACAAGACGCGCAATCCGCGGCCCTTCTTCCTGCATCCCTGCAAGAACTACGACGGCTCGGTGATGGCGCTGTTCCCGCATCGCACGAAGCTTAAGGCCACCGACCTGCAGCGCCTGACCGAAATGCTCAACGATGTCGATTGGCATGAACTCGGATTCGTCTGCGACGGCCGCTTCCTGTTTTCCCAGCGCAGCATCGAACAGACCCTGCTGCCCGAGGCCTTCGCCGAATTCGCGGTCAAGGGTCTGGTGTAATATCTTCCGGCAAAACCGCTCACGGTTTGACCAGGTAACAGAAACCCATGGTTCCACATCTCACCACCGCGCTGACCGGGCCGCTGCTCGAACTCGAGCGGCGCATCCTCGACAATGACGTCACCGTCGAGCGCTGGCTGCGCACGCAATGGCTGGAGCACACGCCGCCGTTCTACACATCGGTCGACCTGCGCAATGCCGGCTTCAAGCTGGCGCCGGTCGACACCAACCTGTTTCCCGGCGGCTTCAACAACCTAAACCCCGCCTTCCTGCCGCTGTGCGTGCAGGCGGCGATGTCGGCGATCGAGAAGATCTGCCCGGAGGCGAGGAACCTTTTGCTGGTGCCGGAGAACCACACTCGCAACCAGTTCTACCTGATGAACGTAGCGCGCCTGGCCACCATCCTGCATCACACGGGATTGAACGTACGCATCGGCAGCCTGCTGCCGGAGATCACGGAACCCACCACGCTCGACCTGCCGGACGGGCAGAAGCTGGTGCTGGAGCCGTTGAAGCGCCTCTGCGCCGGAGGTCGCCGCCTCGGCCTCGAAGACTTCGATCCCTGCGCCATCCTGCTCAACAACGATCTCTCCGGCGGCGTGCCGGAACTCCTGCAGGACATCAACGAACAGTTCCTCATTCCGCCGCTGTGGGCCGGCTGGCACGTGCGCCGCAAGTCGCTGCATTTCGCCGCCTACCAGGATGTCGCCATCAGCTTCGCGAACGAGTTGGACATCGATCCCTGGCTGATCAACTCCGAATTCGAAACCTGCGGCAAGGTGAATTTCCACGAGCGCGCCGGGGAGGAATGCCTCGCCGCCAACATCGACACGCTGCTCTACCGCATGCGCGCCAAGTACAAGGAATACGGCATCGAGTCGGAACCCTTCGTCATCGTCAAGGCCGACGCCGGCACCTACGGCATGGGCATCATGACGGTGAAGGACGCCAGCGAAGTAAAAAACCTGAATCGCAAGCAGCGCAACAAGATGGCCGTGGTCAAGGAAGGCATGGCGGTGACCGAGGTCATCATCCAGGAAGGCGTGCCGACCTTCGAGCGCGTCGACGAAGGCACCGCCGAGCCGGTGGTGTACATGATCGACCGCTACGTCGTCGGCGGTTTCTACCGCGTCAATACCGCGCGCGGCATCGACGAGAACCTCAATGCCCCGGGCATGACCTTCAAGCCGCTGGCCTTCGACACCGGCTGCAGCCTGCCCGACACCCGGCTCGGCCCCGACGCGCCGCCCAACCGCTTCTATGCCTACGGCGTGGTGGCGCGGCTGGCGATGCTGGCGGCGTCCCTCGAACTCGAACGCGCCGCGCCGCAGGAGTAGTCTCTTATGGCTGAACCCGTTACATTTCGTATGCAGAATTCAAGATCTTCACCACCAAGACACCAAGGGCACAAAGATGCACCAAGAGAGTCGAAGGCGTGTGGTATCCGGTTTTCCTTTGTGCCCCTTGGTGTTCTTGGTGTCTTGGTGGTGAACGCTTTTCGGTTTTCGAGGCTTAGCCCATGAAGCTTGCGTTCATCCTCGATCCGCTGGAAAGCCTCAAGGCCTGCAAGGATTCGAGCGTGGCGATGATGCGCGTTGCGGCGAAGCGCGGCCACGAGGTGTGGGCCATCCAGCGCACGGCGCTGACCTGGCGCGATGCGCGTGTCGCCGCGCGCGCACAGAAACTAAAAGTCGGCGCTGACGATACGGCGTGGTTTGCTGTTGCTGACGAAATCGTTCTGCCGCTGACGGCCTTCGACGCCGTGCTGATGCGCCAGGACCCGCCCTTCGATTTCGAGTATGTCGCCGCCACCTGGCTGCTGGAGCGCGCCGAGGCCGAAGGCGCGCGCATCTGGAACAAGCCTCGCTCGATTCGCGACCATTCGGAAAAAGTCGCCATCGCTGAATTCCCGCAGTTCGCGCCGACCACGCTGATCGCGCGCGATCCGGCCGACATCCACGCCTTCATCGACGAACTCGGCGACGTCATCCTCAAGCCGCTCGACGGCATGGGCGGCAGCAGCATTTTCCGCGTGCTGAAGGACGACCCCAACCGCAATGTCATCGTCGAGACCCTGACCAGTTTCGGCGCGCGCAGCATCATGGCGCAGCGCTACCTGCCGGCCATCAGCCACGGCGACAAGCGTATCCTGCTGATCGCCGGCGAACCGGTGCCCTACTGCCTGGCGCGCATCCCCAAGGCCGGCGAATCGCGCGGCAACCTCGCCGCCGGCGGCAAAGGCATGGCCCGGCCGTTGCTGGGCCGCGACCGTGAAATAGCCGAGGCGCTGGCGCCGACTCTCTGGGCGCGCGGCCTCCTGATCGTCGGGCTGGACATCATCGGTGACAGCCTGACCGAGATCAACGTCACCAGCCCCACCTGCTTCGTCGAGATCACGCAGCAGACGCGTTTCGACGTCGCCGCCATGCTGGTAGACGCGCTGGAACGCGAATGCGGAGAGCCGTCCGGCTCCTGAGCCTGCTCGTCGCGGCCTGGCTGCTAGCCGCCTGCGGCCAGCCCGAGCCCTGGCGGCAGGAGTCCTATGTCTTCGGCACCCGCGTCGACCTGGCCATCGCCGGCGTCCCGGAAGCGCAGGCGCGCACCGCCGGCAATCGCGTGTTGCAGGAGTTCGACCGCCTGCATCGCAGCTACCATGCCTGGCAGCCTTCCGAACTGTCGGCGCTGAACGAAGCCATAGCGGCCGGGCGCAGCCAGGAGGTCAGTGCCGAATTCGCCGCCTACATCCGCGAAGCGCAGGCCGTCGCCGCCGCCGGCGACCATTTGTTCGATCCTGGCATCGGCGGCCTGATCGCCCTCTGGGGTTTCCACGCGGACGACATACAGGCGCGCCTGCCCGATGCCGCGGCGGTCAAGGCGCTGCTGGCGCAGCATCCGTCGATTGCCGACCTGCGCGTGGACGGCAAACATGTCAGCAGCAGCAACAGGAGCGTCGCCCTCGATTTCGGTGGGTATTTAAAAGGCGTCGCGCTCGACCGCGCCGCCGCCCTGCTGAAACAGGACGGCATCGGCAATGCGCTGATCAACATCGGCGGCAACGTCGCGGCGCTGGGCAGCCGCGACGGCGCTGGCACGCCGTGGCGCATCGGCATCCAGCATCCGCGGCCGCAGGGCGTCGGCGGCGCGCCGCTGGCGACGCTGGAACTGCGTGACGGCGAAGCCATCGGCACCTCGGGCGACTACCACCGCTATTTCGAAGTGGCGGGGCGCCGCTACTGTCACCTGCTCGATCCGCGCACGGGATTTCCGGCCGAAGGCACGCAGGCCGTGACGGTACTGATCGCGCCGGGGCCGGCGGCCGGCATGCGGTCCGACGCGCTGTCCAAACCCATTTTCATCGCCGGAAGCGAATGGCGCGCGATGGCACAAAAACTCGGCGTTGTCGCGGTCCTGAAAGTCGGCGCTGACGGTACGGCGAGCGCAACGCCGGCAATGCAGGCGCGCCTGAAGATCGAAGTGCCGGACCTCAGGCTGGAGGTGGTGCCATGAGCGATGACGAGAAAATCCGGAGCGCCGTGCGGCGCACCGTCGGCATCGCGGCCCTGATGCGGATTCGCCGCATCGTCGATGCCGACAATGAACTCGAAGCCGGCAAGCAGCGCTGGGCTCGGCGACTGGGGACCGGCCTCGCGCTGGCCGCCGCACTGGTTCTGGCCTGGATGCTGATCCGATAGAATGGCGCCATGATCGGGCTTTTTCTCCTTACCCACAGTACCTATGGCGAAGCGCTGATCCAGTGTGCCTGCCACGTGCTCAACAAGCGACCCCTGCAAATCGCCCAGCTTGGCGTCGCCGCGCAGGACGACCCGCTGGATGCCCTGCCGCTGGCGCGCGGCATGCTGAAACTGGTCGATACCGGGCGCGGCGTGCTGATCCTGACCGACATCTACGGCGCCACGCCGTCCAACCTGGCCATGAAGCTGCTCGAACCGGGGCGCATCGAAGGCATCGCCGGCGTGAACCTGCCCATGCTGCTGCGCGCCATCGCCTACCGCGACAAGGACATGGACATCCTGGTGACCCGCAGCATTGCCGGCGGCCGCGACGGCGTTCTTAACATGCTGAAACACTGATGCCGCGCGTCGAAGCCGAAATCCTCAACAAGCTGGGCCTGCATGCCCGCGCCTCGGCCAAGCTGACCCAGCTCGCCGGTTCCTTCCCCTGCGAGGTCTGGATGGAGCGCGGCAGCCGCCGCATCAATGCCAAGAGCATCATGGGGGTGATGATGCTGGCCGCCGGCAAGGGCTCGACCGTGATCATCGATACCGAGGGCGAACGCGCCGAAGAGGCCGCAGCGGCCCTGCAGGTGCTGGTCGCCGGCAAGTTCGGTGAAGACGAATGAACAACCCACCCCTCACTCCCGTTCCACGGCTGGCTTTGCCGGCTCCGGGTAATGGCTGCCCCGCCTTCGGGCGGCCGTGCGGCGGGGCGCACCCATGACTTTCAGCCTCCACGGCCAGGCCGTCTCGGGCGGCATCGCGATCGGGCGGGCGCACCTGGTTTCGCATGCGGCGCTGGAAGTCGCCCACTACCAGTTGCGCGAGCGCGACGTGGCCGGCGAACTGGCGCGCTTCGACAATGCCGTGGCCAGCGCCGGCGCCGAGCTCGACGCATTGCGTGCGGAGGCCAGCGTGCCCGGGGCGCCGGCCGAGCTTTCCGCCTTCGTCGATGTGCATTCCATGATCCTCGCCGACACGGCCCTGACCGACGGCGTGCGCGAGCTGATCCGCGAACGCCGCTGCAATGCCGAGTGGGCCATGGTGCAGCAGATGCAACTGGTGGTCGACCAGTTCGACGAATTCGAGGACGCCTACCTGCGCGAGCGCAAGCACGACATCGTGCAGGTAGTCGAGCGGGTGCTCAAGGTGCTGCAGGGCAAGCAGCGCAAGATGTCCAGGCGCAAGTCGGTCGCGGGTGACGACGACCTGATCGTGGTCGCCAATGATCTTTCCCCGGCCGACACCATCCAGTTCAAGACCTTGAAGATCGGCGGCTTCGTCACCGACATGGGCGGCAGCACCTCGCACACCGCCATCGTCGCGCGCAGCCTGGCGATCCCGGCGGTGGTCGGCATGCAGCATGCCCGGCCGCTGATCCAGGACGACGACCTGCTGATCGTCGACGGCACACGCGGCGTGCTGATCGTCGAGCCCACCTCGGGCGTGCTCGCCGAGTACCGGCTGCGCAAGACCGAGCTCCTGCTCGAGCGCTCCAAGCTCAAGCGTCTGCTGATCGGCCGGCCGCGCACGCTCGATGGCGAGGATGTGCAGCTGCACGCCAACATCGAGCTGCCGCAGGACGCCGAGCGGGCGACGGAGGTCGGCGCCGATGGCGTCGGCTTGTTCCGCACCGAATTCCTCTTTATGAATCGCGACGAACTGCCCGACGAAGACGAGCAGTTCGAAGCCTATCGCAGCGTGGTCAAGGCGATGGGAGGCAAGCCCGTCACCATCCGCACCCTGGACATCGGCGCCGACAAGGAGGCCCGCGCCCTGCGCAATCGCGCCGGCAATCGCGCCGCGCCCAACCCGGCTCTGGGCCTGCGCGCGATCCGTTTCTGCCTCGCCGAACCGCAGCTCTTCCTGGTGCAACTGCGGGCCATCCTGCGCGCCTCGCACTACGGCCGGATCCGTCTGCTGATCCCGATGCTGGCCCATGCCCAGGAAATCGAGCAGACGCTTAGCCTGATCGAGCTGGCCAGGCTGCAGCTGCGCGAATCGCGACAGAAATTCGACGCGGTCGAAGTCGGCGGCATGATCGAAATCCCGGCCGCGGCGCTGGCGCTCGGACCCTTCCTGCGCCGCCTGGACTTTTTGTCGATCGGCACCAACGACCTGATCCAGTACACGCTGGCGATCGATCGCACCGACGACTCCGTCGCCCATCTATACGACCCCGTGCATCCGGCCGTGCTCAAACTGATTTCACAGACCATCCAGAGCGCGCAGCGGGTGGGCATGCCGGTCGCGGTTTGCGGCGAAATGGCCGGCGACCCGAAGCTGACCCGGCTGCTGATCGGCATGGGCCTGCGCGAGTTTTCCATGCATCCGGCGCAAGTGCTCGAAGTCAAGCAGCAGGTCATGATGTCCGACGCCGCGCAGCTCGCGGTGCGGGTCGCCAAGCTCCTGAAGTCCGACGAGCCCGACAAAATCGGCGAACAACTGGATAAACTCTGATCCATGTCAGCAGGCGTCGGTACCGTCAGCGCGCAAGTCGCGCATTTCGATCAACCCCTCCGGCTCAGGGGCGGCGGGGTGCTGCCGGCCTTCGACCTGGTATACGAAACCTACGGCACCCTCAACGCCGCGAAGTCCAATGCCATCCTGGTCTGCCATGCCCTGTCCGGCCATCACCATGTCGCCGGGCACACCGCGAACAACCCCGCCAACCTCGGCTGGTGGGACAACATCGTCGGCCCCGGCCGGCCGCTGGACACCGATCGCTTCTTCATCGTCGGCGTAAACAACCTCGGCGGCTGCCACGGATCCACCGGGCCGAAGTCGACCAACCCCGCCAGCGGCAAGCCCTGGGGCGCGGATTTTCCGATGGTCGCGGTGATCGACTGGGTGCACGCCCAGGCGCGGCTCGCCGACCACCTCGGCATCGACGCCTGGGCTGCGGTGATGGGCGGCAGCCTCGGCGGCATGCAGGCCCTGCGCTGGACCATCACCTATCCCGAACGCGTGCGTCACGCCATCGTCATCGCCGCGGCGCCCAACCTGACGGCGGAGAACATCGCCTTTAACGACGTCGCGCGCCAGGCCATCCTGACCGACCCCGACTTTCACGAAGGCCACTACTACGAGCATGGCGCCCATCCCTGGCGCGGCCTGCGCCTGGCGCGCATGCTGGGCCACATCACCTACCTCGCCGAGGACCAGATGGCCGAGAAGTTCGGCCGCAAGCGTCGCCCCGAAGCCGGCAGCTACGGTTTCGACGTCGAGTTCGAGGTCGAGTCCTACCTGCACTACCAGGGCGACAAGTTCGCCGGTTTCTTCGACGCCAACACCTACCTGTTGATGACCCGCGCGCTGGATTATTTCGATCCGGCGCGCGTCGCCGGCGGCGACCTTGCGGCGGCGCTCGCCGTTGCCCGGGCCAAGTTTCTCATCGTTGCATTCTCCAGTGACTGGCGCTTCTCGCCAGAGCGCTCGCGCGAGATCGTGCACGCCCTGGTGCATAACGGCCAGGATGTGGCCTTCGCCGAGATCGAAAGCGAGCATGGCCACGATTCTTTCCTGATGGACGACCCGCACTACCACGCCGTGGTGGACCGCTATCTGAAGAGGGTGAAGCTATGAGCCCGGTCCAGCTGCGTGCGGATTTCGACCTCATCGCCGGCTGGGTGCAGCCCGGCGAACGCGTGCTCGACCTCGGTTGCGGCGACGGTTCGCTGCTGAGGCGCCTGATCGAGGAACGCGGCGCCAAGGGCTACGGCGTCGAACTCGAAGACGCCGAAGTCCTGGCCGCCATCGGCAACGGCATCAACGTGATCCAGGGCAACCTTGAGCAGGGCCTCGCCGGCTTCGACGACCAGACCTTCAACCATGTCGTGCTCTCGCGCACCCTGCAAACCGTGCGCCACACCGAGCGCATCCTCTCCGAAATGCTGCGCGTCGGGCGCGAGGCGGTAGTCAGCTTTCCGAATTTTGCTTACTGGAAGAACCGCATGGCGGTCATGGCCGGGCGCATGCCGGTGTCCGAAGACCTGCCCTACGAGTGGTTCGACACGCCCAACCTGCGCTTCTTCACCATTCTCGATTTCGAGTCCCTGTGCGACAAGATGGGCCTCGTCGTCCGCGAGCGCCAGGTGCTCGACGAGGCCGGCCGCCTGGTTACGGAAGAGCCGAATTTCCTCGGCAGCCTGGCGGTATACCGGCTCGGTCGCTGAAGCGGGGCAACTCAGGCCCCGGTCTTTACCTCTGTCGCCGGTCGCGGCGCAGCCGGTTCGGGGTTTTCCGTACCCTCGGGATTCGCAGGGCCGCCGGCCTTGCGCAGGCGCTTTTCCTCTTTCTTGGCCTTCTTGGCCAGATCTCTCTGGCGCTTTTCGAACGAATAATTGGGTTTTGCCATCGGGGACCTCGGTCAGGAATCGGAAAAAGGAAGCAATGGCGCAATTGTACGGCAGTCCTCGTCCGATTCTCCATCGCGCCGCACTGCGACAGGAAGCGTGGCGCCGGCCGCTATCCCTCGTAACTGAGCAGGACCACCTCCGCCGCCTGCTGCCGCAGCGGGATCAGCGCCTGATAGGCCGCCGACGAATGCCAGGCGTCGACCACCTTGCGGTCGGGAAAGCGGATCACGACGACATCGGTGTGCGCATGCTGCCCGGCCAGCACCTCGGCATCGCTGCCGCGGAAAACCAGTTCGGCGCCCCAGGGCGCCAGAGTGGCCGGAACCCCGCTGCGATAGGCGTCCCATTTTTCGGCATCCTTCACCGTGATGTGCCCGATGACGTAAGCATTGCCCATGCTGTCGATCTCCCGCAAAGTGGAAAGCCGGCTTGCCGTCACGCCGGACGGCGCGCCAGCAACGCCCAGATGCCGGCGATGCAAAGCAGCGAGCCCCCGGCCAGATTGAAGCCGCGCTGCGCCCGCGGCGAAGACAGCATCCGCTGCGCCGCCGCCGCGAACACGGTGTACAGCGTCGCATTGACAATCGCCATCAGCACGAAGGTGACCGCCAGGATCCACAGCTGGCGCGTGACATCGGCGCCGGGGGTAACGAATTGCGGCAGGAAGGCGATGAAAAACACGATGCCTTTCGGATTGAGGGCGGTCACCAGCCAGGTGTTGGCGAACAGCCGCCAGCGCGAACCCGGCGCGGCAGCCGCGGCAATTTCAGCCGGCGCGACGCCGTGACGCAAAAGCCTGATGCCGAGGTAGATCAGATACAGGCCGCCCACCGACTTGACCACGGTGAACCAGAAGGCCGAGCTGGCCAGGATGGCGCCCAGGCCGAGCAGGGAAAGCGCCAGCGCCGTCGAATCGCCCAGCGCGACGGCGGCGACCAGCGGCACATTCGCGCGCCGGCCATGCGCCAGCGAGTAGCTGATCACCGTCAGGATGGTCGGGCCCGGTATCACCAGCAGCACCGCCGATGCCGCGACAAAGGCCAGCCAGAGTTCGAGGGACATGATGTTTTTCCTGATTAGAGATGAACGTCGGTCAAGACCAAAGGAACATCATATTCGCATCCGCTTGACGTGAAACACGGGACAAGTCCGTGAAACGTTTGCGTCCTTGAACCTCGTCCATTATTCCGGCGAATACGTCACCCCGGACTCCGATCCGGGGCGGAATTCAGCGACGGTCACGGACAAAAACACCGGGTTGCCGCTTTCGCGGAAACGCCGGGAATCGCATTTTCAATGTTCCTTCAGGAATGCATCACTGCACTAGCGTTTTTCCGGTGCTATCGATCGTATCGACGCCGAGAAGCTTGCGTGCTCATCCGGATCAACCGGCCTGTGCCTGACCACGGTGCCGGCGGGATCCTTGCCGAGGAAATTGTCGCCCTTCAAGTTCCGCGATGGCCGGATCGGGCGGCGCTCAAATCCGCCCCCGCAGTTCGGGCAGACGTTGCCCAGCACGGTCTCGACGCAATGCGCGCAGAAGGTGCACTCGTAGGAGCAGATGCGCGCTTCGATCGAATCCGGGGGCAGCGCCTTGTTGCAGTGCTCGCATGTCGGCCTCAGTTCAAGCACGGCGGCTGCCTTCTTTGGCAGCCGGGCCATGCACAAGCCAGCCATGGCCCCGCAAGGCCAATGCTCCGGTTTCACCGGCCGGCGCGCTTCCGTTCACGGCAGCAATATGCTGCCGCAAAGTTCGAGGAAGCCGCCATCCCGGAAGCGGGCCCCGAGCGTGTGTTCTTCATCCCAGGCGGTGGTGTAGGCAAGCTCGATAGTCAGCAAACCATCCAGCGGTGTGACGGCAACATTGATCAGCGAAACGTAGGGCCAAACCTGGCCCGGGGCCGCAATTTCCTGGATCGGCTCGGCAGGTTGCGGGTAATCGCCGGCGACCACGGCTTCGGCATACGGAGACAAATGCTCGAACAGGGCGTCCTCGATGAGCGGCCGCCAGGACTCGAACTGCGCCGGGACACCACGCGCGATCTGCAGCGCCTGCTTGTCCGGTTCGCTTCGATTCCCGGCAAGCACAAGGGGCACGCTTGAACCCGCGGTGATCGTGATCATGCCGCGCCAGTGGCCTCCCGAGCGCGTGAACTCGCCGAGTTGCTGATCGGTGAATGGCGGGGATTTGAACCAACCGAACATGGGCAATGGCTCCTGACTGATTTTGTCGCTCAATGTAAAAAGCGATCGACCGTCACAGAATATTCCGCAGGCCCGCCGGGAATGATAGCCCGGGGCGCCCCCGCATTGTGCAAACCGGACGGTTCATCCCGGGAACAGGAATTCTGTCTCTTCATGCGTCACCAGAACCGTCCGCCGGAGATCCGCGTCGAACAGGACAAATTCTCCCGGAATGCCCCGAACGTCCGGGACCCACAGCGGCGGCGGCTTCAGTTCAAGGGCAAATGTGAGGGAAGACCGGCGATGAGTGGGGAGCTGCGCGTCACCGAACAGGCTCACCAGAAACAGAGTTGAGGCTTCCGGCAATTTTTCGCATGAAACCCTGTTGTGGCGCCCGTCAAAAGCGGCATGCCACTGCTTGAGCAAGGCAAAGATATCCTTCTTCTTTTCAATTTGCCGGATGACGCATCCGCCGGCCTGCCCGAAAGCGGCAAGCCATTCTTGCAGCGAGATCGCCTCGTGTTACTTCATTTCGGCAATGCCATGAATGCCCGCCTCAACCCTTCTCGATCGCCTTTACTTCCGCTCCGGCCGTCCAGATCCGGTAGCGCACCTCGACGCCTGCGGGCACATAGACCACGACCGGCAGGCGGCTGTTGTAGCGGATGATGTAAGGCGCGCCGCCCAGCGTGATGAAGCGCGCCACCTTCGGCGCGTTCGGGTCGACGGCCATCAGCGTGCCCGCCAGCGGCCCAAGCTTGGCGAGCGTGTAGCGCGGAAAGCCCCAGCCCTTGATGGTTTCCTCTTCGATCCTGCCGCCGAAGAAGTAACGGTTGCCGGCGTCGGTCTCGACCGTCTTGCCGACGATCAACTCCAGCTTGAAGCCGGATTCGTCGGCCTGCTGCGGCAGTTGCAGGACGTGGCGGACCATGCCCTCGGCGGCAGGAGGAAAGGCCTTCATGTTGTCCGCCGCAAGGCCGGCCGGCACGGCAAACAGGAACAGCAGGAAGGCTCTCGCCAATGTCTTGATCACGGTTTCTCCAATAATTGCATCATCGGGCGCGCCCGTTCAGCAGGGCGATCTCCCAGTCCGGGAAATTGCGCAGTTTCGCCAGCGCGGCCATCGACCCGTGATCGTACGGGACACAACGCTGCTCGAACAGCCAACCCGACGCGGTCTTTTCGACAATGGCATAGCGCGCGTCCGGCGAGCCGGTCTCCATGATGTGAAATCCCGTGTCGTCGTCGCTGAATGCCTGCAGGCCGACGCTGCCCGGGTTGACCAGCAACTGCCCCGTCGCCCGTCGCACCGCACGCGGCACATGGGTGTGGCCGCAGGCGACCACGGGCGCAACTTCGCCGCCCAGGCGGCCGGCAATTTCCGCGTCGCTCGCCAGGCTGAGGACGCCGTGGTGGTTTGTTTCCATCAGATAGCTGCAGTCGCTGTCCGGCGTGCCGTGGCACAACAGGATCTCCTCCGTCAGCGGATACCGCGGGCGCAATGAACGCAGCCAGTCGAGCTCCGCCTCGCCCAGTTGCGCGCGGGCATAGCCGTCGGACGTGTTCTCCTCGCGGCCGGGATCGCAGGCCAGCAACTGGCGTTCATGGTTGCCCGCCAGCGAGAGCCAGCCCGAGGCCATCAGGAAATGCGCCGTTTCGAGCGGCAACAGGGGCCCGGAAAGGTTGTCGCCGAGGTTGATGACAAGATCCGCGCCGCGCCGCCGAATGTCGGCGGCGACCGCTTCGAGGGCCGCGAGATTGCCGTGAATGTCAGAAACGAGCGCAATACGCATGGCAGCTTTGTCCTGGGCCGAGTTTACCCGCGTCGCGACAAAAGGCCAGGGTCCGGGATCCCGGCCCGGCTGCCAGAGGAAGCGCGTCAGCGATGCCTTTGTCCACTGTGATGGCTGGCTGGCTTGGCGGCGCCGCCGCCCGAACGGGCCGGACGCGGTGCGCCGCTGCGCCCCCCATTGCCGCTGCGCGTGCGCGCCTGCGCAGGCTTCTGCGCCGGCGGGCGGCCGGCGGCAGCGCGCGGAACGGAGTTGTTGTGCTGCGGCTCGAAGCCGGGCATGACCGAGGTCGGGATCTCGCGTTTCAGCAGGCGCTCGATGTCGCGCAACTGGATGCGCTCCTCGCTGCTGACCAGGGAGAGCGCCTCGCCGCTGGCGCCGGCACGGCCGGTGCGGCCGATGCGGTGGATGTAGTCTTCCGGCACGTTCGGCAGCTCGAAGTTCACCACGCGCGGCAAAGAATCGATGTCGAGGCCGCGCGCGGCGATGTCGGTGGCGACCAGCGCCGCCAGCTTGCCGGCCTTGAAGTCGGCCAGCGCCCGGGTGCGGGCGTTCTGCGACTTGTTGCCGTGCAGCGCCGCGGTGCGTACGCCGGATTGCTCCAGCTTGCGCGCCAGCGCATCGGAGCCGTGCTTGGTGCGGCAGAACACCAGCACCTGGTGCCAGCCGTGGGCGGCGAAGAGGTGCAACAGCAGGTCGCGCTTCTGGTCCTGGTCGACCTTGATCACCGTGTGCGTGACGAGTTCGGCCGGCGCATTGCGGCGCGCGACCTCGACCAGGGCCGGGTCCTTGAGGACGGCGTGGGCCAGTTCGCGCACTTCGGCGGCGAAGGTGGCGGAGAACATCAGGTTCTGCCGGACTTTCGGCAACTTCTCGATGATGCGGCGGATGTCGCGGATAAAGCCCATGTCGAACATGCGGTCGGCCTCGTCGAGGACGAGGGTCTGCACTTTCGACAGATCGACGGTGCGCTGACCGAGATGGTCGAGCAGGCGGCCGGGGGTGGCGACGAGGATGTCGATGCCGCGGCGCATGGTCTGGATCTGCGGATTGATGCCGACGCCGCCGAACACGGCGAGGCTGCGCAGACCGGTGTGGGCGCCATAGACGCGGACGCTTTCCAGCACCTGGGCGGCGAGTTCGCGCGTCGGCACCAGCACCAGCACGCGCGGCGCGGTGTGGGTGACTTTCTGCAAGGGAGTCACGAGCGGGTTGGTCAGGCGCTGCAGGATGGGCAGCACGAAGGCCGCGGTCTTGCCGGTGCCGGTCTGGGCCAGGGCTTCGAGATCGCGGCCGGCGAGGATGTGGGGGATGGCCTGTTGCTGCACAGGGGTGGGCGTGGTGTAGCCCTGCTCGCCAATGGCGCGCAGGAGCTCGGCCGAAAGGCCGAGGTCGGTGAACTGCATGTTGATTACCTCTGAAGCCGACCCCCGCACACGTGCAGGCCAATCTGGGCGGAAACTTCTATGGGGTGTAACCTTCGAGGGGACTGAATGTCGCCGTTAAGGCACGACCGGCAGACTGGGGCGCGGTCGCTAAGGAGGTGAAGCGGGGCTGGACTGTAACACAGGCCGCGCATAACGCCGGATTTAATTCGCCGCGCCGTACCGTCAGCGCCGACTTTCCAGGTCCAGGCCTTGCGTCAAACTTTCACTTGATTGGTAGCCATTTTCCGTCCGTCACACCGGCGAAAGCCGGTGTCCAGACCGTCCGCTGACTGGATTCCGGCTTACGCCGGAATAGCCTGCCCCGGACCCGATCCGGGGACGAGTTGACGTTTGTGCCTATTCAGACTTCCATCATGACGAAATCTGCTTTCGCCACGCCGCATTCGGGGCAGACGAAACCGTCGGGAACGTCGGCCCAGTGCGTGCCGGGTGCGATGCCATGTTCCTCGTCGCCGGTAGCCTCGTCATAGACCCAGCCGCAGACGATGCATTGCCATTTTTTCATTGCCGACCCCCGCCCAAAAAGTGGCATGCTACCGCAAGCGGCGGAAAGGTTTCAGCCCCGGCCGAGAAAAGTCGGGCGCAGGCCCTGCCAGGAAAGCTGCGGCCATTCCAGCGCGTCGAGCATGTTCTTCACGCGCAGGCCGAGTTCGGTATCGCCCTCGATCGAAAGGCTGCGATTGAAGAACAGGGTGTCGGGATCTTCCTGCCGGCTGACCATCTGCAGGAAGGCCGAGAGGCGCGCGGTGAAATGCAGGTCGGGCCGTTCGGGGGAAACGAAGACCGGGCGGAAACTGCCGCCGCGGTAACAGAACTCGGCGACCATGCCGGTATCCGTCACAGTGACGCGAAAGTAGCGGCCTTCCAGTTCCTGCAGGCTGTCCTCGGGCAGCACGCCGAGTTTCTTCGCCGCATTCAGCGCCAGCGCGATGTTGACCGAATGCGGCCATTGCGGCAGGCGCGCGCCCAACCGGGCCACCAGCGAAGGCAGCGCGAAGGGGGGAATCGTCGGCAGTTGCAGGGGGTTTGCCATGGATTTTTTAGTTACGGCGCGCTGCGCTTAACGCCAATGATACCGGCGTTAGCCTGCACTGAAACTTCGTTTTCACGCGGTCTCATGCGCCGTGCCGGCGCGGCCGAACCAGAAACCGTTCACCAACCCCGCCGGGGCCCACTGCGGATTATCCTCCACCGCCTCGCCCTTGCGCGCCTTGTCGAAGGCCTCGATGATTTGGAAAGTGTGCTCCGCCTGCGGGCTGATGCGCACCGCGTCGATCCCTTGCGCCATCAACTCGGACATCTGCGCCAGCAGGCTCTCGGTCTGCGCCGATAGGGTCTGGATGCCGTTGAGCGTAAGGAAACCCTGGCCTTCGCGCGTATTCACCAGCATGCCGTCGGGATGGTCGAGGCACTTGAACTGGCAGTCGTCCTTGTTCAGGCCGTAGTGCCGCGCCGTGAAGCAGCGCGCCGAAAGGGCCAGCGGCAGCTTGCCGAAGGCGAAGACCTCGGTTTCCATGCCGACCGGACGCGAGCGGTGCAGGGTTTCGACCACCTTGCCGGAAACCTCCAGCGGCGGCAGCCAGCGTTTTGCACCCTGCGCGGCGAAGAAGGCCAGGGTCTGCTCGTTGTAGATGTTGAGGTGCGGCCCGGCGACGAAGGGAAGATTCTGGTCCTGCGCCATCTTCACCGCGCCGAGGTCGTTGGCCTCGACCAGACCGCCGGCATCCGCCATCAGCCGGCGCATGGCCTTGAGGTCGCTTTCGGATTCGAGCAGGGCCTGCGCCGTGAGCACGACTTCCTTGCCGGCCTCGCGCAGGTCCTTCGCCAGGCCGATCCAGTCCGCGGTGCGCAACTGCTGGCGGCGCGAACAGACGGCTTCACCCAGATAGATGCGGTCGATCGCCGGGTGCTGCGCGGCCTCGGCGTAGAACTCCATGACCTCGGCTTTCGGCCAGAAGAACAGCAATGGTCCCAGTGTAATTTGCATGCTATTTGCGCAAGGCATCAGAATTGTCTTGAAACTCGTCATTCCGGGCTTGACCCGGAATCCAGTCCTGCAGCCCTGGATTCCCGCGTTCGCGGGAATGACGTACCAACACACTCACCGCCATGGCCGGTTGTAGGCGCCAAGCGTAATTTGCGAACCCTCCGCGACCTTGCTGAGTTCCGCGGCCCAGACCGGCTTCACCTTGTAGCTGTCCGGTGAGGCGATCGCCGCATCGAGGGCCTGGCGCAGGTTGCGCGTGACCTGTGCAACATAGGTCGGGCTGCGCTGGCGGCCCTCGACCTTGATCGCGGCAACGCCAATGCGGATGATCTCGGGCAGCATTTCCAGCACGTTGAGACTGGCAGGCTCTTCCATCGCGTAGTAGGTCTCGCCCGCGACTTCGAAGCGGCCCTTGCAGATGGTCGGGTAACCGGCGTTTTCATTGTTGCCGTAGCGATCGATGAGGATGCCGTTCAGGCGCACGTCCATCTCGTCCGGCTTCTTTTCCCACTGCACGTACTTGGCCGGCGAGCAGGCGCCGACCGTGTTGGGCGACTCGCCCGTGGCGTAGGACGACAGCCAGCAGCGGCCCTCGTTCATCACGCACAGGCTGCCGAAGCCGAAGACCTCGATCTCGACTTCGGTATTGCGGATCACGTTCTCGACCTGTGCCAGCGTCAGTACGCGCGGCAGCACCGCGCGCTGGATGCCGAACTTCTCGCGACAGAAATTGACGGCTTCGTAGCTGGTGGCCGAGGCCTGTACCGACAGGTGGCGGCGCAAGGCGGGATGCGTCTTCGACGCATAGTCGAGCACGGCGGGATCGGCGATGATGACCGCGTCGATGCCGAGTTCGGCGGCCTTGTCGACCGCCGCGGTCCAGTCGGCGAAGCGCCCGGCCTGAGCATAGGTGTTGATCGCGGCCAGCACCTTGCGCCCGCGCTGATGGGCGTAGCGAACGCCTTCGGCGAGGCTCTTGTCGTCGAAGTTGAGCCCGGCGAAATTGCGCGCGTTGGTGTCGTTGCGAAAGCCGAGATAGACGTCGTCGGCGCCGTTATCGACCGCCGCCTTGAGCGCCGCCAGACTGCCGGCCGGACACACGAGTTGAGGTTTTGCCATTCCCGCGACCCCTTGAAGAGGGCGCGAGTGTAGACGAAAGCGCTGAAAAATCAGTTGATCAGGGTCAAAGGACGGGGAATCAGCGCGGGTCCGGCGCGTGCCTGCCCGGACGCATCGGGAAGCTGACCGATCCCGGCCTGTCGAGCAAAAATGCCGTACCGCCCCGCCCTCTCTCCCATCCTCTCTCCCAAAAGGGAGAGAGGTGCCATCAGCTTCCCTCTCCCAAGCGGGAGAGGGATCGAGGGAGAGGATGGCCGACTTTTCGGGAGGGCGGTCTGCCTCACTTTGACCTCTTTGGTGTAAGTGCCCCGTCAGTCGGCCGACTCCTTGGCCAGGCGCCGGATGTAAGCGGCAAAATCGGGGTCTTCGCCGCGCAGCAGTTCGGGCAGGCAGGCGCGGAAGTCCTCGCGCCGGCACCACTCGCGCATGTAGTCTTCCCAGGAATGCCAGCGCCGCGCCTGCTTCTCGCCCATCCGCGGTTCCCAGGCCAGCAGGAAACCGCGTTCGAACAGCGCGATCAGCATGTCGAAGATCACCAGTTGGCGCTCGCGCTGCTCCTCGCTGAGATCGACGGCGCGCTGGCTGCGCAGCTTCAGGTCGGGATTGGCCAGCACCACTTCCAGAAAGTCGATGTAGGCATCGGAAAGCTGCTGCCAGGTCGCTTCCTCCTCGTTCTCGCGCTCCTTGCGCTGTTCGTAGAGGAAGATGCCGATGGCGAACGGCAGGCCGACGACGGTGACGGCGTAGGAAAGCAGTTCCCAGGTTTCAAGCGCGAAAAACATGGCGGGGCCTCCGGTGACTTGCGGCCGAGTTTACCCTCCGCCGCTGATGCGCTGCTTGCGCTGCGCGAGCGGCTGAAGCTGTCTGTTGCGGCCTTTTTTTCCCTCTACCTGCGTACCAACCCGCGCACCCTGGAAAACCGGGAACAGGGCCGCGCCAGTCCGAATGCCCGGGCGGCCTTGCCCATCCGTTTGGTGGAGCGCAACCCGGACACGGTGGAGCGGCTGGCGGCGGTCTGAATCGCCGTCCCGCCGGCGCCAGCGCGGTGCGTCCCTGCGGGAACTTCTTGCAGGATCAGCGCAGGTCGGAAGCCAGCGACGCCCTGACCGCGTCCGGCAGGATGCCGGTGTTGGCGGTGTATTCGGCATGGTCAATGCCGACGGAAAGGGCGGCGCCGGACTTGACCGCTGCCACCATGCCGATGGAAAGCTCGAAGCGCAGGAAATGCACGGCCGAGGTCTTTTCCGCGTTCTCGCGTTCGAGGTCCTCATCGGCGATCGCGAACACCGGGTCGAAGCCGGCGACGCGGACCCAGACACGGTCCTCGACGCCCTTGAGTTTTGCGAGCATCTCGCGCCGCTGGTTCTCGTCGGCGTATTCGATCTGCATGGTGACCTTGAAGTTGCTACCGGTGGGCAGCAGCGGGACATAGGATTCCAGCTCGTGGCGGATGCCGTCTTCCTCGAAGATCTTTTCGACGCGGAGCATTTCCTGGATCTGATAGCGGATCAGCAGTTCGTTTTCGAAAATCAGCAGGATGTTCTCGCCGAGCTTGACGCGACGCAGCTTTTTCTGTTCGATGACCTCGGCGCGCATGGCGGGACGCGCCCTGGCATAGGCTTCTAGGGTCATCAGGGAATCACGGGTGATGGTCATTGCGGTTTCCATTTATTCCAGTCCGTAAGCAATTCTGAGCAGCGTGAGCGGATGCTGTTTCTCTTTCCGCCCGGCGGCGCCGGCCTCGTTCATGCCCTGCAGGATGTGGCGGCCGGCGATGGCGCAGTCGGAACTGACGTAGTCGGGTTCGTCCTTGGCCATGGCCTTGAACACGGGCTTGCCGATTTTCATCGACAGTTCGTAATACTCCTCCTTGACGCCCCAGGTGCCGTCGTGGCCGGCGCAGCGTTCCACCGTGTTCACCGTTGCTCCCGTCATCTTGAGCATTTCTTCGGTCTTCCTGCCGACGTTCTGCACCCGCGAGTGACAGGGGATGTGGTACGAAACCTTGCCCAGATCCACCTTGAAGTCGGTCTTGAGCAGGCCGTCCTTGTTGCGCAGCACGAAATACTCGAAGGGGTCGAACATCGCGTCGGACACTTCCTTGCAGCGCGCGTCTTCGGGGAACATCAGCGGGATCTCGCTCTTGAACATCAGCGTGCACGACGGCACCGGCGTGACGATGGCATAGCCCTGCTGCGCCAGTTCGTGCATCAGCGGAATGTTGCGTTCCTTGTATTTCTCGACGGTGTCGAGGTCGCCCAGTTCCAGCTTGGGCATGCCGCAGCAGGTTTCGCCCTGCACGATGCGGTAGGGAATCTCGTTGTGGTCGAGGAGTTTCAACAGGTCGTGGCCGATGCCGGGCTCGTTGTAATTGACGTAGCAGGTGGAGAACACAGCAACCTTGCCGGGGCTCTTGGCGCCATCCTTCACCGGATGGTTGTGGCTGGCGGCCGAGTCGGCGCGGAAGTTGAACGAGTCGAACTCGGGCAGTTCGCGCCGGGCATCGACGCCGAGCGCCTTCTGCAACACGACGCGCGCCGGACCAAACTTGTTGGCGGCATTGACCACCTGCGCCACCACGGGGATCGAGGACAGGGTGCCGACGAGTTCGGTCGAGGTCAGCAGCTTGTCGCGGAATTTCATCTTGCCGGTCTTGTACTGGATCGCCTTGGCGCGCAGCATGGTGTGCGGGAAATCCAGGTTCCACTCGTGCGGCGGCACGTAGGGGCATTTGGTCATGTAGCAGACGTCGCACAGGTAACACTGGTCGACGACTTTCCAGAATTTTTCCTTCGGCACGCCGGCGGTCTCAAGATCGCCGGCCTCATCGATGTAATCGAAGAGCAGCGGGAAGGCATTGCACAGCGAAACGCAGCGGCGACAACCGTGGCAGATGTCGAAGATGCGTTCGAGTTCCTTCTCGCACGAGGCTTCGTTGTAGAAGTCGGGATTCTTCCAGTCGATCGGATGACGGGTCGGAGCCTGGAGATTGCCTTCGCGCATGGGATGTCCGTTCTTCTTGCGATTTCAAAAGTCGGCGCCGGCGATACGGCGCGCCGGACCACGGCGCGCCGTTCGCGAGTGCAAATCAGCCGTTCAGGCTGTCCAGCGTGCGCTGGAACTTGTTGGCGTGCGAACGCTCTGCCTTGCCCAGCGTTTCGAACCAGTCGGCGATTTCGTCGAAGCCTTCGTCGCGCGCGGTCTTGGCCATGCCCGGGTACATGTCGGTGTACTCGTGCGTCTCGCCGGCGATCGAGGCCTTCAGGTTGTCGGCGGTCGCGCCGATCGGCAGGCCGGTGGCCGGATCGCCACAGGCTTCGAGGTACTCGAGGTGGCCGTGGGCGTGGCCGGTCTCACCTTCCGCGGTGGAGCGGAAAACGGCGGAGACGTCGTTGAAGCCTTCGATGTCGGCCTTGTTCGCAAAATACAGGTAGCGGCGGTTGGCCTGGGATTCGCCGGCAAATGCGGCCTTCAGGTTACCTTCGGTTTTGGATCCCTTGAGTTGCATGGATGTACTCCTCTGCGTTGGATAGGAGGCGCCGCGCCGTCGCGCGACCCCAAGTCACAAAGCGCGAACGCTCGCGGACCTGACCAAACTCTAGCCGAGTAAGCCGACAAGTTCTAATTGTATTTTTTCAACGAAGCGATAGACACCGGCTATCGGGCCGGAGTGCAGGTTCCCGGCAGGTGGCAATCGAGTACCGCCTGGCGGATCACGTCGATCGCCTTGTGCCGCGGAAAGCTGGACCGCCAGACCAGGCCTACGCGGCGCGTCGGGCTGGGCTCGACGAAGCGCTTGACCCGCAGCAAGGGGTCGTTGGCAGAAATGCCGTCGACGCTGCTGGCCGGCATGACGGTCACGCCGACACCCGACGAGACCATATGGCGTATGGTCTCCAGCGAACTGCCTTCCAGCACCTGCGGCGATTCGCCCTGGCTGGCGCGGGTGCACAAATCGAGCACCTGGTCGCGGAAGCAGTTGCCGGCGCCCAGCATCAGCAAGGGTTCGTCGAGCAGTTGCTCGGGCCGCAGCGATTTCAGTTTGGCCCAGGGATGCGCCACCGGCACCAGGGTGCGAAAGGCCTCGTCATAGACCGGCTGCGCGACGAGGCCCGGCTCTTCGATCGGCAAGGCCAGCACCAGCACGTCGAGCTCGGCCGACTTCAAGCGTTCCAACAGGTTTTCGGTATAGCCCTCGGCGATGTACAGCGGCATCTGCGGCGCCAGCGCCTTGACCCGCGGCACCAGCGCCGGCAGCAGCCAGGGGCCGATGGTGTAGATCACACCGAGGCGCAGGGGACCGGCCAGCGGATCCTTGCCGGCTGCGGCGATCTCAGCCACGCGCGCCGCTTCGGCCAGCGCGCGCTCGGCCTGCGCCACCACTTCGACGCCGATCGGCGTCGGCCGCACATCGCCGGAGCTGCGCTCGAACAGGGCGACGCCGAGTTCGTCTTCGAGTTTCTTGACCGCCACCGACAGCGTCGGCTGCGACACGTTGCACTTGTCCGCCGCGCGGCCGAAATGGCGCTCGCGGGCCAAGGCGACGATGTAGCGGAGTTCGGTCAGGGTCATGGGCGACAGCCGGGATCGAGAGGGGATCCGGCGCATTGTAGCGCCTGAGTTTTCCGGGCGGCCTGCCCGGCCATGGACACACTGTTTCGCAAGCCCCGGCCTATCCCGTCACCCGGGGCATCACAACCGGCAGCAGCAGGCCGGTCAGGCGCCACACGCACGCCGGACCCTGCGCGCAGCGCCATAATGCGCGCATGTCCGCCGCCCAGCCGCCCCTGATTGCCGCCCTGCTCGACCCGCGCCGGTATCCGCATGGCGTCGACCGCGTGGAACTGGTCGAAACCCATGCCTCCTGGCTGTTGCTGGCCGGCGACCTCGCCTACAAGATCAAGAAGCCCATCACCCTGCCTTTCCTCGATTACGGCACGCTGGCGCGGCGCGAGGCGTACTGCCGCGCCGAACTGGTGCTGAACCGCCGCCTCGCACCGGACTTGTATCTCGACGTGATGCCGATCGGCGGCAACCCGCAGCAGCCGCGCATTGGCGAGCTGCCGGCGATCGAATGGGCGGTGCGCATGCGGCGCTTCGACGAGAGCGGCCGCCTCGACCACATGGCGGCACGCGGCGAGTTGCAGCCTGCGCATCTGGCGCAACTTGCCGCCACGCTCTGCTCCTTTCAACAATCCGCCGCCATCGCCGCACCCGATGCGAGCTTCGGTGCACCGGAACAGGTGCTCGCCGCGGCGCGCGAGAATTTCGTCGAGCTGCGACAATTGCTTCCGGCCACGGCACAGGCGCAAGTCGAGCAACTGGCGGCTTGGACCGAAGCCGAATTCACCCGCCGCGCCGGCGATTTCGCGTCGCGCAAGGCCGGCGGCTTCATCCGCGAGGGACACGGCGACCTGCACCTGGGCAACCTGGTGCTGATCGACGGCCGCGTCACGCCCTTCGACTGCATCGAATTCAATGAGGATTTCCGCTGGAACGATCCGGCCAGCGAGATCGCCTTCGTCTGGATCGACCTGCTCGATCACGAACGGCCCGGCTTGGCCGCCTGGTTCCTGAATGCCTGGCTGGAGGCCGGCGGCGACTTCGCGGCGCTGCGGGTGCTGCGCTTCTACGCCGTGTATCGCGCCGTGGTGCGCGCCAAGATCGCGGCCCTGCGCGCGCGTCAGGAAGATTCGGCGGCGGCGAAGGCCGAACTCGACGAGGCGCGTGGCTACCTTGACCTGGCGTGGCGGATCGCCGCACCCTCCACGGCCGGCTTTGCACAGCCGGCCGGCTACGCGGGCGCGGAGCAGTGCTCCGCGAAACCCCCGCTTCGCCCAGCGCCAGCGCGCTGCGTCCCTGCGGGAACTTTTACGATTACCTGCGGCCTGTCCGGGTCGGGCAAGACCACCGCGAGTTCGGCGCGGCTGCTGGATTCGGCACAACGCGACGCCGGGAGCCTGATTCGCCTGCGCTCCGACGTCGAACGCAAGCGCCTGTTCGGCCTCGCCCCGCATGACAACAGCAACTCGGCGCCGGACGGCGGCATCTACACGGCGGAAGCCACTGCGCGCACCTATGCGCGGCTGCTGGCCTTGAGCCGCGAATTGCTCGCTGCCGGCTGGCCGGTGATCGTCGATGCCGCCTTCCTCAAGCGTGCCGAGCGCGACAGCTTTGCCGCGCTGGCGGCAGAACTCGGCGTCGAATTCAAGATCCTCGCCACCGGGGCGCCGCCGGAGGAACTTCGCCGCCGCCTGCTGGCGCGCAGCGGCGATGCATCGGAAGCGACCGCGGCGATACTCGACCGGCAGCTTGAGTGGTTCGAGCCGCTCGATGAGGCCGAGCGAGCCTGCATCATTACCGCGGAATGCGTCTAACGCCCATGGCTTTGACTGCTACCCTGAAATCATGAAACGCGTTTGCCGTTGCCTTGCCATGAGCGGGCAAGCTCGGTCCGCCCCCTTCCCGCTACACGGCCCAGGGCTGGCTTTGCACAGCCGGCCGGCTGCCGCGGCGCGGCGCATGCGTCGCGAATTCCCGCCTCGCCCCCTCACCGGGAGGAGTTACTGATCGGCTCGCTGCGCTCGATATCACCAGCGATCCAATCTGTTGTTTCACGTTAATGCCTGCCGCGTTGGGGATGCGCGGCATGCCATTCGGCGAGCGCGGGCGCCACGTCGCGCAGATCGCAGATGATGAGCACGCCGGCGATCTTGCGGCCGCGGCCGGCCAGGCCGGCGCCGCCGGCCCAGAGTTCGGTCCTCTCGGGCAGCGCGGCACGCAGTTCGATCAGGGCCTCGCGCGATTTGCGCCAGGGATAGGCGCCGGAAAACGAGAGCGCGACGATGTCGGTATGGGTCGCCCGCGCCGCGCCGACGATGTCGGCGATCGGCGTTTGCGCACCGAGCGACAGGGCAAAGGCGCCGTTGGCGGCGAGCAGGGCCTCGACCATCAGCTGTCCGAGCACGTGCTCTTCGTCCTTGACCGTGGTCAGCAGGATCTGCGGTCGCGTACCGCGGCCACCCAATGCATGTATTGACGAGCGCAACTGGTTCTGCACCAGTTCGGTATAGAGATGCTCTTCGAAAATTGCGATCTCGCCGGACATCCAGCCGTCGCCGATGCGCCGGTTGAGCGCCGGTACGGTTTCGATGACGAAACGTTCGAGGCCGTCGCGCGCCAGGCGCTGGGCCAATTCGGCGCGCAGGGGGTCGATGTCGCGCGCCTTGAGCATGGGCACGATCCAGTCCGCCGTGTCGTCGGCGCCGACTTTTGCCGGGCTGGCGGCCAGGCGTTCGGTCAATTCGGCAATCGGCTGGCGCAACAGCGCCCCCGGGCGCTGGCCCTGATCCATCAGGCGCTTGATCAGGCGCAGGTGCTCGACCTGCTCGGCCGGATAAATCCGTTCGCCGAAGGCATCGCGCAAGGGCTGCGGAAAGCCGTAGCGGCGCTCCCAGACACGCAGCGTGTCCTTGCCCAGGCCGGTGTCGCGCTCGACGGCGGCGATGCCTATTCCGCCGCCCTGGGCGGGTGCGGCTGCAATTTGAGTGTTGTCCATGAAATTATTTTATGTCCAAGACAAATCGGTTGACAAGCTGAATTTGAGCCGCTATCTTGCGCTCAATATCTTAATTTGTCCAGGACAAAATGATGGTTTTCAAAAGTTTGACCAAGTTGCTGGTTACCGCTGCGAGTCTCATCGCCGCCTTGCCGGCCGTCGCTTCCACTTGCCCGTCCCTGCTCAACCACAGCTTTCCGCGCCTGCAGGACAGCTCTCCACAGTCGCTTTGCCAGTACCAGGGCAAGGTGATTCTGGTGGTGAACACGGCGAGCCTCTGCGGCTTCACCGGCCAGTATGAGGGCCTTGATAATGTCTACGACAAATACAAGGACCGCGGCCTGGTAGTGGTCGGTTTTCCGTCCAATGATTTTGGTGATCAGGAGCCCGGCAGCAACAAGGAGATCGCCGATTTCTGCCGCACGACCTACGGCATCAGGTTTCCGATGATGGCCAAGACCGACATCGCCGCGCCGAAGACCCACGCCTTCTACAAGCAGCTGATCGCCAAAAGCGGGACCGCGCCGAAGTGGAACTTCCACAAGTACCTGATCGACCGCAGCGGCAACACGGTCGAGAGCTTTAACACCCTGACCGCTCCCGACAGCCGCAGCCTGATCGCGCAGATCGAGCGCCGCCTGGCCGAAAAACCCTGAAACCGCCTGCCCACTTCCCAAGGAGAACACCGTGAATGCACCCGAACGCTTTTTTCTTCCCGACATGCAGGCCAGTCCAGATCACCGCCAGTTGGCGATCCAGCAGGTCGGCGTCAAGGGCCTGCGCTATCCGCTGGCCCTGATCGATGCCGCCGGTGAAACCCATCCCACCGTAGCGACGCTGGCGATGACCGTCGGCCTGCCGCCCGAGGTGAAAGGCACCCACATGTCGCGCTTCGTCGAAATGCTCGAACGCGAGCGCCCCGCGCTCGGCTTGCGCGACCTGCGCCAGATGTTCGCCGAAATGCTGGTGCACCTGCAGGCGAATTCGGGTCGCATCGAGCTGCGCTTCCCCTACTTCATCCGCAAGGCCGCACCCGTCTCCGGTGTCGCCAGCCTGCTCGACATCGATGCCGGCATCGATGTCTGGGCCGCGCCCGGCGGCGCGGTGGAAATGGCCCTGACCGTGACCGTCCCGGTGACCAGCCTGTGTCCCTGCTCGAAGGAGATCTCGGCCTATGGCGCACACAACCAGCGCTCGCACCTGAGCCTGCGCGTGCAGCTCCGCGCCGACATGACGCTGGAAGAACTGGTGCGCATCGCCGAAGAGCAGGCCTCCTGCGAGGTCTTCGGCCTGCTCAAGCGTCCCGATGAAAAATGGGTTACCGAGCGTGCCTACGACAACCCGAAGTTCGTCGAGGACCTGGTGCGCGACATCGCCCTGCGCCTGCAGGCCGAGCCGCGCGTCGGCACCTGGTCGGTGGCCTCGGAAAACTTCGAATCCATCCACAACCATTCCGCCTATGCGCTGATCGAGGGTCGCAATGTTTGATCTCCTGCTCGGCCTCGTCCTCACCGCCCTCCTGCTGCGCGCCGCCGCCTACCTGCCCGAGCGTGCCCGCGCGCGCGACATCCGGCCCGGCAGCAGAAGGAGCGCGTCATGAAAATCGCCGTCATCGGCGCCGGCATCTCCGGCCTGTCCGCAGCCTGGCTGCTGAAGCGGCAGCACGAAGTCACGCTGTTCGAGGCCGGCGACTACATCGGCGGCCATACCCACACCGTGGATGTCGAGGTGGCCGGCGCGTGCTTCCCGGTGGATACCGGCTTCCTGGTCTTCAACCACCGGACCTATCCGAACCTGACCGCGCTGTTCCGCGAGCTGAAGGTCGACACCGTCGCCAGCGACATGTCCTTCGCCGTCAGCCTCGCCGAACCCGAGCTCGAATGGGCCGGCTCCAGCCTCGCCACGCTGTTCGCGCAGAAGCGCAATCTCGCGCGGCCCGGCTTCTGGCGCATGCTGCAGGACACGCTGCGCTTCAACCGCGCAACCGCCGGAGCCCTTCCGGAAGTCACGCTGGGCGACTACCTGGTGCGGGAGCGCTACAGCGCCGAGTTCCGCGACTGGTATCTGCTGCCGATGGCCGCGGCGATCTGGTCCTGCCCGACGCAGGCCATGCTCGACTACCCGCTCACCACCTTCGTCCGCTTCGCCCGCAACCACGGCCTGCTGCAGGTCTTCGACCGGCCGCAGTGGCAGACGGTCAAGGGCGGCGGTCGCCAGTATGTCAACCGCATCGCCGCGGAGCTCGACGACGTGCGCCTGGCGACGCCGGTGAAATCGGTGCTGCGCGATGCCGACGGTGTCTGGCTGGGCCTGCCCGGCGGCAACTGCGAACGCTTCGACGAAGTCGTGCTGGCCTGCCACAGCGACCAGGCGCTGGCCCTGCTCGGCACGGCGGCCAGCGCGGCCGAACGCCGCATCCTCGGCGCCATCCGCTACCAGCCCAACCGCGCCGTGCTGCATACCGACGCCGGCCTGCTGCCGCGCGACGAACGCGTCTGGTCGGCGTGGAACTACATGGCCGGCGCGCCAGGCGGAAGCGCACAACGCGGCGGCGAACAGCCGGTCAGCGTCTCCTACCTGATCAACCATTTGCAGCCGCTGCCGACGCAAACCCCGGTGATCGTCTCGCTCAATCCGCACATCGAGCCCGACCCGGCGAAGGTGATCGGCGACTGGGACTACGATCATCCGCTGTTCGACCAGGCGGCGATCGGCGCCCAGGCGCAGCTCGATGCCATACAGGGCGTCGAGAGCCTGTGGTTCTGCGGCGCCTGGGGCGGCTACGGTTTCCACGAGGACGGCCTGGCCTCGGCGCTGGCCGTGGCCAATCGCCTCGGCTGCCGCGCACCATGGCAGGACGAGCCGGCGCGGATCGAAAGCGCCGCATGACACCCCAGCGCATGACACCCCAGTTATGCACCGGCACGGTATTGCACGCGCGCTTCGCGGCAAGGCAAAGCCCGGCCGCGCACCGCTTCGTCTATCCGCTGTTCTTTGTCGCGCTGCCGCTGTCGCAATTGCCGGACGCCGGCAACCGCTGGTTCGGCATCGAGCGCGCGCGTCCGCTCTCGCTACGTTTCCGCGACCACGGCGCACACGACGGCTCGCCGCTGCTGCCCTGGATCCGCCAGTTGCTGGCCGACGAAGGCATAGCCACGGCCGACGGCGAAGTCGTGCTGCAGGCCTTTCCGCGCCTGTTCGGCTTCGTCTTCAATCCGGTCAGCTTCTGGTTCTGCCACGACCGCACCGGTGCCCTGCGCGCCGTGCTGGCCGAGGTTCGCAACACCTTCGGCGACCGCCACAACTACCTCGTCGCGCACCCCGACCAGCGCCCGATCCTGGCCGCCGACACGCTGACGGCGCGCAAGATCTTCCACGTCTCGCCCTTCTTCCCGGTCGCCGGCGAATATCGCTTCCGCTTCGACATGGACCCGCAACGCCGCCGCGTCATGCTCGACTACTGGCTCGACGGCGAACGCGTGCTGGCCACCGCGCTGCAAGGTGCGCCGCAAACGCTGGACGCCGCCGCCGTGCGCCGCGCCCTGCTGCGCCAGCCGCTGTTGACCCTCGCCGTCGTCTGGCGCATCCACTGGCAGGCGCTTCGCCTGTGGTGGAAGCGCGCCGTTTTCCATTCCCGTCCGCAACCTCCCCTGCAGGAGACCACCCGATGAACACCCTGGTTTCGAATTCCCTCCCCTTGTCACGGCAACGCAGCGCCGGCTTGCCTGCAGCGCTGGCACCGGCGACGCGCACCGCGATCAAGCTGCTGCAGAACATCGAAGGCGGCAGCCTGCGCCTCGTCCTGCCCGATGGCCAGAACATGATGCTCGGCCACGGCGCAGAGCGCGCCACGCTGCAGGTCAATGACGAACGCGTGTTCCAGCGCGTGCTGGCCGAAGGTGACATCGGCTTCGGCGAAAGCTGGATCGATGGCGACTGGCACAGCGACCAGCCGGCCGAACTTCTGACCCTGCTCGCGGAGAACCGCGGACAACTTGCACGCGCGGTGCACGGCAGCTGGCTGCCGGTGCTGGGCCATCGCCTGCGCCACCTGCTGCGCAGCAATACGCGCGCCGGCTCGAAGCGGAACATCCTCGCCCACTACGACCTGGGCAACGATTTCTACAAACTCTGGCTCGACCCGTCGATGAGCTATTCGGCAGCTCTGTTCGGCGCCGATCCGCAGCAGTCGCTGCAGCAGGCGCAACGCCAGAAGTACATGCGCCTGCTGGAAATGCTCGACCCGAAACCGGGCGACAGCATCCTCGAAGTCGGCTGCGGCTGGGGCGGCCTGGCCGAGATCGCCGCCACGGAATTCGGCTGCAAGGTGCATGGCATCACGCTGTCGCCGTCGCAACTGGCATGGTCGCAGGCGCGGGCACAGCAAAAGGGCTTCGCCGACCTCGCCGATTTCTCCCTCACCGACTACCGCGACATCCGCGGCCGCTACGACCACATCGTCTCCATCGAAATGTTCGAGGCGGTCGGCGAACGCTTCTGGCCGGGCTACTTCGCGCAACTTCACAACTGCCTGAAGCCGGGCGGGCGCGCCGCGATACAGACCATCACCATCGCCAACGAGCGCTTCGCCGCCTACCGGCGCGGCACCGACTTCATCCAGCGCCACATCTTCCCCGGCGGCATGCTGCCCTCGCCCGAAGTCTTCGAACGCCGTGCCGCCAGCGCCGACTTTTCTGTGCTCGATCGCCACGCCTTCGGCATCGACTACGCGCGAACCCTGGCGCAATGGCACCGGAATTTCGAGGGGACCTGGCCGCAGATCGCGGCGCAGGGTTTCGACGAGCGCTTCCGCCGCCTGTGGCGCTTCTACCTCGCCTACTGCGAAGCGGGCTTTCGCGCCGGCGCCACCGACGTCTATCACTTCCTGCTGGAAAAGCCGCGCGCATGAACGCCGCGCTGCGCCGCTGCATCGCGGGCCTCGGCCTGCTGCTGCTTGCCGGTGGTGCCGCGGCAGTGCTGCCGCCGGACTGGCGCGTGCAGGGCCAGGGCGAGATGCGCTGGTTCGGTTTCCGCCTGTACCAGGCCAGCCTCTGGGCGCCAGACGGACGCTGGCAGTCGGGCCTGCCCTACGCGCTGGAACTGCGCTACTCGCGCGACATTCCGTCGGCGCGCCTGGTGCAGGCCAGCATCGAGGAAATGCAACGCCTGGGCAGCGCCGACGAGGCACGCCTGGCGCGCTGGAAAATCGATCTGGAACGCGTCTTCCCCGACGTGCGCACGGACGAAGTGATTTACGGCGTGCACCTGCCGCAGCGCGGCGCCGAGTTCTACCACCAGGGCAAGCTCACCGGGCGCATCGACGACGTCGAATTTGCCCGCGCCTTTTTCGCCATCTGGCTCGACCCGCGCACCCGCGAACCGGGCCTGCGCGCGAGCCTGCTCGGGCTCGGCTGATGGTGGCCGCAGCCCTGCCGACGCGGCAGATGGTGGCCTACGGCGCGCTGGGCTTTCCGCTGGCCTTCGCCGCCCTGCCGCTCTACGTGCATGTGCCGCAACTTTATGCCGACAGCGTCGGCCTGCCGCTGGCGCTGGTCGGCGCCGTGCTGCTGCTGACGCGCTTCGCCGATGCGCTGATCGATCCGCTGCTGGGACAGTGGAGCGACCGCCTGGGCAACCGCCGCCGCCTGATCGCCCTGGCCCTGCCCGCGCTGGCGCTGGGGCTGGCCGCGCTGCTGGCACCGCCGACAAACGGCGGCGTGGCCTGGCTGGTGCTGACCCTGGCGCTGACCTTCATCGGCTTTAGCCTGGCCACCATCAACTATCACGCCTGGGGCGCCGAGATCGGCGAAACGCCGCAGGAACGCGTGCGCGTCACCGCCGCGCGCGAAATCTTCGCCCTGGGCGGCGTCGTGGTGGCGGCCGCGCTGCCATCGCTGCTGGCCAGCGACGCCGCAACGGCGCTGCAGTATCTGGGCTGGATCTTCGTGCCGATCCTGGCCGTGGCCGCGCTGGCCACCTTTGCCGGCGCACCGCCGGCGGCCGCGCCGGCGGACGACTCGTCGCCGCGCCTGCCGCTCTCCGCCGTGTTCGACGACCCGCGCTTTGGCCGCCTGCTGGTGGTGCTGGCCGCGGGCGGCATCGCCTCGGCAATTCCCGCCACGCTGGTGCTGTTCTTCATCGCCGACGTGCTGCAATTGCAGGAATGGCAGGGCCTGTTCCTCGTCATCTATTTCGTCTGCGGCGGCCTCGCCCTGCCGGGCTGGGTTGCGCTCGCCCGCCGCCACGGCAAGGTGCGCGCCTGGATGGCGAGCATGGTGCTGGCGATCGGCAGCTTCGTCTGGGCCTTCCTGCTCGACGCCGGCGACGGCCTCGCCTTCGCCCTGATCTGCGCCACCAGCGGCGCCGCGCTGGGCGCCGAACTGGCGCTGCCGCCGGCGCTGCTAGCCGACCTTTTGGCCGACGGCCGCCGCGCCGGGCGCAAGGCCGCCGGCGCCGGTGCCTATTTCGGTGTCTGGAATTTCGTCACCAAGTTCAACCTCGCGCTGGCCGCCGGCATTGCCCTGCCGCTGGTCGCGCTCTTCGGCTACAAAGTCGGCGCCGGCGACACGGCGAGCCAGGGACTGGTGGCGCTGGCGGCCACCTACGCCCTGCTGCCGGCCGCGATCAAAGTCATCTCCTTGCTGCTGCTGTGGCGCTGGAGGCATCAATTCGAAGGGAAGCCAACATGATCCGATTCATTCGCGGGTTCGCCGCCGCCCTGCTCACGGTACTCGCCCTTGGCGGCTGCGCCGGCATCGACGTCGAGCAGTACCGCGCCGAAAAACCGCAGCTCGACATGCGCAAATTCTTCTCCGGCACGGTGGAGGGCTGGGGCATGTTCCAGGACCGCTCGGGCAAGGTGATCAAGCGCTTCCACGTCGTCATCGACGCGAAGTGGGAGGGCGACACCGGCACGCTCGACGAGCGCTTCACCTGGTCCGACGGTGAGCAGGGCGGCAATCCGCCGCGGCGCGTGTGGACCTTGCGCGACACCGGTAACGGACGCTTCGTCGGCACCGCCGGCGATGTCGTCGGCGAGGCGCTGGGCGAGACGGCGGGCAACGCCTTGCGCTGGCGCTACGTGCTGGCGCTGAATGTCGACGGCAAGGTCATCAACGTCGATTTCGACGACTGGATGTTCCTGGTCGACGACCAGGTCATGCTCAACCGTTCGCTGATGAGCAAGTACGGCTTCGCCCTCGGCGAAGTCACGCTCTCGCTCAAGCGCAGGATGCCGTGAACCAGCCCATCCGCAACTGGAAGGGGCAGCGGGTCTGGATCATCGGCGCCTCGTCGGGCATCGGCGCGGCGCTGGCGGCGGCGCTCTTGCAACGCGGCGCCCTGGTCGCCGTTTCGGCGCGGCGGGCCGATGCCTTGCGCGCCCTGGCTGCCGGCCGCGAGGCGGCGCGGGTGCTGGCCTTCGACCTCAACGACGACGCCGCCTTCGCCGCTGCCGCCGACACGCTGTTCGCCGCCTGGGGCGGCATCGACCTGGTGGTCTTCAGCGCCGGCGCCTATGCGCCTATGCGCGCCTGGCAGCTCGACGCCAATGACATCGACCGCCTGCTGGCGATCAACCTGCGCGCGCCGATGGCCGCCGCGGCACGGCTGATACCGCAATTGCTGAAGCAGGGCAACGGCGCGCTGGCTTTCGTCTCCAGCGTGGCCGGCTACCGCGGCCTGCCGAAGGCGGCGGCCTACGGCCCGACCAAGGCGGCGCTGATCAATTTCGCCGAAACCCTGTATCTCGATCTCGCGCCGCGCGGCCTGTCGGTCTACCTCATCAACCCCGGCTTCGTCGCGACGCCGATGACCGCCGCCAACGATTTCGAGATGCCGGCGCTGATCAGCCCGCAACAGGCGGCCGAAGAAATCATCGCCGGCTTCGGCCGCGGCGGTTTCGAAATCCATTTTCCGCGGCGCTTCACCTGGTGGCTGAAACTGCTGCGCCTGCTGCCTTATAGTCTTTACTTCGCGCTGGTGCGGCGCTTCACCCGATTGTGACCGTGTGACCGCCATGAACGACCCGCAAGCCCTCATCGACTGGTTCGAACACCTGAGCCCGCAGACGATCGACCGCATCCCGCAGCTCTATGCCGCCAATGCCGAGTTCAAGGACCCGTTCAACGAGGTGCGCGGCACGGACGCCATCGCCCGCATCTTCCGTCACATGTTCACCCAGGTCGATGAACCGCGCTTCGTCATTGGCAGCCGCTTCAGCGGTGATGACGGAGTAATGCTGCTGTGGGACTTCCACTTCCGCACCCGCGGCCGGCGGCCCCAGGCGATCTGCGTGCGCGGCACCAGCCACCTGCGCTTCGACGCCGCCGGCAAGGTCGTGCTGCATCGCGACTACTGGGACGCCGCCGAAGAGCTCTACGCCAAGCTGCCCGTGCTGGGCGCGCTGATGCGCGGCCTGCAGCGCATGGGACGTGCCTGATCTGTTGCGCCGGGTTTTTGCGATCTTCCGCGCGCCCGACTGGAATCGTGCCGCCGGCAGTGACCGGCGGCCCTGCTCAGCGCGGAAATGTCATTGCAGCCAGGACGATGCAGAAGACAAGGAACAAGATGGGCGGGGCAAGTTTGGGACTTTTGGTTACGACGACGCCCTTGACTTTATCGACACGCGCGCCGATCCCCTTCATGCGCACATAAATCTCCGCAATACTTCCGACGATGCAAAGCAGTGCCAGGTAGAAGCCAAGGGTGCGGTAATCCATGGCAGGCCTAGCCGCCGCTCGGCAGTTTTTCGACTGCTTCGAGCCCGCCGGTGGCGTTTATGTTCTGTTCGTGGCCGAAACTCATGCTGGCAAACTCCTCATCCGGCGATATCAGGCAAGCCGTCCAGCGCCAAGCCTACCCGATTTCCCATGCCGAGTCTCTCCGCCACCGGACCGGGAGGCTTCGCAGCCGGAACCGCTCATCGAAGCTCGACCCCGGATATCCCGAAGACGCACCAGGGTCCGATCTGGCTTCGCGATGAAAGCTATACACTGCGACTTCCGGTCGGCAGGCCGGCATTTCACCGCTGCTGCGGACACGATCGAATACGGCGCTACCGATTTTTCATGCAGACTTTCATTGCCGATGACGGCGAACGACTCCAAGTGCGCGTCAGAGGCGAAGGTTCCCCGCTGATTCTCCTGCATGGCTGGACCTCGAGTCATACCATCTGGAACGCGCTGCCGGAAACGCTCCATCGGCAGCACCGGGTGTTCTGTCCGGATGCGCGGGGTCACGGCGGCCATGACCTGATCGTCAACCGGACGCCGCCTGGGCCAATGGCATTCCTGACTAGCAATGAACGTCAGCCAAGCGCGATCTCCTTCTCCTTCAAGGGGAGGGCCGGGATGGGGATGGGGCGCAGTAAGACGCCCACAATGATCCCATCCTCCCTTCAACTCCCCCCTTGAAAGGGGGAGAGCGTCATTCGTGCCTCCCGTAGTCGGTCGGCTGACGTTCATTGCTAATCAGGATGGCATTTACGGCGATTATGATGCGGCACGCTCGCAGCGGCTGCCCGCTGACCTGGAGTCCGACTTTGCCGAGGCCGTGTTGCGCCTCGGCGCCAACGGCCTCAACGCCAGAGCGCGCGAAACCTACGCGCGCGACAGCCGCGGCTGGCAGCAATCACGGCAGAACCTGCGACGGCTCGATCCCGGCCCGCTGATCGCCATCTGGAAATCCCTTGAAATCCCTTGTGAGTGCCGACTTCCGCGACGTGCTCCCGCAAATCACTGCGCCGACCATGATGGTGTGGGGCAGCGAGAGCAACTTCTACACACCGGACACCGCGGCCTGACTGCTTGCGCATATCCGCCAGGCGCGCCTGGAAAGCTACGCGGGGGCGGACCATAGTCCCCAGTTGCAGCAACCCGCTCGTTTCGCCGCGGATCTCACCGCGTTCCTTGCCGGAGGCGCAGCACTGATCAGTGCGCGCCGGCCTTGCGCAGGCGCCCGAACAGTGTCACCGCCGCCAGCGCCAGCGCGCCGGCGATCACGCCGAGCAGCATGTCGAGCAGGGTCGGCACCACGGCGGCGAGCAGGCCGCCGATCCCGGCCACGGCGCGCAGCACGTCGCCGAGGTGGTGCAGGACCTCATGGCTGCCGGGCAGGCCGTGCATCAGGATGCCGCCGCCGACCATGAACATCGCCGCCGTGCCGATCACCGTCAGCGCCTTCATCAGCTTCGGCGCCGCCAGCAGCAAGGCCTTGCCCAGCGCTGCCTGCAGTCGTCCGCCGCGTTCCAGCAGCCAGGCGCCGGCGTCGTCCATCTTGACGATGGCGGCGACCAGGCCATAGACGCCGAAGGTCATCAGCAGGCCGATGCCCGACAGCACGGCGACCTGGAACAGGAAGGGTTTGTCGGCCACGGTGCCCAGCGTGATGACGATGATCTCGGCCGAGAGGATGAAATCGGTGCGTATCGCGCCCTTGATCTTGTCGGCTTCCATGGTCACCAGGTCGACCGCCGGATCGGCCAGCAGCGCCAGCTTTTCCGCGTGGTGGGCGGCATCCTCGGCGGCCGGATGCAGCCATTTGTGGGCGAGCTTTTCGACACCCTCGAAACAGAGGAACACGCCGCCCAGCATCAGGAGCGGCGTGATCGCCGCCGGCAACAGCGCGCTGATCGCCAGCGCCGCGGGAACCAGGATCGCCTTGTTCTTCAGCGAGCCGACGGCCACCGCCCAGACCACCGGCAGCTCGCGCTCGGCGCGCACGCCGCTCACCTGCTGGGCGTTCAGGGCGAGGTCGTCGCCCAGAACGCCGGCGGTCTTCTTCGCCGCGACCTTGGTCATCACCGCCACATCGTCGAGGATGGTGGCAATGTCGTCGAGCAGTGCAAGCAAACTGGCGCCGGCCATGATTATGTCATTCCAATGCGAGAAAGGGGGCGCCGCGAAGTTTAGCCGCTATCGCCGCAGGCCGTATCGGATGGTCGGCTTGCGATGGATGCCGGCGGTTCGCGGACATCGTCGCACAGGGGCCGGCTTAGTCGAAGTAGGTCCGGCCTTCCTCGAAGCGCGCGGCGAACCAGCCCTGCTTCAGGCTTTCGGTGCGCACCTTGCCGCGGTTGTTGGGGGCGTGCACGAAGCGGTCGTCGCCGATGTAGATGCCGACGTGCGAATGGGGCCTGTTGCGGGTGTTGAAGAAGACCAGGTCGCCGGGGCGCAGTTGCGCCGCGGGTACCGGTTTGCCCTTGCGCGCGAGGTCGGCCGCCGAGCCGGCCAGCCGCAGGTCGGCGGATTTCTCGAACACGTAGCTGACCATGCCGCTGCAATCCAGCCCGGCTTCGGGGTTCTTGCCGCCGAAGCGATAATCGGTTTCGAGCAGCCCCAGCGCGAACAGCACGACTTCGCTGGCCTTGTCGTGGTTAACCGGCGTGCCGGCCACGGACCCGCCGTCGGCCGCGGCCGGGGCGCGCACCGCCACCGGAGCCGGCGACTGCAGGGCATAGGGCAGCGCGCCGCAGCCCCCCAGCACCAGGGTCGAACCGGCAAGCAGCGCAGCGAGGGAATGGTGTCGGGCCGACATGTGCACAAATGTATTCCGCTAGACTGCAGGCGTTAATCCCGAGCAAGGCAGAAAAACTCATGCAAATCCGCGCCGCCGTACTCAGCCAGATGGAACAACCGCGCCCCTACGCGCAAACCCGCCCGATCGCGATCGAGTCCGTGAACCTCGCCGGCCCCGGCCCGAATGAAGTACTGGTCAAGATCACCGCCGCCGGGCTGTGCCATTCCGACTTGTCGATCGTCAATGGCGACCGGCCGCGACCGATGCCCATGGCGCTCGGACACGAGGCCGCCGGCGTGGTCGAGGAAACCGGCCCCGGCGTCAGCGACCTCAAGCGCGGCGACAGCGTGGCGCTGGTCTTCGTCCCCAGTTGCGGCCATTGCCTGCCCTGTCTCGAAGGCCGTCCGGCGCTCTGCGAACCCGGTGCCGTGGCCAACACGGCCGGCACCATGGTCGGCGGCCACCGCCATCTTTCGCGCGCCGACGGCACGCCGCTGAATCACCAGGTCGGCGTTTCCTGCTTCGCCGAATATGCCGTGTGCAATCGTGGCTCGCTGGTCAAGGTCACGCCCGACCTGCCGCAGGATGTCGCCGCCGTGTTCGGCTGCGCGGTGCTGACCGGTGTCGGCGCGGCGATCAATTCGGCGCAGATTCGCCTCGGCCAGACCGTTGCCGTGGTCGGCCTTGGCGGCGTCGGCCTCTCTGCCGTGCTCGGCGCACTGGCCGCCGGCGCGCGCGAAGTGATCGCCATCGACAGCCTGCCCTCCAAACTCGAAACCGCGCTGGCGCTGGGTGCCACGCGGGCGTTTCGCGCCGACGATCCGGATCTGGTGGCGCAGGTCAAGGCCGCCACCGGCGGCGGCGTCGATATCGCGATCGAAGCCGCAAGCTCGGTCAAGGCGCTCGATGCCGCCTACAGAATCACGCGGCGCGGCGGCACCACGGTAACCTGCAGCCTGCCGCCGCCGTCGCACACCTTCAACGTGCCGGCAGTCAACCTGGTCGCCGAGGAACGCACGCTGAAAGGCAGCTACCTCGGCTCGGCCGTTCCGGCGCGCGACATCCCGCATTACATCGCCCTGTTCCAGGCCGGCCGCCTGCCCGTCGACAAGCTGATCACGCACCGCCTGACGCTGGACCAGATCAACGAGGGTTTCGACCGGTTGGCGTCGGGTGAGGCCGTGCGCCAGGTGATTTTGTTCGACTAGGCGATGAGGGACGAAGTGAAGGTGAAAACGCTCTCGACACAGAGGCCACGGAGGCACGGAGTGCACGGAGAAGATCGAGGGCAAGCACTCATCGAATTCAGGCGCGATTTTCCTCCGTGTTCTCCGTGTCTCCGTGCTCTCCGTGTTGAAAGAGCTTGGGCAGCTGATTCACCATGAGCGCTCGAACCTATCTCTTCACCTCCGAATCCGTTTCCGAGGGCCATCCGGACAAGCTCGCCGACCAGATTTCGGACGCCATCCTCGACGCCTTCCTGGCGCGCGAGGCCACGGCCAAGGTCGCCTGCGAGACCCTGGTCGCCGACAACCTGGTGGTCATCGCCGGCGAATTCCGCACCGCCGACGAAGCCGTGTTCGATGCGGTGCATGACCGCGCGGAAGGCATCGCGCGCCAGGTGCTGGCGGACGCCGGCTATACCGACGCCGCGACCGGCATCGACCCGCAACGCTGTGAAGTGCAGGTGCGCTTCAACCACCAATCGATCCAGATCAACAAGGGGGTGGTGCATGCCGACGGCTCGCTCGGTGCCGGCGACCAGGGCCTGATGTTCGGTTTTGCCTGCGACGAGACGCCGGACCTGATGCCCTATCCGATCTGGCTGTCTCACCGGCTGATGCAGCGTCAGGCCGAACTGCGCAAATCCGGCGTCCTGCCCTGGCTGCGTCCCGATGCCAAGAGCCAGGTCACCGTGCGCTACGAAGGTCACAAGGTGGCCGGCATCGCCGACGTGGTGATCTCGACCCAGATCGCCCGCGACCTGGACCCAACCTGGGTGACGCGGGAAGTCACGCGCGAGATCATCGATCCGCTGGTTCCCGCCAATTTGCGCACGGCGGACTTCCGCATTTTCGTCAATCCCGCCGGCCCCTTCGAGATCGGCGGCCCCAACGGCGACACCGGGCTGACGGGGCGCAAGATCATCGTCGACACCTACGGCGGCGCCGCGCCGCACGGCGGCGGCGCCTTCTCCGGCAAGGATCCGAGCAAGGTCGACCGCTCCGCCACCTACATGGCCCGCTACATCGCGAAGAACATCGTCGCCGCCGGCCTCGCGCGACGCTGCCTGGTGCAGATCGCCTATGCCATCGGCGTGGCGGAACCGGTGTCGGTGATGATAGACACGCAGGGCACGAGCAGCGTGCCCCACGACGCGCTGGAGGCGGCGGTGAGGCAGGTGTTCCGCCTGACGCCCTCCGGCATCATCGCCATGCTCGACCTGGCGCGGCCGATCTACCGCCAGACCGCGGCCTACGGCCACTTCGGCCGCAGCGACATCGACCTCGCCTGGGAGCGTAGCGACCAGGTCGCAGCGCTAAAGTCGGCGCTGGCGTGACGGCGACCGGCCTTCGAATTCCGTCCATGGCCGTCAATTCCGAAAACTTCGGCAACTGCGTCGCACTTCATGTCTAGTCCCGCGTTCAACAGAGGCCGGCCGGAAAAAGTCGCAGGGGTGCTTGCCTGCGCCGTTTTCGCTCTTCTGGTCCAGGTTTCCACGATGGGGACGCGGATCGATTTCGCCTTGCTCGACACGACCACGGGCATTCTGCGCAAGCACTTTCCGGTTACGGTAAGCAATGAGGTCGTCGTCGTCGGCATCGACGAAACCAGCCTGGCAAGCTACCCGGAACCGCTGACACTCTGGCATCGCCACCTCGGCGATTTCCTGCGCGCTGCCGCCATCGGCAAGGCCGCTGCCGTGGGACTCGACCTCGTCCTGCCGGACCGCTCCTACAATCAGGTATTGCCAGGCAGCGACGAGGCGCTGATGATGGGAATCCTGGCGGCGAAAAAGGAAATGCCCGTAGTGCTGGCGCGCACCGTCGAAGCCTCCGGCAAGCAGCGCGACCTGTTCCGCAAATTCCAGCTGCTGGCGGGAGCAGAGGGAACCGGCCTTGCCCTGTTCCCGCGCGACGCGGATCTCGTGGTCAGGCGCTTCGATGAGCGGATCGGCGAAAACGGTGCGCCCGTGCCGACCCTGGTCGGCCAGTTGAGCCGGCAGTTGGGCAAGGACCCGCAACCCGGATTGATCGACTTTTCCCGCGGGCCGGCATTCAACTACGTCCCGGTCCATACCGTGATCGGCATGTTCCAGGCCGGCGACAGCGCCGGCCTGCAGAAAATGTTCGCAGGCAGGCCGGTGCTGCTTGGCTCGGTGTTGCCCTCCAGCGACGCCGTCCTGCAGCCGGTGAATCTTGCGGCCTGGGAGGACAACGCCAATCTCGCCCCCGGCGTGCTGATTCACGCGCAGGCATTGCGCGGCATGCTGAATCACGGACTGATACAGGACGTGCCGGCCGGGCTGCTCGGCGCCGCGATTGTTGCGGCCTCCCTGTTCTGGCTGGCGGGGCTGAGGCCCCTGCCGGCGAGCGCGCTTCTGGCGGCAGTGGCGGGCGGCGCCCTGATCGCTTCCGCCTGGCTCCTGAGGCAGGGCTGGCATCTGCCCCTCAGCGGCATTTATGCGGCAGCCTGCGTCGGGCTGATCGGGCCGCTGGCCGGCGATGCCTGGCGCAAGCTGAAGGAACGCCTGATCCTGAAGCGCTCGTTTTCCGGAGCCGTCAGCCCGGTGGTGATGCAGGAGATTATGTCGGGACAACTCTCGCCCGGTCTCGGCGGCGAACGGAAGTATGTCTGCGTGCTGTTCGCCGATATTCGCGGCTTTACCACCCTCAGCGAATCGCTGCCGCCCGAAGCGGTGATCACCCTGCTCAATCGCTATTTCGATCGTGTGGTGGACCAGATCCACCATCAGGACGGCGCGGTGGTCTGCTTCATGGGCGACGGCATCATGGCGATTTTCGGCGCGCCGAAGCGACTGCCGAATCCTTGCGAGGCGGCGCTGGCGGCGGCCAGGGGGATGCAAAGCGAAGTCGTCAAGCTGAATGAAATCCTGAAGCGGGAGGGCGCCGCGCCGATCCAGATCGGCGTCGGGCTGCATGCCGGGGACGCGGTGATCGGCCAAGTCGGCTCGTCGGGACGGCACGACTACACGGCGATAGGCGACGTCACCAACGTGGCATCGCGGCTCGAAGGACTGACAAAAGATGTCGGTTTCCAGATAGTCTGCTCGAAGGATGTTTTCGAGGCGCTGGAATCGAACGGCGACCTGGTTTCGGTCGGGTCGCAGGCAATCAAGGGGCATACGCCGGTGCTGGCGTATGGGTGGGGACCGCGTCAGGGAAGTGAACAAGCCGTCACACCGGCGAAAGCCGGTGTCCAGTGCCATGATTCTTCTGGATTCCGGCTTTCGCCGGAATGACGAAACGTAACGTGATCAGCGGCTTCTTGGAAGCAACAGCCATGGAGATCAACATGCAGTCAGTCAAAAAATTCTTTTGTGCACTCCTGTTGTCGGGGCATTGCATCGTTTCCGCCGCGGCGGAACCTGCGGTTGCAATGGTCACGGACCTTGAAGGCAAGGCGGTTCTTCTGGACGATGCCCGCAAGCCCGCGGTCTCGATCCTGTCCGAGGTCCGCCAGGACGCCAAGGTGCAGATCGAGGCCGGCGGCCGGCTCGTCGCGGTGTATTTGAACTCCGGCCAAAGCTGGGAAATGAAGGGGCCGGCGATCGTTCAGTTCCGCCTGCAGCAACCCGAGGCGGAATCCGGCGCCAAGCCGCAGCCCCGCGGCAACGCCCTGTCCAAGGGCAGCAAGGACATCCGCATCAAGCCCGTCGCCGTGGCCCAGGCCGCGATCGTGATGCGCTCCGTCAAACCCAACCTGAAGCTCAAACTGCTCAACCCGCTGGGCAACAAGACTCTTGAAGAACGTCCGCTGTTCGCCTGGAAGAGCCTCGCGCCGGATCTCCCCTACCGCTTTGCCCTGCTCGACGACACCGGCAAGACGCTGTATGAAACCAGCGTCAATGACACCTCTCTGCAATTGCCCTCGCAGGTTCAGCTCAAAGAAGCCGCCACTTACACATGGATGGTCTCGGCGCAGCATCCGGAAGGAATGACCTTCTCCAACGCCAGCGATTTCAGCCTGGCATCGGCCGACCTGCGGCGCCAGGTCGAGGCGCTGCGCCCCGCTGCCAATGCGCCGTTCGCCGAACGCATCGCGTTTGCCGCCTGGCTGGAACAGATGGCGCTACGCGACGAAGCACGCAAATACTGGAAAACCGCCGCCGCCGAACGCCCCGACGATCCCCGGCTGAAGGTGATGGCGGGCGAGTGACCCTTGCGTGCGCAGCGGCAGCACCAAGAACGAAACCAATAATTTGGCCGACCGGCGGCAATGCCGCGATAAGAGACGCTCGGCTCCGAAGCCGCACTGAGTGCTACCGGCCAATACCTGCCGCAGATCTCTTCCGCAAAGCGGCCAATCTAAAGGCGGCTGCGCTTCGTAACCCGACATGAATCGACTAGAATTTCCGTTGGAGCAACAAGAGTCGTCTTCGGTAGCTGAACAGATTGGGGTTTTTACGGAATAGTCTGTCAAGATGTGCATATGAGGCGACATTCCACCCCCTGGATCGCACTGGCTGTCGGGCTTGTCTTGACGATGGTTGCCAGCCTTGAGGTCAAGAAGGCCATCGAACAGAATGCGGCGGATGAATTAGCCTTCACCAGCGACCAGGGCACGCTCAAGATTCAGGAGCGACTCGGTGCCTATGCACTGATTCTCAAGGGCGGCGCGGGTCTCTTTGCCGCATCCAACGCGGTTGATCGCCGCGCGTGGCAAGCCTTCGTCGAGAAACTTCGTGCTCAGGACAGCCTTCCGGGGGTGCAGGGCGTCGGTTTTTCGCAAGTGATTCCACCGCAACAACTGGCTGCCCATATCGACAGCATTCGCGCCGAAGGCTTTCCCGACTACACCGTGCGCCCGGCGGGCGAGCGCGCCCTCTACACCTCCATCATCTATCTGGAACCCTTTCGCGACCGCAATCTGCGCGCGTTCGGGTTCGACATGTTCTCCGAGCCGGTGCGCCGCGCCGCCATGGAACAGGCGCGCGACAGCGGCGCGCCGGCATTGTCCGGCAAGGTCGAACTGGTTCAGGAGACCGGTACGGAGGTGCAAGCCGGATCGCTGATGTACGTCCCGGTCTATCGCAATGGCGCACCGACCGACACGGTCGAGCAACGTCGCGCCGCGCTGATCGGCTGGACTTACAGCCCCTATCGGATGAAGGATCTGATGGGAGGTATTCTGCCCAATTGGGATGACCACAAAACCAAGCGTGTGCATCTGCAAATCTACGCCGGGCCTGAGGTGAAGGCCGATAGCCTTCTGTACGATAGCCATCCCGCCGTCATCCATATAATCGATCCGCGCTACTACCAGCAGCGCACCATTGATTTCAATGGCCAGCATTGGTTGCTGGCATTTCATACCGGTGAGGGCGTGGTTACCATCAGCTATGCGAACGCTTGGGCCACACTGGCCGGTGGCATCCTGCTCAGCAGTCTGCTTTGCGCGTTGATGCTCGCCTTGGCTCGTCAAGTCCGTGCCAGGGAAATCGCCGATACGCAGGCTGAAGAAATCAGGCGCAGTGCGGATTCGTTGCGGGAGAGCGAAACCCGATTGAACACTATCATCGAGAACGAACCGGAGTGCATCAAGATCGTCGATGCCGAGGGACGTTTGACTTTCATGAATCCGGCCGGGCTGAAGATGATTGAGGCCGACGATCTGTCGCAAGTCAAAGGACATCCTGTGCTTGGGGTGATCGCCCCGGAATTCCAGGAGGCCTATGCTGATCTCCATGCGCGCGTCATCAATGGTGAGTCTGCACACATGCAATACCAGGTCGTCGGCCTGCACGGCGGACGACGCTGGCTGGAAACCCATGCGGTACCGATGCAAAGCCATGGGGGGGTGGTACATCTGGCCGTGACACGAGATATCCAGGAAAAAAAGATCAACGAAGCCGAACTCGAAAAGCACCATCACCACCTCGAAACCCTGGTCGAGGAACGCACCGTAGAACTCACCGACGCCAAAGTCGCCGCCGAAGCGGCCAACCGCGCCAAATCGCTTTTCCTGGCCAATATGAGCCACGAGTTGCGTACCCCGATGAACGGCGTGTTGGGCATGATCGACATAGCCAAGCGGCGCATGGCCGACCCCAAGGGGCTGGACTATCTTGGCAAGGCGAAACTCTCTGCTGACCGTTTGCTCGGCGTTCTCAACGACATCCTCGACATCTCCAAGATCGAAGCAGAACGCATGGTCTTCGAGAGCATCCCCTTGCAGCTCTCCGTCGTCGTCGACAATCTCACCAGCACCCTCGGCCACAAAGCCACCGAGAAAGGCTTGCGGCTGGCCACCGATCTGCCCGCCGAACTTGCTCACGCCCCCCTCCAGGGCGATCCGCTACGGCTGGGTCAAATCCTCTTCAACCTTGTCGGCAACGCCATCAAATTTACCGAGCAGGGCGCAGTGACCCTGCGCGTTCGTTCAGATGCGGAAACCCCCGACGCCGTGCAAGTGCGCTTCGAGGTCGTCGATACCGGCATCGGCATCGAGCCGGTAGCGCAGGCGCGGCTGTTCCAGTCCTTCGAACAAGCCGACAACAGCATGACCCGCAAGTACGGCGGCACCGGACTTGGGCTGGCGATCAGCAAGCGGCTGGTGCAACTCATGGGCGGAAAAATTGGCGTCGAGAGCACGCCGGGGCAAGGCAGCACCTTCTGGTTTGTCGTACCGCTGAAGCGGCGGGAACCCGATGCCGTCTCGCCAGTGACCGAAGGAAATCCCCTTTTCGGGACGCCGACTTTTACGGGCCTTACCGCCGGACAACGCCTGCAAGCCGACTACGCTGCCAGTCGCATCCTGCTGGCGGAAGATGAGCCGATCACCCAGGAAGTCTCGCGCGACCTGCTGGCGGAAGTGGGGTTCGTCGTCGATATTGCCGAGGATGGCCTGCAAGCGCTCGCACTGGCCAAACAGAACGCCTACGCCCTGATCCTGATGGACATGCAGATGCCTCACATGAATGGCGTCGAGGCGACACAATCGATCCGTGCCGATTCCCTGAACAAGACCACGCCCATTCTGGCGATGACGGCGAATGCCTTCGACGATGATCGGCAGGTTTGCATCGACGCCGGCATGAACGACCACATTGCCAAACCGGTCGATCCGGACAGGCTGTATGAAACCTTGCTGGCGTGGCTGGAGAAACGCGGTAACTGATCGACGGCTTGACCTCGGGCACCTGCCGGAGAACATCTGACGGTTCGACCGGCAGCAGTGGGTCGGCTGTCGCTGTTCGCGCTTTGACGCTGTAGCGGCCGCTTTGGCCAAGGTGCCGACAGGATCGGTTTCCCGCGAATGACAGCTTGAGGATCAGTAAGCTGCCAAAGCGCATGAAAATGTCATCAGTCGACTTTGGGCACGGAAGAGTCAGTGACCCAAATAATCTGAGCGTCTCTTCACAGCGCGAAGCCGCCGTCCCGCCAGCGCCGACTTTCCTATTTGCTCATCACTCCCGAAGAGCAATAAGGGGCCGGGCTCGAATTGAATTCGCATAGCCGTGAAAGTCGGCGCTGGCGACACGGCGATAGTGTGTAGTAGAAGTAAAAAACCTCCCCCACCCGCTGCGGCGGGTAGCTGCTGAATCGAGAAGGGCCGCTGATGCGGCCCTCCGTCTATCCGCCGACGAGTGGCACCGCCTGAGCCGGCATCACGATGGCGATACCCTGATACTGCCCACCCAGGTTAAGCAGATGCTTGTCGCCGGAAACGATGAAATCGGCCTGGGCCGTCAGGGCGCAGGCGAGCACATGATCGTCGTCCGCATCGTTGGCGACGACGCGCGGCACGTCGGTGGGCGTCGCTGGCCAGGCGTCGAATCTCGCCGACGATCCCGAGCGGCGTCAACCCCGCTGCCGCCAGTCGCTGGGCGAACTTCTCGCGCGACACCACATCGAGCAATTCCGCCATCAGCACCGGGCTGCTGCACAACTCAAAAACTTGCGCCCGCGCATCGTCGAGCAGGCGGCGGGGCGGGCCATGGGGCGAGAGCAGCGCCGAGACCAGGGTATTGGTATCGAGGACAACCCGCACGACTACGCGCGCCGTGCGGCGCGTTCCTGGCGCGCGGTCTGGATCTCCGCCGCGATCTCCTCATCGGAGAGCGGCGGCAGATTCAAGGCATCGAGCTTGGCAAGGGACTCGCCCAAGCGTGCGCCAGCCTCGGCGCGCGCCTCGCGCGCCGCCAGGAATTCCACAAAATCCGCCACCTCCGCCAAGCGTTGCGGCGGCAGCTTCTGGAGCTTCAGAATCAGGTTCGGTTCGACGGTGGACATCGTGTTGCTCCTTAAACGGAAGGACGTGCTTGCCAAGGACCAAAAACAAGGACCAAAAGGGTCGGAGTGAATTGCATTTCTACGCATACGACGGGCAGGTTAACATTTACAGCTATGTCGGTGGGAATCCAATTCGCCACACCGAATTCCTATGACTACGATCAATCTCATTTGAACGTCCGCAATGGAGCCGCCCCCCTGTCCGCTCAGGGCACCGAGCACGTATAGGACTGTGAATTCTGTGCGGCGGCAATCAGGCTCAAGCCGCCGTCCCGCCAGCGCCGACTTTCCACTTGGTTTTCATCCGCTCAGCGGTCTGACGTAGCAACTCAGTCGATGACGCCATCCACGTAATACCAGCAACCGTCCTCGCGCACGAAACGGCTGATCTCGTGCATCCGTTGTGCGCGGCCGCCGATGCGGCAGCGGGCGACGAACTCCACCGTCGCGCTGTCGCCATTTTCGGCGCGGGCCTTGATTTCCAGCCCCAGCCATTTCGGCGGCGCCTCGCTGGCGAGGTTCAGCGCGGCGGGGCGCGTCGAGTTGTGCCAGGTGGCGAGCAGGTAGTCTTCCAGGCCGAGCACGTAGGCGCTGTAGCGCGAGCGCATCAGCGACTCGGCATCCGCCGCAAGGTTGCCTGCATGATGGCGGCCGCAGCAGGCCGCGTAGGCCAGCGGCCGGCCGCAGGGACAGGGCTGCGGAATTACGGCCGCGGACCGGGTTCGGCGGGCGGCAGACATTTGGCGCAGTCGGCGCGGCCGAAGGGTGAAATGTAGCGCCACCAGATCCAGACCAGCAGCGGCAGCAGCGCGATCAGCGCCATGTCGCTCCAGCCCGGCTGCGCCAGATCGCCCTGCCACCAGGCCACGGCGGAACGGATGGCCTCGATCAGCAGCACCATGTAGGCGAAAGCGGCGCCAAGCAGGGCGATGCGCTTCAACCCGCACCCCGCTCGTACACCCATTGCAGCAGGGCATCCTGCGCCGCCTGCGCGCCGCCGGCGTTGGCGTGATTGACGAAGAAAACCACGATCCAGCGTCGCCCACCCTTGTCCAGCACGTAGCCGGCGATGCTGCGCACGCCTTCCAGCGAACCGGTCTTGATGTGCGCCTGGCCGGCGACGCCGTTCTGCTTGAGGCGCTTCCGCATGGTGCCGTCCGTGGCGGTCACCGGCAGCGAGGCGATCAGTTCCGGCATCACCGCGCTGCGCCACGCGGACTGCAGCAGGCGGCCCAGGCCTTCGGCGGAAATCCGCTCGCGGCGCGACAGGCCCGAGCCGTTTTCCAGCACCAGTTCCGGCACGGCCAGGCCGCGTGCATCGAGCCAGGCGCGAATCGCCGCATCGGCGTCGGCGGCGCCGGCCGGCCGGCGTCCGGATTCCATGCCCAGGGTCAGGAACAGCTGGCGCGCCATGACGTTGTTGGAGAATTTGTTGATGTCGCGCACCACCTCGGCCAAAGTCGGCGACGGCAGCACGCCGACCGCGCGCGCCTCGGCCGGCACGGGGCCGTCGCGCACGTCGCCGCCCAGCGTGCCGCCGAGTTCGGCCCACAACTGCCGGAAGACGCCGAGCACGAATTGCGGATGCTCCTGCACCGCGATGTTCCAGCGCTGCTCCTCGCAGGCCTGCGGGAAGACGCCGGTCAGCACCAGTCGCGTGTTCGGGCCGTGCGTGAAGACGTCGGCGCGCAGGCGTTCCTTCCAGTCGCCGCAACCGTTGCCGTTGGCGTTGCCCAGGGTGATCTGGCTGACCAGGTCGAGGTTGCTCGGCGCCGGCTCCATGCTGACCAGCAGTTTCCGGTTCGCGGCATCGGGCACCAGTTGCAGCGTGACGGCCTTGAAATTCAGCAGCAGGGCATCGGGAGAAACGTTGTAGGGCCGCATCGGCCGCGCGTCGAACTCTCCGGGGTCGGCACCGTTGGCGGCAAAGGCGCTGCGGTCGAGCACCAGGTCGCCGCGTATCTCGCGGATGCCGCGTGCGCGGATCTGGCGCAGCAGGCGGCCGAACTGGTCGTAGGTCAGCTTCGGGTCGCCGCCGCCGCGCAGATGCAGGTCGCCAGTCAGCACGCCGTCATTCTGCGTGCCGGCGGCGAAGGCCTCGGTCTTCCAGACATAGGCCGGCCCCAGCAGGTCGAGCGCGGCGTAGGTGGTGACCAGCTTAATGGTCGAGGCCGGATTCAGCGCGGCGCGGGCATTGACCGCAAGCCGCGGTTTCGCGGCATCCACTTCAGCGGCCCAGACGGCGGTCGCGGCTTGCGGAATGCCGGCGTTCTTCAGCGCCTGCGCCACCGGCGCGGGATAGTCGGCGGCGTGTGCGGCCGGGAGGTGGAAGGCACACACGCAGAACAGGGCGGGCAGCAGTTTTCGCATGGGCCCGATCTTATAGAATCGGCGGAGAAAAAAGGGAGTCAAACCATGACCACGCGCATCGCCGTACCGCTGCCCAAGTCCTACCTGCTGCTCAACCACGGCCCCACCGTGCTGGTCTCCAGCGCCCACGCCGGCCGGCGGAACGTGATGGCCGCGGCCTGGAACATGGCGCTGGATTTCGATCCGCCCAAGGTGGCGGTGGTGATCGACAAGGCCACGCTGACACGCGAACTGGTCGAGGCTTCGGGCGAATTCGTGCTCAATGTGCCGGCGCGGCAACAGGCGGCGCTGGCGCTGGCGGTCGGCACGCAATCGGGGCGCGAAGTGGACAAGTTTGGAAAAGTCGGCGCTGGCGGTACGGCGGCAAGCATCGTCGGCGCGCCGCTGGTCGAGGGCTGCCTGGCCTGGCTGGAATGCCGTGTGATTTCCGAGCCGCACATCGAGAAGACCTACGACCTGTTCCTCGCCGAAGTGGTCGCGGCATGGGCTGACCCGGAGGCGTTTTCCAACGACCGCTGGCATTTCCCGGACGCGCAGCGATGCAGCATCCACTACCAGGCCGGCGGCAATTTCTTTGCCACCGGCGAGGCCTTCGAGGCCTAGTGCAGAGTCAGGCTTGAACCGATGGACGTCAATCCGACCGTCATCCCGGGCTTGACCCGGGATCCAGTATTAGCCGCCGACTGGACACCGGCCCCGGATCGGGGTCCGGGGTGACGTTCTTCCGCCGGTGTGACGGCAGCCCTTCCCTAAGCGCCGAAGGGTTTGACGCCGATCAGCCAGGTGTGACCCCAGAGCGCGAACAGCGCCCAGGCCAGCAGGCCGATGCCCGCAACCGCAGCGTCTCGTGACCAGCCTTGCGCGACATAGCTCCGCCCGGCAAGGCGGTCACGCCGCCGCGATGCGACGAAATTCACAATCGACCAGACCAGAAAGGCGCCGAACAGGATCACATCGGCCAGATTGCCGTTGGCCAGCAGATGGGCCAGCGCCCAGATCTTGACGCCCGCCACCATCGGATGGCCGATCTTGCCCTTGATGTGGCTGCCCGGCAGGTAGGCGGCGACCAGCAGGATGAAGGCCGGCACGGTCAGCAGGGCGGCCAGATGCCGCGTCCACACCGGCGGGATCCAGAGCACGACGGGATCGGCGCGGGCCAGGCCGTAGCCCCAGACGATCAGCGCCAGACCGGCGATGGAAAAGAGTGCGTACACGCCCTTCCAGGGCAGCTCGCCCATGCGGGCGACCTGCGCAGTGCGCCAGTCGTCGGCAAAGATTCGTACCGAATGGACGCCGAGGAACAGCGCGAGGCCGAGGATCAGATAAGCGGACATGGGGTATTACCGGAATGAAGTGGGCGGATCTTAACGCAGTCGCTGGCCGCGACAAGGATGGCTCCTCCCCTTGAAGGGGAAGGAGAAATGACGACGGCGCTCAGCGGCCCTTGAAACGCGGCGGACGCTTTTCGAGGAAGGCCGCCAGACCCTCGGCGTAATCCTCTGTGTCGAGGAAGGCGAACGAGGCGCGCTTTTCCTCCGCCGTCAGCGGCCGGTCCTCCAGCAGGCGCGCGATCCACTGCTTGTGCCAGCGTGCCACCAGCGGCGCACCGGCGGCGATGCGCGCGGCCGTGGCCTGCGCCTCCGATCCCACTGCATCATCCGCCACCACGCGCGTCAGCAGGCCTTTGGCATAGGCCTCGGCCGCACTCAGCAAACGCCCTTCGAGCAGGATTTCCTTGGCCACCGCCGGGCCGGCCAGTTTGAGAAAGCCCGCCAGTTCGCCGGGGTACATGGAGAAGCCCAGCTTCATGATCGGCGCGCCGAACTTCGTGCCCGCGCCGGCGATGCGCAGGTCGCAGGCGCAGGCGATTTCCAGCCCGCCGCCGACGCAGGGGCCGAGGATCGCCGCGACAGTCGGATGCGGGCAGGACTCGATCGCGGCCAGCGCCGCGCCCACCGCCTCGTGATAGGCCAGCGCCAGATCGACGGTGGCGCGAGCGGTCTTGAACTCCTCGAGGTCGCCGCCGGCGGCGAAGGCCACACCCTCGCCACGCAGGATCACGCAGCGCAGCGACTCGTCAGCCGCCAGTTCGCGCATCGTCGCGTGCAGCCGCGACCACATGCGCGCGTTGAGCGCGTTGAGCTTGTCCGGGTTGAACAGGGTGACGGTGGCAATGGCGCCGTCGCGCTGGCAGAGGATGTCGGATTGCATGTCGATTCCCGGTTTTCGATCAGCAACAATAACTCAAGCGCGCTGAAGCCGGGCCGGTGTCGCGCATCAGAGGGCGTCGGATTCGACGACGCGCACACCGGGTTCGCCCGCCAGCACGCCGTGCAGCAGGGCTTGCGCAATCTGTCGCGGCGTCACGGCCCGGTACTTCTTCGGGATCACCGGTTTCAGCGCGCGGGCCAGCAGCACGCCCAGATGCTCGGCCGGACGCAAGCGTTCGCGCTCAGCGTCGATCAGCGAGGGGCGCACGAGCGTGGTGCTGGCAAAGCCCAGGTCGATGATGCCCTGCTCGGCCGCGGCCTTGGTGCGCAGGTAGAAGTTGCCCTTGGGGCTGGCGCCGAGCGAGGAATTGAGCGCGTAGCGCGTGGCGCCGGCGGCTTTGGCGAAGCGCCCGACCAGTATCGGCAGGTCGCGGTCGACGCGGGCAAACGCGGCCTGCGAACCGGCGGCGCGGATCGTGGTGCCCAGGGTGCAGATCACCGCATCGCAGGCCCAGAAATCTTCGTCGCCGGTCAGCGCACCCAAATCGAGCACCGGGTTGTTCAGCCTGGCCGCGCGCAGGGACAGCGGACGCCGGGTCGGTGCGATGATCCGACCGATATCCCGCTTCAGCGCCTGCTCGAGCACGGCCTGACCGACCGCGCCGGTGGCGCCGAAGATAAGGAGGCTAAATCCGCGGGGCATGGATCAAGCCAATCTCAGTCGTGCATCTGCTTGCAGTGGCTGTCCTTCGCCAGGATCAGGATGAACGCCGCCAGCACCATGGTGGCGAACAGCAGGGTGAAGCCGGCGCGGTAGGCGCCCGCGTCGTAGATGCGCACGCCGCCGGCCAGCGCGCCGTTCCAGCGCTGGTCAAGAATCCAGCCCATCGCCGGCTGCAGCAGCATGCCGCCCAGCAGCGGCCCCATGTTGCAGAAGCCCGAGGCGGTGCCGACCAGGCGCAGCGGCACGGATTCCTTGGCCCAGGCGAAGCCGATGATGATGTTGCCCGAGGCGAAGCCGGTGGGGATCAGCAGCACGACCAGCGCCCACAGCGGCAGCGGCAGGAAGATGATCGCCGACCAGCCGAGCAGGGCCACGCCCGAGGCGATCAGGTAGAGCGGCTTTCTCATCTGCATGCGTTCGGACCAGCTGCCGAGCAGCGGCCCGCCCAGCGCCCAGGCCACCAGCAGGGTCGAGGTGATCGCCGCCGCGGCCTTGGGGTCGAGGCCATGCACCTGGCGCAGGAAGGGCACGCCCCAGAGCCCGGCGAAGGTCAGCACCGCGCCGGAAAATCCGATCGGCACCGCGGTCAGGATCCAGATGTTGCGGTAGGACAGCACCTCCATCAGGCCGCGCAGCACCGATTGCGAGCCATGCGCGCCATGCTCGCCCTGGTAGTGGCTGGCGTAGCCGCGCTCGACCGGGTCATCGCGCACGCGCAGCCAGGTGACGATGCACAGCACCGCCGTCAGCGCCGCCGAAACGCCCATCACCGGGCGCCAGCCGAAGGTTTCCACCAGGAAGCGCAGCGGCACGCCGGCCACCACGCCGCCGACCACGCCCATCAGGAGCGCCATGCCCGAAGCCAGCGCGTACTGCTTGGGCGCGAACCAGTGGCTGGCGAGCTTCAGCATCGAGACGAAGGCCACCGCCACCGAGGCGCCGATCAAAAGCCGCCCCATGTTGGCCCAGAAGATGGTCGGCGCGAAGGCGAACAGCGCCGTGCCCAGCGCCGCGACTCCCGCGCCCACCGTCAGCAGGCGGCGCGGGCCCCAGCGGTCGGCGATCATGCCGGTGGGGATCTGCATCGCCACGTAGGAATAGAAATAGAAGGCCGAGAGATTGCCCAGCGCCGCGCCGGTGATGGCGAACTCCAGCATCAGCTGGTCGGTGATGACCGCCGGCGCCACGCGCAGGTAGAAACCGATCAGGTAGAGCAGCGCGCCCAGGCCCCAGACCGACCACGCCAGACTCGCAGGTGGAAAGTTTTTCTGATCGCTCATGCCGGGAAGGTCTCCGCCCACCACATGCGCGCCTTCAGGCCCCAGGTCGTGGCGTAGCCGACCACGCGGAAACGGATGTTGCCGGCGCCATCGACGACGAAATGCGTCGGCACGCCGCGCACGCGCCAGTTCGTCGCGTGGCGGCCGTCGGCATCGACCAGTGCCGGCAGGGCTATGCCGCGTTCCTTGAGATGCTTGACCACCGTCGCCGCATCGCCCGATTGCATCGCCACCGATATCACGCGATGGTCTTTGGCCACTGAAACGATGTTGTCCTCTTCCGCGGTGCACACCGGACACCACGTCGCCCAGAAAGCCACCAGCGTGGGGGCGCCGTTCGCCGTATCGCCAGCGCCAGCGCTCTGCGTCCCTCCGGGAACTTTTATTGCCCGTCCATCGGTAAGCACGCCTTCAAGCGGCGGTGCCGCGCCTTCCGGCAGGCCGCGCGTCTGCCAATACTGGGCGCCGAGGATGACGGCAAGTATCAGTGTCGCTTCAAGCAGCCAGCGTTGCCAGCGCTTGAGCGAGGCAAAGGGCTTGGGGAGTCGGGGAAATCGCATCGACGACATGGTAGCCGACACGGGACACTTCCGGCAGCAACTGCAACGCCTTTCATAATGCTATTGCCGTTCTGTCAGCGCAGACTTCCCCAACCCACAGACGCCTGGTCTTACGCGACAGCTTCGACTTCCCGGTCCTCCGTCCGCGCCCGCCAACCGCGCCGGACGGTTTGTTCGAGCACGATGCGCCGATTCACCAGTCGGTCGATATCGTTGATGCGCTCGACCACGCGGCGGATCGCCGCGTCGCCGTCGGCATGTGCCTCGAAGACCAGCCGGATCATACGGTTCGCCCATTTCGGGACCTTGCCGGATTTTTCCCAGCGGGCGATGGACTGCGCGTCGGCGCCGAGCACCTTGCCCAGCGACGCCTGCGACAAGCCCAAACCCGCCTGCCGCAGATAGCGGAACTCGGCGCCGGTCAGCTTGCCGGGCTTGCGCGCCAGCGCAAGGCTCACGGCTCGCGTCAGGCCTTCTACATCTTCGAATGAAACCCCTTGTCCATAGGGCGTTTCATGCAGGGTATAGCCGTTGACCAGCCAGACATTCTTCAGCCCCATGTCGTTCCATCGGTACATTGCCTTACTCCTTGTCCAGGTCGATGGCCGTTACCACGATCACTGTCGGGTTGTCGGTATCGACGGCTGCCACAAGCGCCAGATTGCGCCCGGCAACGTAATAGTCCATACGGCATTCGAGCGTGCCGCGCCGGAGGTTGGGTTCCGGTTCGCGGCGAATAACGCCCTTTTTCAGGATTTCGACAGCACCAAGGCGCGAGATATGACGCTGTCGCATCCGCAACAGGGCGTGATTGGTGAAGATCACATTGGCGGGGACGCCGGCCAGCGCCCGAATATGCTTTTGCCACTGCGATTTCGACCAGCCCGCCACTGGATCGTTCCTATCAAAATGATAGGTTGGATACTCCCACTCCCGAAGGTGGAAGTCAATCTGTATTGGGCCGACTCTTGCAGTCGCTCAATTCAGCCGAAAACCACGATCTTCAACTTTTCGAGCAGGCCGAGTCCGGCCCACCATTCCAGACCGTCGGTGCGGAAGCGGATACCCGATTCGGTCAAGACCAGTTTTCTGGCGCCCATTTCGGTCGCACCGACATCGGCGATGTAACCCGAGTTCATCAGCCAGGTGGCGATGGCGGGCTGGATCTCCTGCCCGTCGATGGTTCAGCGCGCACCGCAGCCGTCACTTTCGCCGCGCAGCATCAGCATCGGCCGGGAATCGCCCATCAGCCGGAGTATTTTCAGCGTCTCGGCCCGGGCGGGAATGCGGGCGTTCCCGGCTGCGTCCACAATTGTTCCAACGTCCTCAGCACTGCTCCCACGGCAATCCCTCAAAGCGCCAGCCGTTCATCGAACCGCGATGGTGGACGTCGTCGAGTTCGCCTTCGAAGCCGTGCAGCACGTTGAACACGCTGGTGAAGCCGGCGGCTTCCAGCGCGAGGCCGGCATCGACCGAACGGTTGCCGCTACGGCAGATCAGCACCACCGGGCGGTCGTGGGCATGGCCGGCGAACTTTTTCACTTCGCCGACGAAATGGGGGTTGATGTCCCAATCGGGGCCGTCGTTCCACGATACGTGCAGGGCGCCGGCGGGATGGCCGACGAAAAGGAATTCCATTTCGCTGCGACAATCGACGAACAGCGCCTTGGGATTGTCGTGCAGGAACTGGGCGGCTTGCTTGGGTGTCAGGTGGTCCATGGCGATTCCTTTCGATGAGCCTCGATTCTAGCCCAGGGCGCCGGCCGATCAGGGCCGCTCCGGTATAGTCGCAGCATGAATCCCCTGTCGCGCAAACTCGCCGCGCTGGCCGCCGCCGTCGGCTTCTACGGCGCCGACGGCATCCATCTGCGCAAACTGAAACCGGGCAGCGCCACCGCCCGCGAGGTCCGCGAGCGGCTCGGCGCACCGGCCGCAGAGTGGCCGCAGGATGACGGCGGCGCGATCTGGGAATATCCGCGCGGCCCGGAAGGCACGTGCTGCTGGATGCTGACGCTGGACCGCCACGGCGTGCTGCAGACAATCGAACAGGCGTTGACGGAGGAAAACTTCGCCCGCATCGAAACCGGCTGGAGCGCGGAACGGGTACGCCGCCTGCTGGGCCGGCCGTGCAGCGACATGGAGTTTCCGCTCAAGCCGGAAGTGGTCTGGGACTGGCGCATCGAGCCGGCGCTGCCCGGCAACCGCACCTGGTTCCATGTGCATTTCAGCCCGAACGGATTCGTTACCGGCACCTCGCGCCGCGAGGAATCTCCCGGCGGCGGATGAATCCGCCATGAACCAAAAGCGCCGCGCCCGGTCGCAGTCTGCCGACCAATGAACCCAAAAACCTCGTTTGACACAGAGAACACGGAGAAAAGCACAGAGAACACCGAGAGTTAGATTGCGTTGAGGACTCTCCAATCGGGTGAGCCAAGGCTTTTTCTCCGTGCCCTCTGTGGCTCTGTTTTCTCTGTGTTGAAAGCGGTTGCAATTGCGGTTTCCAGGATGAATTGTTGAAAGGAAATACCAGTGCCTGTTCCAATCTTGCGTCACCTGACTTTCGCCCTTGCCCTGCTGGCGACCGGATTTGTCCATGCCAATCCCGACATCGCGGCGCCGGACGCGGCGGCTGCCGTCGCCGCCGGCAAGATCACCCTGATCGACATCCGCACCCCGCCGGAATGGAAGGAAACCGGCGTCGCCAAAGGCGCCAGCCTGATCAACATGCTGCATCCGCAGGGTGCGCCGGGCTTCACCAACGCCCTCCTGGAAAAGGTGAAGGGCAACAAAGACGCGCCCATCGCCCTGATCTGCCGCACCGGCAACCGCACCACGCAAGTGCAGCGCTACCTGCAAAGCCAGGGCTTCACGCAGGTGTACAACGTCAAGGAAGGCATGGCCGGCAGCGGCGCCGGCCCGGGCTGGCTCAAGCGCGGCCTGCCGGTGGATAGTTGCACCACGCAGTGCTGAAAAGTCGGCGCTGACGGGACGGCGTTATAATCGCGCCTCGCTTCCGAGGAGCGCTGCAAGGTTGGCCCGACGGCCATCGCCCTAGGCTCGGAACCCGTTTTCAACGGCGCTCACCCCACCCGAGGACTATCCCGCCGGGGCAACAGGTGAGCCGCATCGCAGCAACGCTTGCCGCCCCGGTCATGGATTGGAGAAACACATGACCGCCGCACACATCGACACCGCCCGCTGGCAACCCGACCGCAGCGCCGAGTTGCGCGCGCTGATCGCGCAACGCATCCTCATTCTCGACGGCGCTATGGGCACCATGGTGCAGCGGCAAAAGCTGGTCGAAGCGGACTACCGCGGCCAGCGTTTTGCCGCTTCGGCCAAGGATCTCAAGGGCAACAACGACCTGCTGTGCCTGACGCGGCCGGACGTGATCGGCGGCATACACGAGGCCTACCTGCAGGCCGGCGCCGACATCATCGAGACCAACACCTTCAACGGCACGCGCGTCTCGCAGGCGGAATACGGCCTGGCCGAACTGGCCTTCGAGCTCAACGTGGAAGCGGCGAAACTGGCGCGCGGGCTGGCCGACAAGTATTCGACGGCCGACAAACCGCGCTTCGTCGCCGGCGTGCTGGGGCCGACCTCGCGCACCGCTTCGCTGTCGCCCGACGTCAATGATCCGGGCGCGCGCAACGTCACTTTCGACCAGCTGGTGGCCGATTACGTCGAGTCCGCGCGCGGCCTGGCCGCCGGCGGCGCCGACATCCTGCTGGTGGAAACGGTGTTCGACACCCTGAACGCCAAGGCCGCGCTGTTCGCCATCGAGAAGTTCTTCGACGAAGCCGGACGGCGCTGGCCGGTGATGATCTCCGGCACCATCACCGACGCTTCCGGCCGCACCCTGTCGGGGCAGACGGCTGAGGCCTTCTGGAATTCGCTGCGCAATGCGCGGCCGTTGAGCTTCGGCCTCAACTGCGCGCTGGGTGCCGGGGAACTGCGCCAGTACGTCGAGGAACTGTCCAAACTCTGCGATTGCTTCATCTCGGCCCACCCGAATGCCGGCCTGCCGAATGCGTTCGGCGGCTATGATGAGACGCCGCAGATGCTGGCCGACGAAATCCGCGACTGGGGCAAGGCCGGCATCATCAACATCGCCGGCGGCTGTTGCGGCACCTCGCCCGACCACATCCGCGCGATTGCCGAGGCGCTCGCGGGCATGAAGCCACGCTCGATTCCGCAAGTCGAAAAGAAGCTGCGCCTGTCCGGCCTCGAAGCCTTCAACGTCGGCGAAGACAGCCTGTTCGTGAACGTCGGCGAGCGCACCAATGTCACAGGCTCGAAGGCTTTCGCCCGCATGATCCTCGAAGGCCGCTACGACGACGCGCTGGCCGTCGCCCGCCAGCAGGTCGAGAACGGCGCGCAGGTGGTCGACATCAACATGGACGAAGCCATGCTCGACTCGCAGGCCGCGATGGTGCGCTTCCTGCATCTGGTCGGCTCCGAGCCGGACATCTGCAAAGTGCCGCTGATGCTCGACAGTTCGAAATGGGACGTCATCGAGGCCGGCCTCAAGTGCATCCAGGGGAAGGGCATCGTCAATTCCATTTCGATGAAGGAAGGCGAGGCGAAGTTCCTCGAACAGGCACGGCTGGCCCGGCGCTACGGCGCGGCGGTGATCGTCATGGCCTTCGACGAGCAGGGCCAGGCCGATACCTTCCTGCGCAAGACCAACATCTGCAAGCGCGCCTACGACCTGCTGGTGGCCGACGGCTTCCCGGCCGAGGACATCATCTTCGACCCGAACATTTTCGCGATTGCCACCGGCATCCCCGAGCACGACAACTACGCGGTGGATTTCATCAACGCGGTGCGCTGGATCCACCAGAACCTGCCCCATGCGCGGACTTCGGGCGGCGTCTCCAACGTGTCGTTTTCCTTCCGCGGCAACGAGGCGGTACGCGAGGCGATCCACACCGTCTTCCTTTACCACGCGGTCCGCGCCGGCTTCACCATGGGCATCGTCAATGCCGGCCAGCTCGGCGTCTATGACGATCTCGCGCCCGAGTTGCGCGAGGCGGTCGAGGATGTCGTATTGAACAGAAAAGTCGGCGCTGGCGATACGCTGATCGAGCTGGCGACGCGGGTCAAGGGCGCGGCGAAGGAGCAGGTGGTCGACCTTGCCTGGCGCGAATGGAGCGTCGACAAGCGGCTCGAACACGCCATGGTCAAGGGCATCACGGACTACGTCGTGGCCGACACCGAAGAGGCCCGCGCCGCGCTGGCAGCCGCCGGCAAGCCGCCGCTGGCGGTGATCGAGGGCCCGCTGATGAACGGCATGAACGTGGTCGGCGACCTGTTCGGCGCCGGCAAGATGTTCCTGCCGCAGGTGGTGAAATCGGCGCGCGTCATGAAGCAGGCGGTGGCCCACCTGATCCCCTGGATCGAAGAGGAAAAGAAACGCACCGGCTCGACCTCGAAGGGCCGCATCGTCATGGCCACGGTCAAGGGCGACGTGCACGACATCGGCAAGAACATCGTCGGCGTGGTGCTCGGCTGCAACGGCTACGACGTGATCGACCTCGGCGTCATGGTTTCCGCCGACAAGATCCTGCACGCGGCGAAGGAGCACGGCGCGCAGGCGATCGGCCTGTCGGGCCTGATCACGCCCTCGCTGGAGGAAATGAGCCACATCGCCGGCGAAATGCAGCGCCAGGGTTTTGCCGACGGAAATGCGGTACCGCTTTTGATCGGCGGCGCGACGACCTCGCGCGCCCATACCGCGATCAAGATCGCGCCGAACTACGCCGGGCCGGTGGTGTATGTGCCCGACGCATCGCGTGCCGTCGGCGTGGTGACCAAGCTGCTGTCGATCGACATGCGCGACGGCTACGTCGACGAGATCGCCGCCGACTACGAAAAAGTGCGCGGCCAGCATGCGAACAAGAAGGGCGTGCCGCTGGTCACGCTGGCGGCCGCACGCGCCAATGCCGCGAAACTCGAATTTGTTGGCAAATGCGCGCCGGTCAAACCGAAAAAGCTCGGCGTCACCGTGCTGCGCGACCTCGATCTGGCGGTGCTGGCGGACTACATCGACTGGGGCCCCTTCTTCCAGACCTGGGACCTCGCCGGCAGCTACCCGAAGATCCTCGACGACGCCGTGGTCGGCGAAGCCGCGCGCAATGTGTTCAAGGACGGCAAGGCGATGCTGCGGCAGCTCATCGCCGAAAAGTGGATACGCGCCAATGCGGTGTTCGGCCTGTTCCCGGTCGCGCGCGAAAATGAAGACATTCGTTTTCTCGGCGCTGGCGGTACGGCGTCGGGGGTGCCGCTATTTACCTGGCACGGCCTGCGCCAGCAACAGGAACGCCCCGACGGCAAGCCGCAGCAGAGCCTCGCCGACTTCGTCGCGCCCGGGGGTGACAACTGCAGCGATTACGCCGGCGCCTTCGCCGTGACCGCCGGACTGGGCATCGAAAAGAAGCTCGCCGAGTTCGAAGCGCAGCACGACGACTACCGCGCCATCATGTTGAAGACCTTGGCCGATCGCCTTGCCGAAGCCGCCGCAGAGTGGCTGCACCGCGAAGTACGCACTGACTACTGGGGCTATGCGGCAGGGGAAAAGCTCGACGTCACCGCGCTGGTCGAAGAGAAGTACCAAGGCATCCGCCCCGCCCCAGGCTACCCGGCCTGCCCCGACCACACCGCCAAGGCCGGCCTCTTCGCCCTGCTCGACGCGCCGCAGAATGCCGAGATGGGCCTGACCGAGAGCTTCGCCATGACGCCGGCCGCCTCGGTCGCCGGCTTCTATCTGGCCCACCCCGAAGCACGTTATTTCGCCATCACGAAAATCGATCGCGACCAACTTGAAGATTGGGCAAAGCGGGCCCACTATCCCCTTCCCGAAGCCGAAAAATGGCTTGCCCCGCTTCTGTAAGGAAACCCCATGTCGGAAACAAGCCCGCAGCGCCTGAGCTTCAATGAAGCCGTAGTCCTGGTCAAGACCACCGGCAAGGCCGCGTTTGCCGCGATGCCCGTGTTCGGCGATGACGCGGGCGACGAGGACGCTACGGCGGAGGGCGCCCGCGTCTTCCTGCTGCTGCCCGACGAAGACGAGGGCTGGACCCTGCGCTTCATCGCCGGTCCGTTCTTTTCCGCCGCCTACGCCGCCAACGACATCATCCCCGCGGAAGAAATCCCCGACCGCGTACGCGAACTGCTGTTCATGCCGACGCGCTGCGAGGACAGCTGGCTGACCGACCAGTTGCAGGTGCTGCTGGGCAAACTGACCCAGGCCGCCGGCATCGGCGAGCAGATGCCGGATTACGGATCGCAACCGGCGAAGGGCTCGGGGCCGGAGGCGGTGTTCCCGATTGCATTCATCGGGCGCGACAAGAAATAAACCTTCAAACCGCATTTGACACAGAGAACACAGAGTCAGGCAAACACGACGAGCCCCCCAGAGGTTGATCGAAAGCTTTTCTCTGTGTTCTCTGTGGCTCTGTGCTCTCTGTGTTGAAAGCGGTTTCGACTGAGGTTTCCGGGTTGAAAGCGGTTTCGACTGAGGTTTCCGGGTTGAAAGCGGTTTCAACCGCGCTTTCAGGACTCAGACGCCCCAGACCACCGGCTTCTGCTTCTTCAGCGACCACTCCAGCAATTCCAGCAAGGGCACGGCGCGCTGGGTCAGGGTGACGAAGGGCCGGGAGCCCTGGCCGCGACCGCCGCTGCCGTCGGGTTCGGTTTGTGGCAGGTCTTCCGGGCTCTTTCCGGCGCGCTGCTGCTTGTCTTCCTCGATGGCCGCCTTGATGCGGGCAATGGCGTCGGGCAGTTGCTCGACGGTGACGATGCCCTTGTCGGTCGGCTCCTTGCCCATGAGCTTCATCATGCGCTTGGCCACATCGCCGAACATGATGACGTCGCCCGAGGCCGGGGATTGAAAAATGACAATCATAGGTCCAGCTCCTTGAGCCAGTCGAGAATCTGCTTGGCCGGCTTTTTCCAGTCGCGTTCCAGCATCAGGCCATGGCCCATGCCGGGGAAGATGTTGGCCTCGACGTCGTAGGTGCGCGCGGTCATTTCCACCAGCGAGGCGGGGATCAGGTGATCGACTTCCGCGCCCTGCACCAGCAGCGGCGTGCGCTTGACGCGGCCGGCGCGCGGCATGCCGAACAACGACATGTCCCAGATCGCGCGGTGAGACTCGGATTGCGAGCCCTTGTAATAGCGCTTCAGGTCGTCAAGCGAAACCGGCTGGGCGAACAGCGCCTCGCGCAGGGTTTCCAACGAAGCCTTGCCGCCGCTCATCAGGCTGTTCAGGTCTCCCATCATTCCGGGCTTGGAAAACATCATGCCCATCGCCGCCGACATGAGGCCTTGTGGCGGCACGGCGCACATCAGCACGGCGCCGGGCGCGACGCGATCCTCGAGGTATTTCTGTACCACAAAGCCGCCCATGGAATGCCCGATCAACACCGGCGGTGCCGGCAGCCCTGCGGCCACGGTGGCGACATCGCGCACGTAGTCGTTGATGGAAAAACTGTCGAGATGCTTGCGGCCCGGCGAGCCGCCATGGCCGGAAAGGCTGACGGCGTAGGCGGCGTAGCCGGCTTCGGCAAAATAGGGCAGGAAATGTTCCTCCCAGCACCAGGCGGCGGTGTAGGCGCCGTGGACGAACAGCAGGGGAGTCGGCTTCATCTTGCCCGCTGGCACACGGACGAGGACTTCGTGATGTTCGAAACGGGGCGGGTTCATCGGCTGGGATAAGATTGATATCTCGTCAATTCTACCGCGCGCCCTCCATGCTGAAATGGTTGATTGTCCTGGTGGCGACGGTATTCGTCATCGGCCTGTTGCAGCCCCGCTTGAGCCGCCTGCTGGGACCGCGCCGGCTGCCGGGCGACCTGCACTTCCGGCTGCGCGGCAGGGAATATTCCTTCCCCTTCGCCTCGGTGATCGTGTTTTCGCTGGTCGCCGCGCTTATCGGCTGGCTGCTTTGATCGCGCGCAAGGCAGCCACCCGAGCCGCGCTGATGGCGCCGGCGATGGCCTGCGGCTCGGCGGTCGCCGCGGCAATCGCGCCCGCATCGACCGCGCGCACCGCCGCCAGGGCCGCGCGCCAGGTCGCCGCCTGCTCGTAGTCGCGCTCCTCCCAACCCAGCCGGCCGCGGTAATCCGCCTCGCAGGCGAGCAGGATCAGCTCGAAGCGTTCCGGGCGGCGCAGCGCATCACAGCGCTCAAGAACCGTGAGTCGGGTTTCCGGGCGCAGTTCGGCGACGCGGTGCATGTCGCCGTGGAAACGCGCCGCCAGGCGGCCGACGTCGCGGCAGTCGACCGGCACCTTGAGGCGCTCGCAAATCGCTTCGAGCAGGGTCACGCTTTTCGCTTCGTGGCCGTGGTGGCGCGGCAGGATGTCGGCCGGCGTGCGGCCCTTGCCCAGATCGTGCATCAGCGCGGCAAAGCGCGCCGGCAGCGCGGCGCCGAGGCGCGCTGCCATGTCGATGACCATCATGACATGCACGCCGGTGTCGATTTCGGGATGGTAGTCGGCGCGCTGCGGCACTCCCCACAGGGCATCGAGTTCGGGCAGCAGGCGCCGCAGCGCGCCGCATTCGCGCAGCACTTCGAACATGCGCGAGGGCTTGTCTTCCATGAGGCCGCGCGCCAGTTCCTGCCAGACGCGTTCCGGCACCAGCGCATCGACTTCGCCGGCGGCGACCATGTCGCGCATCAGCGCCAGGGTTTCCGGCGCCACCGTGAACTCCGCAAAGCGTGCGGCGAAGCGCGCCACGCGCAGGATGCGCACCGGGTCTTCGGCAAAGGCCGGCGAGACGTGGCGCATCACGCGCGCCGCGATGTCGGCGCGCCCGCCGTGGGGATCGATCAGCTCACCGCTTTCGTCCTTGGCGATGGCGTTGATGGTCAGGTCGCGGCGCAGCAGGTCGTCTTCAAGCGTCACCTCGGGAGCAGCATGGACCACGAAGCCGGTATAGCCCGGCGCGGTCTTGCGCTCGGTGCGCGCCAGCGCGTATTCCTCGTGGCTCTGCGGATGGAGGAAGACCGGGAAATCGCGCCCGACCTGCTGGAAGCCCTGCGCCAGCATCTGCTCGGGCGTGGCGCCGACCACCACCCAGTCGCGGTCCTTGACGGCCAAGCCGAGCAGTTCGTCGCGCACGGCGCCGCCGACGACGTAGGTTTTCATCTGCCGGGGTCAGCCTCTCAGGTAGGTCGGCGCGATCGTTTCCAGCACGGTCGCGACGCGACCGAAAGGCAGCGCGCAAGCCTCGTCGCAGACACTGGGCACGCGCATGGAGCGGACGTTGTCGCGCGTCATCGGGCCGTTGGGGATGAACTCCATGGCCCAGGCCTGCAGCCAGGCGATCGCCGCGGGCAGGCCGATGACGGCACGCGGATGGCCGGAAACTGCAGCCGCATAGCTGACGAGTTCGCGCAGGCTGTACTGCGTCGGGCCGCAAAGGTCGTAGGCGGCGCCGATGCTGTCGGCACGCAGCAGGCTGTCGGCCACCGTGGCGGCGACATCCTCGACCCACACCGGCTGGAAGCGGGCGTCGGCCCCGGCCAGCGGAAAGAAGGGCGCGATCCTGGCCATTTTGGCGAACAGGGTGAGGAAGGAATCGCCGCGGCCGAAAATCACCGAGGGGCGGAAGAGGGTCAGGTCGAGCCCGGCTCCCTTGAGCGCGGCCTCGCCGTCAGCCTTGGAACGCAGGTAGCCCGAAGGCGCATCGGCCGCCGCCTTGAGCGCCGAGACATGCAGCACGCGGCGCACGCCGGCCGCCTTCGCCGCCGCCGCGATCTTGCGCGGCAGTTCGACATGGGCGCGGGCGAAGCCTGCGCCGTAGGGTGCCCGGTCGCCGGGCCGTCCCAAGGCCGGGCCAGCCAAAACCCCGGAGCCGCCATGCGGCGAACCGTGGTCACCCCCTTCCTCGGGAAGGGGGTCGGGGGGAAGGCGCCCTGGTTCGCCTCCTTTCAACACGCCGACCAGGCTGATCACCGCGTCCTGCCCGGCCATCAGCCGCGCCAGTGTCGCCGGATCATGCACGTCGGCATCGATCACATTCGCCGTGGGCAGCACCAGCAGATGCTTGGCGTGGTCGCGGCGGCGCGTCGGCAAGGTGAAACAGGAGTCGGCGCTGGCGGGACGGCGCGCCAGCTCGCGCACGATGGCGGTACCCAAAAACCCGGTGCCGCCGATGACGAGCAAATTCTTCAAGGCAGTTTCTCCACTTCGGTTTCGCCCTGCCCGCGCGCGCGTATCGTGCCCAGGCTGGCCTTCAGCGACTGCGGCCGGCCATCGAACAGGGTGTTGTAATAGATGGCGTTGCTCATGACCTTTTTCACGTAGTCGCGGGTCTCGGTGAAGGGAATGGTCTCGGCGTAGATCGCGCCTTCCAGCGCGTGTTCCGCGCGCCACTTGCGGGCGCGCCCCGGGCCGGCGTTGTAGGCGGCGGAGGCCAGCACCGGATGATTGTCGAGCGAGGTCAACACCATCTTCATGTAATTCGTGCCGAGCGTGACATTGGTATTCATTTCGGTGACGCGCGACGGATGGTAATCGGCGAACTTGATCTGCTTCGCCACCCACTTCGCGGTGGCCGGCATCAGCTGCATCAGACCCTTGGCGCCGGCCGATGATCTGGCGTTCATGATGAAACGCGATTCCTGCCGCATCAGGCCGTACACCCAGCCGTTGTCGAGCGCCAGTTCGTCGGCCTTGGGCCGCACCCGGTCGCTGAAGGGGGCGATGTAGCGCAGGCTGTAGTTGTGCTGCGCCAGGGTACGGTCGGCCGTGTTGATGGCGCGGTCCCAGACTTCGTTGCGTTGTGCGAACTCGGCGGCGGCGAGCAGCGCGCGGTCATCCATGCCGCGCAGGGACCATACCCATTCGCGCACGCCTTCGATGCGCATGTCCACGCGGATCAGCGCCAACGCGCGCAGGAAGCCCGGATTGACCGCGGCGGCGGCCAGTTCCTCGGCGCTCGGCGGCGTCGCCCGCGGCGGCACTTCGACCACGCGGCCGAGTTCCTCGTCGGCGAGGTTGCCATAGAAATTCGGCTGGCGGCCGATCTTCAGGTAGAGCGCACGCGCCTCGTCGGTGCGGCCGCCGGCGGCAAGGGCGCGGGCCTGCCAGTAGATCCAGTCCGGCTGCGCGGCCAGCGCCGGCGGCATCGCGGCGATCGCCAGCTGTACGGCGTGCCAGTCATGCGCCCGCAGCGCGGCGCGCACATGCCAGGCCATTTGTTCCTCGGACAGCGCCGTGGCGGCGGCTTTCCGGTACCAGGCGAGGGCCTCGGGCAGATGGCGGTAGGCCGCCTGCCAGGCGATCTGGCCCCAGGCATAGGCGCGCTCTTCGTCGGTGAAACGGGCTTCGATGCGGCCGAAGCGAATCGCCGCATCCTGCGGGTCGGTCCGCGCCTGACGCTGCACGGCGAACAGCACCGTTTCGCGCCCGCCGCGTTTCGCCGCAAAACCCGCGGGGAGCTTGTCGAGATATCGCGCCGGCGCCTGGGCGATGGATTCCAGGCCGCGCCCGTCGAAGCCTTCGCCGGCGGGCAGATAGGCCGCCGCACTGCGCGCGGCGCCGACCCTCCTGGCCTCGAACGCCCGCCGCACGCGCTGCCAGACCTCTTCCACGGTCAGACCGCCGGCGGCCACCAGTTGGTCGACCAGTCGTTCGCACGCTCGCGGCAGGTCCTGGCCGCTATTCCACAGCGGGCGCACCATTTCATCCATGTCGGCAAACTGGGCCGCGTAGCAGCGAATTTCGGTATCGGGCTGGACCAGGGCCGGCAGTTCGCGCTGAAAACCGTCCCGGTCACCGGCCTTGCCCAGCTCGCGCAACCAGTCGCCGCGCAATTTCTCGGCGAGGTAGGTGCCGGCATGGCGGTTCAGGTAATCCGGGATGCCACCGGCGTCGCCGTCGTCGAGGCGCAGGCGCAAGGACCAATACTCCGCCCAAGCTTGCAGCGGATGCCCCTGCAGCAAGGCCAACTGCCGACCGAGGCGCACCCGCTCGCCGTTGCGGAAGGCGTCGCGCGCCAGCAAAAAGGCTGCGTCGCCGCGCTCGACCTGCGTCGCCGAGGGCACGGCCAAAGCCGGCGCCGGCAAGGCGAACGCCAGCAGCACGCAAACCGCCGGAAAAATCCGCAGCAGGGAGGGGGAAGGTTTACGCTTATAGTTCATTCCGCGTTTGTCTTTGGGCATCCTCTTAACGTTAGCACATGAAACCCCTGCCGCCGTCTGCCGAACACGCCCCTGATCAGGGGGTTTTTCGTGCCGCGCTGCGCCGCGAAAAACTGGCGGCGCGCCTGGCGCTAGACCTTGCCACTCATGCCGCGCTGTCGGCCGGCATCGAGCAGCATCTGGCCGCGCTGCTGCTGCCGCTGGCGCCGCAAACCCTGGCCTTCTGCGCGCCGGTGCGCGGCGAGTTCGATGCGCGACCGCTGGCGTCCCGCCTCATCGGCCGCGGCTGGCATGCCGCGATGCCGGTGGTCACGGCGGTCGATGCGCCGATGGGCTTCCGTGCCTGGACTCCCGCTTCGGCAATGGGCGCCGACCGCTACGGCATCCCGATCCCGGCCGACGGCGCCGCAGTCATTCCCGACATCGTGCTGCTGCCGCTGCTGGCCTTCGACGGGCAGGGCTTTCGCCTGGGCTACGGCGGCGGCTATTTCGACCGCACGCTGGCGGCGATGGTTCCGCGCCCGCAGGCGATCGGCGTCGGCTTCGAACTGGCGCGGGTGCCCGTCATCCGGCCCGAGGAGCACGACATCCGGCTCGATGCGGTCGTCACCGAGGCCGGCGCCCGGAGTTTCCCGCGGGTCAGCCCGTAACGGCCCTGGTCAGACGCGCCAGCGCCTCGTCGAGCAGTGCCCGCCGCGTGCCGAAATTGAGGCGGACGAATCCCGGCGTGCCGAAATCGGCACCGTCGGACAGCCCCAGGCCGTGCTGCTCGAAATACAGCGCCGGGTTGGCGATGCCCCTGTCGGCGGCGAACTCGCGGGCATCGATCCAGGCCAGGCAGGTCGCCTCCACCGGCCGCATGTCGAGGCCGGGCAGGTCGGCCACGGCGCGCTCGACGGCGCGCGCGTTGCCGCGCAGGTAGTCGATCAGGGCCGCCAGCCAGTCGTCGCAGCGGCTCAGCGCGGCCTCGCTCGCGGCCATGCCCAGGGCATTAACGTGGGGCACGATGCCCTGCATGGCGTGGGAAAAATTCCGCCGCAGCCGGCTGTCGGGGATGATCGCGAAGGAGCAGCCCAGCCCGGGGATGTTGTAGGTCTTGGACGGCGCCATCAGCGTGATGGTGCGCGCCGCGAGTTCGGGCGAAAGCGTGGCGAAAAGTCGGTGCCGGTGATGCGGCGACAGGATCAGTCCGTTGTGGATTTCGTCGGAACACATGACGAGGTCGTGCTTTTCCGCCAGCAGCGCGAGCTGCCACAGCTCGTCGTCGTTCCAGACGCGCCCGGTCGGATTGTGCGGATGGCAGAGCAGGAGGAGTTTCGCCTTGCTCGCACCCAGCACCGCATCCACGGCGGGGAAGTCCCACAGCCAGCCCGCCGAGTCGCGCACCAGCGGCGCGCTGACCACGCGCCGGCCGAAATTTCCCGGCGCCGAGAGGAAGGGCGGATAGATCGGCGTCGCCGTGAATACGGCATCGCCGGGATCGCCGACGGCGCGGCAGGCGATGTTGAGGCCCGACACCAGTCCCGGCAGCCAGACGATCCAGTCCGGCTCGATGCGCCAGGCAAAATGCCGTTCGAGGTAGCCGAGCACGGCGTCGACCTGGCCCGCGGTGGGGCGGTTGTAGCCGAACACGCCGTGGTCGACACGCCGGCGCAGGGCTTCGACCACCGCCGGCGGCGCCGCGAAATCCATGTCGGCGATCCACAGCGGTATGACCTCGGGGTCGCGCCCGGCATGCTTTGCCCACTTTATCGAGTCGCTGCCGGCGCGCTCGATAGGGGTGTCGAAGTCGAAATTCATGCTCACTGGCAGCCAGTCTTGCCGGTTCAGATGGATGGGTCCGGCCCCGGATCAATTCCGGGGCGGGCTATTCCGGCGAATGCCGGAATCCGGTCGGCGGCCATTGCTGGATCCCGGGTCAAGCCCGGGATGACCGTTGAAATTGTGTCCGTCGATTCCAACTTTACCCTGCATTACCCAAGGAAAAGCTTGTAGGCCGGGTTCTTCGACTCGTCCCAGTAGCGGTAGTCGAGGTTCTTGAGGAAGACGCGGAAGTCCTTCATTTCCTTCGGCGGCACTTCCATGCCGACCAGCACGCGGCCCGTATCGGCGCCGTGATTGCGGTAGTGGAACAGGCTGATGTTCCAGCCGGCGCTCATCTTGTTGAGGAAATTCATCAAGGCGCCCGGGCGCTCGGGAAACTCGAAACGATAGATCAGCTCGTTCTTCACCTGCGGCGCGTGGCCGCCGACCAGGTGGCGGATATGCAGCTTGGCCATTTCGTCATCGGTCAGATCCAGCGCCGGATAGCCGTTCTTTTTCAGCAACGCGACCAGCTTGGTCGCCTCGGCACGATTGGCCACCTGCATGCCGACGAAGACATGTGCCTCGCCCGTGTCGTGGAACCGATAATTGAACTCGGTGATGTTGCGCGAACCGATCAGGGCGACGAACTTCTTGTAGGCGCCGGGCCGCTCCGGCAGCGTCACGGCGAGCACGGCTTCCCTCTGTTCGCCGACCTCGGCGCGCTCGGCGACGAAGCGCAGGCGGTCGAAATTCATGTTGGCGCCGGAAGCCACCGCCACCAGCGTCTTGCCCTTCAGGCCATGCTTCTTGGCCCAGGCCTTGGCGCCGGCCACGGCCAGCGCACCGGCGGGTTCCAGGATCGAGCGCGTATCCTCGAAGACATCCTTGATCGCGGCGCAGATGGCGTCGGTGTCCACCAGCACCATCTCGTCCACATACTGCTGGCACAGGCGGAAGGTTTCCTGCCCGACATACTTGACCGCTGCGCCGTCGGCGAAGAGGCCGACCGATTCCAGGCGCACGCGGCGGCCCGCCTTGAGCGAACGGTCCATGGCATCGGCATCGGCGGCCTCGACGCCGATCACTTTCGTTTCCGGACGCAGGCGCTTGATGTAGGCCGCCACGCCGGAAATCAGGCCGCCGCCACCGACGCAGCAGAACACCGCATCGATAGGTTCGGGATGCTGGCGCAGGATCTCCATGCCGATGGTGCCCTGGCCGGCGATCACATAGGGATCGTCGAAGGGATGGACGAAGTTGAGCTTCTGCTTCTTTTCCAGTTCCAGCGCGTGGGCGTAGGCGGCGTCGTAGGAATCGCCGAACAGCACGACTTCGCCGCCGCGTTTGGCGACGGCATCGATCTTGATCTGCGGCGTGGTGGTCGGCATCACGATCACGGCACGTAGCCCCAGCTTCTGCGCAGACATCGCGACGCCCTGGGCGTGGTTGCCGGCCGAGGCGCAGATCACGCCGCGCTTCCTTTGCGCCGGCGTCAGATGCACGATCTTGTTGTAGGCGCCGCGCAGCTTGAAGCTGAACACCGGCTGCATGTCCTCGCGCTTGAAATAGATGCGGTTGCCGCTGCGCGCCGAGAGGATCGATGCCAGTTCCAGCGGGGTTTCGATGGCCACGTCATAGACGCGGGCGTTGAGGATTTTTTCGAGGTAGTCCATGACGGCGGGGAAATTGGTTCGACAGCCGCAGAGGGTAACATGGGAGCTTGTGAAGAAATCGTAGCGAGCAGGCCGGAGGGCAAGGCGCGAACGAGCGAACGACGAGACATATCAACTCGATAGGCGAGGAGTGAGCGAATGAGCAACGCAGCAATCCGGTCGCGCAGTAGATTTATTCACAAGCTCTGAGCATGGACTTCGCATTCACCGCGGAGACCGGTCTGGCCGGCCTTTTCCTCGCCAGTTTCCTTTCCGCAACGCTCTTGCCGGGCGGTTCGGAAGCCGTTCTGTTCGCCTTGATCCGGCTGCATCCGGAACAGACGCTGCCGGCGCTGCTGCTGGCGACGCTGGGCAACACCCTGGGCGGCATGGTGACGTATTACATGGGCCGCCTGCTGCCACAACATCTGGCGCCCGAAAAGTCGGCGCTGGCGCGACGGCGCGGAGCGCCCGTGCTGCTGCTGGCCTGGGCGCCCGTCATCGGCGATGCGCTGTGCGCCGCCGCCGGCTGGCTGCGCCTGCCGCCGCTGGCCTGCATGCTGTGGATGGCCGCCGGCAAGGCCGCGCGTTACGTGCTGGTGGTGGCCGGCGCCGGGATGGTCTGACGCGAAATGTGCAGGAAGTAGGCCAGCACGCCGGCACCGGCAATCACCAGGCTCGCCACGGCCGCGATCCAGAAGCCCGCCGCACCGCGCGCCGGGCCGAAGACATCGGTCAGCCCGAGCAGATAACCGCCGCCGAGGCCGACGCCCCACAGCGCCACGGCGTAGATCACCATCGGTGCCAGCGCGCGCTTGTAGCCGCGCAGCACCTGGGCCAACACCGCCTGCACGGCATCGGCGACGTGATAGACGGCGACGATGGCGAGCAGAGTCGCGGCCGCGGCGGCAACCTGCGCGTCCGTCGTGTAGGTGCGCGCCAGCAGATCCGCGCCGAGCCAGATCGCGCCGCCGATGAGGCTTGCAACGCCGCAGCCCACCGCCAGGCCGAGCAAACCGGCGTGTCGCGCGCGCCGACTTTCGCCGGCGCCCAGCGCCTGCCCGACCAGCACGCCGGTGGCGCTGCCCAGGGCGATCGGCACCATGAAGACGAAGACCGCGACGTTCGCCGCGATCTGGTGCGCCGCCGAGATGTCCGGCCCGAGGCGAGCGATGAACAGCGCCATGAAGGTGAAGGCGGTGACATCGACCATGAAGGTGGCGCCCATCGGCAGGCCCAGCACCAGCAGCTCGCGCAGGGCGGCCGGGCGCGGCGGATCGAAGCGGGCGAAGACGCCATAGGGCGCGTAATCGGCGTCGCGGCGGCACCACAGCCAGGCCAGGGTCGCCACGGTCCACATGATGACGGCGGAGGACCAACCGCAACCGGCGCCGCCCATGGCCGGAAAGCCGAAATGACCGTACATGAAGACCCAGTTGAGCGGCACTTTCAGCAACAGGCCGAGGAGATTGAAAGCCATCACCGGGCGCGGCCGGCCGATGCCGGTGGTGAAACCGAAGAAGACGCGGAAGAACAGTACGCCCGGCACCGCCCAGGCGACGCCGTCGAGGTAGGCGCGCACCTTCTGCTCGACCTCGGGCGTCAGGCGCGAAAAGTTCAATAGCGGATCGGGATTCTTCAGTACGGCGAACGCGACCAGGGACAGGGCCAAGGCCAGCCAGGCGCATTGCCGAACATCGGCACCGATCTCGGTGTAGCGGCCGGCGCCGTAGTGGTGCGAGACCACGGGGGTGAGCGCCAGCAGCACGCCCATCGCCGTGACGAAGACCGTGGCATAGATGCTGGCGCCGATGCCGACCGCCGCCAGGTCGACCGGTGAAAGCCTGCCGGCCATCAGCGTATCGATCACGCCATTGGCCATCACCGCGGCCTGGGCAATCAGCACGGGCCAGGCGAGGTGCAGCAGTTCGCGCGGGAGGGAGCGGGGAGTGGTCACCTGCCAAGTCTAGGGAATCGCTGACCACGTGTCAGATCGTCATTCCGGCGAAAGCCGGAATCCAGTGGAATCAAGGCGCTGGACACCGGCTTTCGCCGGTGTGACGGCTTGATCGGTGCAGCCATGGCGGAGGCTGGCGCCGCGCCGGCCGTTAAAGCATCAGCGGCTGGTCGGGCAGTTCGTCGGGGTTGTTCGCACCGGCCGGAAAATGTTGCGTCAGCAGGGCGCCGGCCCGCGTCACGGCCTGCAACGCGCCATCGCGCCAGCGGCCATGGCGGAAGCTGGTCTCCATCTCGCGGCAGATGCCATCCCATTCGCCCTGCGGCACGCGTGCCGCAATGCCGCGATCGGCGAGGATCTCGACCCGATGCTCGACCAGTTGCACGTAGATCAGGATGCCGCTGTTTTCCGCCGTGTCCCAGATGCGCAGGGTCGAGAACAGATCGACCGCGCGCGCCCTGGGTGTCACGTCACGCCACAGCGAGGTCAGCGGCATGGCGGCCTCGACGACGAAGCGCAGTTCGCCGCGATGCGATTTTTCGCTGGCGGCGATGGCCTCGCCGATGGCCGCCAGATCGCCGCGGGCGAACACCCGCCGCACAAACCAGTCGGGCAGCAGCAGGTGCTTGAGCATACGGATCGGTTTCATGTCACCAGCTCCCCGATGAACCGCCGCCGCCAAAGCTGCCGCCGCCGGAAAAGCCGCCGCCACCACCCGAGGAAAAACCGCCACCACCGGAATATCCGCCGCTGCCGCCACCGCCGGATGACAGCTTGGCTAGAGACAGCAGGAACACCACCACCGCCGCGATGGCCGCGGCCAGCCAGCTGCCGAAGAACATGAACGCGAGCCAGCCGCCGACACCGGCCGCGAGCAGCGAGCCGAACAAGCCGAACATCGCGTGCAAAATCCCTGAGCCGATCAGCAGCAGGAATCCCCAGGTCGTCAGGTCCTGACCGCCGCTCGTCGTGTTGCCCGACGCAAAGTGCGCGGGCGCGGCGGCCGGGGCCGGACCCGGCGCACCGCCCAGAGCCTGGTCCAGTCCCTCGACGGCAGCGCGCAGGCCGCCGAAGAAATCGCCCTGCTTGAAGGCCGGCGCCATACGCTCGGCGATGATGCGTTTGGCGATCGCGTCGGGGATCGGGCCTTCCAGGCCGTAACCAACCTCGATGCGCATCTTGCGGTCGTCTTTCGCCACGATGACGATGAGGCCGTTGTCGGCGCCCTTGCGGCCGATCTTCCAGGCCTCGGCAAGGCGGATGCCGAATTGCTCGATGGTCTCGGGCTGGGTCGTCGGCAGCAGCAGCACGGCAACCTGTGCGCGGCCCGAGCGCTCGATGGCCGCCAACTGCGCTTCGAGGCGGCCGCGCTGCGTGGCGTCGAGTGTGTTGGTCAGGTCGGTGACACGCGCACTCAGCGCCGGCAGCGCCACCGGCTCGGCCGCCAGGCCGATGGCCGGCAGCAGGGCTAGCCAGAGCAAGCTCAGCAGCGCGGTGTCAACACGCCCCACTACTGGTAACCGGGGGCACCGACGGGCGCGGTGGGCGCAGCCTCGGGAGGGGCGGCCGGCTTGGCGTCGAACTTAATCGTCGGCGGCGACGAAATCGCCTTTTCGTCCTCGACCGTGAAGTTGGCCTTGGTCTGCCAGCCCATGACCATCGCCGTCAGGTTGTTGGGGAAGGTGCGTACCGAGATGTTGTACTCCTGCACCGACTTGATGTAGCGGTTGCGCGCCACGGTGATGCGGTTTTCGGTGCCTTCCACCTGCGCCTGCAGGTCGCGGAAGTTGGCGTCGGCCTTGAGGTTTGGATAGTTTTCCGCCACCACCAGCAGGCGCGACAGCGCACCGCCGAGATCGCCCTGGGCCTTCTGGAATTTCGCAAACGCCGCGGGATCGTTGATCAGCTCCGGCGTGGCCTTGATCCCGGCGACGCTGGCGCGCGCCTCGGTGACGCGCGTCAGGACTTCCTTCTCATGGCTGGCATAGCCCTGCACCACCGACACCAGGTTGGGAATCAGGTCGGCGCGGCGCTTGTACTGGTTCAGCACTTCCGACCACGCCGCGGTAACCGACTCGTCGTTGATCTGGATCTGGTTGTAGCCGCAACCGGAGAGCAGCGTGGCGGCAAAGGCAAGCACGGCGAGCAGACGGATGCGCATGGCAATCTCCAGCATGTAGGGAAACAGCAGGCAATATGGCGGCGATTCCTTGGGATTGCAAGGGGAGCTCTTCCGCGACTGTGATTTCGGTCAGCGGTTGTGCCCGAGGAACTCTTCCCGGCTCGGAAAGCCATCCCTGACGCGGAAGCTGGCTGCCGGCCGGATTGTTCAGCCCGTAACCGGGTCGCGCTACTGACGGTCTGCCGCATGCGTTATTTCAAGGAAGGCAAGGACGCGCTGCGCGATCACATGCGGCGGCGCACGCGCACGGACTGAACCGGGGACCGCCGGGCAATTCGCCCTTGGCACCGGCAGCGGGGTAGCAGAGAGTTTCCGGAATACACGCAGGCAGCGCCGCGCAGGGCCTCCGGACAGGTCGTTCGCCTACAATAGAGCCCTTTGGCTCCATCGAATTCCGGCATGACCGCCCGCCTGCGCGAAATCCCCTACAACTACACTTCGTTTTCCGACCGCGAGATCGTCATTCGCCTGCTCGGCGCCGAGGCCTGGGCGACGCTGAACGAACTTCGCGCGGAACGTGTCACCGGCCGCTCCGCGCGCATGCTCTACGAAGTGCTGGGCGATATCTGGGTGGTGCGGCGCAATCCCTATCTGGAAGACGACCTGCTGGCCAATCGCGAGCGGCGCGAGGCGCTGGTGGAAGCTTTGCGCCACCGCCTGCGGGAAATCGACAAACGGCGCGAGGGAAATGAGCGTGTCGCGCTTTTGCTGGCCGCGGCGCAAGCCGCGGTGCAGTCCTTCGAGCACTGGTTCGAGGAGACCCGCGGCCTGCGCAAGAAAGCGCAGAAGGCCCTGGCCCGCCATACGCGCAAGGACAACATCTGCTTCGACGGCCTGGCGCGCGTCTCGCATGTGACGGACGCCACCGACTGGCGCGTGGAGTATCCGTTCGTGGTGCTGGCGCCGGACAGCGAAGAGGAAATGGCGCCGCTGGTGCGCGCCTGCATCGAACTCGGCCTGACCATCATCCCGCGCGGCGGCGGCACCGGCTACACCGGCGGTGCGGTGCCGCTCGACGCCTTGTCAGTGGTGATCAACACCGAAAAGCTGATCGACCTCGGCGCCGTCGAGATGAAACACCTGCCCGGCACCGACCACGACTACGCCACCGTGCGCACCGGCGCCGGCCTGGTCACGCGCCGCGTCATGGAAGCCGCGGAGAAGGCCGACCTGGTCTTCGCCTGCGATCCGACCTCGGCCGACGCCTCCTGCATCGGCGGCAACATCGCGATGAACGCGGGCGGCAAGAAGGCCGTGCTGTGGGGCACCGCGCTGGACAACCTGGCCTCGTGGCGCATGGTGACGCCGGACGGCAACTGGCTCGACGTCGAGCGCCTGAACCACAACTTCGGCAAGATCCACGAGCAGGAACTGGTCAGCTTCCGCCTCGTGCGCTGGGACGCGACGGGCAAGAAGAAGCTCGGCGAGGAACAGCTCGACGTGCCGGGTAAACAGTTCCGCAAGGAAGGCCTGGGCAAGGACGTCACTGACAAGTTCCTCGCCGGCATTCCCGGCGTGCAGAAGGAAGGCACCGACGGCCTGATCACTTCGGCGGTTTGGGTGCTGCACAAGATGCCGCCTGTTACACGCACGGTTTGCCTCGAGTTCTTCGGCCGCGTGACGGACGCCGTGCCCTCCATCGTCGAGATTACCGATTACTTCAAGCCGGGCGGCGCGGGGCTGGCCGCCGGCGTACTGCTGGCTGGCCTCGAACACCTCGACGAGCGCTATGTGCGCGCCGTCGGCTACGCGACAAAAGCCAAGCGCCACGGCCGGCCGAAGATGGTGCTGATCGGCGACATAGTCGGCGCTGACGACACGGCGGTGATGGCCGCCGCCTCGGAAGTCGTCAAGATTGCCAATGCACGCGGCGCCGAGGGCTTTATCGCGGTGTCGCCGGAGACGCGCAAGAAGTTCTGGCTCGACCGCGCCCGCACCGCGGCGATCTCGAAGCACACCAACGCCTTCAAGGTCAACGAGGACGTGGTCATCCCGCTGCCGCGCATGGGCGATTATTGCGACGGCATCGAGCGCATCAACATCGAACTCTCGCTGGCGAACAAGATAACGCTGGCCGACGCGCTGGCGGAATTCCTCCAGGGCGAGTTGCCGCTGCACGCGGGCGACGCCAATCTCGACCCCGAGCTGCTGCTGGGCGACAAGCGAGAGCAGGCGCTGGAGCTGGTTGCCGGCGTGCGCGCGGGTTGGCAGGCGCTGCTCGACGATCTGGACCGGCATTTCCGCGAGCTGCAGGATTACCGGCTGCGGGTGTCGTGGAAGACCGAACTCAAGGCACCGCTGGAAGCCCTGTTCGACGGCAATGCGTTCCGCCCGGTGCTGGAGCGGATCACGGCGATCCACCGGGAAGTGCTGCGCGGCCGCGTCTTCGTCGCCCTGCACATGCACGCCGGCGACGGCAACGTGCATACCAACATCCCGGTGAACTCCGACCACTACGCGATGCTGCAAACGGCCTACAAGGCGGTGGAACGCATCATGGCGCTGGCAAAAAGCCTGGGTGGCGTGGTCTCCGGCGAGCATGGCATCGGCATCACCAAGCTGGAATTTCTCGGCGAGGACGAGATCCGCCCCTTCCGCGACTACAAGCAGCGGGTCGACCCGGATGGCCGCTTCAACCGCGGCAAGCTGATGGCGGGCAGTGATCTGTCCAATGCCTACACGCCGTCCTTCGCGCTGCTCGGCGTCGAATCGCTGATCATGGAGCAGTCCGACATCGGGCAGATTTCGGAGTCGATCAAGAACTGCCTGCGCTGCGGCAAATGCAAGCCCGTGTGTTCGACCCACGTACCGCGCGCCAACCTGCTCTACAGCCCGCGCAACAAGATCCTCGGCACTTCGCTTTTGATCGAGGCCTTCCTCTACGAAGAGCAGACCCGGCGCGGCATCTCCCTGCAGCACTTCGACGAGTTTTCCGACGTCGCCGACCACTGCACGGTCTGCCACAAGTGCGTGACGCCCTGCCCGGTCGATATCGACTTCGGCGACGTCTCGGTGGCGATGCGCAATTTCCTGCGCCGCCAGGGCAAGAAGAAGTTCAATCCGGGAAGCGCAGCGGCCATGGCCTTCCTTTCCGCGACCGACCCGGCGACCATCAAGCTGGTGCGCGCCGGCATGATCCAGCTCGGCTACAAGGCACAGCGGCTCGGTCACAAACTGGCGAAATCCTTCGGCCTGATCCAGGACAGCGTCAGGCATCCGCCGGCGACCCTGGGCCGGCCCGAGATCAAGGCGCAGGTGATCCACTTCCTCAACAAGCCGATGCCGAAGAGCGTGCCGAACCGCACTTCGCGCGCGCTGCTCGACGTCGAGGACAACAGCCTGATCCCGGTGATCCGCGACCCGCGGCGGGCCGGCGACGATTCCGAGGCCGTGTTCTATTTTCCCGGCTGCGGCTCGGAGCGTCTGTTCTCGCAGGTCGGGCTCGCCACCCAGGCCATGCTCTGGCATGCCGGCGCCACCACGGTGCTGCCGCCGGGCTACCTGTGCTGCGGCTATCCACAGACGTCTTCAGGCGACGAGGACAAGGGCCAGGCCATCACCACGGCCAACCGCGTGCTGTTCCATCGCGTCGCCAACACCCTGAACTACCTCGACATCAAGACCGTGGTGGTGTCCTGCGGCACCTGCATGGACCAGTTGCTGAAATACGAGTTCGGCAAGATCTTCCCCGGCTGTCGCCTGGTGGACATCCACGAATGGCTGTTCGAGAAAGGCATCAGGCTCGACGGCGTGAGTGGGACGAAGTACATGTACCACGAACCCTGCCACACGCCGATGAAGCATCATTCCGGCATCAAGGTGGCCAACGCCCTGATGGGTCAGCAGGTCGATCTCAACGACCGCTGCTGCGGCGAATCGGGCACGCTGGCGGTATCGCGGCCGGATGTGTCGACCCAGATCCGCTTCCGCAAGCAGCAGGAAATCGAGGCGGGTGCCGCCACGCTTAGAAAACGGAGCGAAGCGGAGTTTCAGAGCGGGCTAATGCCCGCGTCAACGGGCGTTACGCCGAAACCAAAAGTCGGCGCCGGCGACACGGCAGTAAAGATCCTCACCTCCTGCCCGTCCTGCCTGCAAGGCCTGTCGCGCTACGACAATGATGCAGACATTTCGGCCGATTACATCGTAGTCGAAATGGCCAAGTCGATTCTCGGTCCGGACTGGATGCAGGACTATGTTCGCGCTGCCAACAGCGGCGGCATCGAGCGGGTATTGCTGTGAGCGGCGTAGCAGGGGCCCCGCGCAGCGGGGATGCGTGCCAGGCGAACGGCAAACTGAGCCGACCGCGCGGATTCCCGAATACAACTGGCGGCCAGGGGGCGAGGCTGTGCGCGCTACCGAAGCGGATGCCGCGCGCCCGCTCGACAAGCGGCCCTTCTTCTGGATGCTGGGCATCCTTGCCTGCCTGGTTCTTGGCGTCCTCGCCTTCCGCTACGCCGGTGAGCAGAAGCTCCACAACACCGCGTTCTGGCAGCACTTCCACCCGGTGACGCTGGTGTCGCCGCCGCAAACGGCAACGCCGGTGGAAGTGCAGGATGAAAGACGCGCCGCCTGGGTCGTGGTGCAGACCAATGCGCGCTGGGACCTGTTCTTGTGCGCCGCCGACGGCAATCGCTGCATGACCATCCACTCCTTCTGCGCCGGGGTCGTCTGGCCCCGGCTGCAACGTGATGACAAGGGCCGCATGGACGATTGTTTCGCCCCGCGCGTGCTCGATATGCCGCCGCCGGCACCTTCGACCGTCAAACCCCTGACAGCGGTTCCCGGCGGTGTCGGCAGGAGCAAGCGCCTGCCGCCCGCCCAGGGACTGTCGCATCCGCGCGAATGGGCCTGGCGCACGGGCTTGCCTGCCCCGTCGCGCTGACCCAGGCTCACGCCGCCCCGCACAGAGCGGCCGATTGGCGCTATGCTTCGTGGGTGACGAATGACATGGAATGCGAATTGTGCACAACTCCCGGCGGCGATCTGCTCTGGGAAGATGCGTCGTGCCGTGTGGTTCGCGTCGTCGATTCGGCCGCCGATTCGTTTCCGGGTTTCTGCCGCGTGATCTGGAATCGGCATGTCACCGAGATGAGCGAGCTCAAGGTCGCCGACGCCCGCCACTTCATGGATGTGGTGTTCGCCACCGAACGTGCACTGCGCCGGACCATGCACCCGGACAAGATCAACCTCGCCAGCCTGGGCAATGTCGTGCCGCACCTGCACTGGCACATCATCCCCCGCTGGCACGATGACAGCCACTACCCCGCGCCGATCTGGACCGCCACGCAACGCAACGCCACCCCGCGCCCCGCGCCCGGGCATGCTGCACTGCGCAGTGCTCTCGAAACCGAACTTTCGATCCCGAATGAAATGCCATGAACTTCGAACTGCCTCCCACCGGAACGGAACAAAGCCCGGCGTTTGTGACAGCGGAATCCTGCCAGGAATGGCTGGCGAAAGTACCCGTGGCCAATGCCGTGCAGGCGCAAGCCATGTTCCTGCAACAGCTGCATTTGCTGCACCGGTTCACCCTGCCGCCAACCGATCGTTTTACCATCCTCGAGACCTTGCGCCATTCGGTTTGCAGCGTTCAGGAGGATGCCAGCAAGAAGTTCGCCGGCAAACCCTTGCCTTTCGCGCCCCACGAACAAGCCGCCCTGGACAGCACCCTGAGCGTTTGGCATACCTTGGCGCTCGGCTATCTGCGGTGCTTTGACGGTTTGTGTGGCGGCAATACCGGCGGTTTTTCGGCGCCGGCTCTGATGGCGCAGCAAGCGCAGATCGCGAGCCATCCCGAGTTGGCAGGTATGGCCGCCAAGCTAACCCAGCGCGCGCTGTCGGTATTCGCCGACTGGCAGGTGGATCTGTGCCGCGGCGAACAGTTACCCGACGCCCGCTACTGGAAAAAACTCCACGAAATCTTTTCCGCCGCGGAAATTCTCGGCGTCGCCACGCGCGCCGTGTCCGACCACCTGCGCCACGGACCAGCGAATACAAGCGCGCTGGCAACCTACGCCGAAAGCCACCTGATCAGCACCGCCAACGTCTACGAACTTTCCGCCCGCCATTTGGGCTGGGTGGTGCGCTGGGCCAAGCGCTGGGGTCCGAAGATTGCCCTGCTGAAGGCGCCGCCCGAGGATATCCGCAACCGTGCCGTGCCGCTGTGGGTCGACATCGAATCCGATCATCCGGCCGCTTATATGCCGCAGCCGTCAAGCGGCAGCCGCTGGCTTGAAACCACCGAACTCCGGAAAAGTCTGATTGCCCGCATCACATTGCTGGCACAAGGCCGCGAACCGGCAGAACTGCAACTCGGCGATGACGTGACGCAACCGGCGGCAACACAGTTGCTGCAGCGCGTCCTGCAACGCTGGTGCCGGGGAGGCGTATCGCGTCGCCACGAAAGGCATGCCGCAAATGTGGACTGCGATTTTATCGCCGGCTTGGAAATGGTGCACTTTCAACTTTCGGGACGCGAGGTTTTCCGCGCGCCGACACGCAGCGATGCGGCGCTGCGCCGCGAACGCGAAGAGTTCGAGACTTTCGGCGATCGCAACAAGGACATCACGGCCACGGCCGACGGAAACGGGTCGCATGTCGAGAAATGGCGCCTGGTCGACGAATCGGCCGGCGGCATGCGCATCACACGGCCGCTCAAGGAGGGCGCTCGGGTCGGTGCCGGCATGATGGTCGCGGTAAAAACCGCGGATAGCCAACGCTACACCCTGGGCAACGTGCGCTGGGCACTGCGTGAAGGAGAAAGCGCGCTCGCCGCCGGCATTCAGCTGTTCGCCGGCGATCCGCGCCCCGTCGCGGTGCGGATCGTGGAGCAGGGCTCCACCCGCAATCCCTGGCGCCAGGGTTTCCTGTTGCCCGAAATAGCTTCCATCAACGAACCGGCCAGCGTGGTCGTACCCGCCGGTACATATCGGCTCGAACGCAGCATCGAGGTCTTGGTGGACGAGAAGCCGCGGCTGCTGAAGCTGTTCCGCGTCCTCGATCGTGGCGGCGAATTCGAGCGCTGCAATTATTACGATTGAACCCGGTGCGGCGGGAATACCGCACTGAATCTTGAGCCGCGACCCGGTTTGCTTTCAATTTGCAGCGTCGCCTGATGCCTTTCCAGCACGTGCTTGACGATGGCCAGACCAAGTCCGGTACCGCCCGCTTCGCGTGAGCGGCCGCGATCCACGCGGTAAAAGCGCTCGGTAAGGCGCGGCAAGTGCTCGTGGGCGATGCCGATACCGGTGTCGGACACGGAAAACCGCGCACCACCCTCGCCTTCCGCGCGCCAGGAAAGTCGGATTTCACCACCCTGCGGCGAATAGCGCACCGCGTTTCCCGCCAGGTTGGCAAAAGCGGAACGCAGTTCGCGAGCACTGCCCAACAGCCCCCGCGGCCCCGTGTTCTCGAGGGTGATGCGCTGTCGCCCGGCCGACAGCACCTCCACTTCATGGCAGATGTCGGCCAGCAGGGCGGCCGCGTCAACCCGGTCTTCGAGCGGCGGCGGCGAATCGGTTTCCAGCGATGAGAGTGTCAGCAGGTCGTCGATCAATTGCTGCATGCGCTGCCCCTGCTCCAAGGCGGTTTGCAGGTACTGCGCGATCTCCTGCGGCGGCGTGTCAGCCAATGCATCGAGCGCCGTTTCGACAAAACCCAGGGTCACTGTCAGCGGCGTTTTCAGTTCGTGCGACACATTGGCGACGAAATCGCGGCGCATGGTGGCGAGTTTCTCCAACTGCGTCACGTCGCGCACCAGCAACAGGGTGCGGCCCGCGGCAAAGGGCGCGGCCTGAACCTGAAGGTTGCGTCCCGGATTCCTTTGCGTTTGCAGTTCCAGAGGCACGCCGCGATGTTCCGGGCTGTCGAGATATTCGAGGAACGCCGGTTCGCGCAACAGATGCGTGATGCGGCTGCCGGTATCGACCGAGGCCTTGAGGCCGAAACAGGCCTCGGCCTGTACATTCATCCACTCGATGGCGCGGTGGCCGTCGAGGATCATCACCCCATCGGGCAGGGCTTCGGCGGCACGGCGAAAACGCGCCAGCTCGCTGGTCGCCTGCTCGCGCGCGGCGCTGGCCAGGCGGGCGCGCCGGTGCAGGGCCTCGAAGGCCGCGCCCCAGGCGCCGCTAGCGCTCGGCGTCGGCGTCCCCAGCGGACTAGCCGCCCAATGCAGGAGTCGCAGCACCATCCATAACTGGCGCAGGAAGAAGAAAACGATGGCGGCCAGCAGAAGCAGGTTGGCGCCGCGCTCGCCCGCCGCAAACCACCCGGCCAGCGTCGCCAGCATGGTCAGAAGAACGGCGACAAGAAACTCGGCCAATACCGCTTTCACGTCGCGGAAATCCTGTAGCCGCTGCCGCGCACGGTCTGGATCAGGGCGTCATGCCCGCTCGGCTCCAGCGTTGCGCGCAGGCGGCGGATATGCACGTCCACCGTGCGTTCTTCGACGAACACGTGGTCGCCCCAGACCTGATCGAGAAGTTGCGAGCGCGCATGGACGCGCTCCGGGTGTGTCATCAGGAAATGCAGAAGACGGAATTCGGTCGGTCCGAGATTGATTTCCTCACCCCCGGCCGTAACGCGGTGGGTCGCCGGGTCAAGGCGCAAGCTGCCGAGTTCGACAACATCCTCGGTCGCCTGCGGCGCATGCCGGCGTAGCACAGCCTTGATCCGTGCCGTCAGCTCACGCGGGCTGAACGGCTTGGTCACGTAGTCGTCGGCCCCGAGCTCGAGGCCTTCGATCTTGTCGCGTTCCTCGGCGCGCGCGGTAAGCATTATGATCGGCAGGCTGCGGGTGCGCGCCTCGCTGCGAAGCAAACGTGCAAAAGCGACGCCGCTCATGCCCGGCAGCATCCAGTCGAGCAGAACCAGATCGGGCAGAGCCTCCCGCACCAGCCGGCGCGCCGTTTCGGCATCGGCCGCGAGTTGTACGTTATGTCCGGCGCGGCGCAGATTGACCTCGATCAGCGCCTGGATCGCCGGTTCGTCTTCAACCACCAGTATCGTTGCGGACATGGGCTTACTTTAGAAGGGGACAAATGCCAGTCTATTGCGGCTTGATGACGGTTCCGTGACATCGATCGCGGCCGCGAAGCTCGTCGCCGGGTGCGCTATGATAGCGGCCCCAACGGGTCAATTGACACTAGGAGTTCCCATAATGGCCGGTCTCGACAGCAAGACCCCGATCCCCACCGAAATTACCCTGCACCAGAAATCGCGCACGCTCGAACTCGCCTTCGAAGACGGCGGCCACTACCAGTTGCCCGCCGAGTTCCTTCGCGTCTGCAGTCCCTCCGCCGAAGTGCGCGGCCACGGGCCGGGACAGGAGACACTGCAAACCGGCAAGCGCAATGTCGAGATCACCGCCCTCGAACCGGTCGGCAACTATGCCGTGCAGCCGACCTTCTCCGACGGCCACAACACCGGCATCTACTCCTGGGACTGGCTGTACCATCTTGCCGCCAACCATGAATCGCTGTGGGCCGAATACCTGGAGCGCCTTGAAGAAGCCGGTGCCAGCCGCGACATAGATTCGACCACGCTGCCGCCCAAATCCGGCGGCTGCGGCAGCCACTGACATTCATGATGCGTGAGCTACGCCCCCGATCATGAATGTCAGCGCAACGAAATTGCTCCCCCCACCCCCAGCCCCCGCCCCGGGGCGGGGTTCGAAATTTGCTCGCTACGCTCGATACCACCCTGCACACGCGCCGCTGTATTTGCGTTGAACAAACAAAAATGAGCGAAACCCATTTCGGCTTCGAGACCGTCGACGAAAAAGAAAAGGCGCAACGCGTAGCAGGCGTCTTCTCCTCGGTCGCGCAGAAATACGACGTGATGAACGATCTCATGTCGATGGGCCTGCATCGCCTGTGGAAGAAATTCACCCTCGACATCGCCGCGCCGCGGCACGGCGAGCGCGTGCTCGATGTCGCCGGCGGCACGGCCGACCTGGCGTCGGCCTTTGCCCCGCGCGTCGGCGCCACTGGCGAAGTCTGGCTCACCGACATCAACAATGCCATGCTCGGCGTCGGTCGCGACCGCTTGCTTGACGAAGGGGTGCTGGCACCGGTGGCGCAATGCGACGCGGAAAAGCTGCCCTTTCCCGACAACCATTTCGACATCGTCACCGTCGCCTTCGGCCTGCGCAACATGACGCACAAGGACAAGGCGCTGGCCGAAATGCGCCGCGTATTGCGCCCCGGTGGGCGGCTGCTGGTGCTCGAATTCTCCAAAGTGTGGAAACCGCTGGAAAAGGCTTACGATCTGTATTCGTTCAAGCTGCTGCCCTGGCTGGGCGGGAAAATTGCCGGGGATGCCGAGTCCTACCGCTATCTGGCCGAATCCATCCGCATGCATCCGGACCAGGCCGCGCTCAAGGCCCTGATGGAACAAGCCGGACTGGAACGTGTCGAAGTGTTCAATATGACAGCCGGCGTCGTCGCGCTGCATCGTGCTTACAAGTTCTGACGAGGAGAAAAAAGATGAAACGATTGCTGATTGCCGCCTTTGCGGCGGTGGTAGGTCTGGGTTTGATGGTTCCCGATGCCGAAGCCAAGCGCCTCGGCGGCGGCAAGTCGGCCGGGATGCAGCGGCAGGCGACGCCGGCGCCCACGGCGCCGGCAACAGCCGGTAAACCCGCTGCCGCTCCGGCCGCCGCGGCTACCCCTGCTGCTGCTGCCAAACCCGCAGGCATGAGCCGCTTCCTCGGCCCCCTGGCCGGCCTCGCGGCCGGTCTGGGCATTGCCGCCCTGCTCTCGCACTTCGGCCTCGGCGAAGGCATGGCCAGCTTCGTCATGATTCTTTTGCTCGTCATGGCCGCGGTGTTCGTTGTGCGGCTCTTGATGCGGAAGAAGACGCCCGAAGCCGGCATGCAGTACGCCGGCGCCGGCTCCCCCCCACCGGCGAACTTCACGCCCGCCCAATTCGAGTCCTCGGCAGTTCCCGGAGGAACGCACGGCGCCGGCGGCGGTGCTGCTGCGACTCGCAACATCCCGGCCGACTTCGATGTGGATGGCTTCCTGCGCCAGGCCAAGCTGAATTTTGTGCGCCTGCAGGCGGCCAACGACCGCGGCGACATGGACGACGTCCGGGAATTCACGGCGCCCGAACTGTTCGCCGAAATCCAGATGCAGTATCAGGAGCGCGGCAGCAAGCCCCAGGAAACCGACGTCATGCAACTGAACGCAGAACTTCTGGAAGTCGTCACCGAAGGCAACCGCCACATCGCCAGCGTGCATTTTTCCGGGCAGTTGCGCGAGAACGGCGCGGCACCAGAAACCTTTGCCGAAACCTGGCACCTGGTCAAGCCGACTGACGGCAGCCGAGGCTGGAACGTGGCCGGCATCCAGCCGGTCTGACGCAAGCGCTTACTCTTCCATGCAGGCCCTGCCCGCGCCGCTGCTCGCAGCAATCAATCATCTGCTCGGGCAGGCGGTCTGGGCGCGCGAAAAGCTCGCGCCCTTCGCCGGACATGCCGCACTGATCAAATTGCCGCCTTTCGAGGCGGCTTTTCTGGTCGGTACCGACGGTTGCCTTTCCGCGCCACTGCCAGACGCGGAACTTGAAGTCAGCATCTCGCTACCGGCGGCAACACCGCTGCTGGCGCTACAGGGCAAGGATGCGGTAATGCGCGCGGCGCGCATCGAGGGTTCGGCCGAGTTCGCCGAAGCCTTGGGTTTTGTCATCCGCAACCTGCGCTGGGACGCCGAGGAAGATCTTTCGCGCATCGTCGGCGACATCGTCGCCCACCGCATCGTAAGAGGTGCAACCGGGTTCGCCGCCCTGCAGCAGCAGGCAGCGCAGAATTTTGGGGCCAATCTGGCGGAATACTTCACCGAAGAACAGCCGCTGATCGCCCGCCAGGCAGATATCGCCGCCTTTTCAGGCGACATCGACCGCCTGCGCGATGACGTGGCGCGACTGGAGAAGCGGCTGCTACGACTTGCTTGAGCTCTTACTGATCGCTGCCTGAAATAATTCTATTGGCGTAGCAGTAGCAGGCTGTGCACAATTGCCCCTCTCAAACCCGGGAGGAAAGTCCATGAAGAAAATCCTGCTTGTCAGTGCCACGCTGATCGCTCCGTTCGCCGCGTCTGTTGCCCACGCCAACGATGAGGCGCTGATGACCGAAGCACGCACGGTGGCGACCACCCTGCCGCCCAAACTCATCGTCGCCCTGCAGGAAGAGATCAAGAAATCAGGGCCCGAAGGTGCCATCCCCGTGTGCAAGGACATGGCGCCCAAAATGGCCGGCGAGATTTCGCAGCAGACCGGCTGGAAGATCAAACGCGTCAGCCTGAAGGCCAGAAACGACGCACGGGCCATCCCCGACCCCTGGGAAAAGGCCGCGCTGGAAGATTTCGACAAGCGAGCCGCGGCTGGCGAAGCTCCGGGGAAGCTGGAAAAGGGCGAAAAGATCGGCAACGAGTATCGCTTCGTCAAGGCGCTGCCGGTGCAGCCTCTATGCCTGAGCTGTCACGGCCCCGCCGACCAGCTCAGCCCGGCAATCAAGGCGGCACTAAGCCAGACCTACCCCAACGATCGGGCAACAGGGTATTCGGAAGGCCAGATCCGCGGCGTGATCAGCGTGCGCAAGACGCTCTGAGCCAAACACCAGGGCGGCTGTTGATCGCCTTGCCGCCGTATCGCCAGCGCCGACTTTTCTTGCGCCGCTGCCGATTGTCGGGATTCCCCGCAACGGAACGCCACGAAAACGAAAAGGGCAGCCGAAGCTGCCCTTTTTGTGTCGCTGCCCGATCCCGGCTCAATGCCGCCGCTTGCGCAGACGGCCGATGGCAGCCAGTTGGGCGGTGGCTTCGGCCAGCTCGGCCTGGGCTCGCCCGTAATCCATTGAGGAGGCGCGATTGGTCATCGCTTCCTGGGCGGCCTTTCTCGCTTCCAGCGCCCGCGCCTCGTCCAGGTCGCCGCCGCGAATGGCGGTATCGGCCAACACGGTAATCAGACCCGGCTGCACTTCAAGCAGGCCGCTGGCGACAAAAATCACCTCTTCGTTGCCATCCTGGCGCTTGATGCGAACGGCACCCGGCTTGATGCGGGTCATCAGCGGCATGTGGCCGGGCAATATGCCCAGCTCGCCCGCTTCGCCCGGCAGGACGACGAATTCCGCCAGGCCGGAGAAAATCGACTCCTCGGCGCTAACGACGTCCACGTGAATAGTCATGGCCATTACCTTACTCCCTTATTGCAGCGCTTATTGGAGCGTTTTTGCTTTCTCGAAGACTTCCTCGATCGCGCCGACCATGTAGAAGGCCTGCTCGGGGATCGTGTCGCATTCGCCGTCGACGATCATCTTGAAGCCCTTGATGGTGTCGGCCAGGGGCACGATCTTGCCCGGCGTGCCGGTGAACACTTCGGCGACGTTGAAGGGCTGCGACAGGAAGCGCTGGATCTTGCGCGCGCGCGTCACGGCCAGCTTGTCTTCCGGGGCGAGTTCGTCCATGCCCAGAATCGCGATGATGTCGCGCAGTTCCTTGTAGCGCTGCAGGTTCGACTGCACGCGGCGGGCGACGCTGTAGTGCTCTTCGCCGACCACCAGCGGATCAAGCTGGCGCGAGGTGGAATCGAGCGGATCGACGGCCGGGTAGATGCCCAGCGAAGCGATGTCGCGCGACAGCACGACGGTGGCGTCGAGGTGGAGGAAGGTCGTCGCCGGCGACGGGTCGGTCAAGTCATCGGCAGGTACGTACACGGCCTGGAT
>JBIKKY010000034.1:0-34062 GCA_044360105.1 Sulfuritalea sp.
TGCAAAAGGGCGAGAAGTTGCGCGACAAGATCGAGGAACAGCTCGCTGCACTCCAGAAATTGCCAAACCTCGTTCGCTCATTCTTCAATGCTCCTTCTGTCGCCTATATTGGCGACTGCTGAGTAAAGTAGTGCGCCCGCGCTGGCTGCTGATCCCGGTGCTGCTTTCCATCGCCGGCATCGCGGCTGGCATGGTCTGGGTCGACTGGAGCAAGGGCGGTGCCGGCAGCGGCCTGTACTCGCGCGAGTGGCAGCCCGATCCGGTGCAAGGCTATTGGGACCCGGACCGCTTCTACCTGCCGGCGCAGACCGTCGAAGGCGTGTATCCCGCGGCGGAATGCATCGCCTGCCACGAGGCGCTGACGCCGGGCATCGTCGCCGACTGGCGCGACAGCCGCCACAGCAAGCCGGCCAATCGCGCGCCGGTGGCCTGCCCCGATTGCCACGGCGCCGACCATCAGCAGTTGCGCATGCCGACGCCCAAGGTCTGCGCCGAATGCCATGCCGTACAGCACGATGCCTTCCAGTCCGAGAAGCAGTACGGCTTCCCCAGCCACGTGCTGGCCATGGAGCGCGCCACCGACAGCAAGCATTTCGCCGACAAACCCAAGGGCGAAACCACGGCCTGCGTGCAATGCCATTCCGTAGCGACCAAGTGCGATTCCTGCCACACGCGCCACCGCTTCGACGCCGCCGAGGCGCGCCGGCCCGAGGCCTGCACCACCTGCCACAGCGGCCCGCCGCACCCCGACGACGAGACCTACTACGGCTCGGCCCACGGCAAGCGCTACCTCGCCGACGCGCAGAAGACCGACTGGAGCAAGCCGCTCAAGAAGGGCAACTACGTGACGCCGACCTGCGCCTACTGCCACATGAGGAACGGCCAGCACGTGGTGGCCGACAAGTCGATCTGGCAATTCGGCCTGCGCCAGGTGAATCCCAATACCGCAGAGAACAAGGTCAAGCGCGAACGCTGGATCGAGGTGTGCACCGACTGCCACGACGAGGCGTTCTCGCGCCGGCAACTGACCGACATGGACCGCGAGCGCGCCGCGGCCTGGCAGGGACTGAACCGTACCGAGCGCCTGCTGCGCGACCTGAGGAGCGAGAAGGCCTTCTACCCCGCCGCCGGCGAACGCCCGCCCTACCCGACCGACTGGATGGACAGGATGTTCCCCAAGGAACGCATCGGCTTCTTCGAGGGCCAGGCCTCGAGCTTCTACAACGTCTCGCCCATCGAGCGCGACTATTTCGAGATGTGGTATTTCGCCAACCTCGGCGCCTACAAGGCCGCGGCGCACGGCGCGCCGCAACTGGTCAAGGAGGGCCACGCGGCGCTGGCACAGGCGGAAAAGTCCATCGCCGACCAGGCGGCGCAACTGCGCGACAAGGCGCGCGCAGCGCGGCCCGATCCGAAAGCGCTGTGGCTGGGCGGCGAGTACACCACGCACAACAAGGAGCACAACTGATGCGCCGTTTGCTGTGGCTGCTCCTGCTGACGGCGCTGCCAGCCATGGCCGGCAAGACCTGCGTCGACTGCCATGCCGGCGCGGCGGAACGCAGCTATGCGCTGTCCAAGCACGGCGTGATCGCCCAGATCGAGGCCGGGCGCGAACGCCGGCGCACGCCGGATTGCGCCGCCTGCCATACGTTCGAAGCCAAGGCGCCGGCACCGCAGCATTACGTGAAGAAAACCTCGCGCACGGAGGCGCGCGAGCAGGCCACGGCCGGTTGCGGCGCCTGCCATTCGCCGCGCTATGTGACCGAGCAGTTGGCCGCCGCGCAACGCGGGCTGGCCATCGGCGAAATGAAGCGGCGCGAAGCCGAGGCGCTGGTCGAGCTCGCGCGCCATGAAATGACAACGACGGAACTGGCGCAGGTCGAGAAACTGTTTGCCACGCTTCGTGACCAAAACCTGCGCGAGCTGCGCCTCGGACTTGCCCACCAGTCGCCCGATTACCAGTGGTGGCTGGGGCAGGCCGCGCTCGACGGCAGCCTGCTGCGCATCAAGGGTGCGCTGGGCGAAGCACGGCGCAGCCGAGTGGCGGCGCGATGACGATTTATCGGACATTTACCGAAGGGAGATCAGCATGAAAACCTTGTTCATACTCAACGACGCACCCTATGGCACCGAGCGCAGCTACAACGGCCTGCGCCTGGCCAAGGCCGTATCGAAACTCGCCGACCAGCAGGTCCAGGTGTTCCTGATGGGCGATGCCGTGGCCTGCGCCAAGGACGGTCAGAAAGTGCCGGACGGCTACTACAACGCCGGCGACATGGTGAAGATGGTTGCCGCCGGCGGCGAGGTCGGCCTCTGCGGCACCTGCATGAACGCGCGGGGTTTGCAGGACGGCGAAGTGGTGGCCGGCGCCTTGCGCAAGACCCTGGCCGACCTGGCGGCCTGGACCGCGGCCGCGGACAAGGTCCTGGTGTTCTGAGAGCTTGTGAATAAATCTACTGCGCGTGCCGGATCGGGGCTTGGGCGGTGCTCTTCCACGGCCGGCTTTGCACAGCCGGCCGGCTGCGGCGGCGCGAAGCATGCTTCGCGAAACCCCGCCTCGCCCTCACATATAACAACATATGTTCCGGTAGCTGCGCTCCGGCCGCACCCCGCTGCGGCCCGCTCGCTACGATTTCTTCACAAGCTCTGAATTGGGACCACCCATGAGCCCGGTCAAGGTCATTTCACAACAACCGCCCGGCGGCCGCTGCACCCTTTACGCCCGCTATGCCGACGCCATTGCCGGCGAACTGGGCTGGTCGCATGCCATCGTGCACGACGAATGCCGCGACGCCCATGGTGAAGGTTTCCCCAGCCTGTGGGTGCGCGACACGGCGATCCAGCCGGCCGACGGCGCGATCCTCACGCCCGAGGACATCTGCGACTGGCTGCGGCAAAACGGTGTCGACGACCCGCGCGCCGATGCCCTGCAGCAGCGCCTGCAAGCGGTGCTCGACGACTTCCTGGAAAACTGGGCGCCGTGAACCGGGGAAACGGAAGGCTTGAAAAGTCGGCGCTGGCGCTACGGCGATGAACGCTGCGTACGCCGGAATTTCAGGTATTGCCGCCCGCCGTCGGTCGCGGCAGCGAGAAGCCGCGGATCAATGCGGCAATGCCGCGCCAGAGTTTGGGCAGCAGCCAGGCGGTGGCGATCACCAGCAGCAGCAGCAGGGCCAGCATCAGCCAGGGGTGGGCGAACATCAGCCAGAGGCCGCTGACGACCACGACGTCCTCGCCGAAGGACGCGGCGACATTGCTGAAGGGCTCCGGCGAAGCGTTGATCATGGCACGCGCGCCGGCCTTGGTGAAGTGGGTGCCGGCGGCCAGCGTGCCGCCCATGAGCGCCATCGCCGTCTGCCATTCGATGCCCTGGCCGCCGAATACCATCGCCGCCAGCGCCGCGCCGGCCGGAATGCGGATGAAGGTGTGCACGGTGTCCCACACCGAATCGAGCAGCGGGATCTTGTCGGCGAAGAATTCGATGATCAGCATCAGGCCCGCCGCGCCCAGCACCACGGGATGTTCGAGCAGGTGCAGGCCCGGCGGCAGCACGATCCAGCCCAGCCTGCCGGCCATGCCGACGACGAAGATCACGGTGTACAGGCGCAGGCCGGCGGCCCAGCCGAGCCCGGCAGCCAGGGCCAGCAGGCCGGCAAGGTCAAGGGGCAAGTGGGCCAGATCCATGATCGATCCTTCGCTTCGGGGGTTAACGCAATAGTGCCACTATTGCCGCACGCCGGGTTGCTTCGCGCCGAAGACGGCCGGATATCTGCCGGCCGGCGCTTATTTGCCGGTAAACACCGGGCTGCGCTTTTCCTTGAAGGCGCGGATCCCCTCGTGATAGTCATGGCTGTCGTACACAATCCGGCGCAGGCCCTGCACTTTTTCGAAGCCGCGCGGAGTCACCGCCTTGGCCCCGGCCAGCACCCGCAATTGCTCCTTCATGACTGCGATGCTGAGCGGCGCATTGTTGGCGATGGTGGTCGCCATGTCGTAGGTAAAGGCTTCCAGTTCCGCTACCGCCACGACGTGGTTGATCATGCCGATCCGCTCGGCCCGCTCGGCCGAGATGGGCGCCGCGGTGAAAGCCAGCTCCTTGACCACCCGCAGGCTGGCCGCGCTCATGAAGGTCATCATGCCGCTGACGTTGTAGGGCACGCCCAGCCGCGCCGGGGTGACGGCGAAGGTGGCGTCCGGCGCGGCGATGACGATGTCGCAGGCCAGCACGGTTTCCACCGCACCGCCCCAGACGCCGCCCTCGATCATGGCGATCACCGGCATGCGGCAGGTTTCGATGGTGCGCACCAGGTGCCGCAGCGGATCGTCCCAGCCCAGCGGATCGCGGCCGCCCTCGGGCAACTCGCCGACGTCGTGGCCGGCCGACCAGACTTTCGCCCCGGCCTGTGCGCGCAAGACCACGACACGGGCACCGCCCTCCTCCAGTTCCTGCAGCGCGGCGATGACTTCGGCCACGAGGTCGTGGCTCAGCGCATTGAGCTTTTTCGGCCGGTCGAGAACAATCGTCCCGACGTGGCCATCCCGAATCAGCTTGATGAATTCCATGTCTTTCCTCCGTCGTCGCCCGTGACCCGGGGTCTCTGCCGGCCATGCTAGTCCGATGCAATGCCGGCGGCAATTGCGGACATCCACCATCGGCGCCACGAGCCCCGTCCCGCTTGGCCGGATGTTGGTGCAAACTGTAAGCAATCGCCACCTTGGCCGACAGAATACAAAATCTGCCGGAGACAACCCATGCATGCCACCCTGCACCTGCTGAGCCATACCGATTTTCCCGCGCTCAGCCGACGCGCCGTGGAAACCCTGCAGCTCAACCTCGGCTACCGCTGCAACCAGAGCTGCCTGCACTGCCACGTCAATGCCGGGCCCAAGCGCACGGAAGAAATGACGGCCGAGACCATCGATGCCGTGCTCGATTTCATCGCCGCGAGCCCGGGGATCACCACCATCGACCTCACCGGCGGCGCGCCGGAACTCAATCCGCAGTTTCGCCGCCTGGTGGTGGCGGCGCGCGCGCGTGGCCTGCGCGTGATCGACCGCTGCAACCTGACCATCCTCGAAGAACCCGGTTTCGAAGACCTGGCGGAGTTTCTCGCCGCGCATCGCGTCGAAGTGGTGGCCTCGCTGCCCTGCTACCTGGAGGAAAACGTCGACCAGCAGCGCGGCAAGGGCGTGTTCGCGGCCAGCCTGGCCGGGCTGTGCCAGCTCAATGCGCTGGGCTACGGCCGTACCGGCAGCGGCCTGGTCCTCAACCTGGTCTACAACCCGCAGGGGCCCAGCCTGCCGCCGCCCCAGGTGCCGCTGCAGGCGGCCTACAAGCAGCACCTCGATGAAAAGTACGGCGTCGTCTTCAACGAACTGTTCACCCTGGCCAACATGCCGATCCAGCGCTTCGGCAGCACGCTGATTTCCAAAGGCCAGTTCAACGCCTACATGAACACCCTGCGCGCGGCCCACCGCGACGAGAACCTGCCGCAGGTGATGTGCCGCAGCCTGCTCAGCGTGGACTGGCAGGGCTATCTCTACGACTGCGACTTCAACCAGCAACTCGGCCTGGCGATCACGGAGCCTTCCGGCGCCCGCCTGCATATCAGCCGGGCCGCTGCCGCCGCGCTGGAAGACCGGGCGATCCGGACCGCGGACCACTGCTACGGCTGCACCGCCGGCCAGGGGTCGAGCTGCGGCGGCGCGCTCGGCAACGAAACCGCCGCAGCGCCGAGCTGCGGCGCATAACAGGGGACCGAGCCATGAGTACGCTGCGACTGCACGACATCGAGGCCTGCGTCTTCGACGCCTACGGCACCCTGTTCGACTTCAACAGTGCCGCCAGCGCCGCCAGGGATGAACTGGGCGACGACTGGCAACGCCTCTCGGATCTATGGCGCCTGAAGCAGCTGCAATACACCTGGCTGCGCGGCCTGGCGCAGCACCATGCCGGGTTCTGGCAGGTCACCGGCGACGCGCTGGATTTCGCGCTGGCGACGCTGAAGATCGAGCGCCCCGGACTGCGCGACCGGCTGATGAATCTGTATCTGCAGCTCGATGCCTACCCGGAAGTACCTGCCACGCTGCGCGAGTTGAAAGACCGCGGCATGAAGCTCGCCATCCTGTCCAACGGTACGCCACCCATGCTCGCGGCCGTCGTCAGCAACTCGGGGCTGGACGAGGTGTTCGACGCGGTGTTGTCGGTGGAGGAAGTCGGCGTGTTCAAGCCACATCCGTCGGTCTATGCCTTGGCCGCGCAGCGCTTGGGCATCGCGCCGGCGCGCATCTGCTTCCTTTCGTCCAACGGCTGGGACGCCTTTTCGGCCAAGGCCTTCGGTTTTCAGGTGATCTGGTGCAACCGCTTCGGCCAGGCCGCGGAGCGGATACCCGCCACGCCCGATGGCGAGATCGCCGATCTGTCGGCGTTGCCGGGGATGGTCAGCGCGTAAGGCTTCGGCGGCGTGTCGCCGGCAAGGGTATTACGCGGCACGTGCCGCTGCTTCTGCAGCCAGCCTGAGTTGCAGGCAGGCCGGACAGAAGCAGCTTGCGGCGGCGGATTCGCCACCGGTCTTCGCCGGAAGCTGCGACAAGGCGGGCAAGCTCGCACACCAGCATTCCTTGTCGCCGTTTTCCATGCCGCAGCGGAACGGCGCGCCACACTGCGGACAGACGTTGGCCGCAAGCGTTGCCGTCGACATCTCGCTCATGGCGTATCGCCGCTGCCGAAGCGCCGGCAGGCGGCCCGCAACACGCTCATCTGGCGCCGGTAGTTGTTGCAGCCCGCACAAATCAGCCCATGCAGGCGCAGGCCGAGGCGCTCGCCCAGGCTCAGCGGACGGTCTTGTTCCTGCGACATCAGTTCGGTCGCCTCCTGACAGCTCAGCATTTCACGTCTCCGCTCCGGCAAACCAGTTGGTCTCGAGACAGGTGCGCAGGCCCATTCGCGCGCGATGCAGCACCACCCAGCAATTGGACGTACTGATGCCGGCTTCCTTACAGATTTCGTCGGTCTCGAAACCGAGGAATTCGCGCATCATGAAGACGCGGGCGGTCTTCGCCGGCAAATGGTCGAGGCAGGCTTCGAATACCTTCCAGAACTGCTGCTGCTCGAAGGAGGCCTCGGGGTCGGCCCAGGGTCCGGGTTTTGCCGCATCGGTCCAGTGACCGCGCCGATTGAACAGGGTATCGTCGAGCAGGTCGTCGCCGGCTTCATCGTCCGCCAGCGAACTCGCGGAAACCTCGCGGCTCTGGCGACGGATGGTATCGATGATCTTGTTGCGCAGGATGGAAATCAGCCAGGTCTTGTAGGACGAGCGGCTTTCGAAGCGATGGCTGCCGGTCAGCGCCGCCAGCATGGTTTCCTGCACCGCATCCTCGGCCGCGCCCGCATCGCGCAGTTGCAGGCGGGCGAAGCGCAGCAGGTCCGGGCGCAGTGCATTCAGTTCGTTCTGGCGGTCAAGGTCCATGGCTTACGTAGTGTCGGAATTGCGCGTATTTTGACCCAACAGCGGGAACTTCGACAAATCGATCGAATCTGTAAGCTATGACGCAGTTGTGCGACCAAGCAGCATGGATGCAAACAAGCAGGTCACCCGCCCCTGGGTGACCGCCGATTACCGGAGAACCAAATGAACCGTCGCAACTGGATTGCAGGCATTTCTGGTTTGTTCGCCGTCGCCTCGGTGCCGCTGATCACCATGGGTACCCTGAGCCGCGCCAACGCGGCGGAAAAATTTCCGCTGGCCAAGTCGAAGGACGAATGGAAGAAGCTGCTGGCGCCGGATGCCTACCGGGTCCTGTTCGAGGAAGGCACGGAACCGGCCGGTAGCAGCGCCCTCAACGCCGAGAAGCGCCCCGGCACCTTCATCTGCGCCGCGTGTAACCTGCCGCTGTTCGATGCCGCGCACAAGTACGAGAGCGGCACCGGCTGGCCCAGCTTCTGGCAGGGGCTGCCCGGCGCCCTGGGTACCTCGACCGACTTCAAGCTGATCTACCCGCGCACCGAATACCACTGCTCGCGCTGCGGCGGACATCAGGGCCATGTCTTCAACGACGGGCCGAGGCCGACGGGCAAACGCTATTGCAACAACGGGGTCGCGCTGAAGTTCGTGGCGAAGACCGAAACCTTGCCGGCGTTGCGGACATGAGCCCGTTGCTGTCGCTCAAGGCGATGCTCTCCGCGGCCGCACTCATCGCGACCGCTGCCGGTGCCGCGGCACCGGCAGCGCCGGCGCCTGTGCCCGCAGGAGCCGCGACCGCGATCTTCGCCGGCGGCTGCTTCTGGTGCATCGAGAAGGATTTCGAAAAACTGCCCGGCGTGATCGAAGTGGAATCCGGCTATACCGCCGGCAAAACGCCCAACCCCAGCTACGAGCAAGTCAGTTCGGGCGGCACCGGCCACACCGAAGCGGTGCGGGTGATCTACGATCCGAAGAAAGTCAGCTACCCGCAACTGGTCGACTATTTCTGGCGGCATATCGATCCCACGGTCAAGGACAGGCAATTCTGCGATGTCGGCACACATTATCGCAGCGGCATCTACTGGGCCAACGAGGCCGAGCGCAAGGTGGCCGAGGGCAGCCGCGAGGCACTGCTGAAGAGCGGCAAGTTCAAGACCATCCATACCGAACTGGCGCCGGCCTCGACCTTCTGGCTGGCCGAGACCTACCACCAGGACTATTACAAGAAGAACCCGATCCGCTACAACTACTACCGCACGGGATGCGGCAGGGACGCACGGGTGGAAGAAATCTGGCGCGGCAAGTAAGTCGGCAGTCCTGGTTCGGCCGGTTCCTCGGCGAAGCAGCGAAGCCGGATATTTTTGCCCCATCGGGAAGGTCCCCGGCAAATTTCCGGGAAGCTGTTCCCGCCGGTTTCTAGGGTTAAAATTGTAGCGACCACCGGCGGCCTGACTGAAAGCGTACGCATCAGTCATGCCGACCTACAATCGCTCCTGCACCCGATCGGACACCCTCGATGTCGATACGCAAACTCATCGTCGCCAACGGAATTTCCTATATCGAGATTCCCGCGGCCGGGCTCCACCTGCTTTGCGGATCGCCCGCCGACAGCGTCAAGCACCTCCTGCGCCGCGGCATCATCCAGACCACCGAGCAGAACGGCATCGCCTTCGAGAACGGGCCGAATGCGATTCTGCTGTCGGACACGATGGTGCAGAACGGCCACCTGTGCAACCTGGCCGAATTCCCGATCCTGCAGATGCTTTACCGCCAGGGCATGCTGATCCCCAACCACCCGAACAACACCGGCCGCAAGCCGAAACTGATCGGCACCCCGGAACAGCTTGCCGCGCAACTGCGCTACATCCACCGCGGCAACTACGGCCTGATCTCGGCCGAGGAAATGGTCAAGGCCGGCATCGACGAGGCGGAAGCCGACGAACTGATGCGCATCAAGCTCAAGTTCGCCTTCGGCCAGATTTCGCGACCCGATACCTTTGTCGACTGCCTGCCCTTGACCACCGGTCCGCTGGACATCGGCGACGGCGTCAGCCTCGAACGCGTGGCGAACAACGTGTTCGAAATCCGCTACGGCGAAGACTGCGTCGAGATCGACCTCAATCTGCGCATGCACGAAACCTACCCCTGCCCCTATCCCCTGAGCCATGTCGACATCGACCGCCATTACTTCGCCGTGGTGCACGCCGGCGACGGCGACGGCTGGGACTACAACCGGCCGGCGATGGGCAGCGTCATCATCCATCAGGGCCGCGTCTACCTGATCGACGCCGGTTCGAACATCCACTACAGCCTCGACGCCCTCGGCATCGGCAAGAAGGAAGTGGCGGGCGTATTCCACACGCACTGCCACGACGACCATTTCGCCGGCCTGACCACACTGCTGCAGTGCGACCAGCCGCTGCAGTATTTCGCCACGCCGCTGGTGCGCGCCTCGGTGACGCGGAAATTCTGCGCCCTGCTGTCGATACCGGAATGCGAGTTTTCCAAGTACTTCGACATCCACGATCTGGAGGAGGGAAAGTGGAACGACATCATGGGGCTGGAAGTCCGTCCGGTCATGTCGCCGCATCCGGTGGAGACCACGGTGTTCAATTTCCGCGTGCTCTGGGAGGGTGGCTATCGCACCTATACCCATCTCGCCGACATCGTGTCTTTTGCCGTGCTCGACGCCATGACCCATGCCGACGACATGGCGCTGGGCTTGAGTCCGGAGCGGGCGAAGGCGATCAAGGCGGAATATCTGGAGCCCGCCGATCTCAAGAAGATCGACATCGGCGGCGGCATGATTCACGGCAATGCCGCCGATTTCGTCGACGACTCCTCGAAGCGGCTGCTGCTGGCCCATACCGCGCGGGAACTTACCGATGGCGAGCGGCGCATCGGCTCGGGCGCCCCATTCGGCACCCTCGACGTGATGATTCCCGGCGAGCAGAACTTCCTGCTGCGCGACGCCAGCGAGTTCCTCAAGAGCTACTTCCCAACGGTCCCGGTCGAGCGTCTGCACATGCTGCTGAATAACCGCATCGCCACCTTCAACCCGGAAACCATCATCACGCCGGCCGGGAAAATTCCTGCCGAGATCTACCTGCTGCTCGCCGGCAAAGTGGAAATGCTGACGCAGGATCCGAGCAATTCCCATTTCCTGTTCAGCGGTTCGCTGCTTGCCGAATCGGCGGCGATCTATGACCAGCCCAGCGATGAGACCTACCGCTCGGTGGGCTTCGTCAAGGCCCTGCGCCTGCCCTCCGACCTGTATCGCAACTTCATCGAGCGCTTCTATTCGAGTAGCGACCTGCTCTCCGTGCGCAAGGTCGAGGAACGTCTGCGGCGCACCTTCCTCTTCAGCGACGCAGTGACCAACCCCATCCTGTTTTCGCTGGCGAAAAATTGCAGGATCACCGACCTGCATGCCGGAGAAACCTTCGCCGGCGACCCGGAACAACTGCACCTGATCGGCAAGGGGCGGCTTTCCATGGGCGACAAGGAAGGCGCGCCGGTGCTCGGCAAGGGCGAGTTCTGGGGATCGGACAGCCTGTTCCAGTCCATGAAGCCAGATGCGAAAGAGCAGCCGGCGGCCGACGCCGCGACACCGCCGCCGGCTATCGCGCTGGACAGTTGCGAAATCTACTCCGTACCCTTGCGCCTGGTTACGCGGATTCCGGTGGTGCGCTGGAAACTCTTCGAAGCCTTCCGCAACACGCACCCCTACGCCGCCCCGCGCTATCGCGGCACCGCCCGCTAGCCGCGCGCCACGGCATCGCCGTCCCGCCGGCGCCGACTTTTCAAGTCGGCCCGGGCGGCATGCGAACTTCCCGGTTCAGCCTTTCAGGGAATCGACCAGGGCGATGTAGCGCTTCATGGCCTCATCGCCGGTAGTGCCCTTGATGGCGGCCCAGGCATCGTACTTGGCGCGACCGACCATGTCGGTGAAGCCCGGGCGCTTGCCCTCGACATCGCCGTCCGTGCCCTGCTTGTAGAGCGCGTAAAGTTGCAGCAGCACATCGTTCGAGGGCCGCTCCGGCAGTTTCTTCGAATCGGCCGCCGCAGCTTCGAATTTTTTCTTGAGTGCGCTCATGTCCTCTCTCCTCCAAACTTTGGTCATCGGGATTTGCCTATGACTATTATATGTCTCCGAGGAACGAGGGGACGGTATCCTAGCGATATGCCGTGACCCTGGAAGGCCCACGCAATGCTCCGACGTGAAAAAATGGCGGCCGTCGATACGGCCTGGCTGAGGATGGACCGCCCGACCAATCTGATGATGATAGTCGGCGTCATGGTCTTCAATCATCGGATCGACTTCAAGCGCCTGCGCAACACCATCGAAGCCCGACTGGTCGGGCGCTACCGGCGCTTTCGCCAATGTGCCGTGCAGGAGGTCTCCGGCGCCTTCTGGCAGGACGATCCGGATTTCGATCTCGACGCCCATCTAAAGCGCCGCGCCCTGCCGGGCAAGGCCGGCAAGAAGGAATTGCAGGCCCTGGTCGGCGAACTCGCGGTGCAGCCGCTCAACCCAGGCAAGCCGCTGTGGCGCTTCGACCTGATCGAGGATTACGAGGGCGGCTCGGCGATCGTGGTGCGCATCCATCACAGCATCGCCGACGGCATTGCGCTGGTGGGCGTCATCCTTTCGCTCACCGACCTTTCGTCGCACGCACCGGCGCAACGGCACATCGCTCCCGCGGCCGAAGAAAGCGACGCCGACGAAGTTCCTGCCGGCCTTCTGGAAACCGTGACCGAAACGCTCGCCTCGGCCCTCAACATGGGTTCCGAACTGGGCGGCAAGGCGCTTGATCTGGCAGCTGACCCGGATCGCATGTCTACGCTGGGCCGGCATGGCATCGGCCTGCTCACCGAACTTGCCAAACTTCTGACCATGCCGCCGGACTCGCCGACCCGCCTGAAGGGCAGGACCAGTACGATCAAGCGCGTGGCATGGTCCGACGCGATCCCGCTGGGCGAGGTCAAGGCACTGGGCAAGGCGCTCGGCTGCTCGGTCAACGACATCCTGCTGTCCGCCGTGGCCGGTGCGCTGCGCGCCTATTTTTTGCAGAAGGGTGAAACCGTGCGCGATGTGGAAGTGCGCGCCATGATCCCGGTCAATCTGCGCACGAGCCGGGACGAGGGAACGCTGGGCAACCGCTTCGGCCTCGGCACGCTGTCGCTGCCGCTCTACGAAGGCAATCCCTTCGCGCGCTTGTTCACGGTGCGCAGCCGCATGAACGAGCTCAAGGGTTCGTACCAGCCGCCGCTGACGCTCGGCATCCTGGCCGCCGTCGGCCTCGCGCCGAAGCTCATCCAGCAGCAGTTTCTCGACCTCCTTGCCGCCAAGGCCAGCGCCGTGATGACCAACGTGCCCGGCCCGAAGCAACCGCTGTACCTGGCCGGGTCCCGCCTCGATCAGTGCATGTTCTGGGTGCCGCAGTCGGGCGACATCGGCATCGGGGTCTCGATCCTGAGCTACAACGACAAGGTCCATTTCAGCCTGATCACCGACCGCCATTTCGTTCCGGATCCGGAAACCATCGCGCCGCTGTTCGCCGCGGAGGTCAACAAGATGATGCTGGCGCTGCTGATGCTCGACTGGGAGCAGGCTTTCGACCTGGCGCTGGTCGAACAACAGTTGTTCGGCAAGGTCCTGCCGCCGCCGCTCAGCGCCGCCGTTCCGGCACCCAGGGCAGGGCGTACCAGGAAGCCGAAAGCTGCTGAAATGCCTGCAGCCGTGACCCCGCAGCGGGTGCCGAAACGTTTACGCAAGCCGGGCGCGCCGTAGGGCGGACTTCAGTCCGCCAATCCACCGCTTGGCCGGCTGAAGCCGGCCCCACGAAGGGCCAATCCACCGCTTGGGAGGCTGAAGCCGGTCCCACGGGGGATCGCCCGTTGTGACGCAGGTCAACAGACCTCAGTCTTCCAGTTCCGACTTCGCCAATTCCACGTCGAGCCATTCCATCGCATCGGCCGGTACCGCCGCCGCCGCTTTCTCATAGAGCTTGACCGCTTCGTCCATGCGGCTCCGGCCGAACAGCATGACCAGTGCATTGGCATGCTCGATGCAGGCGATGGCGGAATCGGGCGCGAGTTTCTGCGCCGCCGCAAAATGCTTCACTGCCACGTCCTTGCTGGCGCCGTAGGTCAGCCTGGCCACCATCGCGCCGACCTTGTCCACCACCTCGGCATGGTAGGCGCCCGACGCGCTATGGGCCTCGACGTGCTTCGGTTCGAGCTCCAGGGCTGTTTCCAGCGCTGCCTTGATCCTGCCGCCCAACCCCTGGGTCAGGGCGCTGAGCACCGAAATGCCCTGGCTGTAGCGGCCCAGCGCGTAAGCCTGGAAGTACCAGGCGTTGGCATTCTTCGGCTGCGCCTGCTGCAGTTCCTCGCAGCGCGCGGAAATTTCCTGGAACAGTTCCAGCTTGCGCCGGTCGTCATCTTCCCAGTAGGTGGCGTAAATCATGGCCGCCTTGTTGGCCGCGTTGTAGCCGTCGAGGCCGGCGGCCAGCCCGGCCTCACAGGCCTTCTGGAACTCGCCCCGATGGTAGAGACGCCAGGCCTCCTGCACCGCGGCATCCGCGGGAAAGGGTTCGCAATCGCCGCGATGCAGGCGCTCCCAGGTCTTCTTCAGTGCGGCGCCGGCGTAAACGAATGCCTTGTCGGCATGCGGAAACTTTTTCCAGGCGGCTTTTGCCATGACTGGTCTCCTCCGCTCACTCGCTTACGTAGTTTCTTGACAGCTCCTCGAACAGCTCGCGCGAGCGCCCCGCCAGATAGGGCGCCGCCAGCGCCATGACCTGGAAGGCGCCCCGCGCCAGGCTCTTGCCGTCTATCCGTTTCCGCGGGTCGCTGACGAACTCGAAGGACAGCCAGTACGTGGCCACCACCGTCATGTTGATCGCCAGCGCCTGGATTTCCGCCGGCCCCGCCCGCATGTCGCCGGTCGCCACCAGCCCTCGGCAAATCGTCGCCGCAGTATGGACCTTGTGCGCCACGATGCGCTTGAAATGCGTTTCGAGGAGCCGGTTGCGCGACAGCAGTTCGTTGATATCGCGGTAGAGAAAGCGGTACTTCCAGATGGCCTCGAACAGCAGGTGCAGAAACAGCCAGATATCTTCCACGTTCGGCGGCCGCCGCACCGGGGCGGCGAGCGTTTCCTCGATGCCCTTTTCGAAATCGGCGAACAGGGACTCGATGATTTCGTCCTTGTTGTGGAAATGGTAGTAAAGATTTCCCGGACTGATTCCCATCTCGTCGGAAATCAACTGCGTCGTGACGTTCGGCTCGCCGAAATCATTGAACAGTACCAGGGAAGTTTCCAGGATGCGCTCGCGTGTGCGGCGCTTCGGCTTGCGTTCCATCAATCACCCGTTTCGACCAAGGGTTCGAGGATAGCAGAAACGCGCAATCCGCCTGTCATTGATTCGCCGTCACGCGGATCGCTGCCCGGGTTGCAGGCGTTTCACCGCCCGCGCAAGCTCGTCCAGCGTGTCGGACAGGCGCAGCGCCGTCAGCCCCATGCGGCCGGCGCGATGGCGTTTGAGTTGCGCCATGCGGCGCGTCAGTGAGCGGTGCGGATCGAGCAGCACCTCGCGGTTGATCTTTACGCCGTGGCGGGCGAATTTCGGCGACAGTTCGTCGCAGCGCCGCAACAGCTCTTCGCGCGTCTTGCGGTAGGCCTGCTCGGACAGCCGCTTGCGGTCGGCGTAGCTGAACAAGTTGGTGAAGAACATGTCGGCGTCGTCGCGGTCCGGCTCGAACAGGATTACGTCGGCATCCTTGTACTCGATTTCGTACTTCGCCAGCCCGGTCTTCATGCGCGAGTGGATGATGGCGCGGAAGGTCTGGGACAGGACCATGGGCAGGCCGCCATCGACCAGCCTGCGCTGCCTGAGATGCCTTTCGTGCGAGGCATGCCTGGCGTCGAACGGCACCAGCGGATTGATGCAGATCACCAGCCGGGCGCCTTCCCGCAGGGCCACCGACGCATGCAGCGTCTTCTTCAGCGCTCCGTCGACATACCAGCGGCCTTCGATTTCAACGGGCGGGAACAGGCCGGGCAGCGCCGCGCTGGCCTGTATCGCCGTGGCGATCGGCACGTGGTCATGCCCCTCGTCGCCGAACGCGACCGATGTGCCGGAATCGAGATCGGTCGCCACCAGAAACAGGCGTCTCTTGAGTTGGCGGAAATCATTGGTCAGCCCCGGCAGCGAAAACAGGCGGACCAGGAAATCATTCATTCCCGCGTTATTGAAGACGCCGGTGGGAATCGCGCGCGAAAGCTTCTGAAAGGACGCCAGGAAGTCGCCGCGCAAGGGATTGCGCAACAAGTCGCGCAGCGATTCGAGCAGCAGCGGCGGGACCAATCCCGCCCGTCGCGCATACTCGCCGAGCGCAGGCTGGAGCAACATCTCCGGCTCGAAGGGAACCTCGGCCGACTCGCTGTCGATGAACATCCGGTACAGGTAGGCGGGACTCAGTCCGTTGGCCAGACCGGCCGCTATGAAACTGCCCGCGCTGACGCCCACGTAGGCGTCGAGTTCGTTGAAGTCAAAGCCGTCCAAGGCCTCGGACAGCGCCATCAAGGCGCCTATTTCATAAATCGCCCCCAGCGGACCGCCTCCCGCCAGTGCCAACGCCCGCCGCGGCTTGCGGTGCACCGGACCCATGTCAGAGCGCCCGCCGGCCGTCATCAGATCGCCCACCCGTCGCCGCTAGAGTATCAGGCGGCCTTGGCGGCGCCCTTCTTCAATGCAGCCTTGGGTGCGGCCTTGGGCGCAGCCTTGGGTGCAGCCTTGCGCACCACCTTGACGGCGGCGGCCTTCGGCTTTTTGGCCTTGGCGGCGACGCCGTTGAGCTTGTCGACAGCGGCCTTCAGTTCCTCGACACGCCTGGTCAGCACGGCGACGTCCTGCCTGGTAGGCACACCCAGGCTGTTAAGCGAGCGGGCGACGCGATTCTCGAATACCTGCTCAAGCTTGTCCCAGGTGCCGGTAGCCTTGGCGGCCATTTCGGTGACCTTGTCCTCAGCCACCTTGCGGGTCGTCTTCTGGATCGCTTCGCCCTGGCGTACCAGCGCATCAAACACATTGTTGCCTCCCTGCTGCGCCTTGGCGAAGGCGCCAAGTCCGGCCAGCCATATCTGCTGCGCAGATTCCCGGATGGTGGCGGAAAGCTGACTGTTTTCGCCGATGCCCTTGAGTTTCTTTACCACGATTGTTTTTACCATAACAAGCTCCTGATTTGAGTAATCCCGGCGGCCTCGAAGCCGAGGCCCGGCAGGCACACTGCCTGCCACCGAAAGAAGTCTATCGACTCGGATTAGAGAGGGCACACTAATGTCCCAGGGGAAACATTCAGGACAAAGTCATCAACACAAATCAAACCGGTGCTGCGACGGCCCATGCGTGCATTCTCGCGGCGGCGAGGAATCCGCCGGGCACTGCGATGCGCCCCGCGACCTGGCATGCAGGTTTCATGGCATCTGGGAACAACTCCTAGGTCGTTGTCTTTTTCTTCGCGATCGCCTTGCCTGCAGTCTTCTTTGCCGGCGCTTGTTTTGAAGCCGGCTTCTTCGGCGCAGCCTTGACCGCAGCGGGAGCGTTCTTTGCGATGGCCCTCGTCGGCGCAACCGCAACTTTGGCGGGAGCTTTCTTTGCGACGGCCTTCTTCGACGCGGCCTTTGCCGGCTTGGTGCCGCCCGAAGCCTTCCAGGTCAGGCGTGCCTTTTTTGCGAGGACGACTACCCTGGCGATGTCTTCGTCGGTGTACACGCCCTTGACGCCCGATATGGCGGCCAGTTTCATGCCGTGCTTGATGCCGAGCTTGTAGATCTCCTTGACCTTCTCCCACTCGGTATCGCGTCCGATGGTGAAAACCTCGAAGCGACCTTCCAGCGCCAGCACGATCGTCTCCGCCAGACAGGCGTAGATCACGTTCTTCGGCAGGCCGATGGACTTCAGGCCCTTGACCGGCGTGGGCAATTCGATTTCGCCCGATTCGATCACCAGCACGTCCGGACGCTTGGCGACCTCCTCAGGCGGCAGGTCGAGCGGACGCGCGACGTCGGTAATCACGCAGCCCGGCTTGACTTTGGTGATGTCCAGGATCTTCTTGCCGGCCCCCGAGGTGGAGGTCACTATCATGTCCATGTCACCCAGCAGGCCGTCGTAATCGGTCGATGCGGTGACCTTGGCGTCCGGCGTATCGAGCAGGATGGAGTCCCTCAGTTCGTTGAGCTTCTTCATGTCGCGCCCGGCGATCACGACTTCGTCGAAGGCCATGGCCAACAGGCGCGCGCTGACCGAGCCGATGGAGCCGGTCGCGCCGATCACCATGGTCTTGGCCGGCACTCTCCTGGAATCCTTGCTGGCCTTGATCAGTCCCATGCGCCGCATGGCGTCGGCCGCCGCCCACAGGGCGCCCGATGCGGAGTAGCTGTTGCCGGTGGTGATCGGAATGCTGGCGCGTCGCGCCACGGTGATGCCGGCATCGCCGACGACCTTGGTGAACGCACCCAGGCCCATGATCTGGGCCCCGAGGCCTTCCGCGATCTTCGCCGCATGGAGCAGGCGCCGATAGGTGAACTCGGGGCTGTGCGAGAGCATTTCCTTGGGCGTTCCACCGACCGAGATCAGCCAGCCTTCCGCCTCGGCGCCGGTGGGGGAAATGATGTTGCCCATCTTGCAATAGACCATCGGCGGCAGGTAGGCGGCCAGTGTCTCGACCCCGTCCATGATGAACTTGGGCGTGGACTTGGGAACCGGAAAGCCCTTCTTGATGTATTCCTGGCTCAGCGGATGCACGACGAAGGCGAAGCGGCGGATGTTGCGGAAGTGCCCGGTGGGATGGAGCAGGCGCGGCTTGATGTCGAGTTCGTGGATTATTTCCTCGAAATCGTGATCCGAGAGTTCTGATTCCGACTTCCCCGTCGCTGCGAGAATCATGGCGGTGATGGTGCTGATGCCCACCACCCTGTCAAAAAGCTTTGGCGAAACATCCACCACCAGATTGACTTTGTGCTTCTTGAAGAACGCCAGCGCCTCGTCGTCGATGGCCGACGTGATGAGGGTCTTGCCCTCCAGATTGTCGCCGGAGAAAACCGCCTGGATTTCGCGGAAGGTGCCGACGATGACGTGGGACTTGGCCACGGCATTGGCCACGATCTTGTTCTTCAGGGTGCCCAGAACGGACTTCAGGAAGTCCCCGGGCACGATGTCCGGCAGGAGTTCCTTGCCCCGGGCGAAGAGTTCCAGCTGGTCGAGCGAATTCAGCAGCACCGGGGAGCCGGCATGGAATACCGGATCGGCGAAGCTCAGGTTCCTGGTGTAGTCGGACAGGGCGACCGCCATGTCGTAGTTGCGCATCCCGGACAGAAACAGGACCAGGTTGTTGTTGAAGTAATGGCCCAGTTCCTTCTGCACGTGGCGGACGGCACGCACTTGCAGCAATCGGCGCAAAGTGGCGCCCGTGGTGACCGGTACCCGCGTGACGACCTGCATCAGGTGCTGGGACTTCTTGTTGATCACCGTGCGCAGCCCGACATGGTAGTGGTCGGGCATGTTGCTCAAGGCAATGGCATCCGCAGTGGCCTGCTGCCGTCGCATCAGCTCCCAGGCCTTGCTGCTGTCCTTGTCGGCACCCAGACGCCCGACCTGGAAGTCCTGACCGAGAAACCTCGTCTTGAATTCGAAATCCTTTTTCGACGACCCCAGGGTCACGGTAACGACTTTTTTCATGACATCAATCCTCGTTGTTCGACGGTCTTTCGTGATTGCAGCGGGGGGGGGGCGGCGCTAGGCCGGTTTCTTGCGGCGCCGTACCGGCTTTTTCGCGTCCGCGGCGGCGGGCGGCAACACCTGGCGAATGATGCCTTCGCAAACCGCTTGCGACATGTAGCGCGGAACCGGATAGCCGGTATGGGCTTCACGGCAGGCGGCTTCGGCCAGTTGGGGAATGTCGGACTCCTTCAATGCCGCGAGGAAGGTTGGGATGCCAAGGTCATGATTGAGTTGAACCACCGCATCGAGAAACTTCTGCGCCAACACCTCCTCCGCGTCATTCTCGCGGCCAAGTTTGGCGCGCAGCGCCAGCAAGGCCAGGCGGTCGGTGATGGCCGGCATCGAATACTTCAGCACCGGCGGCAGCATGATGGCATTGGCGAGGCCATGGGGCGTGTGGTACCTGCCGCCGAACTGATGCGCGATCGCATGCACGTAGCCGACGTTGGCACGCGTGAAGGCGAGTCCCGCATAGGTGGCCGCCAGGGCCATTTTCTCCCGTGCTTCGAGGTTCTTGCCGTCGCTGTAGGCCGTTCGCAGATTTTCGAATATCAGTCCGGTCGCCGACAGGGCCATGTCGTCCGTATAGGGATTGGCCCAGCGCCCGACAAAGGACTCAATGGCGTGGGTCAGCGCGTCGATGCCTGTCGCCGCGGTAATATGGGGCGGCAGTCCGGTCATCAGGCAGGGGTCGAGCGCGGCCATTTTCGGCACCAGGCGGGTATCGACGATCACCAGCTTGGCCTGCCTTTCCGGATCCGAGATCACGGCGGCAACGGTCACCTCCGAACCGGTGCCGGCGGTGGTGGGAACGGCGTAGATCTTGACCGGCGTATTCAGGCCCTTGAAATAGCCGGCCAACTCGCGCAGCGTCTTGCCGGGATTCGAGACCGCCGCGGCAATGGCCTTGGAGGCATCCATCGAGGATCCCCCGCCGAATGCCACGATGGCATCGCAGCCGTTCTCCAGATAGAAATCAATTCCGTTCTCGATCAGGGGAATCGGCGCGTCGGGCGTGATGGCATCAAACACCACGTACTCGGCGCCCCCCGCAGTCAGGGCCGTGGTCAGGTCGTCGAGCAGGCCGAGTTTGGAGATGATGCTGTCGGTGACGATGAGGATCTTGCCGTGGCCAAAGCCGGCAATGGTTTGTCCCAGCCTGCCGCTGGAGCCCGGTCCGACCAGGATCGTCGGCTGCGGTATCGGCAGGAAGCGCACGGCCAGTCCGGCGCCGCGCATCGCCGCGCCCATTGCAGTGGTGCGAAGCGACTCGCTCAGAAATTCAGATATCACGACAATTCTCCTCTGGTACGACGGTCCGCCGCGCATGGTTTGCGCATGCGGTATGCGGGACATTCGCTGTTCTTCCATCTGCCGGCAGCGAACCCGGATTCCACCCGTCCCGTCGGTTCTGCCACCGTTCCGGAGCGGGGCGTGCCGCTTTCCGGAACTGCAACTCTATCACCCAAACATCGGCCTGCGCTCGATTCATGGCCTCTTTCAGTCCCGCACGGATCGCCTGGCGCCGCGGCATTTCCGGCCGGACCGAATCAAGCAATGCCGACGGCATCAGCGGGCATCGGCACGGATCATGTCGGCGGCTTTCTCGCCGATCATAATGACGGGAGCGTTGGTGTTGCCGCCGATCAGCGTCGGCATGATCGAGGCATCCGCCACGCGCAGGCCGGCGATGCCATGCACGCGCAAAGCCGGGTCGACCACGGCCATCGCGTCGATTCCCATCTTGCAGGTACCGACCGGGTGGTAGATGGTGTCAGACCGGTTTTTCAGTTCCGCCCGTATGGCATCGTCGGAATCTATCCCGGCGCTGTAAATCTCGCCGCTGCGGATGCCGGCCAGGGCCGGCGCGTCCATGATTTTCCGGGTCAGCTTGAAGCCATCGACCATCGCATCGAGATCGTCGGGATGGTCGAAGAACCTCGGATCGATGACCGGGGCCGCTGCCGGATCGGTGCCGGCGAGACCGACCGTGCCCACGCTCTTCGGCCGCAGCAGGCAGACATGGCAGGAATAACCGTGCCCCCAGTGGAGCTTGCGCGCATGGTTGTCCAGCACGCCGACGACGAAGTGCAACTGGAAATCCGGTGCCGCCGAATCCGGAAATCGCCGCAGGAAGCCTCCCCCCTCGGCACCGTTCGAACTGATCATTCCCGTGCCATCGCGCCGGTAGCGGCCGATATCCTTCATCAGGCGCATGGCGGCGCCCGGGGAGATGCCGAGCAGGTCGAGCGATTTTGCCCGGTAATTGAAAACATAGTCCGGATGGTCCTGCAGATTCTTGCCCACGCCCGGCAGATCGTGGATCACCGGGATGCCGAGCTTCTGCAATTCCGCGCCGGCGCCGATGCCGGAGAGCATCAGCAGTTGCGGTGATTGCAATGCGCCGGCGCTGAGGATGAGTTCGCGCCGCGCTCGGAAGACATGAATCTCGTCGCCTTGCCGGAATTCCACGCCGCTGGCGCGCTTGCCGTCAAACAGGATGCGCCGCGCCCGTGCCCCCGTGATCACTTTCAGATTGGGTCGGCTGGCCAGGTGCGGCGTCAGGTAGGCGCGTGCTGCGTTCCAGCGCTCGCCGTTCTTCTGGGTGACCTGATGGATGCCGATGCCTTCCTGGTCGGCGCCGTTGAAGTCGCGGACCAGCTTGAATCCGGCCTGGCGCGCGGCTTCGAGATAGATTTCCTGGAAGGGGTTCATCGAGCGCAGGCTTGCGACGTTCAAGGGGCCGCCCTGGCCGTGAAACTCGTCGTGGAAATCCTCGTTGTTTTCCGATTTCCTGAAGTAGGGCAAAACCTCGCGGAAGGACCAGCCGTCATTGCCCAACGCGGCCCAATGGTCGTAGTCCCAGGGATGGCCGCGCATGTACACCATCGCATTGATCGAACTCGAACCGCCCAGCACCCTGCCGCGCGGCTGATAGCCGCGCCTGCCGTTCAGGCCCGGCTGGGGCACGGTCTGGAATGCCCAGTTATTGATCGGCGTGGGGAGCATCACAACGGTGCAGAAAGGCACCCTGACCAGCATCTGGTCGTCGCTGCCGCCCGCTTCGAGCAGGCACACGCTGGCATCGGGATCCTCCGAAAGCCGCCCGGCCAGGGCACAGCCCCCGGACCCGCCGCCTATCACGATGTAATCGAATTCCTTCATGGCTTTTGCAGCGCCTCCAGAAGTTTCCCCAGAACAGCCGGCGAGAAGGCCATCCCCAGATGGCTGACGCCGCCGATGGCGACATTGGTGGCGCCCTCCAGCGTCGAGCAGGCCTGTTGCGGGAAGACGTAGTTGTCGTGAAAACTGAAAATCGAAGCCGAGCCGGCCGGCAGCGGCACGGCGCCGGGCCGGGCCAGCGCGGCCAGCCAGGCACCGCCGATGCGCATCTGGCGCGCATTGCGGCCGAGGCCCAGGGGCGCCAGGCGCGTCCCCTGGTGGGGCGAGCCGAGCGTGACGATGCGCGCCACCTTTTCCCTGCCGTGGCGCCGCAGATAAGCGCGCAGCACCAGTCCGCCCATGCTGTGGCCGACCAGGATCACCCGGGCCGCGCCGGTTGCCGCCAGCACCTCGCCGATTCGCCGCTCGATCCCATCTGCATAGCTGTCGATATCCGCCCACACCGGCTCGAGGTTGTGCGTCGCCACGACCCAGCCGGCGGATTCGAGTCGCGGCCGCAGCCAGAACCAGACCCCGCGGTTGCATTGGTAGCCGTGGACCAGCAGCAAGGGCGGACGGGGGCCGGTGGCCTTGCCCAGACGGTCCGGCCCCAGCCAGAAGGCCTCGAAGGGCTGTATCGCGGAAAACAGCGCGATAAATCCGGCATATTCCTCGAGCGCCATGCGCAGGGTGCGGACGGGGCCGATCTGCAATTCTGCCGGCACCCTGTCCGCATTCGCCAGCATGAGGCTGAAGGTCAGTGCGACGACGAACAGGCGCAATCCCAGGAAAAGTCCCAGCGCGAGGCCGGCCGCCTCGCCCGGCGTCCAGCCGCGATTTGCCAGCAACCAGGCCGACAGCACGACGTAGAGCAGCAGTTCGCCGCCCAACAACCAACGCATTTGCCGTGTCGCCATCGCCGACTTTTCAGCGAATCAAGAACTTCGTCAGGCGCTCAAACAGCGCGCCATAGGGCGGGTTAAACAGCGCCATGCCGTTGAGCCCGGACTGGTAGAACACCGCCTTCTGCTTGGAGAAGGTCCTGAAGCCCTCGATGCCGTGGTACTGCCCCATGCCGCTGGGGCCGACGCCGCCGAAGGGCAGCTCTTCCTGCGCAATGTGCAGGATGGTGTCGTTGACCGTGACGCCGCCGGCCACGGTTTCATTGAGCACGCGATCGCGTGCCGCGCCGTCGTGGCCGAAATAGTAAAGCGCCAGGGGCCGCGGATGCCTGTTCACATAAGAGATCGCCGCGTCGAGGTCCGCATAGGGCAGGACGGGCAGCAGCGGGCCGAAGATCTCGTCCTGCATCACGCGCATGTCATCATTGACATCGAGCAGCGCCAGCGGCGGCAATTTGCGCTGCGTCGCATCGGCCGCGGCCATCGACAGCGGCTCGATCCTGGCGCCGCGCTCCTGCGCGTCGCTCACATAGCCCTGCAGGCGCTGGTAATGCCGCTCGTTGATGATGGATGTGTAATCCGGCGTGGTCGCCATGGCCGGAAAGCACCTGGCGACGACCGTGCGCGCCGCATCCACGAATTCCTGTTCGCGGCCGGCCGGCAGCAGCACATAGTCGGGCGCGATGCAGGTCTGCCCGGCATTCAGCAGCTTGCCGACCATGATGCGCTCCGCGGCCTTTTCCAGCGGGTAGTCGGGGCCGACGATCACCGGCGACTTGCCGCCCAGTTCCAGCGTGACCGGCGTCAGGTTGTCCGCCGCCATGCGCATGATGTCGTGGCCGACCTTGGTCGAGCCGGTGAACAGCAGATGGTCGAAAGGCAGGCGCGCGAAATCGGCGCCAACCGCCGCATCGCCCAGCACCACCGCGACATCGTCCGCGGTGAAATGCCTTGCGATCAGTTCGGCCAGCAACTCGCCCGTGCGCGGGGTGAATTCCGACATCTTGAGCATCACCCGGTTGCCCGCCGCCAGCGCCGCCGCGAGCGGTGAAATCGCGAGGAACAGCGGGTAATTCCAGGGCACGATGATGCCGACCACGCCCAGCGGTTGCGGGATGATGCGCGCGCGCCCCGGGCGAAACCAGATCGAGGGCGACTTCTTCTGCGGCTTCATCCATGCGCCGACGTGGGAACGATTGTGGCGAATCGCCTCCAGGCTCGGAAACACTTCGAGCAGGCGCGTTTCATGCGCCGAACGATGGCCGAAGTCGGCCGCGATCGCCGTGACGAAGTGCTCGGCGTTGTCGTGCACCAGCGCCAACAGGGCATCGAGGCGCAGCTGGCGCCCGGTCCGATCAACCGCCGCATTGCGCCGGGTCGCCGCATGCATGGCCTCGAAAATACGCCCGAATGCGGCAAGGCCGGTGCCCCGCCCGGTGACCACGCCAGATGCCGGTTCTATAGCTTTCATTCCAGGGCTCCTCCTGCAGGGGACAGCATATTTTTGAAGTCTATGCGCCGCGGCTGCGGCTGATTAGGCAGGCTACTCTAACGGCCCCGCAGCGGCCCGATGGATAATCCGCTGCATGGAAGACGATCGCGACAAGGAATCCATCGGCCACGAACTGGCAACTTGCATCGCCGAGGCAAGGGACTTGCGTGCCGCGCGGGCCGCCGATCCGGAGCCCGCCGATTTCCCCCGACTCAAGGAGTGGCAGGCGGCGCGTCTCGCCGGGACGTATGCCGACCTGCTGGCCAGCCCGCGCCACAACCCGGCCGCCGAATTCTTCCTCAGCGACCTGTATGGGCCCAAGGATTTCCGCAGCCGCGACGAGGAACTGGCCCGCGTCGTGCCGATCATGGTTCATGTCCTGCCGGCAAAGGCCTTGATGACGCTGCTCGAAGCGGTAAAAATGGACACGCTCTCCGAATCGCTGGACAGCGCGATGGTATTTGCGCTGCGCAAGCTTGGCCGGAACAAGGCCATCGACTGGCCGGCCTATGTCGCGGCCTATCGCGCTTGCGGACGACGGAAGGACCGTGAATTGCAGATCGCCCTGATCGACAGGATCGGCAAGACCCTGGACCGCCTGACGCGCATGCCGCTGATCCATTTCTCGCTCAAACTGATGAACGGCCCGGCGCACCTGGCCGGGCTCGGCGACCTGCATTCCTTCCTGCAAAGGGGTTTCGACGCCTTCAGCTACATGAAAGGTGCCGACGAATTCCTGGCCATCGTCACCGAACGCGAAACCGCGCTGATGAAGGAGTTGTTCGCCAACCCGAATGCGGTCTGTCCTGTTTCTTGATGCGGCCTGACGCTTTGCATTTCCAGCAGAGTAAAAAAACGGGCACCTGAAATCAGGCACCCGTTTTCTTCAACATCCACAAGGCAGTCGTGCGTCAGGGCACGGTACAAGCCCCGTACAACACATAGGCGCCGTTGCGGTTGGTCAGGGTCACGGTCAGTTCGCCGCTCTGCTGGTCGACCACGATGGTCCAGCCGAAGCCACCTTCCCTGCCCTGCAGCAGCAACTGCTTGCCGGCCTTGTCCTGCAACAGGATCTCGGAAGTGGTATTGGGCCCGATCACGGCTTTCTTCGCCAGGTCGATGCGCATGAAGGCCGGCGCGCCGACGTCCTCCGGCAGGCCGGCGGCACAGTCGTCACCGCGCGCACAGTCCAGGGCCGACTGCGTGGCACAAAGCAGCGGTTTCGAACCGTCAAAATCGGCCGCCAGTGCGGGCAATGCAAGCAGAGAGACGCTCAATAAAACCAGATTTCGAATGTTTTTCATGGTGCGCCTTTACTTGATGGTGTAGCCGCGACCTTCCAGGCAGGCCCCCTGGGCCCGATAGAAGGTGTTCATGGCGCCCTGCTTCTGGCTCTGCGTCTGCTGCTGCGCCTGGGCATTCTGGGATCTCTGGTTCTGTCGCGCACGCGAGCCGCCGACCACCATGCCAACCGCAGCACCCTTGCCCGCACCGTCGCCGCCATCGACGATGCCGCCGATCACGGCGCCGCGCAGCGCACCCGAGGCGCGCTCACCGCCACCGACCGCCGGCCCCGTTTGCTGCTGCGGCGCCGGCGCCGCAGCGACAGCGGCCGGGTCGATGCCGGTGCTGTTCTTCGCCCACACGTAGCACTCGCCTTCATCCTTCTGCTGCTGCTGGGGACTCTGGCCCTTGGAGGGATAGATGATGGGCTTGGCCGCCTGAACCTGACCGACGAGCAAGCCCATGGCGACGAGCACGGCGCTGACTGCGCAGGTATTTTTGAATCTGTTCATGATGTTTCTCCGCATCCTCTACGACATGACTCGAAAGCACCACGGGCCGCAGGCCCATGGTGCTCGCATCCTGCGCGTGCCGCCGCCTACTTCTTGGCGTCCTTCTTGACGTCCTTTTTCGTCGGCTCGACCGCCAAGGCAACCGCTTCGACGTAATTCGCTTCGATCTGGTCGCCCTTCTTCACGACCTTGAAGTGCTCGGGGTTCTTCACGTCAAGCTCGACGATATTCCCCTTCGGGCCCTTGACGGTAATGGTCTTGTCCTTCGGGTTGACGTCGATCACGTCGGCGACGATCGTCACCTGGCGACCGATCGCGCCGGCGGGTTTGGCACCCGGCTTGGCGCGCACGGCATCGGCGGAGTCAACCCGTTCGCGAGGCCCGCCACCCTTTTTTACCTCCAGGGTAAGCGCCCGGATGTATTCCACGACGACTTCGTCATTGACCTTGATCTGGGCGAAGTTCTTTACGGCATCGCCGGCAACCACGTCAAAGCTGCGCCCCTCCGGTCCCTTCAGGGTGATGGTGCGCGTGGCTTTGTCTACGGCGGTCACCAGGGCGGAGGCCTTGATGCCCTGTGCAATGGCCACCTTGCCGGGTTCACTTCCGGTGATTTGTGCGCCAACGGGCGCCTGCTGGGCAAAACCCGGCTGCGCGGAAAAAATCAGGGCAGCCAGGGCGGCCTTCGTCAAATTACGCATTGCGTTTATCTCCGTATGTCGGTATGTCGATCTTTGAATTGCGTTTTACTTCTTGAGCTTGGTGATCTTCGATCCCTGCAGGCCGATGCCGGCCATCAGGCCCTTCTGGTCGAAAATCATGGCATATACGTCGGCCTTGGCCGTCTGCGTATTGAGATCCTTGGCCGCGCCGGCATCAATGATCACGATGTTCGGGCCGACGCCGATCTCGAAGTTCTTGCTGTTGCGGAAGTCGTTGAACACCTTCTCGCTCATGAAAAACAGCACGTAGCCGAAGGACTGGGCGCCGGCCTGCAGGCCGATCGAAACCGCCGCCGTGTTGTAGTGGTCGACAACCTTGTCATTGACCAGCAGCACGCCGTCGCCGCCCTGCCCGCCGACTACCAGCCCGGCCTTGACCACGTTGGGGAAAGCCAGGATGCCGCGCGCCTTGGCGCCCAGGGCTTTGGCCCCCGGCGAGCCGTCATAGAGCGACTTCAGTGCCGCGCGCGAATCCCCCTCGATCTTGGCATCGGCCGCAGCGGCGAAGCGCGGCGCGGCCAGACCAAAAACCACCGCCATCAACAGGAAGAACGCCTTGTTCATCGAAAAAAATTTGCTCATTTTTAGCTCCTTGGATTGAAGTTGATACTGCTGAATTGATACTGATCAGGCGCCGCAGTTCATCTTGCCGCTCTGCGCGCCCGTTCATCGATATTTATTTCTTCTGCCTTGCCGCCTCGACGAAAGCGCGTACATCCTTGGCCCAGGCGTCGATCACCGGCTTGACCTGGGCCAGCGTCAGTTTCTCGGTGGCGCTCTTGAGTTCGACGCCGTTACCCTCGCGCATGCCGATGGCGACGACCTTGCCGGTATCGGTATCCTGCACTTCATACTCGGCAGCGATGGAAGCCCGCTTGGATGTCTTGCCGCCCGTGGCGATAAATGCGATCGGCAGCAGTTGGTAAGGCTTCAAGCCCATGTCTTTCGCTGCCACGGACGTGATCGCAGTCTTCATCCGCAAGGTTTTCGGGCCGGGTTCCTTGGCAAACTGGAACAGGCCGCTCAGCTCGCGCCGCAGCGCCTCGTCGAAGTACGCATTGATTTCCTTCAGCGTCTGCTCGGAGACCTGTTCGGTGCTCTTCGGTTGCGGGAAGAAGACATTGGGTTCGAGCAACAACATCTCGTAGGTGCCCGCCTTCATTTCCGGGGCGATCCAGCGCTTGACCTTGAGCCCCGAAGGAGAGTCGACCTCTTTCAGCTTCGAATATCCGCTGCCGAGAAAGCCCGACTCCATCGACTTTGCCGCTTTCTCCTGGGCAGCAGCAGGACCGGCAAGCAGAAAACTCCCGGCGCATAAAGCAATTACCCAACGATCGATGCGCATGATTAATTCTCCATTCTGGTTTTATCCAAACAAGCATTTTAACCGCTTGAGTGATTTCAACCGACCACGGACCCGACTGCATCTGCAAAAGTTTCAACATTCTTGCAGGACTGACTGTTCGCGGCTGAGCCTTCTTGTCATTTAACGCCGCAGGCGACCGGAAGATGACCCGGCGGCCAAACTTGTGTTCATCTGTCCAATTCCGGCCGTCGCTGTCCGCCCCCTTGATGGTAAAGTTCACCGCCGACCGATCCGACCGACCGGAACATGGGACAACAGAAAAAAATACCAAGATTCTGCCTTCACGACAGCCTGCCGGACTGCCGACCGGGGACGGGCCACCACAAAACGCTGACGGTGTCGGGTTTGTCAGTGACTGCGAGAACTGTCCGCACAAGGCTGTTGCAGGCGTGAAAGGCGCAGTCGCGATCTTCGTCTGGTTGCTGCTTGCCCTGCTTGTCGTCGCAAGTGCCGGATGGGGCGCGGCGGCCCTGTATTTTTCGGGTCCGCAAAGCCCCGTGCTGCAGGCCGGACTGGCCGGCGGCTTCGCCCTCGCGGCGCTGCTGACGGTCGCGACATTGGCCAGTCGCCGCTGGCGCTGGCGCACATTACCGGGCTACCTTGCGCTTTTTGCCGCCGTGCTGACGTGGTGGCTGGGCATCGAACCCTCCAACGATCGCGACTGGCAGCCGGACGTCGCCAAACTGGCCTACGCCACGATCGATGGCGACAAGGTCACGGTACATAACATCCGCAACGTCGCCTACCGCAGCGAAACCGACTACACGCCGGCCTGGTACGACAAAACCTACGACCTCTCCAAGCTGGAGGGCGTCGACCTGGTGGCCGTCTACTGGATGGGGCCGGCCATCGCACACACCTTCGTCAGTTTCGCCTTTGCCGGCGGCGACCATCTCGCAATTTCCATCGAAACGCGCAAGGAGAAGGGCGAGGCCTATTCCACCGTCAAGGGCTTCTTCCGCCAGTACGAACTCTATTACGTGGTGGCCGACGAACGCGACGTCATCCGCCTGCGCACCAACTACCGCCACGATCCGCCGGAAGACGTTTATGTGTACCGGACGCAGGGCCCGATCGAGAACGGCCGCCGCCTGTTTCTCGAGTATGTGCGGCAGATCAACGCGCTGAAGGCGCAGCCCGACTTCTACAACACCCTGGTCAATAACTGCACCACCGACATCTGGTACAACAGCCGGGTCAACGCGGCACACCTGCCGTTCAGTTGGAAGATCCTGGCCAGCGGCTATGTGCCCGAGTACCTATATGAATCGGGCCGGCTCGATAGCAGCCTGCCCTTCCCCGAACTCCAGCGGCGCGCCCACGTCAATGTTCGGGCGCAGGCCACCGACACGGCCGCCGATTTTTCGCAACGCATCCGCGCCGCAGCGGCTGGCGCAAACCCGTCATCGACCCCGTCCGCCAAGGGCAACCCGCAATGAGGACTCACCCATGAACCATCGACTTCATACCGCAGCCGCCAAGGCCGTTTCATGGCTCGGTCTGCCACTGCTGCTGACCGCACTGAGCCTGCCGGCCGCCGCCGCCGAACCGGTGACGCCGGCGCCGACGGCCAAGCGCCCGAAAATCTGCCTGGTGCTTTCCGGCGGCGGTGCGCGCGGCGCCGCCCACGTCGGGGTACTCAAGGTCCTCGAAGAGTATCGTGTGCCGATCCACTGCATCACTGGTACCAGCATGGGCTCGCTGGTGGGCGCCGCCTACGCGTCAGGAACAACGGTCCCGGAAATGGACCAGATAATGGCGAGCATCACGACGGAACTGCTGTTCAAGGAAAAGCCGCCGCGCGCGGAACTGTCGATGCGGCGCAAGGCGGACGACTACAAGGCCTTTTTCGGCCCCGAAATTGGCGTCACTGGCGGCAAGATATCGCTGGGCAAGGGCATCGTCACCGGCGTCCAGCTCGAAACCGTGTTGCGCCAGCTTTCCAAGGTGAAGGGCTACTACGACTTCGACAAGTTGCCGATCCCTTTCCGCGCCGTGGCAACCGATCTGGTTACCGGCAAGGCCGTGGTTTTCCATGATGGTGAGCTGGCCAACGTCATGCGCGCCAGTATGTCGGTGCCGGGCGCCGTAGCCCCGGCGGAGTTCGACGGGAAGATGCTGGTGGACGGCATGCTCACCAGCAACCTCCCCGTGGATGCGGCGCGGGCGATGGGCGCCGACCTCGTCATTGCCGTTAACGTCGGCACCCCCCTGCTGAAACGCGACGAGTTGAACGGAATCGGCGGTGTGGTCGGACAGATGCTGAGCATCCTCACCGAGCAGAATGTCCAGGCCTCGCTGGCCTCGCTGAAGCCCGACGATATCCTGATCACGCCCGAACTCGAGGGATTCGGGACCGGGGACTTCGACGATCTGAAAAAGATTGCCCCGCTCGGCGAACCCGCAGCGCGCAAGGTGGCAGACCGACTGGCCCGGCTGTCGATTCCCGCCGCCGAGTACGCGGCGCTGCGCGAGCGGCAGATGATCGCCGTGGTCCCCGATCTGCGACCAGTCGACGAAATTCGTTTCGAGAACCTTGCCCTGGTTAACCCGGAGTCGGCGCGGGTCCATATGCAGACCAGGCCCGGCGAGCCGATCGACCAGAAAAAGCTTGACATGGACATGCGCCGAATTTACGGCACGGGGGACTTCGAACACGTCAACTACCGTTATCTCGACGAACCCGGCAAGCGCATCCTGGCAGTGGACGCGGTCGAAAAATCATGGGGACCGGACAGCATGCGATTCGGCCTGGGCTTGTCCAGCGATTTCGGGGGCGACGCGCTGTACAACCTGCTCGTCTCCTATCGCAAGCGCTGGATCAATTCGCTGGGCGCCGAGTGGCGAACCGACCTGCAAATGGGCAGCACCACCAGTCTGGGCAGCGAGTTCTATCAGCCGCTCACTGCCTCCGGCGCCTTCTTTATTGCACCGGGTGCGTTCCTCCAGCGAACCACCGCGCCGGTGTATCAGGGTGACACACGACTCGCAACAGTTGACAGAAGGAAGGCCCAACTGAGCCTGGACCTGGGTGTCAATTTATACGAGTACGGAGTGATCCGGCTGGGTGTCCTGGGCGGCAAAGTCAAGCGGGAAGTGGATACGGGAACCCTACCCATACCGGTAAATTCCGACACCATTACGCTGGGCGCCTATAACGCAGTCCTGTTACTCGACCAACTCGACAGCGTACATTTTCCGCGTCAGGGCTGGAAGGCCGACGTCAGATACCTCAAGTCGGATGCCGGGCTCGGTGCAGACGATTCCTACGACAAATGGACGGTCAGCGGCAGCTTCGTCCATTCGTTTGGCGAGCATACGATCAACCTTGGCGGTTCCGCGGGCGCCCTTTCAGGCTCGAAACGGTCGCCGGCCTACGACCAGTTGTCCCTGGGTGGTTTCCTGAACTTGTCCGGCCTGTCGACCGGCCAATTGGTCGGTGAAAAAATGCAGTACGGCCGCGCCTTGTATTACCACCGGCTGATGCGCAGCAGCATTTTCGAGGGCGCCTACGGCGGCATTTCGCTCGAAGCCGGCAAGGTCAGCCGTCCGCTGATTGCGACCAACCGCGATGACTGGATTCGCGCCGCAAGCATCTTCGTCGCCGCGGACACGCCGCTCGGACCGGCGTATCTGGGCTACGGACAGGCGCAGGATGGGCCTGACAGCTGGTACTTCTATCTGGGTCGGCCGTTCTGATGGCGACGGGGCCATCCCTGCGCTTGCGCGGAGGTGGCCCCTAAAGTCGAACCGGGCAGGAATCCACTGCCCGGCTGCACTGCCTCACGGAGCGACTTCGGCCCACCCCGCGCCCGGATCGAAGCTGCTCATCGCCGCACCGGCCTTCACGGAATTCTTGCCGAGGTCTTTCTGGAAAACCTTGCCATTGTGGCTGACGATAAACGTCATCACGCCGGTCTCGCCATATTCGGCGGGAAAGGCAACCATGGCAAAGCCGGCGATCATGCGGCCGTTGATGACATAGCTGTAGGCGCCGCCGGCGGCGTTCTTGCCCTGGCGCGTCAGGATGCGGAAGTGATAGCCGCGATAGGCGTCGCCCTGCTTGTGACCCTTGAGGTAGGCCTCATTGGCGCCGATCAACGGCCCGAAGGGACTCTCTTCCTCACCCTTGGCGGCATCGGCCGGCCAGTAGAGGCCGTCATGCTTGCCCGCCGTGCTGGCAAGCTTTTGCGCAAACTGGCGGACACCATCGCCATCGCGATCGATCGAGGCATACTGGCCCTGCGCGTCGAGGTAAGCCTGCAGGACTTCAATGGCGCTGTTCTCGTTGCGGCCGATGCGCCGGTTGATCAGTTCCTCGACCCCTTCCTCGGTGGCAAAGCGCCAAGCGCCGCCCGCCCTTACCAGCGGAATCGGCATCGGCCAGGCATTGACGCCCATCAGCAGCACGCGACGGTCCTCGCCGCGGCTGTCGAGCACGCGAAATGCGGCCAGCGCCTCGGACGCTTTCGCCCGCTCCACGGCGTTTTGCGCCGCGTCGCCGCTGTTGACGAAATCCTTGTGCTTGTCGCCGAAAATCGCTCCAAGGGCCGCTTCGTCGTTCGCCTTCAAGGCCGCCATCAGGGCATCGACCGCAGCCTCAGGCGTGGCGAAGGTCCGCTGCTCGGCAGCCGTTGCAGCCAGCGGCAGCGCCAGCAGGAAGATCAGTGCCAGCCGGTGGAAGCCGGCCTTGATTCCGAATGAGATCATGGGAGTCATCACAATGTTGATTGCACGCAGGGGATTCATGGTCAGCTCCTAGCGACGGCCGCCGCCGCCGCGGCCACCACCACCACCGCCGCCACGGCCACCGCCTCCGCCGCCAGCACGAGCGCCACTGCCACCACCGCCACCGGCACGAGCACCGCTGGGTGCCTGGCGCGAACTCGCGCCCGACATCGAATTGCGGCTCGCCGCGCCGCGCGAACTGTCCATCTGCGTCTGACGACCCGAAGCACTGCTGCCGCCGAAGGCGCCGCCGCCGTAATCACGGCCGCCACCCGCAGGCTGCGTCGAGGGACGGGATCCGCCACCAACGTCGCGCCCGCCACCCGCAGGTTGTGTCGAGGGACGGGATCCGCCGCCGACGCCACCAACACCTGCATCTCCAACGCGACCGCCCGAAGGCTTGCCGATGGAACCGCTGACCTGCCCCGGTTGCTTGTTGGGCTTCCATTGGCTCGACCCGCCACCGGCGGGCCTCTGGCTCGGCCGGTTGCCAGCGCCGGAACCGGTACCGGGCCGATTGACGGTATTTCCTCCGCCACTGATGTTGGTGCTGTTGTTGATGTTGATGTCGTTGTTGCTGCCCCAACCATAACGGTTGCCGCTCCAGGCTGCGCCAATGGCGGCGCCCCAGATCAGGCCGGT
>JBIKKY010000117.1:0-3702 GCA_044360105.1 Sulfuritalea sp.
CGCTCATGGTCCACGGCGCGTGGATGAATTTTTGCGGCACCTTGTCCAGCTCGGGAACGTAGCGGCGGATGAAGCGCCCTTCGGCGTCGAACTTTTCCGATTGCGTGACGGGGTTGAAAATGCGGAACCAGGGTTGCGCGTCGCAGCCCGTGGAGGCGGCCCACTGCCAGCCGCCGTTGTTGGCGGCAAGGTCGAAGTCGAGCAGCTTTGCGGCGAACCAGGCTTCGCCACGGCGCCAGTCCACGCCCAGATCCTTGCTCAGGAAGGAAGCGGTGACCATGCGCAGGCGGTTGTGCATCCAGCCGGCATGGCTGAGCTGGCGCATCGCGGCGTCGACCAGCGGGTAGCCGGTGCGGCCGGCGCACCAGGCTTCGAACAGGTTCGGCGCATCGTCCCAGCGCAGGGCGTCGAATGCCGGCTTGAAGCACTGCGTGGCGACGCGCGGGTGGTGCCAGAGGATGGCGTGGTAGAAGTCGCGCCAGATCAGTTCCGAGAGCCAGGTCGCGGCACCACGGCTGGATTGGGCATGCGCGTAGGCGGCAAGCTGACGGATCGAAATGGTGCCGAAGCGCAGGTGTGCGGACAGGTAAGACGTGCCTTTGACCGCCGGAAAATCGCGCCTGGCGGCGTAGTCGGCTATGCGTTCGGTGAAGTCGCGGAACAGGGTTTGCGCGCCGCTCATGCCGGTGGGCAGCTTGAGTTCGGCAAGATCGGTCGGTTCGAAGCCGAGCTGCCGCAACGTCGGCAGCGGCGCGTCGTCGCGCGGCGGTGCGAGCTTGGCGGCGTATTCCTCCACCGGCCAGGCTTGCAGGTCGGCCGGGTCGAGGCGCTTCAGCCAGGCATTCTTGTAGGGCGTGAATACCGAGAAGGGCGTGCCGCCCTGCGTCATGACTTCGTCGCGCTCGAAGATCACCTGGTCCTTGAAATCCATGAAGCAAAAGTCGGCGCTAGCGAGACGGCGACCGATCTCGCCATCGCGCGTGATGGCCGCCGGCTCGTAGTCGCGGTTGGCATACACGGTACCGGCGCCGAGTTCTTCTGCCAAGCGCGGAATCTCGACGCGCGGATCGCCATGGCGCACGATCAGATCGCCGCCCAGCGCGCGCAGGGCGGCGGCGACTTCCTCCACGGCGCGCAGGATGAATTCCACGCGCCGGTCGCGGCGCGGCAGCGGGTCGAGGATGGTCGTGTCGAAGACGAAGACGCAATGCACTCGCCGATGCGACTGCAGGGCGTGGCTCAGGGCGGCGTGGTCGCACACGCGCAGATCGCGACGGAACCAGACGAGGGCATCGGACATGGAAATGGCGAACAGGGATACTCGGGAACGGACTGACAGATTACAATGTCGAAAGACCAATGGAAACCGTCAGCCTCGCCAACCACTTCCTGATCGCCATGCCCGCCATGGCCGACCCGAATTTTTCCCGCACGCTGACCTACATCTGCGAACACAACGAAGACGGCGCGATCGGCATCATCGTCAATCGCCCGATGGAATTGAAGCTTGCCGGCCTGTTCGACCGCGTCAGCATTCCGCTCGAGGATGAACAGGCCGAGGCGCGTTTCGCCGACCTGCCGGTGTATTTCGGCGGCCCGGTGCAGACCGATCGCGGCTTCGTGCTGCACCGCCCGGCCGGGCATTGGCAGTCTTCGCTGAGTGTCAGCGACAGCCTTTCCCTGACCAGTTCGCGCGACATCCTGCAGGCCATGGGCAGCACCGGCGAACCGGCCGAAGTGCTGGTCAGCCTCGGTTATGCCGGCTGGACGGCCGGACAGCTGGAGTGGGAACTGTCGCAAAACGCCTGGCTCACGGTCGAAGCCGACGCCGCCATCATTTTCGACACTCCCGCCGAAGAACGCCTGCCGGCGGCGATGCAGTTGCTCGGCGTGGATTTCGCCAACCTGTCGGAGGTGGCGGGACATGCTTGAGTGCTCGCTGCCGGGCCGCCCCAAGGCGAGCACAGCGTTCGAACCTGAGCCGGCCGAAGGCGGCGAACAAGCGTCACCCCCGCCAGGGCGGGGGGCGGAGGCGGGGTTTCGCGAAGCACCGCTTCGCGCCGCCGAAGCCGGCCGGCTGTGCAAAGCCGGCAGTGGAACGGGGGGTGGGGGCCTAAGTGCCGAGGGTTCAGTGCTCGCCTTCGACTTCGGCGTCAAGCGCATCGGCGTCGCTATCGGTATACAACTGGGTACGCTGCCGGGCGCAGGCCGGCCCGGTCCGGCGCGCGCACTGACCACCATCGACACCGAGGCCAACGACGCCCGCTTCGCCGCCATCGCCGCGCTCATCGCCGAATGGCAGCCGGTGCGCCTCCTGGTGGGCAGGCCTTTGAATGACGACGGCACGCCGCACGCAATGACGGCGCGCTGCGAACGCTTCGCCAACCAGTTGCGCGGCCGCTTCCGCCTGCCGGTCGATGAGGTCGACGAGCGTTTCAGTTCGACCGCAGCCGATGCCGGCCTGCGCGAACGCGGCTTGTCCTGGCAGGCGCGCAAGGCGCAGGTCGACGCCGAAGCCGCACTCATCATCCTGCAAAGCTGGTTTGACCATCATGTCCATGCAACTGCCTGACGCCGAAGCGCTCTGTTCCGCTCTCGCCGAAGCGATGCGGCCCGCCGTTGATCCGGCCAAGACGGTGCTGGTCGGCATCCACACCGGCGGCGTCTGGGTGGCCGAACGCCTGCATGCCGCGCTGGGCCTGACGATCCCTTCCGGTTCGATGGACGTGTCCTTCTATCGCGACGACTTCAACCAGCGCGGGCTGCACGCCAACGCCCGGGCCTCGCACATCCCCTTCGAGGTCGAGGGCGCGCACGTGATCATTGTCGACGACGTGCTCTACACCGGGCGCACCATCCGCGCCGCGATGAACGAACTCTTCGATTTCGGCCGGCCGGCCAGGATAGACCTCGCCGTGCTGACCGATCGCGGTGGCCGCGAACTGCCCATCGCGCCGACCTTCTGCCCGCATGCCATGAGCCTGCCGGCGGCGCAGATGCTGGCCCTGGAACGGGCCGCCGACGGCGCGCTTTCCTTCCGGGTGATGGAGAAATGACCTTCATGAGCGCAGGCAACCCGCAGCTCAACAAGCACGGCGAACTCAACCATCTGCTGACCATCGAGGGCCTGCCGCGCGACGTGCTGATCCGCATCCTCGATACCGCCGCGCCCTTTTCCGAAGTCGCCGAACGCGAAGTGAAGAAAATTCCGCTGCTGCGCGGCAAGAGCGTGTTCAACCTCTTCTTCGAAAATTCGACGCGCACGCGCACCACTTTCGAGATCGCCGCCAAGCGGCTTTCCGCCGACGTCATCAACCTCAACATCAATACGTCCTCGGCCAACAAGGGCGAAACCCTGCTCGACACGGCGGACAATCTTGCCGCGATGCACGCCGACATGTTCGTCGTGCGCCACGCCTCCTCGGGTGCGCCCTACCTGATCGCGCAGCACATGGGCGCCACCGGGCGCGACCACATCCACGTCGTGAATGCCGGCGACGGCCGCCATGCGCACCCGACGCAGGGCCTGCTCGACATGTACACCATCCGCCACTACAAGAAGGACTTCAGCCAGTTGACGGTGGCCATCGTCGGCGACGTGCTGCATTCGCGCGTGGCGCGCAGCCAGATCCATGCCCTGACCACGCTGGGCGTGCCGGAAGTGCGCGTGATCGCGCCCAAGACCCTGCTGCCCACCGGCAT
>JBIKKY010000118.1:0-3692 GCA_044360105.1 Sulfuritalea sp.
AACGGCTACGGCTGGAAGCTCAAGGAAATCGTCGGCGCGCAGATCGTCAATGTGCCGCTTTCCGTTCCCGTCGCCAATGCCGAACGCATGTTCACCACCTTCATGACAACGCTCACGGGCGTCTTCGTGGCGGTATTCATCCTGCTCAACCTGATGCTGACGGCACTGATTACCAGCCGGCTCGGTGAAATGGCGGCGATCGCCGACGAGATCAGCAAAGGCAATTTTGAAATGGGCGAGTTCAACGAGAAGGGCAACGACGAGGTATCGCAACTCAGTTCCGCCTTCAACCGCATGCGCCGCAGCCTGGTCAAGGCCATGGAATTCTTCAACAAACAAGGCAGTTGAGACCGATCCGATGAAGCTGATGCCTGCACCGCTGAATCTATCCATCGCATTCGTCGCGCTTGCCTTGGCGCTACCCGCGCAAGCCCAGACCAACACCCAGGGCCGCGCCCTGTTCAAGCAGAAGAATTGCGCCCTTTGTCATTTCTACGAGGCGCGCAGCATCGCGCCCTCGGTGAAGAAAATGAAAGCCGGATTGAAAGGCGATCCGGCCAGGACCGCGGCAGCGATCTCGGCGGCCCCCGGCCATGCCAATGAACTTGGCTCGGTAACGGCAGCGGACATCCGGGCAATGTCGGAATGGCTGGCCGAAACCACCTTCGACGAACAGGCAGCGGCACAAGCGGCGGCACCCAAGCCCGGCAGCCCCGAAGCCAAGCGGCTGGCAGCAGCCAAGGCGAAGGAGGAGGCCGCAGCAAAGGCCAAGGTAACGGCGGAGGCCAAGGCGCAGGCCAAGAAGGATGCTGAAGCCAAGGCCAAGGCGGCAACGGAAGCCAAGGTCCAGGCGAAGAAGGAGGCCGAAGCCAAGGCCAAGGCGGCCGCAGAATCCAAGGCGCAGGGCAAGCAGGAAGCAGAGTCCAAGGCCAGGCAGGAATCTGAAGCCAGGGCGCAGGCCCAGCGCGAAGCGGAAGCCCAGGCGAAGCGCGAAGCCGCAGCGAAGCAGGAGAAGGACGAAATGGCCAAGCGCGAAGCCGATGCCAAGGCGCGCAAGGACACGGCGGCGCTGGACGCGATCAAGCGCGAGAACGAGGCGCGCGCCAAGCGTGACGCCGAAGCGCAGGCGGCGGCCAAGGCGGCGGCGGACGCCAAAGCCAGGAAGGACGCCGAAGTTCAGGCCGCCCAAAAACGCGAGGCCGAGGAAAAGGCTCGCGCGGAAGCCGAGGCCAAGGCGAAGAAGGAGGCCGAAGCCGTCGCTGCGCAAAAGCGCGACGCCGAGGCCAAGGCCAAAAAAGACGCCGAAGCGGCAGCGGCGAAGAAGCCGGAACCCGCACCGGCAGCCAAGGCCGAGCCCGCCAAAGCCGAGCCTGCGGCACCAAAGACCGAAGCAGTGGCCCCGGGGGGCAAGAAGAAAATCGCCTATCGCGATGGATCTGACCTGCCACCCTGCCCGGCGCCCACCGGCGCGCCGCTGGGAACGGTCGACGAAGCGGCAGCGAAGGCGATCATCGAACGCGTCGGTTGCCCGCAATGCCACGCCTACGTGCAGAAGAAGACGGGCCCGCCGATGAAGAACATCCAGGAAAAGTACAAGGGCGACTGGGAGTGCGTCTCCCTGCGCCTGACCAAGAACAAGACGCACAAGGAAGAAGGCGTCACCGACGATCTCAAACCCAACGAGGTCAAAATCGTCTCCGACTACGTCGCCACGCGCAACAAGTAGGCATATCCCCCGACCGGGGGCGCCTTTTCGGCGCCCCCGCGTCCCGACTCCCAGACTACCAAATCGGTCGGCCGCTGCGCTTCCTGCAGGGCTCCGGCGGAGTGCGCCTCGCCGTTCGACACAAACCTCCCGTAATTGATCAACTACCCGAGGTAATCTCTTGTTCGCAATTACTATCCACTGAGCGAGTTGCTTGTTGCAAAAAACTAACAGCTTGGGTCAGTAGAACAACGGGGGGATTCAGGAAATACCTTGCGGTCTGCAAAAAAGTCTGTTTGAATCAAGACTAAGTAGCGCCTTAGTAATGTTGTTTGTAAAGATTGGCGCAAAACCGTCCAGAGCTTGGATGCAAAACCCACCCGGAAACCGGGCAAACGCATCGCCGGAACCAGACTATGAACCAGACAATCCAGAAATGCCGCTCAGTTGCCGTCGGTCTAGCCCTTCTCCTGACGGCCGGTTTGCTCACGGGCAATGCTTTTGCCCAGGCTGCGGCCAGTCCGGACGCGCCGCAGGTGCGCTCCCGCGCGGAAACCGGTGCGACCAAGCCCTGCATCGAGTGCCACGAAGGCTTCTATGCCATCGCCAAGACCAAGCACGGTGTCATGGGCGATGCGCGCACCCCGGCCGCCACCGGCAAGTCGATCACTGGCGATCCCGCCGACGCAATGTGCGGCACCTGCCACGGCGACCTCACCGAGCACAACAAGAAGCCGCGCACGCCGGGACTGGTTCCCGTCACCTTTGGCAAGAAATCCCCTGCCGCGCCCCAGAACGAAGCCTGCCTGAACTGTCACCAAAGTGGTGCCCGTGCCCACTGGCAGGGCAGCAAACACGAACAGACCAAGCAATCCTGCTCCAGCTGCCATCGCGTGCATGCGCCGAAGGATCCGGTGATGGTCGCCGAAACCCAGGCCAGCGTCTGCTTCGACTGCCACAAGGACCGTCGCGCCGAACTGCATCGCGTATCCACCCACCCGACCAAAAACGGTTTCTTCTCCTGCTCGTCTTGCCACGCCTCGCACGGCTCGACCTCGCAGCGCGCCTCGCTGCAGAAGAACACGGTCAATGAGACCTGCTACACCTGCCACGCCCAGTTGCGCGGTCCCTTCCTCTGGGAGCACCGTCCGTCGCAGGACGATTGCACCAATTGCCATAACCCGCACGGCACCAACATTGCCCCGATGCTAAAGGTGCGCCAGCCCTACCTGTGCCTGCAGTGCCACCAGACTGCAGGATTCGCAGACCACAACACGCTCGCCTTCACCAACACCACGCTCAACCCGACCGTCAATCCGACACAGCACCGGCAGATGGTCGGGAATTCCTGCGCCAACTGCCACTCGAAGGTCCACGGCAGCAACCATCCGTCCGGCGCCCGTCTGCAGCGCTGAACCGAAATACATTGCCCACAGGTGATGCCATGAAACAGAATAATTCCTTGCCGCCACGCCGCCGCATCCTCACGCTCGCGGTCTGCTCCGCCCTCGCCTCATTGGCTGCCGCGCCCGCGTTTGCCGATCCGATGCTGACGATCAAGCTGTTCCGGGATTCGGAAGTGATGTTCCGCGATGCCGACATGTCGCGCTGGGCGGACAACTACGTCGAACTCGGCGTCGGCTACAACTCCGCCGACTCGCTGCGCTTCGGCCAGTTTTCCGGACTCACCGACAACGGCGGCTTTCCCATTGCCGGCTTCAACTGGATCTCGCGCGACCAAAAGAATGACGCCCAATACTGGCAGATCCACGGCGCCAACCTCGGTCTGGATTCGCGCAAGCTCAAGGCCGAGGGCGGCGTTCAGGGCGCATGGGACGTTTCGTTCAGCTTCGACGGCCTGAAAAAATCCCAGACGGAATCTCCCAGCTTCGTCCACAACGGACTGGGCACGAACAATCTGACCATGCCAACTGGTTGGCTCGCACCGGCGACCTTTGCCCAGGATCCCACACTGACGGCACTCCTG
>JBIKKY010000010.1:0-65548 GCA_044360105.1 Sulfuritalea sp.
CGGCAGCAGATGCAATAGCGATGTCGCCAGCAGCACGCCGATGGAAAAGCTCACCGCATACGACAAATATTTTTTCGGCAATCCGAACAGGACAAGCGCAGCCGCCGCCAGGCTGAGGATGCCGCCAAGCAGGCAGGCGAGGACGATCTGGGTGAGAAGCGGCAGGTTCATCGGAGCGGTTGGCGCAGGCGTCGTGAAACGGGAGACGCCATTCAATCACAGCAATGCCACAAATGCAACACTGTTGCATTTGTGGCGGGTCTGTGGTTTCATTTGCACATGGCCAGCGCAAGCATTCCGTCAGCCCCAGCCGATCTCCTGCGTGCCGCCGGCATCAAGGTGACCCGGGGGCGGGTGCGCGTGCTGCAGGCGCTGACCGACGCCCGCCAGCCGCTGTGCCACGGCGAGATGGAGGCGCAGCTCGGTGCCGACGGCGAAACCGTCATGGATCGCGTCACGCTGTATCGCATCCTCGATTCGCTGGTGGCCTGCGGCCTGGCGCTGAAGGCGGTGGATACGCGCGGCGTGTTCCGCTTTTCCGCCGCCGGTGCGCAGCGCCAGCATGCCGATCACATCCATTTCCGCTGCACCGGCTGCGGCGGGGTGTTCTGCCTCAAGGCCGAACCGCCGCCGCCGCCCAAACTGCCGCGCGGCTTCCGCCTGAACGAGGTCTCCTACGACGTACGCGGCCTGTGCGCCGGCTGCTCGCCGCAGGCGACGGGCGTCGTACGACCCTGAGGCTGCCTCTGAAGGGGCGCCGTGGTCTGCTGCCTGTGCCTGCTGACGCTAGCCGGGCTCAGCTTCTTCAGGCCGGCGGGTTATACTGCCCAGCCCCAGGACAAGAGCAACAGCACACAAGATCAGTGGCAGAAGAAGATAACGACGATCTGATGTCCCTCGATTTCACGGTGCCCGGCGCGTTCGATACGCGGCCCGCGGAACCCGTTGCGCCTGAAATCCCCGCCCCACCGCCAGCGCCGCCGCGGCCGGCGCGCGTGCCGCTGCCGCCGGCACTGGAAGAGGCCGTGGCGATGTATGCCGCAGGCCAGGAACTGGATGCTCTGCGCCGGTTGGAGGCTGCGATCAAGGGCGGTGAAAACCTCGGCGACGCCGCCGTGCGTGCCTGGGGCTGCCTGTTCGAACTGCTGCAGGTGCTCGGCCGCCGTCCGGCCTTCGACGCGCTGGCCCTGGCGTTTGCGCGTCGCTTCGAAAAATCCCCGCCGACCTGGAGCGCCGCGGTCGAAGGCCCGCACACGGCCAGCGAGACGATCGGCGGGCGAGCCCATGTTGCATTGAGCGGCGTGCTGGATGCCGGCATCGGCGACGTCCTGAAACAGACCATGACACTGGCGGCCACCAGCACCATGGTGCGCATGGACATGGCAAAGCTGGTCGATGCCGACAACGACGGCGCCACGCTGTTGATGCGCGCGATGGCCGCCCTGAAAAGGGCGAAGAAGGAATTCATATTCGGCAGCCCCGAACATCTGGCGCAGATTCTGGCTGCGAAAGTGGTGCCGGGCGAACGTCGGCACGAAGCGATGTGGTTGCTGTTGCTGGAGCTTTATCAGCAGGCATTCCGGCAGGAAGCCTTCGAGGAGGCAGCGGTGAACTATGCCGTTACCTTCGAGGTTTCGCCGCCCTCATGGGAAGTGCTTCCGGCGCGAACTGCGGCGTCGCCGCTGCATATTGAGCCGGATGAACCGAAGCCCGGCGGCTTCGTTCTCAAAGGCCAGATGCTGGGCGCCACCGCCGCCGAGTTTGCGCCGCTGGAAGCAGCGCTGGACGGCAGCGCCGAATTCGATATCGATGCACACAATCTGGTGCGCATCGATGCCGGCAGCGCCAGGCTGTTGCTGGATGTGCTGACGCGCCTTCATGCTGCCGGCAAGAAGCTGAGAATCGTGGGTTTGAGCACGCTGGTCGCGGCGTATCTGGAGACGCTCGGTTTCACAGACGTTGCCGCCTTGCGCGCTCGCGCCATCTGAACCGAAGACTCTTCCCTCAAGGAATTCCATGGAGCAATATCACGGCACCACCATTCTCTCCGTGCGTCGCGGAAAAAGCGTGGCACTGGGCGGCGACGGCCAGGTGACGCTGGGCAACATCGTGGTCAAGGCCACCGCCCGCAAGGTGCGGCGGCTCTACAACGAGCAGATCCTGGCCGGGTTCGCCGGCGGCACGGCGGACGCCTTCACGCTGTTCGAGCGTTTCGAGGCCAAGCTCGAGCAGTACCAGGGCAACCTCTTGCGCTCGGCGGTGGAACTGGCCAAGGACTGGCGCACCGACCGCATGCTGCGTCGCCTGGAGGCCATGCTCTCGGTCGCCGACAGCGAGCATTCGCTAATCATCACCGGCAACGGCGACGTGCTGGAACCGGAATACGGCATCGTCGCCATCGGCAGCGGCGGCGCCTATGCCCAGTCGGCGGCGCGCGCGCTGCTGGAGAACACCACGCTGGGCCCGGCCGAAATCGTCAAGAAGTCGCTTGAAATCGCCGGCGACCTGTGCATCTACACGAATCAGAACCATCTGATCGAAACCCTGGATTGACCATCTCGCGCGCCGCGGCATGGCTGCGCGCCGGCCGCCCGGCGCTGCGTCGAAAGGCCTTGCAATGTCCTCCATGACCCCTGCCGAAATCGTTTCCGAGCTCGACAAAAACATCGTCGGCCAGTCGCGCGCCAAGCGCGCCGTGGCCATCGCCCTGCGCAACCGCTGGCGAAGGATGCAGGTCGCCGAGCCCCTGCGCACCGAGATCACGCCGAAGAACATCCTGATGATCGGCCCCACGGGGGTGGGCAAGACCGAGATCGCACGGCGCCTGGCGCGTCTGGCCAATGCGCCCTTCATCAAGATCGAGGCGACCAAGTTTACCGAGGTCGGCTACGTCGGTCGCGACGTGGACACCATCATCCGCGACCTGATCGAGACGGCGATCAAGGATGCCCGCGAAAAGGCCATGCGCATCGTGCGCGATCGGGCGCTGGATGCCGCCGAGGATCGCGTGCTGGACGTGCTGCTGCCGTCGGCACGAGGCAGCGGCGATGGCCCCGCGGACGAGAATGCGACCCGCCAGAAATTCCGCAAGAAGCTGCGCGAAGGCGAGCTCGACGACAAGGAAATCGAAATCGAAGTGGCCGCACCCCAGGCCAGCATGGAAATTTTCGCCCCGCCGGGCATGGAAGACCTGACCCAGCAGATCCAGGGCATGTTCCAGAACATCGGCGGCGGCAAGAAGCGCCAGCGCAAGATGAAGATCGCCGATGCCCTGAAATCTTTGGCCGACGAAGAGGCGGCGCGCCTGATCAATGACGACGAAGTCAAGGCCGACGCGCTGAAGAACGTCGAGCAGAACGGCATCGTCTTCCTCGACGAAATAGACAAGATCGCTTCGCGCGCCGAGGCGCACGGCGCCGAGGTCTCGCGCCAGGGCGTGCAGAGGGACCTGCTGCCGCTGGTCGAGGGCACTACGGTGTCGACCAAGTACGGCATGATCAAGACCGACCACATCCTGTTCATCGCCAGCGGCGCCTTCCACCTGGCCAAGCCCTCCGACCTGATCCCCGAATTGCAGGGCCGCTTTCCGATCCGCGTCGAACTCGATTCGCTGTCGGTGGATGACTTCGAGCGGATACTCACCCAGACCGACGCCTGCCTGACGCGGCAGTACCAGGCCTTGCTGGCCACCGAAGAGGTGACGCTGGAATTCGCCGCCGACGGCATCAAGCGCCTGGCCGAGATCGCTTTCCAGGTCAACGAAAAAACCGAGAACATCGGCGCGCGCCGACTCTACACCGTGATGGAAAAACTGCTCGAGGAAATCTCTTTTGATGCCGGCAAGCGCGGCGGCGAGAAGCTGGTCCTCGACGGCGCCTACGTCGACGCCAAACTCGGCGAGCTGGCGAAGAACGAAGACCTTTCGCGCTACGTGTTGTGATCGAACGCATCGCGGGCATCGTCTTCCCGATCTATGCCGTGGTCGCCGTGGGCTATGCCTACGGGCGCTGGAAGAAGCCCGATATGGCCTTCGCCAACACGCTCAACATGGACATCTTCGTGCCGGCCCTGGTGTTCGCCGCGCTGGCCTCGAGGTCCTTCGACATCGCGCAGAACCTGCCGCTGCTGCTCGGCGCCACCGTCGTGGTGCTCGGTACCGGGCTGCTGGCCTGGCCGGTGGCGCGCCTGCTGGGCGTGGCGACCAACACCTTCGTGCCGCCGATGATGTTCAAGAATTCCGGCAACATGGGCCTGCCGCTGGCGGTGCTGGCCTTCGGCGAAGCCGCACTGCCGGCCGCCGTGGTGCTGTTCTTCATCGAGAATTTCCTGCACTACTCGCTGGGCACCTGGATGCTCGACCACAAGGCCAGGCTCTGGAATCTGTGGCGCGTGCCGGTGATCGCCGCGGCGCTGGCAGGCCTCGCGATCAGCCTGTTGCAGTTTCCTTTATGGCAACCGCTGTGGCTGGGCATCAAGATGCTCGGCGACGTGTCGATCCCGCTGCTGCTGTTTTCGCTCGGCGTGCGCCTCACCGACAGCCGCCATGCCGACTGGAAACTCAGCATCGTCGGCGCCATCACCTCGCCGCTGGCCGGGGTGCTGGTGGCGCTGCTGATGAACATGGTGCTGGGTCTCACCGGGCGCGATGCCGCCATGTTGATCCTGTTCGGTGCCCTGCCGCCGGCGGTGCTCAATTACATTTTTGCCGAGCGTTACCACCAGGAGCCGGAGCGGGTGGCCTCCATGGTCCTGATCGGCAATTCGGCATCGCTGCTGATCATTCCGCTGACCCTGGCCTGGGTGCTGCGTTAGCGAACTGGCCATGAACGCGGCGCAGCCCGACGGACGACTGATCGATGCCCTGGTCCGTGCCGGCCTGATCGAGAACGGGTTCGGTGTGCGCTTCGAAGCCCTGACCGGCGGCGTCTCTTCCGACATCTGGAAAGTCACGACACCCGAGCGGACATTCTGCGTCAAGCGCGCCCTGGCCAAGCTCAGGGTCGTCGCCGACTGGAACGCCCCGGTGGAACGCAACCGCTACGAAGTGGCGTGGATGCGCATCGCACATGGCATCGTTCCCGGCGCAGTGCCCGAAATACTGTTTCATGACACCGCGGAAATGTGCTGCGCCATGACTTATCTCAGCCCGGACGACCATCGCCTGTGGAAGAGCGAGCTGCGCGACGGGCGGGCCGCTGCGGCGGACGCCGCCGGGGTCGGCCGCCGCCTTGGGCGCATTCATGCCGCCACGGCGAACAATCCTCAGGTCGCGGCGCAGTTTCCGCGCCACGACATCTTTCATGCGATTCGCCTCGAACCCTATCTCGAAGCCACCGCGACGGCGCACCCGGACCTGCGCGACGTGCTGTTCGGCCTCAGCCGGCGCACCGGCGCCACGCGCCTGGCGATGATCCACGGCGACGTCAGTCCGAAGAACATCCTGCTCGGCCCCGCCGGGCCGGTCTTCCTCGATGCCGAATGCGCCTGCATCGGCGATCCGGCTTTCGACCTGGCCTTTTGCCTCAACCACATGCTGCTCAAATGCCTGTGGAATCCGGCGGCCCGCGAGGACTTCCACGCCTGTTTCGAGGCCATGACGCAGGCCTATCTGGAACGGGTGGATTGGGAGCCGGTAGCGACCATCGAGCAGCGCGCCGCGAGCCTCCTGCCCGGCCTGTTCCTCGCCCGCGTCGACGGCAAGTCGCCGGTCGAGTACATTCAAGGCGAGGCCGATCGCGATCGCGTGCGGCGTTGCGCGCGCGCCCTGCTCGTCGCGCCGCCGTCGCGCCTGGCGGACGTGCTGGGGGCCTGGAAAAAGGAACTCGAAACATGAGCAGTCTGATCAAGTCGGTGCGCGGTCGCCGCGTATGGGATTCCCGCGGCCGCCCGACGGTGGAAACCGAAATCACGCTGGCGGACGGCAGGACAGGTCGCGCCATCGCGCCGGCCGGCGCCTCCACCGGCAGCGCCGAGGCGGTCGACCGGCGCGACGGCGGCGCGGCCTTCGGCGGCCATGACGTGCAGGGCGCGCTGGCGGCAGTCAATGGCGAGATTGCCGGCATGCTCACCGGGCGCGAGGTCGGCGACCAGGCCGGACTGGACGCCGCGCTGATCGCGCTCGACGGCACGCCGAACAAGGCGCGCCTCGGCGGCAATGCCATCGTCGCCACCTCGATGGCCATCGCCCATGCCGCGGCGGCTTCGCAGGGCCTGCCGCTGTGGCGCTACCTCGGCGCCGGGCGCGGGGATTTTTTCCTGCCCCTGCCGGAAGTGCAGATCTTCGGCGGCGGCGCCCATGCCGGGCGCCGCGTCGACGTGCAGGACTTCATGGTCATCGCCGTGGGCGCCGCCGATTACGCGCAGGCGCTGGAATGGACCGCCGAGGTGTATCGCTGCGCCGGCCTGCTGATGAATGAAGCCGGCCTGCTCGCCGGCGTCGCCGACGAGGGAGGCTGGTGGCCGGCCTTCGACAGCAACGAAGCCGCGCTGGATTTTCTGCTGCGCGCGATCGAGCGCGCCGGCTACACGCCGGGACAGGACGTGGCGATTTCGCTCGACATCGCCGCCACGGATTTCGGCCGCCAGGGCGAATACACGCTGGCGCGCGACGGGCGGCGCATCGATTCGGACGGCCTTGCGGAAATGTTGTTGGGCTGGCTGGCGCGCTATCCGATCGTCGCCATCGAAGACCCGCTGGCGGAAGACGACGCGGCCGGCCTGCGCAAGTTCACCGCCGCCGCCGGCGACAAGGTCGAGGTCGTCGCCGACGATTTCATCTGCACCAACGCTGGCCGCATCGCCGCCGCTGCCGCGCAGGGCGCCTGCAACACGGCGCTGATCAAACCCAACCAGGCCGGCACGCTGTCCGAAACCCGCGCGGCACTGGAAGCCGCGCGTGCCGCCGGCTGGGAGGGCATCGTCTCGGCGCGCTCGGGGGAAACCGAGGACGTCACAATTGTTCATCTGGCGGTGGGCTGGGGCGCGAAGCAGCTCAAGGTCGGCTCCTTCGCCCGCTCCGAGCGCATGGCCAAGTGGAACGAAGGCCTGCGTCTGGCGGAAGTACTGGGGCAGGCCGGCGGACGGCTGCCGCCGCGTCGGAGTTTTCCCTGGGGCGGGTAGCAAGCGACAGCCTGAGGCTTATCGCGGCATCGGGCCGCTTGATCGGGTTGGCATAATACGGCCCCATAATTGGACAATCGGGGACGGGATTCCTGCCCCTTTTTACTTCCCTGTTTCCAAGGAAAACCGCCATGACCACCATCAATTTCAAACGCGAGATCGCCGATTCCTTCGACAACGCCATCGAGCGCATCATCAAGGCGCTGGGCGCCGAGGGTTTCGGCATCCTGACGCGCATCGACATGCACAGCAAGATCAAGGAAAAGACCGGCAAGGACATCGTGCCGACCGTGATACTCGGCGCCTGCAACCCGAACCTGGCCTACGAGGCCTACACCGCCAACAGCGACGTGGCGAGCGTATTGCCGTGTAATGCGGTGGTGCGCGAAATCGCGCCGGGAAAGATCTCGCTGGAACTCGCCGCGCCGTCCGGCATGATGCGGATACTCGGCGACGAAAAACTGACCAAGCTGGCGCTTGAAGCCGACACACTGATCCGGCGCGCGCTGGACAAGGCCTGAAGCAGGAATCCTGCGCGGCGGCCATCGCGGTCGCCGTGTCGCCGGCGCCAGCGCGCTGCGTCCCTGCGGGAAAATCTCAGGCGCTGCGCTCCAGCCGTCGCTCGATCAGCGAATACACGGCCGGTACCACCACCAGCGTCAGCAAGGTCGACGAGAACATGCCGCCGATCACGGCGATGGCCAGCGGCTGCTGGGTTTCGGCGCCGGCGCCGAGGCCCAGCGCGGCCGGGGTCAGCGCCAGGATCACCGTGGCCGAAGTCATCAGCACCGGGCGCATGCGGATCGGGCAGGCATTGCGGAGTGCCGCGTCGACGCCCATGCCCTGCTCGCGGCGCTGGTTGGCGAGGTCGACCAGCAGGATGGAGTTCTTCGCCACGAGGCCGATCAGGAGCGTCAGGCCGATCATGGAATAGATGTTGAGCGTCTGCCCGGTGGCCCACAGCGCGGCGATGCCGCCGACCACGGCCAACGGCTGCGCCAGCATGACGATGGCCGGCTGGATGAAGGAATTGAACTGGCTGGCGAGTACCATGTAGAGCAGCACCAGCGCGAGGGCGAAGGTGAACACCATGTACTTCATGGTCTTGCCGAATTCCTCGGCCTGGCCGATGAAACGCACCTGGTAGCCGGCCGGCAGCATTTCCTGGCCGGCGCGGCGCACCGCCTCGACGGCATCGCCGAGCGGGATGGTCGGCGTGGCGTAGAAGGTGGCGGCGTATTGCAGGTCGAAGCGGCCGATCACGGCGGGCCCGAGTTTCTCTTCGAAGCGCGCAACGGAATCCAGGCGCACCATCTTGCCGTCGCGACTGCGCAGGAATATCTTCGACAGGTCGGCTGGCTGGGTGAATTCGCCGGCCTTGGCCTTGACACGGATGTCGTAGCGCTGGCCGTCGCCCGGCTCGTCGTTGAACTTGGCGATGTCGACGCCTCCGGTCAGCATGTTCACCGCCAGCGCGACGTCGCTCGACGACAGGTTCGCCGCCGCGATGCGCAACCGGTCCGGAATGAACACCAGTTGCGGCAGGTCGAGCTGGATGTCGCTGTCGGTGCGGCCGATACCGGGCACGGTGGCGAGCTTCTGCTGCAGCTCGCGCGCGAGGCGGCCGATCTCGTCGATGTTGTCGCCGGCCAGGACGAACTGCAGGGGTTCGCCGCGCTGGCCGCCGACCACCGCGAAGGGCGCGGCGAAGGCGCGCGCGCCAGGAATCGCGGCGAGATCGCGGCGCACTGCGGCGATCACTTCGTGCTGGCTGCGCGTGCGTTCCTCACGCGGCGCCATGCGCACCACCACCGTGCCCTGGTTGACCTGGCCGGCGGTGCCGAGGCCGATCAGGGCGAACTCGCTGCGAATCTCGGGGTAGCGATTGAGTATCTCCTCGACTTCGCGCAGCTTGCTGTCCGTGTAGTCGATGCTGGATCCCAGCGGCGTGCGCAGCGAGATGCGGAAGCGGCCTTCGTCCTCGTCGGGGGTGAAGGTCTTGCCGACGTTCATGAAGAAGAAAACCGAGGAGCCGACCACGGCGGCAGTCAGCGCCACGACGTGCCAGCGGTGGCGCAGGGCGCGGTCGAGGAGTGAGATGTAGAAGCGGTCGAGGCCGCCCAGCACGCGGTCGAACAGGTGGTAAATGCGGCCGTGCTGCTTCTCGACCTTGAGATAACGCGAGCAGAGCATCGGCGTCAGGGTCAGCGAGACGAACAGCGAGACCAGCACGCCGAAGGTGACCACCACGGCGAAGGAGCGGAAGAACTGGCCGATGATGCCGGAGAGGAAAATTACCGGGGCGAAGATCGAGACCAGGGACAGCGTCGCCGCGATCACGGCGAACACCACTTCCTTGCTGCCGTTGACAGCCGCGGCCACCGGCTCGGGATCGATTTCCTCGCGATGGCGGAAGATGTTTTCCAGCACCACGATGGCATCGTCGACGACGACGCCGATCAAGAGCAGCAGCGCCAGCATGGTCAGCGAGTTCAGCGTGTAGCCGAAGAAGTAGATCACGGCGATGGCGCCCAGCAGCGACACCGGGATTGCCAGGGCGACGATCAGCGTCGAGCGTATTGAGCGCAGGAAAAACCAGACTACCAAGGACGCCAGCAGCGTGCCTTCAATCAGGTGCTGCTTCAGCGAGTTGACGATTTCGAGGATGAACACGGCATCGTTGGAGACGACGCTGATTCTCATGCCCGGCGGCAGTTGCGGCTCGATTTCGTTGGCGAGCTTTTCCTTGATGCGCTCGACGATGGCGACTGTGTTGGCATTGGTGACCTTGACCACACCCATGCCGACCGTGGTTTCACCATTGAAACGCGCCAACTGACGGTTGTCGGTCAGGCCGTCCTCGAGTTCGGCGATGTCGGTGAGACGGATCGGTGCGGCATTCGGCGGCGTGCCGCGGTACCCGATCACCAGGCCGCCCAACGCGTCGAGGGTGTGGAATTCGAGGTCGAGCTTGACCAGGTGTTCGGTGGTCTCGCCGACGACGAAACCTCCAGCCAGTTGCACATGCTCGCGGGCGAAGGCGTCGCTGATGTCCTGCGCCGAGACGCCGAGCGCGGCCATGCGGTCGGGCAGCAGATTGACGCGGATGGTGCGGTCGCGGCGGCCGCCGAGGCGCACTTCGCCGACGCCGTTGATGGTTTCCAGCTTCTTCTTGATGACGTTGAGCGCGTACTGGTTCAGCTGCTGCTGGGTGCGGTCGCCCTGCACCGCCATCCAGAAGATCGGTGAGGCATTGGTCTCGACCTTGGCCACGATCGGCGGATCGACGTCCCTGGGCAGGCGGCGCTGCGCCTGGTTGACCTTGGACTGCACCTCGCTGAAGGCGACGTCGACATTCTTTTCCAGGCCGAAGGTGATGTTCACCACCGAGACGCCAGGCGAGGAAGTGGACTGGATGTGTTCGATGCCGGGCACGCTGTTGACCGCGCCTTCGATCAGGTTGGTGACGCTCGAATCGACGATGTCGGGATTGGCGCCCTTCAGCGCGGTGGTGACGGAGACCACAGGAAACTCGATGTAGGGCAGCCGGTCCATGCCGATGCGGGTGAAGGCGATCACCCCGAACAGCACCAGCACGGCGTTCGCCATCCACGCCAGGACGTGGCGCTTGACGGAAAGCTCGGGCAGGGTCATTTACGTGAAAGTCGCGTCAGCGACTCTCGACGCTCCCCTCCCCCCTCGCGGGGGAGGGGTTGGGGGAGGGGGCAGCGGACTTGCCTGTGATCGCCGTCCCGCCAGCGCCGGCGCTCTGCGTTCCTGCGGGAACTTTGCCGGCAGCGGCTTCCTTGATGGCGACGGCGGCGCCGTTGGTGAGGAAGCCGGCACCATCCAGCGCGATGGTTTCGCCGCCGGCCAGGCCTTCGAGGATCTCGATGCGCCCGCCGCGCTTGGCGCCGGTCTTGACCGGTTTCTGCTGAGCCTTCTTCTGCCCGTCGACCTCGGCGATGACATACACGACCTTGCCGGCGGGACGCAGCACGACACTTTGCTCGGGCACGGTCAGGGCCTCGGCGCGCGCCGAGACGATCACCGCGGCATTGACCGTGCCGCCGCCGCGCAGGCTGCCGTCGTTGTCGATGTCGACCAGTACGTCCAGGGTGCGGCTGCCTTCGACGATGCCGGGGCGGATGTCCTTGATGCGGCTGGCGAAGACCTTGCCCGGCGCCAGCGGCGAGACCAGCCTGACTTCCTGGCCGAGCTTCAGGCGCGGGCCGAGGCTTTCGGCGAAGGGCAGGTGGGCGCGCAGCTTTTTCGGCGAGACCAGGTTGAACAGCGGATCGCCGACCTTGACGTAATCGCCGGGCGAGACGATCTGCACTTCGACGATGCCGTCGATCGGCGCCCGCACCTGCATCTTGCCGGCCGAACGGCGGCTGTTGTCGGCGCGCGCCCGTGCCGCTTCATGCTGGGCGGCGAGCGCGGCGCGCTGGGCGGCCACATCCTCGCCGGCGTTCTTCGACAGGAAGCCCTTGTCCATCAAAGTCTGCTGGCGCTCGGCGTGTTTTTCCTGCTGTTTCGCCAGCGCCTCGATGCGGCGCGCTTCGGCTTCGTCGGCCTTGTTCTGCAGCGCGACGTCACCCGCGTCGATCACCGCCATCAGATCGCCGGCCTTGACGCGGGTGCCGGTACGCGCCAGGACCTGCGTCACCCGTCCGGCGACTTCGGCACCGATTTTCGGGTCGGCGAGTACTTCGAGGGTGCCGAGCGTTTCCAGCACGACTTCGAAATCGCCCTTGATCGCCTGGGTCACGGTAATCAGCGCGGGCGGCGGCACCGTTTTCTTTTCCTCGGCTTTCTGGCCACAGGCGTTGAGGAGGCCAAGAATCAGGCAGGCGAGCAGGGCGTGGCGCATCAGGGCAGGACCGTTTCAAGAGCGAAGAGCTCCGCGACATTCTCGCGGCGGCGGATCAGGTGCATGCTGTCGCCATCGACCATGACCTCGGCGGCGCGAGGCCGGCTGTTGTAGTTGGAGGCCATGGCCATGCCGTAGGCACCCGCGGAAAGTATGGCGAGCAGATCGCCCTCGTTAAGTGCCAGTTCGCGGTCGTGGCCGAGGAAGTCGCCCGATTCGCAGATCGGGCCGACGATCTCGTAGCTCATGGGCGTGCCTGTCGCCGTATCGCCAGCGCCGACTTTTACGATGTCGTGCCAGGCGTCATAGAGGGCCGGACGCATCAGGTCATTCATCGCCGCATCGACCACGGCGAAGTGCTTCTCCTCGCCGGGCTTCAGCACTTCGACGCGGGTCAGCAGGATACCGGCGTTGCCAACCAGCGAGCGGCCGGGTTCGAACAGCAGCTTCTCGCGGCGTCCGGCGAGTTTTGCCAACATCGGCGAGAGGTAGTCGGCCGCCGACGGCGCCGGTTCGTCAGCGCGGTACTGGATGCCCATGCCGCCTCCGAGGTCGATGTGTTCGAGCGCGATGCCGGCAGCAGCGAGGCGGTCGACCAGCGCCAGCACCTTGTCGGCGGCTTCGGCCGCGGGCGCCGGGTCGAGCAGTTGCGAGCCGATGTGGCAGTCGATGCCCTTCACCGCGATGTGCGGCAGGCTGGCGGCGCGGCGGTAGAGGTCGAAGGCCTCGTCGAAGGCGACGCCGAACTTGGCCGTCTTGAGGCCGGTGGAAATGTAGGGATGGGTTTTCGCATCGACGTCGGGATTCACGCGCAGCGAGACCGGGGCGCGGCGGCCGACGCTGCCGGCAACTTCGCTGAGCTGTTCGAGTTCGCTGGCCGATTCGACATTGAAGCAGTGGATGCCGGCCTCCAGCGCCGCACGCATTTCGGCGCGTGACTTGCCGACGCCGGAGAACACGATTCTTTCCGGACTGCCGCCGGCGGCCAGTACGCGCGCCAGTTCGCCGCCGGAAACGATGTCGAAGCCGGCGCCGAGCCGGGCGAACAGATTGAGGATGGCCAGGTTGGAGTTGGCCTTGACCGCGTAGCAGATCAGCGATCGTTCAGCCAGGCCGTGGGCCTGCAGCGCGTCGCGGTAGGCGCCATAGGCGGCGGTGAGCGCGGCACGCGAATACACGTAGCATGGCGTACCAAAGCGAGCGGCGATATCGGCCAGCGCGACAGACTCGACGTGCAGGCCGCCCTTCTGCATCACGGCCAGACTCATTGCCGGGACTCTGTTGCGGCTTTGTTGTTATGATCGACAGCAGGAGTCGGCGCTGGTGGTGCGGCGGTTATTGCCGTCGCGGGCTGCGGCAGCGTCAGCGGGGTCTTGGTGCCGCAGCCATTGAGGCTTGCCAGAATGGCCAGGATGGCGAGGAAAGATGGAATCAGACGCATGGCGTATAGGTGTGTCTCGACAGGCGAAGGATGGTAACACGCGATGGATGAACGGGAATTTATGATGGCGGCGGACGTCGAACTGGCGCGCATCGAGGCGGCACTGGAAGCGGCGAGCGACAGCGGCGTCGCCGATTTCGATTTCGAGACCAAACCCGGCGGCGTGATCGAGATCGAATTCGAAAACGGTTCGAAGATCATTGTCAATCGCCACGGCGCGGCGCGCGAAATCTGGGTGGCGGCCAAGTCGGGGGGGTATCACTTCCGGCCGCAAGGCGGGCGCTGGCTGGGCACGCGCGACGGCGAGGAATTGCTGGCGGCATTGTCGCGCACCGTCTCCGAACAGGCCGGGGTGCGGGTCGAGCTCTAGTTTTTCTTCTCCGGCGGCTTCGGCGCTGCCGGTTTTTCAGCAGCCGGCTTTTCGGCAACGGGCCTTTCCACCAGCTTCGGCTTGGCATCCACCACCGGCGCCGGTTCCTGCTTTGGTTCTTCGGCTTCCGCGTCCGGCGGCGGCGCAGGCAGGTGCTCCTTGTAGATCAGTTCCTTGCTGGTCTTGCCCGACGGATCGTGGGCGACGATCGGCATCAGCCCTTCCGGGGTTTCCTGCCAGCTTTCGGGAACTCCCTTCAGGGCGTGTTCCATGTAGCCGATCCAGATCGGCAGCGCGGCGGCGCCGCCGGTTTCGCCGTTGCCCATGCGCTTGGGCTGATCGAAGCCGATCCAGGCGACGCCCACCACGGTCGGCTGGTAGCCGCAGAACCAGGCGTCGATGTAGTCGTTGGTGGTGCCGGTCTTGCCCGCCAGGTCGCTGCGCTTGAGGATGGTAGCGGCACGCGTCGCGGTGCCGCGCCGCACCACGTCGTGCATCATCGAGTCCATCAGCCAGGCATTGCGCGCGTCGATCGCGCGCAGCGTCTCGTCGCCGGCCAGCGTCGGCTGCATGGCGGCCAGGACCATGCCCTTGTCGTCGACGATCCGGCGCACGATGTAGGGAGTGATGCGGTAGCCGCCGTTGGCGAAGATCGAATAGGCCGCAAGCTGCTGCCACGGGGTCACCGCCCCCGCGCCGAGCGCCAGCGTCAGATAGGGCGGATTCTTGTCGGCATCGAAGCCGAAGCGCGTTACATAGTCCTGCGCGTACTGGGTGCCGATGGAGCGCAGCAGGCGGATCGACACCATGTTCTTGGACTTCGCCAGCGCCGTGCGCAGGCTCATCGGGCCTTCGTACTTGCCGTCGTAGTTCTTCGGCTCCCAGGCCTGGGAGCCCGTCTCTTCGGCCGAGATCGAGACCGGTTCGTCGGCGATCACCGATGCCGGGGTATAGCCTTTTTCCAGACCCGCCGAGTAGATGAAGGGCTTGAAGCTGGAGCCCGGCTGGCGCCATGCCTGGGTGACATGGTTGAACTTGTTGCGATTGAAATCGAAGCCGCCGACCAGCGCCCGGATCGCGCCATCAACCGGGCTGGCGGCAACGAAGGCGGCTTCGACCTCCGGCAACTGGACGATCTGCCAGCCCTTCTCGTACTTCTGCACGCGGATCACGGCGCCGCGTCGTATGCGCTTGTTCGGCGCAGCCTTGTTGTCCAGCATGCGCGCAGCAAACTTGAGACCGTCCTCGCCTATCTTGAGCACCTCGCCGCCGCGAAGATAGGCGCGTACCAGCTTGGGGGTAGCCTCGAGGACGACGGCCGGCAGCAGATCATCGCTGTCGTAATAATCGGCCAGGTGCTCTTCCAGTTCCTCGTCCTGGTCCGAGCTGATGTCTTTTATGGCTACGTAGGCTTCGACGCCGCGATAGCCATGGCGCCGGTCGTAATCCATGACACCGCGGCGCAGCGCCAGATAGGCGGCCTGCTGGTCGGCGCGGTCGATGGTGGTGATCACGCGCAGGCCGCGGTTGTACACTTCGTCGGGGAAGCGCTCGACGACAATCTGGCGCGCCATCTCGGCAACGTGTTCGGCATGGACGCCGAAGTCGTTGACGTCGCGTTTGATGTGCATGGTCTCCGCCTGTGCGGCCTTCCATTGAGCATCGTCGATGAAGTTCAGTTCGTGCATCCGGCGCAGGACGTAGCGCTGGCGAAGCTGCGCGCGCTTGGGATTCGCGACCGGGTTGAAGGCCGACGGCGCTTTCGGCAGTCCGGCGAGCATCGCTGCTTCGGCGATGCTGACATCCCGCAGCGTCTTGCCGAAGTAAATCTGCGCGGCGGCCGAGAAGCCGTAAGCCCGCTGACCGAGGTAAATCTGGTTGATATAGATCTCGAGGATTTGATCCTTTCCCAGACTGTTCTCGATTTTGAAAGCCAGTAACATCTCGTAAAGTTTGCGGGTCAGGGTCTTTTCGCTGGAAAGGAAAAAGTTGCGTGCCACCTGCATGGTGATGGTCGAAGCGCCCTGGCGCTTGCCGCCGCCGACAAAATTGGAATACGCTGCACGCAATACGCCCAGCGTGTCGATCCCGGGATGCTGGTAGAAACGTTCGTCTTCGGCCGCGAGTATCGCCTGGGTCATTACGGCGGGAACATCCTTGATGAAGGCGAAGTTACGCCGTTCCTCGCCGAACTCGCCGATCAGGTGGCCGTCGCCGGAGTAGATGCGCAGGGGAATTTTCGGCTGATAGTCGGTCAGCACCTCCACGGAGGGAAGTTGCGGATAGGCAAGAAGCAGCACAATGCCGGCAAGGGCGGCCACGCTTAACACGGTGCCACCGATCAGGAGCAGGAAATACAGTACCCAGCGAGCGGGGGTGGGTAGGGCGGGAATGGGCACGATGGACTGGGCGGAAGGCGGCGCGCCGAATTATAGCTGTGGCGCCAGAGACACGCTTCGATAGCATGGTGCTGACAATTTTGCTTTACAGTCGATATAGTTGCTGCTAGCATCTGAAGTAAATTATCCGTATAGCTTGTAACGCAATATTTTTAAAGGAAAATCTTTTGCAGATCGATGTTGCGGCCCTGAAGTCGATCTTTAACCCGAAGCTGCGTCCGCTGATCGGCGTGGATATCAGTTCGACTGCCGTCAAGATGGTCGAACTGGTCGATGCCGGCAAGGGCCAGCCGCGGGTCGAGCGCTACGCGATCGAGCCGCTGCCGAAGGATGCCGTGGTTGACGGCAATCTGGCGTCGATCGAGGCCGTGGCTGAAACCCTGCAGCGCTGCTGGAAGCGACTGGGCACCTCGACGCGATTTGTCGCCATGGCCTTGCCGACGGCAGCGGTGATTACCAAGAAGATCACCTTGCCGGCGACCCTGCGGGATCAGGAAATGGAAATGCAGGTCGAGTCGGAAGCCAACCAGTACCTCCCGTTTGCGCTCGAGGAGGTCAATCTCGACTTTCAGGTGATCGGCCCTGCGCCGGGCAATCCCGATGATGTCGAAGTCTTGCTGGCTGCGTCGCGCAAGGAAAAAGTCGAAGATCGTGTAGCTGCCGCCGAAGTGGCCGAGTTGAAGCCCGTGGTGATGGATGTCGAGGTCTACGCAACGGAGGCTGCGTACGAACTCGTTACCAAGCAGCTTCCTGGCGAGGGCGCAGGACAGATCGTGGCGTTGGTAGATGTCGGCGCTTCGGCGATGAAAATCACCATCATGAAGGATGACCAGCAACTGTACACCCGGGAGCAGGCCTTCGGCGGAATCAGGCTGACGGAGGAAATCATGCGCGCGTACGGCATGGGGCCGGAGGAGGCCGAAAGCCTCAAGCGTTCGGGAACGCCGCCTGACAACTACGAAGCGGAAATACTTCACCCGTTCATCGAGGGACTGGCCCAGGAAGTAGCGCGTGCCATGCAGTTCTTTTTTACGTCCACGCCATACGGCGAGGTGCATTACATCATTCTCGCCGGCGGTTCGGCGCTCGTTCCCGGTGTGGCGGAAATCGTCGGCCAGCGGACCAATGTCAACACCCTGCTGGCTGATCCGTTTGCCGGCATGGCCATTTCGCCGCGCATTCGTGCCAAGCAGCTGGCCACGGACGCGCCGTCGCTGATGGTGGCGTGCGGGTTGGCGCTCAGGAAGTTCGATAAATGATACGGATCAACCTGCTTCCCCATCGCGAGGCAATGCGCAAGGCGCGACGACAGCAGTTCTATGTCCTGCTGGGATTGATTTCGGTACTGGCTGCATTGATCTGGTTCCTCGGCTTCTCGTTCATCAACCGCCAGACGACTGCGCAAAACGATGCGAACGAATTCCTCAAGCGGGAAATCGTCAGCCTGGACAAGGAAATCAACGAAATCAAGAAAATCCAGGAACAGACCAACGCGTTGCTGGCGCGCAAGCGGGTCATCGAGGCGCTGCAGGCCAACCGCACGGAAACAGTCCACTTGTTCAATGAACTGGCCAAGCAGGTGCCGGAGGGCATCTACTTGCGCACGCTGGTGCAAACCGGGCAAAAAATCACCATTTCCGGCTACGCCCAGTCGAACGCGCGGATCACGACGCTGATGAACAATCTCGACGAATCGCCTCTGCTTGAGCAATCGACGTTGGTCGAAACCAAGGCCGAAGTGGTCGCCAATCGCCGCCTCAATGCATTCAACATCACCACGATGATTACCCGTCAGACTGCGGCGCCGGGGAAGAAATGATGAAACTGCCTGCTCTGCCCCCTTCGATTGCCGGTTTGTTCAAACGCAAGACTGCCGCCGAAAAGCTGGCGGACAAGCAGGCGGTCAAGTCCGAGCCAGCGTTACCCAAGGCGCCGCTGATAAATTTTCAGCAGCTGGCAATGGATTTCAAGACACTGGATCCCAAGGACCCTGGCTTGTGGCCATTGGCGCCGCGCGTCGTCATTCTGTTGGGTTTTTTTGCCGCGTTGCTGGCCGCCTCGTGGGGATTTGGTGCGTTCGGATGGAGTGTCCAGCTCGAAGAGCTGGAAGCCATGAAACAGGAGGAGGCGAAGCTCAAGGATGACTGGCTGGGCAAGAAGAAGCAGGCAGTGAATCTCGAAGAGTACCGTCGCCAGCTGGCCGAGATCGACCGCTCGTTCGGCGCCCTGCTCAAGCAATTGCCGAACAAGGCCGAGATGGGGGACATGCTGGTCGATATCAACAAGGCGGCCCAGAGCAGGGGCTTGGCGGTCGAGCTTTTCAAGCCGGGTGGCGAGGGACCTCGGGAGTTCTATGCCGAGGTACCGATCACGCTGAACCTCACGGGGACTTACCATGACATCGGCGCTTTCACGGGAGATGTTGCCAAGTTGCCGCGTATCGTTACCCTGAACGATATCAACATGAGTGCGAACCCCAACGGGACGTTGGTGCTGAGAACCACGGTCAAGACCTTCCGCTATCTTGATGAAGCGGAGATGGCCAGTCAGAAGAAAACTCAGCAAACAGCCAAGGGAGGCAAGAGATGAAGTCGCACGGACTTCTACTTCTCTTGGCGTTGCTGCTAGTGGGCTGCGCTAGCGAAGAGCATCAGGATCTGCGGCAGTGGATGCGCGATGAAGCAAAGGGCATGAAGGGAAAAGTGGCTCCGCTTCCTGAAATAACCGCTTTTCCTGTGGTCTCGTATGAAACCGAGATGCTCACGCCCCCCTTTGCTACGGGCAAGATCGTGACGCTGGATGTCGCGGCAGACAAGACTGCGCCGGACCGTGAGAGGCCCCAGCAACCGCTGGAGATTTTCCCCCTTGAGGACCTCAGGGTGACCGGTGTCATCATGGCGGGGCCGGTGCCTTATGCCCTGATCCAGACGCCGCCACCGAACAAGCCCAAGCATGTGCGCGTGGGCGAATTCATGGGCCGCAACTTCGGCAAGATCGCGGCAATCACCAGAGAAGGCGTTACGGTTGTTGAAACCGTGAAAGATGCGAACGGTGCGTGGGTAACGCAGGAAAAGTTGCTCATCGTGCCGAAAGAAGGAGGACGTTGATGAAGAACATTAAACGCGCCGCGATTGCATTCGCGGGCCTTTGGCTTGGACTCGCCGACATTTCGTTCGCGGCGGAAAACTCCATCAAGCAGATCGTGGCTAGGCGTGACGGCGATCAAGTCCTGCTCAAGGTGCAGATGGCGGCACCGCTCAAGGCGATGCCCGGAAACTGGAGCGTGGTCGAACCGCCACGGGTCGTGATCGATTTCCCCGACACCGACAACAAGTCCGGTCAGTCGACAATACAAGTGGCGGAGGGTGACCTCAAGAGCCTGAATCTGGTCCAATCCGACAAATTGACGCGGCTGGTGCTGAACCTGTATCGACCGACCAAGTTCTCAACCGAAATCGCCGGCGATGTGCTTTTCATCAAGCTGCAGGGACAGGGTGTGCAGGCCAGCAACGAGCCGGCGCCGAGCGTCTTTCAGCGAACCGCTTCGACCCCGGCCAGTGGGCCGGGAAGTCCGGCGGCCAGGACCGATACAGCCGCTGTCCGCGACATTCTTTTTCGTCGAGGTGAAGAAGGGCAGGCCTGGATCACCGTCGATCTGACGGACGGCACCGTGCCGATCGACATTCGCCGCGTTGGGACGGGTCTGGCCGTGGAACTGCGGGATGTCGAGCTACCCGAACGCTTGCAGAACCGGCGCGACGTCAACGACTTTGCCACGCCGGTAACCGTGATGACCTCGCGCGCCATGGGCAACCTGACGCGCATCGATATCAATGCGCGCGGACGCTGGTTCCATCAGGCGCATCTGGCGAACAACCAGTTGTCCATTGAAGTCAAGCCGATACCGGCGGATGACGCCAACAAGCTGGTCCAGACCGGCCAGCAGGGCCAGAAGGTTTCGATCAACTTCTTTGCCGCCGATGCCACCATGGTCCTGCGCACTTTGGCCGATATTTCAGGCAAGAACGTGCTGATCGATCCCTCGCTGACGGGACGGACCGTAACCGCAAACCTCGACAACATTCCCTATGACCAGGCACTCGAAATCATCATGGGGCAGGTCAATGCCGGGATGCGGGTGCGCAACGACATCATTCTCTTCGGCGATCGCGCCGTCCTGCAGAAGCGGGACCAGGACAATGCGGACGAGGCTGCGAGAGCGAGCGATGTTGCGCCGCTGGTGGCGGAAACGTTCAGGCTCAACTATGTCAAGACCGGCGATATCATCGCGTTGGTGAACAGCAGCTTTGCTTCTGCCGCTCCTGCCGGTGGCGAAGCGCCCGTTGCCGGGGTGCTGCCGCCGTCGGTCGGGGCGGTCGGGGCTACCGCTTTCGCCACCCCCGCCGCCGCGGCGGGCGCGGCATCCCCCGCCGGCTCGGCCAAGGGCATGCTTTCCGCGCGCGGCAGCATTTCGGCCCACGACGCGACCAACCAGATATTCGTCCGCGATACGGCCTCGGTAGTGGAAGCCATTCGCGAAGTCATCCGCAACGTTGATACTCCGCCCAAGCAGGTGATGATCGAAGCCCGCATTGTCGAAGCATCCACGGGATTTGCCAGTTCGCTGGGTGTACGCCTGCGGCTGGCCGGCTCGAGTATTCTCAGCGACGGCGGGAACCAGCTGTTCGGCACCGGAACCAGGTGGGCACCCGGGACCACGTCAAGCTATGGCAATGTCGATGCGTATAACACGCCAAACACACCGACCCTGACGCGGTCTACCAACATCTTCCAGCCCAGCTATGCGCTCGCATCAGCAGCGAATTTCGGCCTGATGCTGTTCAACAACGCAGGAAGCAAGTTGCTTGCGCTGGAATTGCAGGCGGCGGAAACCGATGCGCGCAACAAGACGATATCTTCGCCGAGGGTCGTCACCCTGAACCGCAAGGCTGCAACGATCAACAATACCCAGCAGGTCACCATCCTCAGCGGGGTCAACGCGACAACCGGTTTGCCGATCTACCAGACATTCTCGGCGCCGCTTACGCTTGGGGTGACGCCGTCGGTGAATCCGGACAACCGCATCAGTCTTGACCTGAACATCGCAAAGAGCACCATCACCAACGCCACAACCGGCAGCCTGGACACCAATACCGTAACCACCAACGTCATTGTCGAAAATGGCGGAACGGTGGTCATCGGCGGTTTCGCGCGGGAATCCGAGCTGCAAACCCAGGACCGTGTTCCCTTTCTCGGCGATCTGCCCTACGTGGGGAATCTTTTCAAGACCACGACAAAGAGCACTGCGCGCAGCGAACTGCTGGTTTTCATTACGCCGCGCATCATCAGCGACGCGGTTTCGCAGCGATAGCACGGGCTCAGCTTCACGCTCTCGGGGCCGGCTCATGCCGGCCCCGTGCATTTTGCAGCAGGGGAACAGAATCACGGGGTGGGGCCGATCAATCCAGGGTGCCGCGACGACATTGCGTGGCCGGGTTCGCCGGCGACGGGAGCGCAGGGAGGGGCCATGCCCCTGCGCATGCGCTGCTACAATCCCATCGTGAATACGAACAACAATATCTACCTTGTCGGCATGCCGGGTGCGGGCAAGACGACGGTCGGGAGACAGCTTGCGAGGCGCATGCAGCGGACCTTTGTCGATGCCGATCAGGAGATCGAGGCGCGAACCGGCGTCAGGATTCCGCTGATTTTCGACATCGAGGGCGAACAGGGCTTTCGTGATCGCGAGTCAAAAGTCCTTGCCGAACTGGGCAGCCAATCCGACTTGATCGTCGCCACGGGTGGCGGCGCCATACTCCGTCTGGAAAATCGCCTTGCACTCAAAGAGGGCGGCATCGTTGTCTATCTTCACGCCACGCCGCACCTGCTGTTCGAGCGGACCCGTCTTGACCATAACCGGCCCCTGCTGCAGGTCGCCGATCCGATGAAGAAGATCGAGGAACTGTTCGCGGTGCGCGACCCGCTTTACCGCGAGGTTGCCGATATCACCATCAACAGTCTCGGTGGCAGCATCAGCCACCTGGTAAAACAGCTGGAAAGGGAGTTGCAAAAGCAATGCGCCGCCTGACGCTTTCACTTGGCGATCACAGTTATCCGATCCTGATCGGCGGCAGCCTGCTCGCCCGTGCGGACCTGATCCAGCCTCATTTGCGCAGCCCGCGGGTCGCGCTCGTCAGCAACACGGTCGTGGCACCCCTGTATCTGGATCTCCTTTCGGCCGGCCTCGAAAAAGTCGGCGTTGGCGTGACGCCGATCATTCTTCCCGATGGCGAAGCGCACAAGAACTGGGAGTCGCTCAACCTGATTTACGACGCCCTGCTCGCGGCCCGCTGTGATCGCAGCACGACGGTCGTTGCCCTGGGTGGCGGCGTCGTCGGCGATCTCGCGGGATTTGCCGCAGCAAGCTATCAGCGCGGCGTGCCCTTCATCCAGATCCCCACCACGCTGCTATCCCAGGTCGATTCCTCGGTCGGTGGCAAGACCGGCATCAATCACCCGCGCGGCAAGAACATGGTCGGCGCCTTCTGGCAGCCGAAGCTGGTGCTGGCCGATACCGACACGCTAAAAACGCTGCCGGCGCGCGAATTGTCCGCGGGCATGGCGGAAGTCATCAAGTACGGGCTGATCCGCGACCTGCCCTTTCTCGAATGGCTGGAGGCCAACATGGACGGCCTGTTGGCGCGCGACGGGGAACTGCTGGCGCAGGCGATCGAGCGCTCCTGTGCCAACAAGGCCGAGGTGGTGGCTGCCGACGAGTTTGAAACGGCGAAGGAGGGCGGCCGGGCCTTGCTCAATCTCGGCCATACCTTCGGCCACGCGATCGAGACCGGCATGGGCTACGGCGAGTGGCTGCATGGCGAGGCCGTTGCCGCCGGCACCATGATGGCAGTCGAACTTTCCCGTGGCCTGGGCTGGTTGTCCGCCGCCGACGTCGAGCGGGTCCGCGCCTTGCTGCTGCGCGCCGGCTTGCCGGTCACCGGCCCCGATCTCGGCGTTTCGCGCTATCTCGAATTGATGTCGCACGACAAGAAGGTCATCGCCGGCAGTTTGCGCCTGATCCTGCTCAAGGGCCTGGGGCGGGCCGTGACCCATGCCGATGCGCCGGGCGCTGACATCGCGGCGGCCATCGAGTCCTGCTGCCGTGCCTGATCTGGCGCCCTACGCCGTCAGCGACGGCAACAGCCGGGGGCGCATCGTTGCCGAGCCGCGGCCCAAGGCGCGCAGCGAATTCCAGCGCGACCGCGACCGCATCGTGCATTCCACGGCATTCCGTCGCCTCGAGTACAAGACCCAGGTTTTCGTCAACCACGAAGGCGACCTGTTCCGCACCCGGCTCACCCACAGCATCGAGGTCGCCCAGATCGCGCGCTCGATCGCGCGCGCCTTGCATCTCAATGACGATCTGACGGAAGCCATCGCCCTCGCGCACGATCTCGGCCATACCCCCTTCGGCCATGCCGGCCAGGATGCGCTGAACGAGTGCATGCAGGGCCATGGCGGCTTCGAGCACAATCTTCAAAGCCTGCGCATCGTCGATCGCCTGGAAGAGCGCTATGGCGCCTTCGACGGCCTCAACCTGATGTTCGAGACGCGCGAGGGCATCCTCAAGCATTGCTCGCCGGCGCGGGCACGCGAACTCGGCGAACTCGGCCGGCGCTTTCTCGACGATCGGCGCCCCTCGCTGGAGGCACAAATCTGCAACCTGGCCGACGAAATCGCCTACAACAACCACGATGTGGACGACGGCCTGCGTTCCGGGCTGCTGACCTTGGAGCAACTCGAAGGCGTCAGCCTGTTCGCCCGCCATGCGGCCGAGGCCGATGCCGAGTTCCCGCAGATGCCCGGCCGGCGCCGCGTGCATGAAACCATCCGGCGCATGATCGACGCCCAGGTCACCGATTTGCTGGCCGAGTCGGCGCGGCGGATTGCCGCTGCAGCGCCGGCGGCGCTGGAGGATGTCCATGCCGCACCGTCGCTGATTGCGTTCACCGACACGATGAAGGCCGAAAATCGTTCGCTAAAGGCTTTTCTGCGCGACCACCTGTACCAGCACTATCAGGTGCTGCGCATGACGGCGAAAGCGCGCCGCATCATCAGTGATTTGTTCGGCGCCTTCGTTGCCGATCCGCGACTGCTGCCACCCCAATATCAGGAAATGGCGTCGGCAGAGAACATCGCGCGGGCCACCGCGGACTACATCGCCGGCATGACCGATCGTTACTCGATGAAGGAACACCGCCGGCTGTTCTCCGTCGGCGAGTTGTAATCGGGTTCGCAGGCAGGCTTCCTTGCGACTTTCTCGCCAGAGAACTTGGTGATTGACTCTGCCTCGCCATTGCCAGAGTCATTCGCAGAGGCGATCGCGAATTCTTCACGCCACCTCGGTAACCCATCGGCAAGGCTGCGCTTCGACTGCAAATCCTTGATGTTCGACAACCAATTCCCCTCCTTTTGATAGTAGGATTGCACCAGTTTGGGGCGAGCTGGTTGCACCAATTTCGGGCGGAGGGGTCGGCATATGCGATCTTTCACAGGAAAGAGATTTTTAGTCTAGAGGAGCAGTCATGGCGGTATTGGGAGAAAAAATCGAGGCCATCTATCAACAGGTCAAGGCCAGGAATCCGGGTGAGGAAGAGTTCCATCAGGCCGTCAAGGAAGTGCTTGAATCGCTTGGGCCGGTGCTGGTCAAGTACCCGGATTTCGCCGAGCAGCGCATCATCGAGCGCATCTGCGAACCGGAGCGCCAGATCATCTTTCGCGTGCCATGGCAGGATGACAAGGGCCAGGTGCAGATCAATCGCGGTTTCCGCGTCGAATTCAACAGCGCCCTCGGACCCTACAAGGGCGGCATCCGTTTTCACCCTTCGGTCTACCTCGGCATCATCAAGTTCCTCGGTTTCGAGCAGATCTTCAAGAACGCACTGACCGGCATGCCGATCGGCGGCGGCAAGGGCGGCTCCGATTTCGATCCGAAGGGCAAGTCGAACAGCGAAATCATGCGCTTCTGCCAGAGCTTCATGACCGAACTGGCGCGGCATCTCGGTGAACATACCGACGTGCCGGCCGGCGACATCGGTGTCGGCGGCCGCGAGATCGGCTACATGTTCGGCCAGTACAAGCGCATCACCAATCGCTACGAGTCGGGCGTATTGACCGGCAAAGGGATCGGTTGGGGCGGCTCCCTGGTGCGTACCGAGGCCACCGGCTACGGCACGGTATTCTTCGTGCGCGAAATGCTCAAGGCGCGCAAGAACTCGCTCGAAGGCAAAACCTGCGTCGTTTCCGGTTCCGGCAACGTCGCCATCTACACCATCGAAAAGCTGAATCAGCTCGGCGCCAAGGTGATCGCCTGCTCCGATTCGAATGGCATCATCGTGCACGAGAAGGGGATCGACCTCGCCCTTGTCAAGACGCTCAAGGAAGTCGAGCGGCGGCGCATTGCCGATTACGCCAGCTATCACAAGGATGCGAAGTACATCGCCGGCGGCAATATCTGGGAAGTTCCCTGCGAAATCGCGTTTCCTTCGGCCACCCAGAACGAGATCAACGGCAAGGATGCCAAGACCCTGGTCAAGAACGGCTGCATCGCGGTCGGCGAAGGGGCGAACATGCCGACGACACCGGAGGGCGTGAAGATTTTCCTCGAGTCGAAGATTGCCTACGGCCCCGGCAAGGCCGCCAATGCCGGCGGTGTCGCAACCTCGGCGCTGGAAATGCAGCAGAATGCCAGCCGCGACTCCTGGACCTTCGAGTTTACGGAGAAGAAACTCGACGAGATCATGACCGGCATCCATGCCACGGCCTGGGAAACGGCCGAGGAATTTGGTGCTTCGGGCAACTATGTTCTCGGCGCCAACATCGGCGGCTTCATCAAGGTCGCACGGGCCATGGTGGCGCATGGCCTGATCTGATCGGTGTCCAGCGCCGGACTTTCCGGATGAACCCCGTGACGGATCGACGACACGGCGGAACCCCGCAAGGGGCTCCGCCGTGTTCGTTTCCGTTGTCCGAATTCCCGCAACCTTGCAACTCCGGTTTGTCCGGCGCCTGATCCGGCATGACGCGCGCAATGCCTCCCGAGCCTGATCCGCGCCGCTTCGTCAGCAGCGGCCTGCCGGGCCTGGACGCCATTCTCGGCGGACTGCGCCTGGGCGACAACGTGGTCTGGCGGGTGGATAGCGTCGATGACTACCGGGCATTCGTCGCGACCTTCGTCGCGGCGGCGACAGCCGCCGGGCGGCGCGTGGTCTATGTCCGTTTTGGCTCCCATGCGCCGGTGCTGGAAGCGAGCGAGGTCGGCGCGGTCTACGACCTTGACGCGCTGCGCGGTTTCGAGTCCTTCACCGTCCGCCTGCATACCATCCTCGCCGCCGAAGGGCGCGACGTCTTCTACGTCTTCGACTGCCTGTCCGACCTGCTCGATGCCTGGGCCACCGACGGCATGATCGGCAATTTCTTCCGTGTCACCTGCCCCTACCTGTTCGAACTCGATACCGTGGCGCATTTCGCCTTGCGTCGCGGGGCCCATTCCACGGCCACCGTCGATGCGATCCGCACCACCACCCAGCTGCTGATCGACCTCTACAACGAGGGCGGCGCGCTCTATCTGCATCCGCTCAAGGTATGGCAGCGCTACTCGCCGACCATGTTCCTGCCGCACCGACACGAGCGCGGGCAGTTCATTCCGATCACGACCAGTTGCGAGGCGACCAGCCTGTTCGACCGGCTCGCCAGCCGGACTCCTGACGACGCCGGACGTCATCTCGATTCATGGGAGCGCCTGTTCATCCGCGCCGCGGAGCTGGAAGCTTCCGCGGCGAATGCGCCGTGGCGGCAGGCGATGGTGGAGCAGCTGTGCCGCCTGCTGATCGGGCGCGACGAGCGGATGCTGGCGCTGGCGCGCCGGCATTTCACGCTGGACGATCTCCTTGCCATCAAGGGGCGGCTGATCGGCACCGGTTTCATCGGCGGCAAGTCGGTGGGCATGTTGCTGGCGCGGGCGATCCTCGAGGCGGATGCGGATTCGGGCTGGGACGATGTCCTCGAACCCCATGACTCCTTCTTCATCGGCTCCGACCTTTTCCACTCCTACATTGTCAGCAACGGCTGGTGGCAGGCTTTCATGTGGCAGCGCAGTGAAGCCGGCTATTCGAGCGGGGCGGCGCCCTTGCGGGAAGCTTTGCGGCAGGGAAGCTTTCCCGTCGAAATCCTGCGCGAGTTCCAGAAAATGCTCGAGCATTTCGGCCAGTATCCGATCATCGTGCGCTCGTCCAGCCTGCTGGAGGACGGATTCGGCAACGCCTTCGCCGGCAAGTACGACAGCTTCTTCTGCGTCAATCAAGGCTCGCCCGAAGACCGCCTGGAGCAGTTCCTCGAAGCGGTGCGGATGGTGTATGCCAGCACCCTCAGCGAAGAGGCGCTGGCCTACCGCCTGCAGCGCGGCCTGGCGCGCCAGGAAGAGCAGATGGCCTTGCTGGTGCAGCGCGTATCGGGCGCCTACCATGGCGATCATTTCTTTCCGGCCTTTGCCGGCGTCGGTATTTCCTACAACACCTTTGTCTGGCGTCACGACATCAATCCGGGCGCCGGGATGCTGCGCCTGGTGGTCGGCCTCGGCACGCGTGCCGTCGACCGGGTCGAGGGCGACTATCCGCGCATCGTCTCCCTCGACCAGCCGCTGGTGGTTCCGCTCAACGACCCTGAAAACCGGCGCCGCTTTACCCAGCACGATGTCGATGTGCTCGACCTGGCGCAGAACTCCTGGCGTACCGTGCCGCTGGCGGCCCTGCAGGCGGAAGCCGCCACCCTGCCGCTGGAACTCTTCGCCGACCGGGACCCGGCGGGCTGGCTGGTGACCTTCGACCGACTCCTGACCGAGACCGGCTTTGCCGCCACCATGCGCCGCTTGCTGCAGACCCTCGAACAGGCTTACGAGTACCCGGTCGACATAGAGTTTACCGGGACCTACACTGGCGATGGTCGGCTCCATGTGAACCTGATTCAGTGCCGCCCGCTGCAAACGCGAGGGATCCAGGCCAAGCGCGTCGAGATAGAACTGCCGATTCGGGCCGACACCTTGTTCAGCAGCAGCGGCAATTTCATGGGCGGCAGCATCGTGCAGCCGATCGGGCGGGTGATCGCGGTTGATCCCGAGGCCTTCATGGGCATGAGCCAGTCTGACAAGTATGAACTGGCGCGCATCATCGGCCGCCTCAACCGCGAGGTCGTGGCGCGCGATGCCGTGCCGACCCTGTTGCTGGGGCCGGGACGCTGGGGCACCTCGACCCTGCGTCTGGGCGTTCCGGTGCGGTTTGCCGAGATCAATGCCATGACGGCGATTGGCGAGGTGGCGTTTTCCGCCGGCGGATTGCAGCCGGAGTTGTCCTTCGGTTCGCATTTTTTCCAGGATCTGGTTGAAACGGGGATTTTCTATGTGGCACTGCATCCCGAGCGGTCGGGATGCTTCCTCAATGCCGAACTGCTGCGGGTACAGCCCAACCGTCTGGCGGAGTTGTTGCCCGATGACGCGCGCTTTGCTCCCGCCCTGCGGGTGCTGGACATGGCTGATGGCTACCAGTTGCGGGCGGACATCGTCAGCCAGCGGGTCGTTTGCTGTCGCGCGACAGCCCCGGCCGCGACTTCCCGCGGCGGATAGGCCGGACGGGCAGGACTTGCATTGCTGCGTTGCAGCGTATTGAATTTGCCGGCTTTTGGCGGTATATTTGCCCGTCGTCCGCCTTAACCGGCGGACCATTCAAGGCCGGGGAGAGGCATCACCCCGGCTTTTTTGCCGGCTGCATTTCCGAGGAAAGACAAGATGGTCCTCCCCCAGCGCCAGGGTCTCTACGATCCGGCCAATGAACATGACGCCTGCGGCGTTGGTTTCGTTGCCCACATCAAGAACCAGAAAAGCCATGCCATCGTCGCGCAGGGCTTGCAGATCCTCAAGAATCTCGAGCATCGCGGCGCCACCGGCTACGATCCGCTGCTTGGCGACGGCGCTGGCATCCTGATCCAGATTCCGAACGATTTCTTCCGTGCCGAGATGGCCCGTCAGGGCGTGACCCTGCCGCCCGCCGGCGCCTACGGCGTCGGCATGATGTTCCTGCCGCGCAATGCCGAAAGCCGTCGCGCCTGCGAGGCGGCCATCGAGCGCACCGTGCGCTACGAAGGCCAGGTGCTGCTGGGTTGGCGCGATGTCCCCTGCGACAACTCCGGCCTGGCCCAGGCGGCGCGCGACATCGAGCCGGTGATCCGCCAAGTATTCATCGGCGCCGGTGATGGCGTCAAGGATATCGACGCGCTGGAACGCAAGCTGTATGTGATTCGCAAGGAAGCCGGCCATCGCGTCCAGGCGCTCAAGCTGCCTGACGGCAGAATGTTCTACGTGCCTTCGATGTCGACCCGCACCGTGGTCTATAAGGGCATGTTGCTGGCCGACCAGGTCGGCGAGTACTTCCATGATCTGCGCGACGAGCGTGTGGTGACGGCCCTGGCGCTGGTGCACCAGCGCTTTTCCACCAACACCTTTCCCACCTGGGATCTGGCGCATCCCTTCCGCATGATCGCGCACAACGGCGAGATCAACACCCTGCGCGGCAACGTGAACTGGATACGCGCCCGCGAGCACGGGATTTCCTCGCCGCTGTTCGGCGAAGACCTGGAAAAGATCTGGCCGCTGATCTACGACGGGCAGTCGGACTCGGCGTCCTTCGACAACGCGCTGGAACTCCTGGTGATGGGTGGTTACAGCCTGGCCCACGCCATGATGATGCTGATTCCCGAAGCCTGGGCCGGCAATCCGCTGATGGACGAAGAGCGCCGCGCCTTCTACGAATTCCATATGGCGCTGATGGAGCCGTGGGACGGCCCGGCCGCGGTGGCCTTCACCGACGGCCGCCAGATCGGCGCTACGCTCGACAGGAATGGATTACGGCCTGCGCGTTATCTGGTGACCGACGATGATCTGGTCGTCATGGCCTCCGAAACCGGCGTGCTGCCGATTCCTCAGGAGCGCATTGTCAAGAAGTGGCGGCTGCAACCGGGAAAGATGCTGTTGATCGATCTGGAGCAGGGCCGCATTATCAGCGACGATGAAGTCAAGCATCAACTCGCCACGGCCAAGCCCTACCGACGCTGGATCAAGGAGTCGCGCTATTTTGTGGATGACCTGCCTGATGTCAAGTCGCGGGAAGCGCTGGCCGCGCCGCTGCTCGACGTCCAGCAGGCCTTCGGCTACACGCAGGAGGATTTCAAGTTCATTCTCGAGCCGATGGCCATCAACGGCGAGGAGGCGACTGGCGCCATGGGCAACGACAGCCCTCTGCCGGTGCTGTCCTCCAAGAACAAGCCGCTGTTCAACTACTTCAAGCAGCTGTTCGCCCAGGTGACCAATCCGCCGATCGATCCGATTCGCGAAGAAATCGTGATGTCGCTGATCTCGCTGGTCAGTCCCAATCCGAACCTGCTCGGCATCGATGAAACCGAACCGATGCCGCGCCTGGAAGTGCGCCAGCCGATTCTCGCCCCGGCCGAAATCGCCAAGCTGAAGCAGATCGACAAGCTGACCAAGGGCGTATTCCGCTCCATCGTGGTGGACATCACCACCCCCGCCGATGGCGGACCGGCCGGCCTCAGCCACTCGCTCTATCAGGTCTGCGCCCGCGTCGAACGCGCGGTTGGCGAGGGCTATAACGTCATCATCATTTCAGACCGCGCAGTGGATGCGACGCGGGCGCCGATTCCGGCGCTGCTGGCCTGCTCCGCGGTACATCAGCACATGGTCAAGGCCGGCCTGCGCACCTCGATCAGCCTCGTGGTGGAAACCGGCGCGGCACGCGAAGTGCATCATTTCGCCACGCTGGCCGGCTACGGCGCCGAGGCGATTCATCCGTGGCTGGCCTTTGAGAGTCTGGCGGCGATCGCCGACCAGCTGCCGGGCAAGCTCAGCGCCTACGACGCGCAGAAGAACTTCATCAAGGCCATCGGCAAGGGACTGATGAAGGTGATGTCCAAGATGGGCATTTCGACCTATCAGTCCTACTGCGGCGCGCAGATCTTCGAGGTGATCGGGCTTTCGTCGGATTTCGTTTCACGCTACTTCGCCGGCACGTCGACCAAGATCGAGGGCATCGGTCTCAAGGAAGTCGCGCTCGAAGCGCTTAACACCCATGCCGCCGCATTCGGCAACGACCCAGTGCTCGCGAGTATGCTCGATGCCGGTGGCGAGTATGCCTTCCGCGTGCGCGGCGAAGAGCACATGTGGACCCCGGATGCCATCGCCAAGCTGCAGCATGCGACGCGCTCCGGCAAGTACGAGACCTACAAGGAGTACGCCAGGCTGATCAACGACCAGACCCGGCGCCACATGACGCTGCGCGGCCTGTTCGAGATCAATCCGGCCGGTCCCGCGGTCCCGATCGACGAGGTCGAGTCGGCCAAGGAGATCGTCAAGCGTTTCGCCACCGGCGCCATGTCGCTGGGTTCCATCTCCACCGAGGCGCACAGCACGCTGGCCGTGGCCATGAACCGCATCGGCGGCAAGTCGAACACCGGCGAGGGCGGCGAGGACCGCAAGCGTTTCGCGCCCCTGAAGCACGACACCACTTTGGCCGATGTCATCGGCAAGGGCCGCATCTCGCGCGACATCCGGCTCAAGGCCGGCGACAGCCTGCGCTCCGCGATCAAGCAGGTGGCCTCGGGGCGCTTCGGCGTCACCGCCGAATACCTGGCCAATGCCGACCAGTTGCAGATCAAGATGGCCCAAGGCGCCAAGCCCGGTGAGGGTGGCCAGTTGCCCGGGCACAAGGTCTCAGAGTACATCGGTTTCCTGCGCCACTCGGTGCCCGGTGTCGGCCTGATTTCGCCGCCGCCGCACCACGACATTTATTCGATCGAGGATCTGGCGCAACTGATCCATGATCTGAAGAATTCCAATCCGCAGGGCAGCGTTTCGGTCAAGCTGGTTTCCGAGATCGGCGTCGGCACGGTGGCCGCCGGCGTCACCAAGGCCAAGGCCGACCACGTGGTGATCGCCGGCCATGACGGCGGCACCGGCGCCTCGCCGATCTCCTCGATCAAGCATGCCGGTACGCCGTGGGAACTGGGCCTGGCCGAGACCCAGCAGACCCTGGTGCTGAACCGCCTGCGCGGTCGCATTCGGGTTCAAGCGGATGGCCAGATGAAGACCGGCCGCGACGTCGTCATCGGCGCCCTGCTCGGCGCCGACGAATTCGGTTTTGCCACGGCCCCGCTGGTTGTCGAGGGTTGCATCATGATGCGCAAGTGCCATCTCAACACCTGCCCGGTCGGTGTCGCCACCCAGGACCCGTTGCTGCGCGCGCGCTTCACCGGCCAACCCGAGCACGTGGTGAACTACTTCTTCTTCGTCGCCGAGGAAGTGCGCGAGTTCATGGCGCAACTCGGCATCCGCAAGTTCGACGACCTCATCGGCCGCTCCGACCTGCTCGACATGAAGAAGGGCGTCGAGCACTGGAAGGCGCGCGGCCTGGACTTCTCGCGCATTTTCTATCGCCAGCCGGAGATCGCCGGCGTCGCCCACCGCCACTGTGAGGCCCAGGACCACGGTCTGGGCAAGGCGCTCGACCACACGCTGATCGCGAAAGCCTCAGGCGCGCTGGAACGCGGCGAGAAGGTCGTCATCGAAACCACGATCCGCAACCAGAACCGCACGGTAGGCACTCTTCTGTCGCATGCGGTGGTCAGCCGCAAGGGCGCCGACGGCCTGCCTGACGGCAGCATCACCGTCAAGCTGACCGGCACCGCCGGCCAGAGCTTCGGCGCCTTCCTCGCGCGCGGCATCACCATGGACCTCACCGGCGAGGCCAACGACTATGTCGGCAAGGGCCTGTCCGGCGGCCGCATCATCGTCCGTCCGCCCAAGGCGTTCCGCGGCACGCCGAGCGAGAACATCATAGTCGGCAACACCGTGCTTTACGGCGCCACCGAAGGCGAGGTGTTTTTCCGCGGCGTCGCCGGCGAGCGCTTCTGCGTGCGCAACTCCGGCGCGCAGGCGGTCGTCGAGGGCACGGGCGACCACGGCTGCGAGTACATGACCGGCGGCACCGTCGCCGTGCTCGGACTCACCGGGCGCAACTTCGCCGCCGGCATGTCGGGCGGCATCGCCTATGTTTATGATGAAGACGGCATGTTCGCGAAGCGTTGCAACCTGTCCATGGTGGCGCTGGAGAAGGTCTTGCCCGAGGCCGAGCAGGCCAATGACGGCACGCGGCATCGCTATTGCAGCGATGAGGCGCAATTGAAGCAGGTGATCGAACAGCACGCAAAGCTGACCGGCAGCGCGCGGGCGAACGAGATTCTTGGCGACTGGGCCAAGGCCCGCGACAAGTTCGTCAAGGTGTTCCCGAATGAATATCGACGTGCGCTCAAAGAGATCGAAGCAGCGCGGTTGAAGGAGGCAGCGTAATGGGCAAGCCCACCGGATTCCTCGAATTCCAGCGCATCTCGGAGAGCTACGAGAAGGCCGAGACGCGCGTCAAGCATTACCGCGAGTTCATCCCGCATCTGACGGACGAGCAGGCCAAGACCCAGGGCGCGCGCTGCATGGATTGCGGCATCCCGTTCTGCAACAACGGCTGCCCGGTCAACAACCTGATACCGGACTGGAACGACCTGGTCTACAAGGGCCGCTGGCGCGAGGCCATCGATGCCCTGCATTCGACCAACAACTTCCCGGAGTTCACCAGCCGCATCTGCCCCGCACCCTGCGAGGCGGCCTGCACGCTGAACATTCCGCAGACCCCGGTCGGCATCAAGTCGATCGAACGCGCCATCATCGACAAGGCCGGCGAAAACGGCTGGGTGGTGCCGCGGCCGGCGGCGAAGAAGACCGGGAAGAAGATCGCCATCGTCGGTTCCGGCCCGGCCGGCCTGGCTGCCGCGCAGCAGCTGGCGCGCGTCGGCCACGCCGTCACTGTGTTCGAGAAGAACGACCGCATCGGCGGCCTGCTGCGCTATGGCATTCCGGATTTCAAGCTCGACAAGCGCCTGATCGACTGGCGCATGGCGCAGATGAAGGCCGAGGGCGTCAAGTTCGTCACCGGCACCATGGTCACCGGCGCCGTGCTGCCCAAGGGCATCGTCAATGACGCGCAGAAGACCGTCAGCCCCGCCCAGTTGAAGAAGGAATTCGACGCCGTGGTGCTCGCCGGCGGCGCCGAACACCCGCGCGACCTGCCTGTGCCGGGGCGCGAACTCAAGGGGGTGCATTTCGCGCTCGAGTTCGTCATTCCGCAGAACAAGGAAGTCGCCGGCGGCGACAGGAATCCGATCAACGTCAAGGGCAAGCATGTGCTCGTCATCGGCGGCGGCGATACCGGGTCCGATTGCGTCGGCACCTCGAACCGCCACGGCGCCGCCAGTATCACCCAGATCGAATTGCTGCCGCGTCCGCCCGAAGAGGAAAACGGCGAGCTGACCTGGCCCTACTGGCCGCTCAGGATGCGCACCTCGTCGTCGCATGCTGAGGGCTGTACGCGCGACTGGGCCATCGGCACCAAGGAATTCATCGGTGAGAATGGCATTCTCAAGGCAGTCAAGGCCGTGCGCCTGGAATGGCAGGACGGCAGGATGAGCGAGGTCGCCGGGTCCGAATTCGAGATTCCGGCCGATTACGTGTTCCTCGCCATGGGCTTCGTCAGCCCGGTGGGCGGCGTGCTCGATGCCTTCGGTGTCGATAAGGACAATCGCGGCAACGCCCGTGCCGAAACCGAAAGCGACAAGTCCTACGCTACCAGCGTCGAGGGAGTGTTCGCCGCCGGCGACATGCGCCGGGGCCAGTCGCTGGTGGTCTGGGCCATCCGCGAGGGTCGCCAGTGCGCGCGCAGCGTCGACCAGTTTCTGATGGGTTCCAGCACGCTGCCCCGGTAAGCCGGCCTTGAACGTCGTCATACTCGCCGCGGGGCAGGGCAAACGGATGCATTCCGACCTGCCCAAGGTCTTGCATCCGCTGGCCGGGAAGCCCCTGCTGGGCCATGTGATCGATACCGCGCGCGAAATCGGCGCGCAGCAGATCTGCGTGGTGTATGGACATGGCGGCGAGCGCGTGCGCGAGGCCCTCGATGCGCCCGATCTGACCTGGGCGCTGCAGGAACCGCAACTCGGCACCGGTCATGCGGTACTACAAGCCCTGCCGCATCTTGCCGTTGCCGTATCGCCGGCGCCGACTTTTACCCTGGTGTTATACGGCGATGTGCCCCTGACCCGCGCCTCTACCTTGCGACGCCTGATCGAGGCCGCCGGAAACAACTCGCTGGCACTGCTCACCGCGCACCTCGACAATCCCCGCGGCTACGGCCGCATCGTCCGGGTCGCTGGAAAAGTCACCCGCATCGTCGAGGAAAAGGATGCCGACGATGCCGAGCGTTCGATCACGGAAATCAATACCGGCATCCTCGTCGCCCCCACCGCGGCCCTGGCACGCTGGCTGCCAGGACTGGGTAACCGCAATGCGCAAGGCGAGTACTACCTGACCGACATCGTTGCGCTGGCGGTCGCCGAAGGCATGCCGGTGGTTACCGCCCATCCCGACGCGGCATGGGAAACCGAGGGCGTGAACAGCAAGGTCCAGCTTGCCGCACTGGAACGCGTGCATCAGTGCAATGTCGCCGCTGCGCTGCTGGAGGCGGGCGTCACCCTGGCCGATCCGGCGCGCATCGATGTGCGCGGAGAACTGCTGTGCGGGCGCGACGTCGCGATCGACGTCAATTGCGTTTTTGAAGGTCGCGTCGAACTCGCCGAGCGGGTTTCCATCGGCCCCAATTGTGTGCTGAAGAACTGCCGCATAGGCAGCGGCGCGAAGATCGCGCCCTTCTGCCACATCGAGGACGCCGTGGTCGGCGCCGAAAGCATCGTCGGTCCTTATGCCCGCTTGCGCCCCGGGACGGAACTCGGGCGCGACGTGCATATCGGCAACTTCGTCGAAGTGAAGAATTCCAGCATCGCCGACCATTCCAAGGCCAACCACCTGGCCTATATCGGCGATGCCACCATCGGCAGCCGGGTCAATGTCGGCGCCGGCACCATCACCTGCAACTACGACGGCGCCAACAAGTTCCGCACCGTGATCGGGGATGACGCCTTCATCGGTTCCGATACGCAACTCGTGGCGCCGGTCACCGTCGGCCGCGGCGCCACGCTGGGTGCCGGCACGACGTTGACCCGCGATGCGCCGCCCGATCAGTTGACGGTATCGCGCGCCAGACAGATGTCGATCCCCGGCTGGAAGCGGCCGGTGAAGAACGCAAACCCGAAGAAAAAGGACTGAGCCATGTGCGGCATCGTCGCAGCCGTTGCCGCGCGCAACATTGTTCCGGTTTTGATCGAAGGCCTGATGAAGCTGGAGTATCGCGGCTACGATTCGGCCGGTTTGGCGCTGCTCAATCCGACCCTGACCCGCCTGCGCAGCGTCGGCCGCGTCGCCGAACTGGCGGCGCAGGCAGAAGGCCAGGTGGCGCATCACGGTATCGCCCACACCCGCTGGGCCACGCATGGCGTGCCTTCCGAGCGCAACGCCCATCCGCACGTTTCCGCCGGCCTCGCCGTGGTGCACAACGGCATCATCGAAAACTATTCCGAACTCAAGCAGGAGCTTGCCGCGGAAGGCTATGTTTTTACCTCGGATACCGACACCGAGGTCATCGCCCACCTGATCCGGCACACGCTCAAATCGACGCCCGACCTGTTCGAGGCGGTACGCCTTGCCAAGGTGCGCCTGATCGGCGCCTATGCCATCGCCGTCCTGCAGGAGTGGGACGATCGTATCGTTGTCGCCCGCCATGGCGCGCCGCTGCTACTGGGGCTGGGCCAAGGTGAAAATGGCGGCAATTACGCCGCGTCGGACGCCTCGGCCCTGCTGCAGGTGACGCGGCGCATGATCTACCTCGAAGACGGCGATGTCGCCGAACTCAAGCGCGATTCGATTCGAATAGTCGGCGCTGACGGCACGGCGGCACGCATTCCGCAAGATCGCCCGGTGCATGAAAGCACGCTTTCGGCCGAGGACGTCGAACTCGGCGACTACACGCACTACATGCAGAAGGAAATCTTCGAGCAGCCGCAGGCGCTTGCGGCCACGCTGGAAATGATCGGCGGCGCGCACAGCCTGAGCCCCAACCTGTTCGGCGTCGCCGCGCCGGAGATGCTGGCCGGCGTGCGCTCGGTGCTGATCCTCGCCTGCGGCACCAGCTACCATTCCGGCCTCGTCGCGCGCTACTGGATCGAGCAACTGGCGGGCATTCCCTGCAGCGTCGAAATCGCCAGCGAGTATCGCTATCGCGTCTCGGTGCCGGATCCCGAACAGCTCGTCGTGGCGATTTCCCAGTCCGGCGAAACCGCCGACACGCTGGCCTCGGTCAAGCATGCCCGGGCACTGGGCATGGGCCGCACGCTGGCGATCTGCAACGTCGCCGAATCGGCCATCGTGCGCGAATGCGCGCTGCGCTTCCTGACCCGCGCCGGCCCCGAGATCGGCGTGGCTTCGACCAAGGCCTTCACCACCCAGTTGGCAGCACTGTTCCTGTTGGCGGTGACGCTGGCCAAGCAGGCTGAACGCCTGACTCCCGACGAGGAAGTCGGGTACCTGAGAGCGCTGCGCCACCTGCCGGTGGCGGTGCAAAAAGTGCTGGCGCTCGAACCGGAAATCAAGACCTGGGCAAAACGTTTCGCCGACAAGCACCATGCGCTGTTCCTCGGCCGCGGCCACCATTATCCGATCGCACTCGAAGGCGCGCTGAAGCTGAAGGAAATCTCCTACATCCATGCCGAGGGCTATCCGGCCGGAGAGCTCAAGCACGGCCCCCTGGCGCTGGTGGACCAGGACATGCCGGTGATCAGCATCGCCCCCAATGACGCCCTGCTGGAAAAGCTCAAGTCCAACCTCAAGGAAGTCGCCGCGCGCGGCGGCGAACTCTACGTCTTTGCCGACGCCGATTCCGCGGTCGATGCCGAAGACGGTGTGCACCTCCTGCGCCTGCCCGAGCATTACGGCCTGCTCTCGCCCGTGCTGCACGTCGTACCGCTGCAACTGCTCTCCTATCACGTCGCCCTGGTGAAGGGCACGGATGTAGACAAACCGCGCAATCTCGCCAAGAGCGTCACGGTCGAGTAGTGCAGGTTCTTGTATAGCAGGGTGTCGCCGCAATCCCGAAGTTGCCCGCCGGAAATCATGTTTCAGCATCTGTTCCGAAAGCAATGTATCCAGTATACTGAAGCGGACAAATAGCACGGGCGCCTGACGTACGCTCCACGGTCAGCGCACTGACGGACTCATAAAGCAGGGTGACATTGGAGGAGGGGGCATGACCGGGAAACCATCCGGTGCACCTGTGGTTGCCGATCTTGGCGCCATCATCGACTGGCTCGACCGCAAGGGAAGGCTGGTCCGCGTGCGTTCCGAGGTCGATCCGGCGCACCAGCTGGCAGGCATCGCGGCGAAGTTCGAACGTGGCCCGCGCGCCGTGCTGTTCGAGAAGGTCAAGGGCTCGCGCTATCCGGTTTTCACCGGCCTCTACTGGTCGCGCGAACTGCTCGGCGAGCTCTTCGACCGTCCTGCCGTGACGCTGCCGCAATATGTTGCCGAATGCATCCGCGACTGGCAGCAGAAGCCGGTGGCGCCGGTCGTGGCCAAGACCGGGCCGGTGCTGCAGGTCACCGAGCCGCAGGTTGATCTTTCCTTGCTGCCGGTGCCGACCCACGCCGAGCTCGATGCCGGTCCCTATTTCGATGCCGCCGTGGTGATCACCAAGGATCCGGAAACCGGCATTCGCAATACCTCGATCCAGCGTTTCCTGGTGCTCGGCAAGGATCGCCTCGCGATCAACATCGATGCCGGCCGGCATCTCGAGATCTGCCTTGCCAAGGCCGCCGCGCGCGGCGAGTCGCTGCCCTTCACGCTCAATGTCGGCGTCGGCCCGGGACTGCACTTCGCCGCGGCGACGCCGGCCGAGGCGGCCCCGATGGGCACCGACGAACTCGGCATCGCCAGCCGCTTCCACGGCCGGCCGCTGGAACTCGTCGCCGGCACCACGTCGGCGGTCGAGATGGTGGCCGACGCGATGTTCGCCCTCGAATGCGAGATGGTGCCCGGCGAGCTCCACGACGAAGGACCCTTCGCCGAAGTTACCGGCTACTACGCCACGGTGGCGCCGCGCCCGCTGGTGCGTGTCAAGAAAATCCACCATCGCCGCGAACCGGTGTTCCAGACCATCATTTCCGGCGGCGAGGTGTTCAATTCCGTCGGCCTGCTGGGTGAAGCCAATGTGCTGGCGTTGTTGCAGAAGCAGGTGCCGGGCATCAGGGACGTGTACTTCTCGCACGGCGGCTGCGGCTTCTACCATGCCGTGGTTCAGATCGCGCAGAAGCGCGCCGGCTGGGCCAAGCAGGCGCTGATGGCCGCCTTCGCCGCCTTTCCGCCGCTGAAGATGGTCACCGTGGTCGATGATGATGTCGACATCCGCAATCCCGGCGATGTCGAATGGGCGATGGCGACGCGGCTCGATCCCAAACGCGGCATCATGGTGATCGAGAACGTATTCGGCCACGGCCTCAACCCGACCTTCCCCGATTACCTCGGAGCCAAGGTCGGTTTCGACGCCACGCGGCCTTTCCCGCATACGCCGAACTTCACCCGCGCCAAGGTCAGGCCGGCGTCGCTCGACGGACTCGACATCGACGTGCCCGATATCAGGTAAAACAGCAGGACGACAACCGCCGCGCGGCCGGTCGCACGCGCAGACAAAAGGAGGAGACAGCATGAATCGCCGCAAATCACTTTCCGCAATCATCGCCGCGCTGGCCGCCGGCGTCTTCGGCGCCGCACTGCCGCAGGCCGCCGCGGCCGCCGAGATCAACCTGACCTATGCCTTCTTCGCCCCGGCCAAGACCTTCCCGGCGCGGCAGATGACGCACTGGGCGGAACAGCTCGCCAAGCGCACCAACGGCAAGGTCGACGTCAAGACCTTCCCCGGCGGCACCTTGCTCGGCGCCAAGGAAATGTACGACGGCGTTGCCAAGGGTGTGGCCGACATCGGGCTCGGTTCGCCGTCCTACGATCCGGGCCGCTTCCCGCTGACCTCGGGTGTCGCGCTGCCGGTCGGCTTCAGCAACGCCACCCAGGCCAGCCGCGCACTGTGGGCGGTGACCAAGGAGTTCAAGCCCAAGGAATACGAGGGCTTCAAGGTGATCGCGATGTTTACCAACGAGCCGGGCTACATCATGAGCAAGACCGCGGTGAGGAACGCCGCCGACCTCGCCGGCATGAAGCTGCGCGCCGCCGGCACCGGCGTGCCGGTGCTGAAGGCACTCGGCGCGGCGCCGATCGGCATGCCGATGCCGGAAGTCCCGCAGTCGGTATCGACCGGCGTCATCAGCGGCGCCATGACCTCGCGCGAAGTGCTGCAGGACTTCAAGCTGGCCGAATCGCTGAAGTTCGTCACCGACTACCCGACGGTGGTGGTGGCCTTCGCCGCGGTGATGGATCAGAAGAAATGGGACAAGCTGCCGGCCGACGTGAAGAAGGTGATCGACGAACTCGCCGAGGAGATGCCCGCCTGGACCGGCAATTACCACGACAACGAGAACGTCGGCGTGGCGATGGCCTGGGCTGCGAAGGATTACAAGCTGCAGGTGGTGTCGCTCGCCGCCGACGAGCGCGCGCGCTGGGACGGCAAGCTCAAGCCTCTGGAAGACGAGTGGGTCAAGGAAATGACCGGCAAGGGCCTGCCCGCAGCCGCCTATCTCAAGCGCCTGCACGAACTGCGCGACCAGTTCGCCAGGAAGTAAGTAATGAGTTCCGCCGTTCAGCCGGGCGCTGACACCGCATCCGGCGGTGCAATCCGCCTGCTCGACCGGGCCAGCAGCTTTCTCAACGAAGGCCTGGCCTGGGCGGCGGCGGCGATGCTCGGCGCCATGATGATCTTCTCGGTCGTAGACATGGTGATGCGCGGCTTCGGCGTCACGCTGGCCGGCTCCTACGAGGTGATCGGCTGGCTCTCGGCGGCGGCGATGGCGCTGGCGCTGGGTACGGTGCAGCGCCACAAGGGTCATGTCGCGATGGAACTCTTCGTGGTCAAGCTGGGCCGGCGCAGCCGGGCGCTCACCGAGGCGCTGATGGCGCTGATCTCGCTGGCGCTGTTCGCCGTGGTGGCCTTCTACGTCGCGCGCTACGGGCGCGTGCTGCATGAAACCGGTTCGCTCTCGGAAACCCTGCGCGTCATCGTCTATCCCTGGGTCTATGCTGTCGGCCTGGGCTGCGCCGGGTTGACGCTGGCCCTGTTGGTGGATTTCCTGCGCTCGGTCGCGGCCTTGCGCGCCACACTGCGCCACTGAAAGGGGAAAGGAAAAAATGGATCCCCTGATCGTTGCCGTGATCGGCCTGGTACTGATGTCGCTGCTGATGCTGCTCGGCATGCCCATCGCGTTCACCATGCTCGCCGCCGGTTTGCTGGGCAACGCCTACCTGCTCTCGGTGCCTGCCGCCACCCATCTCGCGGCAACCAATGTCTGGGAGCAGTTTTCCTCCTACGGCCTGTCGGTGATTCCGCTGTTCGTGCTGATGGGCCAGTTCGCCTATCGCGCCGGTACCACCGAGCGCCTCTACCGGGCGGCCTACACCTGGGTCGGGCGCATGCCCGGCGGCCTGGCCTGCACCACGGTGGCGGCCAGCGCCGGTTTCTCGGCGATCTGCGGCTCGAATTCGGCGACCACCGCGACCATGGGCACCATCGCCATGCCGGAGATGCGCCGCTACGGCTACGACCCGGCGCTGTCCAGCGGCGCTATCGCCGTCGGCGGCACGCTCGGCGTGGTGATCCCGCCCAGCGTGGTGCTGATCGTGATCGCGGTGCAGACCGAGCAGTCCTTGCTGCGCCTGTTCCTCGCCGCCGTCATCCCCGGCCTGATCCTGACCGCGCTGTTCCTGCTTACCATCGTGCTGATGTGCATGCGCAACCCGGCGCTGGGCCCGTTGGGACCGCAGACCAGCTGGCGCGAAAAGCTGGTCGCGCTGTCCGGCGTGGTCGAGGCGCTGCTGCTCTTCAGCCTGGTCATCGGCGGCCTCTACCTGGGCTGGTTCACGCCGACCGAGGCGGGCGCCGCGGGCGCCTTCGGTGCGCTGGCGATCGGCCTGGTGCAGCGCAGCCTGGATTTCAAGGGCATCGTCCAGTCCATCATCGAGAGCGTGCGCATCTCGGCCATGGTGGTGCTGCTGATCACCGGCGCCGTGCTCTTCGGCCGCTTCCTCACCGTCTCGCGCCTGCCCTTCGAACTTGCGGAATGGGCGGCGGCACTGCCGGTGGCGCCCTTCGTCATCCTGCTGGTGGTGCTGGGCATCTACATCGTCGGCGGCATGCTGATGGACGCGCTGGGCTTTCTCGTCGTCACCATCCCGATCTTTTTTCCGCTCGGTGTCGCGCTGGGCTACGACCCGGTCTGGTACACCGTGATCCTGACCATCGTCACCACCATGGGCGCGGTAACGCCGCCGGTCGGGGTCAACGTCTTCATCGTGCATGGCCTCGCGCCCGAGATACCGATCCACACCATTTTCCGCGGCGTGATGTACTTCATGATCTCCTTCGCAATCTGCATCCTGCTGATGTGGGTCTTCCCCGCCACGGTGCTCTACCTGCCGAATCTCATGCTGGGTTAGGCAAGCCATGAAAGTCGGCGCTGGCGACACGGCGATTGCGGGCGGCTGCACGGGGTACGGCAGCGCTTTGACGTGCGCTTGATCCTGTTGCCATGTGCGGACGCTACGTTCTCTACGGCCCCCAATCCCGGCTCACGGAATATTTCGATTTGCGCGATTGTGCCGCATGGGCGCCGCGCTACAACATCGCGCCGCAAAGCGACATCCTGGTTATTCGCCAGCGACCGGAGGTGGGGCGGGTCGGACAGACCGTGCGCTGGGGCCTGATTCCGCGCTGGGCGAAGGACCCGGCCATCGGCCTCAAGCTCAACAATGCGCGCGCCGAAACCGTGGCGGAGAAGCCGTCCTTCAAGGCCAGCTTCGAGCGCCACCGCTGCCTGATCCCCGCCAACGGTTTCTACGAATGGCAGGCGGTGAGCGAAGGCGGCAAGGCGCGCAAGCAGCCTTGGTATATCCGTCCGAGCAGGAACGACGGGTTCTTCGCCATGGCCGGCCTGCTCGCGGCATGGAAAGCGCCGGACGGAACGGACATCGTGTCGGCCTGCGTCATCACCACGGCGCCGAACGAGGTGATGGCGTCGATCCACGACCGCATGCCGGTGATGCTGGCGCCTGCGCAATTCGACGCCTGGCTCGATCCGGCCTGTCGGGATACCGCGACGCTGAGCCGGTTCTTGCTGCCGGCGCCGGCAGAGGGTATGGTCGCCTATCCGGTCAGCCGTCGGGTCAGCAAAGCCGGGAATGAAGGACCGGACCTGATCGATCGCACGGAGTTGCCAACGCACGAGGAGGGGTGAGCACATGATCCGGGAACGCATCACACTGACGCAGTTCATCATCGAGGATCAGCGCAGCGCCAAGGGCGCCAGCGGCGACTTCTCGGTCCTCCTGAGCGACATCGTCACCGCCTGCAAGACCATCTCGCATCAGGTTTCCCGCGGCGGGCTCGGCGCCGATGCGGCGGATCCGCGGGCATATCTGGAGCGCGCCGCCAGCGACTCGATGATCAAGTCGACGATCTGGACCGGGCGCCTGGCCGGCATGAGTTCCAAGTCCGTCGATGGCATGACGCCGATTCCCGCCAAGTATCCGCGCGGCAAATACCTGCTGGCATTCGATCCGCTCAACGGTTCCGGCAACCTCGACATCAACTTCATGTCCGGCACCATTTTTTCAATCCTGCGCGCGCCCGTCGGCCGCCGCAAAGTGACTGCCAAGGATTTTCTCCAGCCCGGGAGGGAGATGGTGGCGGCGGGTTTCGTGCTCTACGGCGCGTCGACGCGGCTGGTGCTGACCACCGGCAACGGCGTCAATGCCTTCATGCTCGATCGCGAGATCGGCGAGTTCGTCCTCACGCATCCGAAGCTGGCGATCCCGGACAATGCCGCCACCTTCGCCATCAACGCCTCGAACGAGCGCTTCTGGGAGCCGCCGGTGCGGCGTTACGTCAAGGAATGCCTGGCCGGCAAAACCGGTCCGCGGGTCCGCGATTTCGGCATGCGCTGGGTGTCGTCACTGATTGCCGAAGCCTATCGCGTGCTGGTCAGGGGCGGCGTGTTCCTCTATCCCGTGGACGAAAAGACCCGCGAAACCAGCGGTCGCCTGGGGCTGTTGCACGAAGCCAATCCCATCGCCTTCATCATGGAACAGGCCGGCGGTGGCGCCATCACCGGACGCCGCCGCCTCCTCGACATCGAGCCGACAGACCTGCAGCAGCGCACGCCCCTGATCTTCGGTTCCAGGAGCGAGGTGGAACTGATCCATGGCTACCACCAGGAGTATGTCGAAGGCCGCGATTCGAACAACTACGACCTGCCGCTGTTCGGCAACCGTTCCCTGTTCCGCAACGAATAGGCCTTGCCCGGTCGCCATCGGCCGGGGCTGCGCGGTGATCCGCCGGCGATGCCGGCGAAGGCTCTATCATTGGGCAATGTCCGGACCCCGATTGCCATGCCCGCCAGCCCGCTGAAAATTCTCTCCGTCATCCCGCCGATGACGCAGCTGAATACGCCCTACCCGTCGACCGCCTACCTGACCGTCTTCCTGCGTTCGCGCGGCGCTGCTGAGGGCAGTGCCGGGCGCAAGAGCCTTGCATCTCGTGGTGATCTGAATACGCCGAGGGTCGATTTGGTTTTCGCAGCATTGCATCGTTCAAAGTCGGCGCTGGCGGCGACCCGGAGGTAGTGCAGGGCGGGCGATTTTGGCCGGCGCTCGAAACAATGCAAAACTGGCCCGGCTTTCCGCTTGTGGAATGAATGGCAACGAGAAGAGCGACAAACAGTCGAAGCATATCTAATAACCATAACCGGTAGCCGGCCATTGGTGCATCGATCAACCGATCACCTTCGCCGATAGGAATAGCAGCAGCGGATTATCTGGCGACGCCACGAAGCCGAAGCGCCGGTAATAGCCTGCCGCCTGCTCATCGATGGCATCGACGAACAGCCCTATGCCCCCCGCGTCGGTGTAGATGCGCCTGGCCCGGGTCAGGGCGTCGACCAGCAATAATTCTCCAAGGCCCTTGCCCTGGAAATCCTTATCGATAGCCAGACGGCCCAGTCGCACACCCGGGATACGACGTGGCAGCTTCTTGCGCCATGCCTCCGGCAGGTGGCGGTTTTCGAGTTCGGCCAAGGTCAGCGCGTAGTAGCCGCAGATGCGCGCAGGCTGTTCCTCGCGTGTGGCGACGAAGGTCTTCGACAGGCCCTTGTCCTGATGCTGGCGGGCAAGCTGCCGTAGCCAGTCGTTCAGTCCCTGGCGGCCACAGTCGAAGCCCTGCCGGTCATGGCTCCCAGCTAAAGGCAGTACTTGCATCGTCTCGCTGGGCCTTCTGGTAGCGCTTTATGGCGGCCTTCAGTTTGGCATTGGGCCTGGGCGGGTTCTCCATCAGGTCGAGCAGCCAGTTCCAGTCGCGGGGCGACAGGCGAATGATCTCCTCCCGCTCGATGACGGCCTGGGCTTCCTTCAGCGCCGACTGCACCAGAAACTGATTGACCGTGGCGCCCGTCAGTTCGGCGGCGCGACACAGCGTTGCATAGACCTCATGGGGAACGCGAGCGCCGATGCGGTCCTGCTTGGGCACGGCGGATTCCATTATTTTCTCCTTGGTGAACGAGTGGTCAGTGTACCACTGTCGCCAAAATGGCGCCATCGACTTTTGATCAACCAGCGGGGTCGCATTGATTCCCCGGCGGGATGTGATGTCCGGCCGGGGAATCCGGCTGCGGATGCAGCCCGCTCGGCGTGGCATCAGGTGGAGGCGAATGGGTTACTCTTCCGTTTTTACCCGGTCGTCTCTTTATGATGCGCGTCCTCTCCGTCATCCCGCCGATGACGCAGTTGAATACACCTTATCCGTCGACCGCCTACCTGACCGGTTTCCTGCGTTCGCGCGGCTACACGGCGGTGCAGGAGGATCTCGCTCTGGCGCTGGTGCTGCGGCTGTTCTCGGCCGATGGCCTGCGCGCGCTGCGGGGGTGCATCGAGGCCTTGCCCGCAAAGCCGCGCACGCCGCGGGTGCTGGCCTTCACGCGGGATTTCGAACGCTACCTGGCGACCATTGAAGCGGCGGTGGCCTTCCTGCAGGGGCGCGATCCGTCCGTCGCGCATCGCATCGCCGGGCGCAACTTCCTGCCCGAAGGGCCGCGTTTCGAACCACTCGAGGCCTATGTCGATGACGAAGGCGGCGATCCGCTGGCCTGGGCCTTCGGCGCGCTGGGCGTGACGGATCGCGCGCGGCACTTCGCCACGCTCTACCTCGACGATGTCGCCGACGTGCTGCGCGAGGCGGTCGATGCGCGCTTCGAGTTCGTCCGCTATGCCGAGTCGCTGGCGCAGAGCCAGGCTTCATTCGAGCCGCTGGCACAGGCGCTGGCGGCGGCGGAGAACCTGGTCGACAGCACGCTGCGCGAACTGACGCTGGATGCCCTGCGGCGACATGCGCCGCAAGTGGTGCTGGTCTCGGCGCCCTTCCCCGGCAACGTCTACGGCGCCTTCCGCATCGCGCAGGCGATCAAGGCGCATGATCCCGCCATCGTCACGGTGCTCGGCGGCGGCTTCGTCAATACCGAACTGCGCGAGCTCGCCGAACCGCGCGTGTTCGACTATTTCGACTACGTCACGCTCGACGACGGCGAGCGCCCGCTGCTGGCCCTGCTCGAACATCTGAATCACGAACGGCCGCAGGAACGGCTGGTGCGCACCTTTCTGCGTCGCGCAGAAGGCGTGCGCTACGTCGATGCCAAAGAACCCGACATTCCCTTCGCCGAAGCCGGCACGCCGACCTGGGACGGCCTGCCGCTGGACCGCTACCTGTCGCTGCTGGACATGCTCAACCCCATGCATCGGCTCTGGTCCGACGCGCGCTGGAACAAGCTCACCGTGGCGCATGGCTGCTACTGGAAGAAATGCAGCTTCTGCGACGTCTCGCTCGACTACATTTCGCGCTACGAGGCCGTCGCGGCGACGACCCTGGTCGACCGCATCGAGGCCATCATCGCGGAGACCGGGCAGACGGGCTTTCATTTCGTCGATGAGGCCGCGCCGCCCAAGGCCTTGCGCGCGCTTGCCCTGGAACTGCAAAAGCGTAAGCGGGCGATCTCCTGGTGGGGCAACATCCGCTTCGAAAAATCCTTCACCCCGGAACTCTGTGCCGAACTGGCCGACAGCGGCTGCATCGCCGTTTCCGGCGGCCTGGAAGTGGCCTCAGACCGCCTGCTGAAGCTGATGCAGAAGGGCGTTTCGGTGGCGCAGGTGGCGCGCGTCACGCACGCCTTCACCGAGGCCGGCATCCTGGTGCATGCCTACCTGATGTACGGTTTTCCGACGCAGACCGTGCAGGACACGGTCGACGCGCTGGAATACGTGCGACAACTGTTCGCCGCCGGCTGCATCCAGTCCGGCTTCTTCCACCGCTTCGCCTGCACGGTGCATTCGCCGGTCGGTCTGCATCCGGAACACTACGGCGTCCGGCTCAAGCCGCTGCCCAAGGTGACATTCGCGAAGAACGACGTCGGCTTCATCGATCCGACCGGCGTCGATCACGATGCGCTCGGCATCGCGCTGAACAAGGCGCTCTACAACTACATGCACGGCCTCGGCCTCGACCAGGACGTGCGGGGATGGTTCGCGCAGCGCGTGCCGCGGACCACGGTGCCAAGGCATTTCATCGAACGGGCGCTTAACGGATGACGGAGCAGGACAAACCCTGGCACATCCCCGAGGCGGAACTGCACCCCTCGCTGCTGGTGCGCCTGGTGCTGCTGGCCCTGGGCAGCATCGCGCTGCTGCTGGGCGTCATCGGCATCTTCCTGCCCGGGCTGCCGACCACGCCCTTCATTCTGGTCGCCGCGGCCTGCTATGCGCGCGCTTCGGAGCGCTTCTACCGCTGGCTGCTGCGCAACCCGACCTTCGGCCCGCTGATCGCGGAGTGGCGTCACCATCGCAGCATCCCCTGGCGCGTCAAACGGCTGGCGATCACGCTGATGAGCCTGACCATTTGCGCGTCGATCTGGACGCTGTCTGCCATGCCCTGGCTGCAGGCCCTGCTGGCCTGCATCGGCATTGTCACCGGCATCTGGCTCTGGCGCATCCCCTCGCGCGATCATCAGGCGGCCGGCAGCCGGAGTGATGCGAAGGGGTAAAATCCGGCCCAATTCAAGCAAAAAAGGGAGTTTGCATCATGGCCAGCTACACCACCGAATCCATCCGCGCCCTGGCCCTTGTCGGCCACGGCGGCGCCGGCAAGACCACGCTGGCGGAAGCCCTGCTGTTCCATGCCGGTGCCATCGCCGCCAGGGGCAGCGTCGAGAAGGGCAGCACCGTCTGCGATTTCGATGCCCAGGAAAAGTCGGCCGGACATTCGCTGAATTCGGCACTGGCCAACTTCGCCTGGGAAGGCGTACACGTCCATCTCATCGACACCCCGGGTTACCCCGATTTTGCGGGACAGGCGGTCGCCGCGCTGGCCGGCGTCGAAACCGCCATCGTGGTGATCAACGCCCAGACCGGCATCGAACTCGCCACCGAGCGCATGATGCGGGCGGCGCAGGCGCGCGGCCTGGCGCGCATGATCGTGATCAACAAGATCGATGCCGACAATGTCGACCTGCCGGGACTGGTGGGCGAAATCCGCGAGCGTTTCGGCAAGCAGTGCCTGCTGCTCGATCTGCCGGCCCATGACCGCCGCGATGTGGTCGAGGTGCTGGAACATGCCGAAGGCGACGCGGACTTCGATTCGATCGCCCACGCCCACCGCGAGCTGATCGACCAGCTGGTGGAGGAGGACGAGTCGCTGCTGGCGCGCTATCTCGAAGAAGGCAAGGACCCGAGTGCGGCCGATCTCCACGCGCCCTTTGAAAAGGCTTTGCGCGAAGGTCATCTGGTGCCCGTCCTGTTTACCTCGGCGCGCACCGGCGCCGGCATCGGCGAACTGCTGCACGTGCTGGCCTCGCTGGCGCCGAATCCGGCCGAGGGCAATCCGCCGCCGTTTTACAAGGGCGAGCCGGGTCAGGATGCCGAGGCCTTCGCCGCCTCGCCGGATCCGTCGAAACATGTGCTGGCCCATGTCTTCAAGGTCATCGCCGATCCCTACATGGGCAAGGTCGGGATCTTCCGCGTGCATCAGGGCACGATGAAAAAGGACGGCCAGCTTTTCGTCGGCGACGGCAAGAGGCCGTTCAAGGTCGCCCATCTCTACCAGTTGCAGGGCAAGGAATACGTCGAGGTCGACGAGCTGATGCCGGGAGACATCGGCGCCATCGCCAAGGTCGAGGAAGTGGATTTCGATGCCGTGCTGCACGACTCGCACGACGAGGACCACATCCATCTCAAGCCGCTGGAATTTCCCCGGCCGATGCAGGGCCTGGCCGTCGAGACCAAACGCAAGAGCGACGAGCAGCGCCTGTTCGACATCCTGCACAAGCTGGAGCTGGAAGACCCCTGCTTCGAAGTCGAGCGGCATCCCACCACGCACGAGACCGTGATCCGCGGCCTCGGCGAAATGCATTTGCGCTACAAGCTGGAAAAGATGGCGACCCAGTTCAAGCTCGAACTCGACACCAAGCCGCCGTTGATCCCTTACCGCGAGACCATCACCGCGAATGCCGAAGGCCATTGCCGGCACAAGAAGCAGTCGGGCGGCGCCGGCCAGTTCGGCGAGGTGTACCTGAAGATCGAACCGCTGGAACGCGGCGCCGGCTTCGAGTTCGTCGATCGCGTCAAGGGCGGGGTGATTCCCGGCGTATTCATGAGCTCGGTCGAGAAAGGCGTGCGCCAGGCCTTGACCGATGGCGTGATCGCCGGATTTCCGGCGCAGGACATCCGCGTCATCGTGTACGACGGCAAGACCCATGCGGTGGACGGCAAGGACATCGCCTTCGTCACCGCCGGACGCAAGGCCACGGTGGAAGCGGTCCGCGCCGCCGGTCCGATCGTGCTGGAGCCCATCGTCAACATCGAGATCGTCGCCCCCGAAGCGGCGATCGGCGACCTGACCGGCGACCTGTCGAGCCGTCGCGGCCACATCACCGGCACCAACCCGCGTCCCGGCGGCACGGCCTCGATCACCGGCGAAGTGCCGCTGGCCGAGATCACCGACTATGCCTCGCGCCTGAAGTCGCTGACCGGCGGCCAGGGCACCTACAGCATCGAGTTCGCGCGCCATGCGCAGGTGCCGCCGCAAGTGCAGCAGAAACTGGCCGCCGCGTTCCGGCCGCAGGAAGAGGAAGATTGATCCTAGAAACTGCAATTGCAACCGCTTTCAACACAGAGAACACAGAGCCACAGAGGGCACGGAGAAAAAGCCCTGGCTCACCCGATAGGAGAGTCCTCAACGCAATCTAACTCTCTGTGTTCTCTGTGCTTTTCTCCGTGTTCTCTGTGTCAAATGAGGTTTTTGGGTTGATGGATCCGGCCCGGCTTGCGCCGAAGGCCGGCGAGGCGTAGTCTTTGCGCCATGACACAGCGTTTCGCCCGCTTCCTGCTGCTTTTTGCCGCGCTCTGGCTGCCCGTGCAGACCATGGCGGCCTTGTCCATGTCGCAGTGCCGGCATGCGCAGCAGCAGGCCGCAGCCGGCGGCATGAGCCATGATGCGGCGTCGTCGGCCGAGTTGCCGGCGCCCTGCCATGAAGCGGTCGATTCCGGTCAGGCCACGCAGCATGAGGCTTGCGACAACTGCGAGAACTGCCATCTCGCGAGTGCGGGCTTCCTGCCCAGCGCAGACCTCCTGGCCGGCTTGATCCCGACCGAAAACCGCTACGTGCTGCCGGCTGTCATGGCACCGCGCAGCCACATCGCCGAACCCCCGCAGCATCCTCCTCGAAGCGTCGCCTGACATCCAGTCGGGTTGGCGGCCCGGGCTTCGGCCCGGGATCGCCATGGTTCGTCGCTATCCGGGAGATTCCCCATGAAATCCTTTGTACGTTTGTTTGCCGCCCTGGCAACGCTGCTGCTGCTTTCCCTTTCCGTTCATGCCCAGGCCCATGAAGGCCACCTGCCTCAGTCCGACGGCGTGATCAAGAAGATCGATCTGCCTGCGGGCAAGGTCACCATCGCCCATGGCGAAATCGCCAACCTCAAGATGCCGCCCATGACCATGAGTTTCAAGGCCAAGGATCCGGCCATGCTGAAGCAGTTGAAGGAAGGCGACAAGATTCGCTTTCGTTCCGCCGAGGTCAAGGGCGTACTGACCGTCTACAGCATCGAAGCCGCGAAGTAGGGCCATGGCCTTCCATCTCATGCGGCTGGCGGCGGTGCTGTCGGTCGCGGTGGCGACCGCTCATGCCCAGCCCCCCGCGCAGGTGATCGGCGGCGAGGTCGAGAGCCTGCTCGAGTTCGCCCGCAGCCGCCATCCGGAATTCGCCGCACTGCGTGCCGAGGCCGCGGCGGCGGCGGAGCGCATCGAGCCGGCCGGCGCCTTGCCCGACCCGATGTTTCGCACCGAGTTGCGCGACATCACCAACGAAGGCAGGGACGCCAGTTCCAACCTGCTGCCGCCGCGGATCGGCAGCACGCGCTACATCTTCAGCCAGTCCGTGCCCTGGTTCGGCAAGCGCGACCTGCGCCGCGACGTCGCCGGTGCCGGTGCCGACGAGGCGCAGGCGCGCGCCCGCGCCGGCTGGATGGAACTGGCCACCCGCATCAAGCTGACCTACGCCCAGCACCATGTGCATCTGGTCAGCATCCGCTACGCGCAGGAAAACCTCGACCTGATGCGGCGCGTCGCCGAGATATCGCGCACCCGTTACGCCAGCGGCTTCGGCAGCCAGCAGGATGCCCTGCGCGCACAGTCCGAGATCATCGCCATGGAGACGGATCTGGTCATGCTCCAGGGTGAAAGCGAGCAGGCCGCGGCCCGGATACGGGCCCTGCTGGGCCGTCCCGAAAACCTCACGCTGCGGCCGCCCGAAAAACTGCGCACGCTGCCGCCGCCGGCCAGGCTGGAGATGGCCGCGCTCGAGAACCGGCTGAAGGCCAACAACCCGCAACTGGCGGCGGACGATGCCCGCATCACCGGCGCTGAGAAAGGGCGCGAGCTGGTGGAGCGCAACCGCTATCCCGACGTCAGCTTCGGCGTCTCGCCAACCCAGGTCGGCAAACGCGTCGCCGAGTGGGAACTGATGCTGGAGCTCAACATTCCGCTGCAGCAGGAGAGTCGCCGTGCGCAGGAGCGCGAGGCGGAACTGATGGTCGACGCAGCGCGCCTGCGCCGCCAGGGCAACCTCAACCAGGCGCTGGCCGAACTCAGCGAAAGCCTCGCCGGCCTCGAAGTCGCCCGCCGCCTGGAGTCGCTGGTGGGCGGAGGGCTGCTGCCGCAGGCCGAAGTGAATCTGAACGCGGCACTCGCCGCCTACGAGAACGGCCGCGCCGATTTTGCCGCGGTACTCGATGCCCATCGGCAACTGCGCCGCGCCCGCGGCGAGCTGGTCAAGGCGCGCGGCGACCAGCAGATCCGCCTGGCGGAGATCGAGAAGATGGTGGGAGAAGAATTATGAGATACAAAATACCGGCCGTGCTGACGGCCCTGCTGCTGGCTGTCGGTGCCGGTTACTGGCTGGGGAACAAGAAATTTCCCACAGGGACGCAGAGCGCTGGCGCTGGCGACACGGCGATGACAGGCGCCGCGGCCACCGCGAGCGTCCCGGCCGCGACACCTTCGCGCAAGCTGCTCTACTACCGCAACCCGATGGGCCTGCCGGACACTTCGCCGACGCCGAAGAAGGACTCGATGGGCATGGACTACATCGCCGTCTATGAGGGTGAAGACGACGGCGCGGCGCCCGGCGAGATCAGGATCAGCACCGAGAAGGTACAGAAGCTCGGCGTCAAAACCGAAGCCGCCGCCCTGCGCGAACTGGCGCGGCAGGTGACGGCCGCCGGCCGCGTCGAGATCGACGAGCGCCGCCTGCACAATGTGGCGCCGAAATTCGAAGGCTGGGTCGAGCGCCTGCACGTCAATGCCACGGGGCAGCCGGTGGGGAGGGGGCAGCCGCTGTTCGAGGTGTACAGCCCCGAGCTGGTCTCGGCGCAGCGCGAGTACATGGTGGCGGCGAAGGGTGTCGCGGCGCTGAAGGACGCCGGCGCCGAGATGCAGTCCGGCATGCGCGAACTGGCCGACGCGAGCCTCATCCGCCTGCGCAACTGGGATATTTCCGAGGAGCAGATCAAGGCACTCGCGGCGGGCGGCGACGCAAAGCGCACGCTGACTTTCCGTTCCCCGGTCGGCGGCGTGGTGCTGGAGAAGAAGGCCGTCGCCGGCATGCGCTTCATGCCGGGCGAGATGCTCTACCAGATCGCCGATGTCTCGTCGGTCTGGGTGCTGGCCGATGTCTTCGAGCGCGACATCGCGCAGATCAAGGCCGGGCAGAAGGTCAAAGTCGCGATCAATGCCTATCCCGACAAGAGCTTCAGCGGCACCATCGCCTACATCTACCCCACGCTCAAGGCCGAGACGCGGACGATCCCGGTGCGCATCGAGCTGGCCAACCCCGGCGGCCTGTTGAAGCCGGCCATGTATGCCAGCGTCGAACTGGCCGTGGGCGGCCGCGACAAGGTGGTGACGGTGCCGCTGTCGGCCGTGATCGACAGCGGTACGCGGCAGATCGTGCTGCTGCAGAAGGCGGCTGGGCGCTTCGAGCCGCGCCAGGTCAAGCTCGGCGCGCGCAGCGACGAATATGTCGAGGTGCGCGAAGGCATCGCCGAAGGGGATGTCGTGGTCGTCGCCGCCAACTTCCTGATCGATGCCGAGAGCAACCTCAAGGCGGCCTTGAGCGGCCTGACGGCGGCCCCGGAGGCGGGAGCCAAACTCGCCAAGACCTCGGTCAGCCACCAGGCCACGGGCACCCTGGAGGCAATCGATGCGAAGAACGGGACCGTCACCGTGACCCACGCGCCGGTGGCCAGTCTCAAGTGGCCGGCGATGACCATGGATTTCATCCTCGCCAACCCGGGGCTGGTGGACAAGTTCAAGGGCGGTGCTCCCATCACTATCGAGTTCGTAGAGCGCGGGCCGGGCGAGTGGGTGATCACGAAGATGGATGCCAAGACTGCAGCTAGCGCCACTCCGGCCGTCGACGCTCACAAAGGGCACTAGGATGAAACCTGCTGGGCAATCATGGTTGGCGCGGGATCGGGAGCGCGGGGCATTCTGCGCTGCTCATGTCACCCGTCGGCGCCGTTCCGGCGCCTCCTCCTTCTTTACTTCGCTGCGCAGAACACCCCACCCTCCCGATCAGGTGACGGTGTTGCATTGCGGCGGCCGCACAGCAAGAGCGTATCCCGCCATGGATGGCGGGTATCCGGCTCCGGTAAGTAAAGGAGGAGGAGCGGACGAAGGCCGATCCGGGGGACATGGACGGAGCCGGGTACCCGCCGTCCTTCGCGCCCACCTTTCTTCGCCAATCAGCGCATTTGAACCCTCGGAGTGCATGGAGTCACAGACATGCTGAACGCCCTGATCGAGTGGTCGGCGCGGAACAAATTCCTCGTCGTCATCATGACGGTCTTCATTACGCTGGCCGGCATTTATGCCGTGCTGAAGACGCCGCTCGATGCGCTGCCCGACCTCTCCGACGTGCAGGTCATCATCTACACCGAGGTGCCGGGCCAGGCGCCGCAGGTGGTCGAGGACCAGGTTACCTATCCGCTGACCACGGCCATGCTCTCGGTGCCGAAGTCGAAAGTGGTGCGCGGCTTTTCCTTCTTCGGCGCCTCCTTCGTCTATGTGATCTTCGAGGATGGCACCGACATCTACTGGGCGCGCTCGCGCGTTCTCGAATACCTCAACTTCGCCGCCGGACGCCTGCCGAAAGGCGTGACCCCGCAGCTTGGGCCGGACGCCACGGGCGTCGGCTGGGTCTACCAATACGTGGTGCTGGCCAAGGACAAGTCGCTGGCCGAGTTGCGCACGATCCAGGACTGGTTCATCCGCTACCAGTTGACCAAGGCGCCGGGCGTGGCCGAGGTCGCCAGCATCGGCGGCTTCGTCCAGCAGTACCAGGTCGTGGTCGATCCGGTCAAGCTGCGCGCCTATGGCGTGCCGCTGATGAAAGTGGTGCAGGCCATACGCGACTCGAACCGCGACGTCGGCGGCCGCGTCGTCGAGATGGCCGAGACCGAGTACATGGTGCGCGGCCGCGGCTACCTGCGCGGCGTGGCCGACATCGAAGGCCTGGTGGTGAAATCCGAGCGCGGCACGCCGGTGCTGATCCGCGACATCGCTCGCGTCGAGCTGGGTCCCGACGAGCGGCGCGGCATCACCGAGCTCAACGGCGAGGGCGAGGTGGTGTCCGGCATCGCCATGGCGCGCTACGGGCAGAACGCGCTGGACGTGATCCACGGCGTCAAGGAAAAGCTGGCCGAGATCGCACCGGGCCTGCCCGCGGGCGTCACGATCGAGACCGTGTACGACCGCTCCGAGCTGATCCACCGCGCCATCCAGACGCTGAAGACCACGTTGATCGAGGAAAGCATCATCGTCGCCCTGGTCTGCCTGGTGTTCCTGCTGCATGTCAGGAGTGCGCTGGTGGCGATCATCATGCTGCCGGTCGGCGTGCTGATTGCCTTCATCGCCATGCGCGCGCTCGGCATGAATTCCAACATCATGAGCCTGGGCGGCGTCGCCATCGCGATTGGCGCCATGGTCGATGCGGCCATCGTCATGATCGAAAACGCGCACAAGCACATCGAGCGCCTGAAGGAGGGTCACTCAAACGCCGAGCGTGCCGAGGCCATCATCGATGCCTGCAAAGAGGTGGGGCCGGCGCTGTTCTTCTCGCTCCTGATCATCACGGTGTCCTTCCTGCCGGTGTTCACGCTGGAAGCGCAGGAGGGCCGCCTGTTCTCGCCGCTGGCCTACACCAAGACCTTCGCCATGGCCGGCGCGGCGCTGCTGTCGGTGACGCTGGTGCCGGTGCTGATGCTGTTCTTCATCCGCGGCAGGATCATCGCCGAGGCGAAGAACCCGGTGAACCGCGCGCTGATCTGGGTCTACCGGCCGCTCATCGCCTGGGTCATGCGCTGGAAGCGGACCACCATCGTGCTCGCCGTCGCAACTCTGGTGGTCAGCCTGTACCCTGCATCGAAGCTGGGCAGCGAGTTCATGCCGACGCTTAACGAGGGCACGTTGTTCTACATGCCGACATCCTTGCCCGGCATGTCGATTACCAAGGCAGCCGAACTGCTGCAGACGCAGAACAAGATCATCAAGAGCTTCCCCGAAGTGGCCTCGGTGATCGGCAAGGCCGGCCGCGCCAACACGGCGACCGATCCGGCGCCCACCGAAATGTTCGAGACCGTGATCAACTTGAAGCCCGAGTCGGAATGGCGGCCGGGCATGAACATCGACAAGCTGATCGCCGAACTCGACAAGGCGCTGCAGTTCCCCGGCGTCGCCAATTCCTGGACCATGCCGATCAAGGCGCGCATCGACATGCTGTCGACCGGCATCCGCACCCCGATCGGTATCAAGGTCTTCGGCAAAGACCTGGTCGAGATGGAGCGCCTGGCGCGCGAGATCGAGGGCGTGGTCAAGGCCGTGCCCGGTACCACCAGCGCCTACGCCGAGCGCATCACTGGCGGCTTTTACCTCGACATCGAGCCCGATCGCGCGGCCCTTGCGCGCTACGGCCTGTCGGTGGGCGAACTGCAGGACGTCATCGGCACGGCGCTGGGCGGCGAGATGGTGACCACCACGGTTGAAGGTCGCGAGCGCTTCGGCGTCAGCGTGCGCTACCCGCGCGAACTGCGCGCCGATCCGCAGGCCATCGCGCGCGAGGTGCTGGTTCCCATAAACACAACAGCGGGCGGTGAAATGGGCGGGCCGCCGGCGATGGTGCCGCTGGGCCAGGTGGCGAAGATTTCCATCGTCAAGGGCGCGCCGGCCATCCGCACCGAAAACGCGCTGCTCTCGGCCTACATCTTTGTCGATATCCGCGAGCGCGACATCGGCGGCTATGTCGCCGAGGCGCGCCAGGCGGTCAATGACAAGGTCAAGTTCCCGCCCGGCTACTACATCGCCTGGAGCGGCCAGTTCGAGTACATGGAGCGCGCCATCGAGAAGCTCAAGGTGGTGGTGCCGCTGACCCTGCTGCTGATCTTCCTGCTGCTCTACCTCAACTTCCGGCGTCTGACCGAAACCCTGATCGTGATGCTCTCGGTGCCTTTCGCCCTGGTCGGCGGCGTCTGGCTGATGTGGCTGCTCGGCTACAACCTCTCGGTGGCGGTGGCAGTGGGTTTCATCGCGCTGGCCGGCGTCGCCGCCGAGACCGGCGTGGTCATGCTGATCTACCTCGACCATGCCTGGGAAGCCGCACAGAAAAAGTCGGCGCTGGCGGGACGGCGAGCGGACGCGGGCGACCTCTATGGCGCGGTGATGGAAGGCGCCGTGGAGCGCGTGCGGCCCAAGCTGATGACCGTGGTCGCGATCATGGCGGGCCTCTTGCCCATCATGTGGAGCACGGGTGCCGGTTCGGAAGTCATGCGCCGCATTGCCGCGCCCATGGTCGGCGGCATGATCTCCTCGACGGTGCTGACGCTGATGGTGATCCCGGCGATCTATGCGCTGGTCAAGGGGTGGCGGCTGGGGAGGCCGGCGGCCACTTGAATTGCTCCCGTACTCCTACCAGCGCAGCAGTCTGGGTCCGATCAATGCGCCGGCCACAGATGGGATCAGGATGCCTAGCAAATACCAAAAAGCGATAAAGGGGGCTTCAAGTTCCGGGCAGTGAAAGCAATACACCACCGCTCCGACGGCGCCTGAGAACAGCCCGGCGGCGGCTCCCGCTAGTCTGAGATTGGTTGGCGCAAGATCGCGCATTGCCCAAAAACTTGCGGCGAAGACGGGCGTCGCGAGCATCGTTATGAGAAAAGGGCATACCTGCCAGGTGTTGCCAAAGAATAGAGATGCTCTTTCCCCGGGCTCTGCCGCGGCAAACGCTATGCCGGCCAGGATCCATATCGCCAGAATCGGCGCCATCAGGGCCCAGAAAGCGTTTCCAAGGCGCACCCCTGGCCTGGAAAGGCGGAAAACCATCAGCAAGGCCACCGCTGCAATAGCCGCGGCAAATCCCAGCTTTTCCCAAAATGCCGCCAATTGCATCGTGTTCGCGAGGTCGGGATTCACGGGTATTGCCTTCACCATCAGGATGGTGGAGGCGATCGTGCCGAATCCAATGACATAAACCAAGCGGCGCCAGGGGTCGCCTGCTTGCTCGAGGCTGGCGCCGGTGGCCAGCATGTCTATAAGGTCGTTGGTCTTCATCGCTGTTCACCTACCATCGCTGCCAGTGCCTTCATTCCACGGTGTATCCCAACTTTCAGAGCCGACTCGGACATCCCGCTCATCTGCGCCGCCTCTTCTACCGACAGCCCGTCCAGCTTCGTATGAATGATTGGCATGCGCTGTTTTTCGGGCAATCGATCCAGCAACTTCATGATGTCCTGGCGGGCCTCCGCTGCATCCGTATTGGACGTGGCAAAAAAAGCACCCTCTTCGTCGAACAGAGTGTTGAGTGAATCCCTGATTGCCCGTCCTCGAAGGAAGTCCACCAGCTTGTACTTTGCGATTGCATGCACCCATGCGGCGAGAGGTTGCTTGCGGTCATAGGTGTGACGTTTGTTGTGGATTGCAAGCAGGGACTCCTGAACAAGGTCTTCAACTTCATCGGGCAGGCTGGACAAGCGCCTCATGAGGAACGACCTCAGATACCCGGTCAGGTCAGAGAGGAATTCACGATAAGCCTGGGCATCTCCGTCGAGTCCCCGAACCAGCAAGTCCTGCAGCCGTTCCGCACTCACACTTTCACGCCTATTCACCTATTCGTTGGGAGGGGCTTTTTGGTTACAGCAGGAAGCAAAAATAAAGTCAAAGTCTAAACGACTTTCTTTGACTTTGATCAAAATCCCCAGCAACTGAAAGAGCAAAGTGCGGACATTCGTTGCTTGCATCAGAGTTCTTAGCCAACCAAATATTTACTTGACATCAATAAAGGAGAGGCAACCATGAAAAAGATTTCTCTAGCGCTTCTGACGGCCGGTCTCATGTTGGGCAATGGCAGCGCGCTTGCACAGCAGGCTGCGGGCGCAGCAATGCCTGTGCCGGTCGATCGCGCGAAAATTCTGGCCGCACCTGGCGTCTTCGGCAATTTCTCCACCTACAAGGTTCGCCCGGACTATTACAGAATGTCCGCTGCGGAACGCAAGGGCGCGGCCGCCGAAGTGCTTGCCGTGGTCGATAAGCACAAGGAGAAGGTCATTGTCGACGCCTACCTGACGCGCGGCTTCGAAGCCCAGAGCGACTACTTCCTGCGCGTGCATTCCTATGACATGGCCGCTACGCAGGCCTTTCTGGTTGATTTCCGGGCTACCCGCTTCGGCATGTACTCGGACGTTACCGAACAGTTGGTCGGGATGACCAAGGCGTTGAACTACATCACCAAGGAAAAGTCGCCCAGCCTCAATGCCGGTCTGACCGGTTCTACCTACAGCGGCGAGGCACCGCGCTACGCACTCATGGTCCCGGTCAAGAAGAACGCGGATTGGTGGAACCTCAGCGACGAGCAGCGCCTCAAGGAAATCGAGACCCACACCCTGCCCACTCTGGTGAACCTGGTGAACGTGAAAAGAAAGCTTTACCACTCGACAGGGATCGATGACACCGATTTCATCACCTACTTCGAGACTGCCGACCTCGGCGCCTTCAACAGCCTGATGCTGGCTTTGGCCAAAGTGCCGGAGAACAAGTACCACGTGCGCTGGGGTAGTCCGACCGTGCTGGGTACCATCCAGACTTTCGAAAACGTGGTGAAGACACTTTCCATGAGCAACTAGGGAAGGCTGGGCCGGCACCATCGCGGAGGTTTTATTGTGCGTACAGTTCGCCGGCCCGGGAATGATCAGGCAGCCGCTAATTTGACAATCACCCATTCGTCGGGGAATCATCATGACAACTAGTCGTCGCGAATTCATCAAGGGCAGCCTTTCCATTGCCGCCGCCGCAGGACTACCCTTTTCCCTTGGAGGGCCCGCGCTCGCCGCCTTGACAGAGCGCAAGGGCCGTGCGTGGGAAGAAGGCTACCGCAATCTCTTCCAAGGCGAACGTACTTTCCGTTCGATCAACATGCCAAACTGCACGGGCTCGTGTGCGTGGAATGTCATCATCAAGGATGGCATCGTCAAGCGCGTCGAGCAGCCGCTCGACTACCCGGACGACGAGTACAACCCGCGCGGCTGCATGAAGGGTGCCACCTACCATCGGCGCGTGTATTCGCCGAACCGGGTCAAGTTTCCGATGAAGCGAGTCGGGCCTCGCGGCGCCGGTCAGTGGAAGCGCATTTCATGGGACGAGGCGCTGGACTTTATCACCAGCGAGTTCAAGCGGATTGCGGCCAAATACGGCCAGAACACCATCTGGATTTATCCGCCGGTGCCGGCCACCGGCATCGCCAAGCAGGGTGCCGGCTTCCGTTTCGCCTCGGTCAATGGCTTCGGCATCGGTACTTTCTACAACTGGTATGGTGACCTGCCGCTGGCCCATCCGATCACCTGGAACGTGCAGACCGAAGAACACGAGTTCAAGGACGTGCTCAACACCAAGTACGCGATCATCTGGGGCTCGGACGTTGCACAGACCCGCATGCCCGATGCGCACTTCTTCACCGACGTGCGGGCCAAGGGGGTCAAGCTCGTTTATATCGCACCCTACTATGACCCGACGGCGAGCATGGTCGACGAGTGGGTACGCGTGCGTCCCGGAACGGATGGGGCATTGGCGCTGGGCTTCTGCCATGTGGTCGTCAAACGAGGCCTGACCGACGAGGCCCATATGCGCCGCACCACCAGCGGTCCCCTGCTGGTGCGCAACGATAACGGCAAGTATTTGAAAGCCGCGGACGTCACGGAGGGCGGCGATGCAAAAGCTTTCATGGCCTACGATCCGGCGATGGGGAAAGCTGTTCCCGACGTATATTTCAGCGACAAACTGGCGCTTACCGGGACGTGGGACATCACTCTCAAGGATGGCAAGAAGGTCAGTTGCTCGACGGCCCACACACTGCTCTTGAAAAAGCTGGAAGACTACGACCCCAAGACCGTCTCGGAAATCACCGGTGTTCCAGCCAAGGATATCGAGCGCCTCGCGGTGGAATATGCATCGGCCAAGCCGGCCAGCATCTGGGCGGGAACCGGCATCAATCACTGGTACCACGGCGACCTCATCGGTCGCGCAACCATCGAACTCGCCTGCCTGACCGGCAACGTCGGGCGCCAGGGCGGCGGCGTGAGCCCCTGGGCCGGGCAATACCTGATGCGACTCAACCCGACCGACTACTTCTTTCCGAAGAAGGAAGGCGGCAAGCCCGACGAGCGTTACCGTCCCGTGCCGCTGGACACGGCCTACGTGGTCAACGGCCCGACCGACACCATGTTCAACAAGGCCGGCCTGTGGCGCCAGATCCGTTGCATCTATGCGGCGGGCGGGAACCTCCTTGGCGAGGCCTCCGATCAGAGCAACCTGATGCGCAAGGTGCTGCCGGAGATCGAGTTGATCATTTCGCCCGAAATCGAGATGAGCACATCAGCACAACTTGCCGACATCGTGCTGCCGGTGGTGAGCTGGTTCGAACTGCCCTACGATATCGCCACGACGCCTGCCCACCCCTACATCCAGCTGCACGAGGGTGGCCTCGAGCCGATGTTCGAAGCCAAGACCGACATCTGGATATATCACGAGCTGTGCAAGCGGCTGGGTACTGCAGACCGCTTCAAGTTCAACCGGCCGGAAGAAGCCATCGAACTGCTGCTTGAAACCGGCGGCCCCCAGGTCAAGGGAATCACCTTCGAGCGGCTGAAGAAGGAGCGAACCATCCGCGTGAACCTGCCGAGTTCACCCTATGCCCCGTTCACCGAGGAAATCGAAGGCAAGAAGAAGTTCAAGACCGCCTCGGGGAGGCAGGAGTTGTACAAGGACGAAGACCGCTTCATCCAGTTCGGCGAGCAGCTTCCGGTGCATAAGGAGCCACACCAGGCAACACCCTATGGACCCTCGAAGGTTTGGGCGGAAGCCAAGAAGGAGCGCAATCCGCTCTTCAAACAATACCCGATGGTCTATCATTCCCGGCATACCCGCTGGAGCGTGCATTCATCCTGGCGCACCACGGATGCGGTAACCAGGCTCGACGATATCGGCCAACCGCTGCTGGAACTCAATCCGGTCGACGCCGCGAAACGTGGATTGGTTGCCGGAGATTGGGCAACGGCTTTCAACCAGTACGGCTATGTCAAGGCGAAGGTCAAACTTCGGGAGTCCGTGCCTCCCGGCGCGGTGCTGATCTATTTCGGCTGGCAGCGCGAACAGATCCGCGAAGGCCACTGGAACTCGCTGACCCACAACCCCATCAACCCCATTCACGAAATCTACTTCATCCCCAACGTCTGGGGGCCGGTTTCCGGCCACTTCGATCAGTTGTGCGAAGTGAAGAAGTCCTAACCGAGGAGAGCCGCCATGTCCGAAGCACTTTGGCAAAAATACTACGGGCAACCCAACCCGAAATATGGCAACCGCGTTCAGTGGGGCATGTTGCTCGATATCAACAAATGTATCGGATGTCATACCTGCACCATGGCCTGCAAGCAAACCTGGACCAGCGATCCCGGGCAGGAGGACATGTACTGGAACAGCGTTGCCACCGAGCCCTATGGAAAATATCCGCGCAAGAACGGGAGCAAGAACCCGTCGGATTGGGACTATCGGTTTTCCAACCTCTACCAGGACACGCCCAAGGGAAAATTTCCCAAGCTCTGGCAGTTCTACCTGGCGCGGCCCTGCAACCATTGCGCCAACCCGGCCTGCCTGCCCGCTTGCCCGACCCGCTCGATCTACAAGAACGAGGATGGCATCGTGCTGATCGACCAGAACACCTGTGAAGGCTTCCAGAACTGCGTCAAGGCCTGTCCGTACGACAAGATCTACTACAACGCGGTGACCAAGAAGTCGAACAAGTGCATGTTCTGCTTCCCGCTGCTGGAGAAGGGGCAGGAGCCGCAATGCGTCAAGAGCTGCGTCGGCAAGATCCGCATCTTCGGCAACCTGATGGATCCTGAAAGCACGATCTCGAAAATGATTCGCGATCCGGGCCTGGGCGTCAAAGTCTACGATCCGCAAACCAGCCTGAAGGCCACGCACCGGGTGATCAACCCGATCGAGCGCCGCCAATACCGGCCCGACTTTGGCACGATTCCTTCGGTCTGGTACGTGCCGCCGAAGAATGTTCCAAAAGAAGAGATCGAGAAGTACTTCGGCTATGCGATGGGTGGGCTGCTGGACGAGCCGCATCACGTCGAAGCGCCCATCAAGATGAAGGATATCTAGCAATGGACCAGCCGGTGAATGCCAGCAAGTCGCCTGAAAATGCGCAAGTTGATAGCGCCCGGTCCAGGGCGGGCAAGCGCGGCCAGCTCTATCACTTTCTCGAATTGGCCTTGGCGCATCCCGGCGAGGGCGGGCATGACTATTTCCGCCTGGAGTCGACCGAGACCGATTTCCAGCAAGTTTATGAAGCGGAAGTGCAGTCCGAGGCGAAGCTGGCGGACAAAGGCATTCCGGCCGCCGGGAAGTTCTTTTCCGGTCTGCGAGGGATGAGCTATGAGGAAGTCGAGGCTGCATATATCTCGCTCTTCACCAACAACTTTCCGCACCTTCCCTGTCCGCCCTATGGCTCGCTGTTCACGGCAGTCGACAGCGAAAAGCGCCTTGAAGAGATGCTGACCATCAAGGAGTATTACCAGAGTCATGGCATGGATATCGCGGACTCCTACGACGATCTGCCGGACCATCTTTGTGTCGAACTCGAATTCATGCACATGCTCTGTTTCCGTGAGAGCGAAGCAGAGGAGGCGCAGGACCTGGAACTGATCCGGGGCGTTCGCGTCGTCGAGGCGGAGTTTCTCGACCGCTTCCTGCTGCCGTTTGCCACGCGACTTGCCGATCTGGCGGTCGGATCTGTTCCGAACAATCCTTACAGCGATTTACTTGAAGCAGCACGATGCTTTCTGTTGGCCCACCGCATCGAACTCGGCAAGCCGGCGGCATTGACATCGGGAAACCTGAGGAGTTGAACATGAAAACCTTCCACGTACTTCCGCTGCTTGCAGCCCTTGTTGCAGCGTTCGCCGGACCGTCGCTTGCCGCCGATAAAAAGGGTGAAATGAAGGAGGGGACCAAGGTGAGCTTGCGCAGCGAATCGGCGCAGCCGTATTTCAAGCCCACCGGCAAGCCGGTTTCCGCCGCGCGCGGCCAAGTCATCTTTCTCGATCACTGCGCGCTTTGCCATGGCGTTCACGGCAAGGGCGACGGCCCGCGCTCGGCCTATTTCGTCCAGGGAGGCCAGTACATACCCGACATGACCGTCGCCCAGGTCCTGGCTGGCCGCGACAAGGAACTGATTGAAAACATCCGCGAAGGCCTGAATCGCCTGCCGGAACCTGCCTATGTCATGCCGGCTTTCAAGTACATTCTGTCAGACGAAGAAATTCGCAGCGTCTTGGCCTATGTGAAGACATTCCCAAGCCAGTCGCGCAAGAAATAGCACTTATCGAAGGCGAACACGCGGCCGGCCGTACTGACCTGAAGGGCTGGTCTCATCGAGGTGATCCATGTCGCCCGCAACCGCTACGTGGATGGGATCGTTAGTGCGGAGTTGGAGGGAGACGCCAAGGGCATCTCGGTATCCGCCTACCAAGGTGGTCAAATCGAGTTCTTCGTGTATCTGATTGCCTTGCTTACGCGACGTGGCGGAGAAAGCATCCGGGACTTGGGTGGCGGGTTAATCGCGCTGGCCGGCGTCGCCGCCGAAACCGGCGTGGTGATGCTGATCTACCTCGACCATGCCTGGAAAGCCGCACAGCAAAAGTCGGCGCTGGCGGGACGGCGCGGGGAATTCGACAAGCACTGCTCGTCGCCCGCGCCGGTCGGCGACTGTGCAAAGTCGCCGAGGGCCTCGGAACGAGGCCGAAGACCAAACGCGGGCGACCTCTATGGCGCGGTGATGGAAGGCGCCGTGGAGCGCGTGCGGCCCAAGCTGATGACCGTGGTCGCGATCATGGCGGGCCTCTTGCCCATCATGTGGAGCACGGGTGCCGGTTCGGA
>JBIKKY010000049.1:0-22576 GCA_044360105.1 Sulfuritalea sp.
AGTCATGCGCCGCATTGCCGCGCCCATGGTCGGCGGCATGGTTTCATCGACGGTGCTGACGCTGATGGTGATCCCGGCGATCTATGCGCTGGTCAAGGGGTGGCGGCTGGAGGCGGGCCGCAGCGGATAGAAGTGCCGCCTCAGACGGGCGGCTTGCGCGTTACAGGCGATGCCTGGTGGTCGACGCCTCGGGCGAGGAAATGCCCGACGAATTCGCGGTCGAAATGATTGACGTGATCGACCAGCCAGGTCTGGATGAAACTCGTCAGCCCGTTCGCGACCTCGAAGTCCTGCGCGCGTTTTCTCAGCTTTTCGAGTTGTTCCGTCAGTTTCCGGTGCTCCTCGACATGATCTTCCGTATCGGGAAAGGAAAGCAGCCGCATCAGGCTTTCTTCAACGGCGAAATGGATCCGGGTCTGTATCACCAGTTCCGCGAGGATGGCGTCGGACGCGAAGCCGTAGCGTTTGTCCGTCGATTGCTTCAGGCGCTGCAGCAGCGCGTGGAGCTGGCGGTGCTGCGAGTCGATTTCGGCGATGCCGATATCGAGTGCAATGGGTATTTCGTGGAGATTGTTGTTGGTCACGATCGGGCCACCCCACTGTTCGAAAAAAATCATATTACCACCCACGGGACGGATGAATTTTGTGGCTGCCGCGCCTGTGGCTTGCCGGCAACGGGGTTCCCGGCAAGCAGTGCGGCCGCTCAGGCCGGGCGTCCCGACGGCGCCGGGGCTTGCCCGTGGCGCTGCCGGTATTCGCGCGGGCCGCTGCCGGTCCAGGCGCTGAAGGCGCGGTAGAAGGCGGCGGCGTCGGCGAAGCCGAGGTCGGCGCCGATGCGGCTCACGGGCCGCGCCGTCTTGGTCAGCCAGTCGGTGGCGAGCTCGCGGCGCAGGCTGTCCTTGATCGCGCGAAAGCTGGTGCCCTCGTCTTCGAGGCGGCGGTGCAGGGTGCGCGGCGAAAGGAACAGGCGGTGCGCGATGGCGGGCAGGCCCGGCTGATCCGGCAGGGCCGCACGCAGGTGTTCGCGCACGCGCAGCGCGAGCGCGCGGTCGCGGCGGTAGAGCGTGGTGATGCTGGCCGGCGCATCGGCGAGGAATAGCGTCAGCGCGGCTTCGTCGCGGCGTACCGGCAGGGCCAGCCATTCGGCCGGGAAGCGCGCCTCGAGGCGCGGCGCGTCGAAGGTATAGCGCGGGGCGAAGACCAGTTCGTAATCGGCGGCGTGCAGCGGCGGCGGATAGGGAAAGCTCACTTCGACGAGCGGCAGCGGATGCGCCACCAGCCAGGCCGCCAGGCCGTGGATCATGCGCAGCAGCCACTCGAAGGCGAACACGCGTCCGGCCGGGCCGACCGGCAGCGCCTGCTCCTCGCTGATGACGATCACGGCGGCGCGGCCGCTGGTTTCCAGTTCCACGTCGAGGTCGTCCAGCACCACGTGCAGAAAGCGCGCGATGCGTTCCAGCGCTTCCGCCAGCGTCGTCGCGGAGAGCGCGGCGCGACAGAGGAACTCGAAACTGCCCCGGTGCAGGGGGCGCGAGAACAGCGCAAAGCCCTCGTCGTCGAGGCTTTCGTTGATCAGGCGGTAAAGCGCGGCGTAGCGCGCGACCGGGATGCGGGCGTCGCGTTCGTGCAGCAGGTGCGTGGCAATTTCTGCATGTTCAAGCAGGACTTCCGGCACCAGTCCTGCCCGCGAAACCCCTGACAATATGCCGCTTACAAAGCCTATGGCGACGGTGGAGGGGCTTCCGGCGGTCTTGCCGGGTGGGATGGATTTGGCGGCCATAATGGCAGATTATGCATAGTTATCGTCGTTTTGTGTCATGGCGGGATCAAGACGCATTGCCTATCATGCAAACTCTGTTGCGCATACCGGAGCCCTTGCCATGACCGATCTCAGCATTGCTGCCAAGCTGGCGCCCTACAAGCCGAAGCACAAAGTGCGCTTCGTTACCGCCACTTCGCTGTTCGACGGCCACGACGCCTCGATCAACATCATGCGGCGCATCCTGCAGGCGACCGGCGTCGAGGTGATCCACCTCGGCCACAACCGCTCGGTGGACGAGATCGTCAATGCGGCCTTGCAGGAAGATGCCCAGGGCATCGCGGTGTCGTCCTACCAGGGCGGGCATGTCGAGTTCTTCAAGTACATGATCGACCTGCTGAAGCAGCGCGGCGGCGTCAGCATCCAGGTCTTCGGCGGCGGCGGCGGCGTGATCGTGCCGGCCGAGATGAAGGAACTGCACGACTACGGCGTGGCCCACCTCTATTCGGTGCAGGACGGCCAGAAGATGGGCCTGCAGGGCATGATAAACGACATGGTGATGCGCTGCGACCTCGACATCAGCAGGCGCGCACCGCAGGACCTCAAGGCACTGGAAGTGAAGGACGGCGCCGAGCGCCTGCGCAACCTGGCGCAGATCATCACCGCGCTGGAGAACGGGGCATGGCCGGAAAAGGCGAAGAAGGCGCTGCACGACAAGGCCGTCGCCGTGTCGCCAGCGCCGACTCTTGGAATTACGGGTACGGGCGGCGCCGGCAAGTCTTCGCTGACCGACGAACTGATCCGCCGCTTCCGCCTCGACCAGGACGATGCCCAGAAGATCGCCGTGATCTCGATCGACCCCTCGCGCAAGCGCACCGGTGGCGCGCTGCTGGGCGACCGCATCCGCATGAACGCGATCCAGCATCCCAACATCTACATGCGCTCGCTGGCGACGCGCGACACCGGCAGCGAGGTCTCCAAGGCGCTGCCCGACGTCATCGTCGCCTGCAAGGTGGCCGGCTTCGACCTGATCGTGGTCGAGACCTCGGGCATCGGCCAGGGCGATGCGGCCATCGTGCCACTGGTCGATGTTTCGCTCTACGTCATGACACCCGAGTTCGGCGCCGCCTCGCAGCTGGAAAAGATCGACATGCTCGACTTCGCCGATTTCGTTGCCATCAACAAGTTCGACCGCAAGGGCGCGGAAGACGCGCTGCGCGACGTGAGGAAGCAGTACCAGCGCAATCGCGAGCGCTTCGGCGAAAAACCCGAGGCCATGCCTGTGTTCGGCACCATGGCGGCGCGCTTCAACGACGACGGCGTCACCGCGCTCTACCAGGCGCTGGCGCCGCGCCTGGCCGAGAAGGGGCTCAAGTTCGCCAAGAGCCGCCTGCCGCTCGTCGCGGTCAAGGCCTCCTCGGCCGGGCGCGCCATCGTGCCGGCCGACCGCGTGCGCTACCTGGCCGAAATCGCCGACACGCTGCGCGGCTACCACCGCCACATCGGGGAGCAGGCCCAGCTGGCGCGCGAACGGCAGTCTTTAAAAACGGCAAAGGCCATCTTCGAGGGTTGCGGCAAGAAAGCAGGCGACTTCGACGAACTGATTTCGTGGAAGGACGGCCAGCTCACGCCGCACGCGCGCAAGCTGCTGGCGATGTGGCCGGACATGAAGAAGGCCTATGCCGGCGACGAGTACGTGGTGAAAATCCGCGACAAGGAAATCCGCACCGGCCTTGTCTTTGAGACCATGTCCGGCACCAAGATCCGCAAGGTGGTGCTGCCGCGCTTCGAGGACGAGGGCGAACTCCTCAAGTTCCTGATGCGCGAGAACGTGCCCGGCTCCTTCCCCTACACCGCCGGCGTATTCGCCTTCAAGCGCGAGAACGAGGATCCGACGCGCATGTTCGCCGGCGAGGGCGACGCCTTCCGCACCAACAAGCGCTTCCTGAAAGTGTCCGAAGGCATGCCGGCCAAGCGCCTCTCTACCGCCTTCGACTCGGTGACGCTCTACGGCTGCGATCCCGATCCGCGCCCGGACATCTACGGCAAGATCGGCAACTCGGGCGTTTCGATCGCCACGCTGGACGACCTCAAGGTGCTCTACTCGGGCTTCGACCTGTGCGACCCGGCGACCTCGGTGTCGATGACCATCAACGGTCCGGCGCCGATGATCCTGGCCATGTTCCTCAATGCCGCGATCGACCAGCAGATCGGCAAGTTCGTCACCGACAACGGCCGCCAGCCGACCGAGGACGAAGCCGCAAAAATCCGTGAATGGACCTTGTCATCGGTGCGCGGCACGGTGCAGGCCGACATCCTCAAGGAAGACCAGGGCCAGAACACCTGCATTTTCTCGACCGAATTCGCGCTGAAGATGATGGGCGACATCGCCGAGTTCTTCGTGCATAACCAGATACGCAATTTCTACTCGGTGTCGATCTCCGGTTACCACATCGCCGAAGCCGGGGCCAACCCGATCAGCCAGCTCGCCTTCACCCTGGCCAACGGCCTCACCTACGTCGAAACCTACCTGGCGCGCGGCATGCACATCGACGATTTCGCGCCCAACCTGAGTTTCTTCTTCAGCAACGGCATGGACCCGGAATACTCGGTGATCGGCCGCGTCGCGCGCCGCATCTGGGCCGTGGCGATGAGGAACAAATACGGTGCCAACGAGCGTTCGCAGAAATTGAAGTACCACATCCAGACATCCGGACGCTCACTCCACGCGCAGGAGATGGATTTCAACGACATCCGCACCACGCTGCAGGCGCTGATCGCCATCTACGACAACTGCAACAGCCTGCACACCAACGCCTACGACGAGGCCATCACCACGCCGACCGAGGAAAGCGTGCGGCGCGCCATGGCGATCCAGCTCGTCATCAACCGCGAGTGGGGCGTGGCCAAGAACGAAAACCCGAACCAGGGCGCCTTCGTCATGGAGGAGCTGACCGACCTCGTCGAGGAAGCCGTGCTCAAGGAATTCGAAGCCATCGCCTCAAGGGGCGGCGTGCTCGGCGCCATGGAGACCGGCTACCAGCGCGGCAAGATCCAGGAAGAGTCGATGCACTATGAGCACAAGAAGCACGACGGTTCCTTCCCCATCATCGGCGTCAATACCTTCCTCAATCCGCACGGCTCGGGCGTGGCCAGTGAAATCGAATTGGCGCGTTCGACCGAAGGCGAGAAGCAGTCGCAGCTCACGCGCCTCAAGGACTTCCAGCAGCGCAACGCGGGGCAGTCCGAAGCTTGCCTGGCCCGGCTGAAGCAGGCCGTGATCGACAACAGCAACGTCTTCGCGGTGATGATGGAGGCCGTGCGCCATTGTTCGCTGGGGCAGATCTCGAATGCCTTGTACGAGGTAGGCGGGCAGTATCGTCGCAGCATGTAGCGCATCCAGGTCGCCGGCGGTGCGGTGAGCTGGCTTGCCGCCGCGGCGAGGAATTGGGTTAGGCTGCGGCCATGAATTTTCTCGATCTGCTTGGCCTGCTACTACTCGCAGCCACAGCCTGGCTGTGGCTGGACAGCCTCAAGGCGCGCGAAGCGGCGGTAGCCGCCGTGAGGGCCGCCTGCAGGGCGGAGGATCTGCTGCTGCTCGACGACACGGTAGCCATTTCGCGGCTGCGCTTCGCCCGCGACGGCGAGGGCGTGCTGCGCATCCAGCGCGTCTATGGCTTCGAGTACAGCGATACCGGCAACGACCGCCACTCGGGCAGCATCGTCATGCTCGGCAGTCGCATCGTGGTGATCAACATCAGGTTGCGGCAGGGTCCTGCGCTGAAAGTGGTTCACTGAACCGGCCTGCGCTCCTGACTGAGGGAGTCGCCATGCTGCCGCATGGTTGCTGCGGCAGGCTAAAATCCAATCCATCGTTCACGCCATTTCAAAGGAGCAGGCAATGACAATCAAAACCGTCGGCATCATCGGTGCCGGAACCATGGGCAACGGCATCGCGCAGGCCTGCGCGGTGGTCGGCATCGACGCAGTGATGCTGGACATCAACGACGCCGCGGTGCAAAAGGGCATCGCCGTCGTATCCGGCAGCCTCGACCGCCTGGTCAAGAAGGAGAAGATGACGGCCGAGCAGAAGGCGGTGGCGATGACGCGCATCAAGCCGACGACGCAGATGGCTGACATGAAGGGCGTCGACATCGTGATCGAGGCGGCTACCGAGAACTTCGGCCTCAAGCTGAAGATACTCAAGGATGTCGAAGCCGCGATCGGCGCCGACACCATCATCGCCAGCAACACCTCGTCGATTTCGATTACCCAGCTGGCGGCCGCGACGGGGCGTGCGGACAAGTTCATCGGCATGCACTTCTTCAATCCGGTACCGCTGATGGCGCTGGTGGAACTGATTCGCGGCCTGCAGACCTCGGACGAGACGCATGCGAAAGTCGAGGCATTGGCCAAGGTGCTGGGCAAGACGCCGATCACGGTGAAGAACAATCCGGGCTTCGTCGTGAACCGGATCCTCTGCCCGATGATCAACGAGGCGATCTTTGTCTATTCGGAGGGCCTCGCATCGGCCGAGGAGATCGATGCCGGGATGAAGCTGGGCTGCAACCAGCCGATCGGCCCGTTGGCGCTGGCCGACATGATCGGCCTGGACACCATGCTGGCGGTGATGAACGTCTTCTACGAAGGCTTCAACGATTCCAAGTATCGCCCGGCGCCACTGTTGAAGGAGATGGTCGCCGCGGGTTATCTGGGGCGCAAGACCGGGCGCGGTTTCTACCAGTACTGAGCGGCTGGCAAAAAGTCGGCGCTGGCGATACGGCGGCGTAGCGCCAGCGCCGACTTTTCAAGTCCGGGGGCCTGTCGAACAAGTCCATTGAACCGGCGAGGGCCGGTGACCGGGTGACCGCAAGCACTGGATTCCGGCGTTCGCCGGAATGACGAGATTGGACGCGTCCGGCACGTCCTCAGCCGGCGAAGCGGCGCAGTCCGTCGAGGTCCAGCACCCTTATGCCGCCGTACTCGGCGATCAGGAATCCGCCTTCCTCCAGCGTGCGCAGGGTGCGGTTTACCCGCTGGCGCGAGACGCCGGCAAGGTAGCCGATTTCGCCCTGGGAAATCGCGATGCGCGATTCCATGCCGGGCTGGAGTACGGGATGGAACAGCGCGGCGATGGCGCGCGCGACGCGGGCATCGATGTCGGCCAGCCGTTCCGATTCGAGCAGGCCGATGAACAGCCCGAGGCGTTCATTGATCTGGTTGATGACGAAGCGGTTGAAGGGGATGCTGTTGTCGAGCAGCCAGTGGAAGGTTTCGTGCTTGACGCAGGCGACGCGCGTGTCGCGTAGCGCGATGACGTCGTAGCGGCGCGGCTCGGCCTTGAGCATGGAGCCTTCGCCGAACCAGCCGCCGGCGGCGATGCCGGTGTAGCTGGCGGTCTTGCCGCTGGCCCAGTCGCTCGACATCTTGGCCAGGCCGTCGATGATGCCGAACCAGTGTTCCACCGGCTCCCCCTTGCGGCAGACGAAGCCGGCGGAGGGCACGAAGCGCTCGATCGTTCCCTCGCGGGCGCGCGCGAAATCCGCGACAGACAGCGACTGCGCCCAGCTTGTGCGGCGCAGCATATCTTCGAGCGAGATTCCGGATATTTGACAATTGTCAGGCACGCGACAATTATAGGCAGCTGAATGGCTTAGACTCAATCGCTGCAGCGGACAATTCGCGAGAACAGCGAGCCCGCATCGGTATTTGCTGGAGGAGAGAAAACGCATGGCTGCATCCCCATCGGGGCGGGCTTCCGGCCCGCTCGATACATTTCCCCGCCTGCTGCTGAATCACGCGGCGACGCGCGGCGATCGCCCGGCAACGCGCGAGAAATATCTCGGCATCTGGCAGACCTGGAACTGGTCGCAGGTGGCTGCGGAAGTGCGCGCCATCGCCTGCGGCCTGGCCGAACTCGGTTTCAAGCGCGGCGACAACCTTGCGATCATCGGCGACAACCGCCCGCGCCTGTACTGGTCCATGTGCGCGGCGCAGATGCTGGGCGGCGTGCCGGTGCCGATGTACCAGGATGCGGTGTCGGCGGAAATGGTGTTTGTGCTGACCGACGGCGAGATTCGCTTTGCCATCGTGGAAGACCAGGAGCAGGTCGACAAGCTGCTGGAAATCAAGGAGCAGTGCCCGGCGCTGGCCCACATCCTCTACGACGATGCCCGTGGCATGCGCCATTACACCCAGACCTGGCTGCAGGGCCTGGACGAAGTCATAGCGATGGGCAAGGTGCACGACAAGAACCAGCCGGACTTCATTCCCGCCGAAGTGGCCAGGGGTAGCACCGAAGACGTCGCCGTGATGCTCTACACCTCGGGCACCACGGGCAAGCCCAAGGGCGTCTGCCTGACCCATGGGACTTTCATCGCCGCGGCGCAAAGCGGTGTCGGCTTCGACAAACTCACCGACCAGGAGGACATCCTGTCCTACCTGCCGATGGCCTGGGTCGGCGACCACCTGTTCTCCTATGCGCAAGCCATGGTGGCCGGCTTCACCATCAACTGTCCCGAGTCGGGCGACACGGTGATGACCGACCTGCGCGAGATCGGGCCGACCTACTACTTCGCCCCGCCGCGCGTGTTCGAAAACCTGCTGACTACGGTGATGATCCGCATGGAGGATGCCAGCGCCATGAAGCGCAGCATGTTCCATTACTTCATGGCCGTGGCCAAGCGTTGCGGCTCGGATATCCTCGACGGCAAGTCCACGGTGTCGACTACCGACCGGCTGCTCTATGCGCTGGGCAACCTGCTGATCTACGGCCCACTGCGCAACGTGCTCGGCATGAGCCGCATCCGCGTCGCCTACACGGCGGGCGCCGCCATCGGCCCCGACCTGTTCCGTTTCTATCGCTCGATCGGCGTCAACCTCAAGCAGTTGTACGGCGCCACCGAGACCTGCGCCGCGGTCTGCCTGCAGCCGGACCGCGAGATCAAGTTCGACAGCGTCGGCAAGCCGGCGCCCGGCGTCGAGGTCAAGATTTCCGATGGCGGCGAGGTGTTGGTGCGCGGCAAACTCCTTCTCAAGGAGTACTACAAGCGTCCGGACGCAACGGCCGAGGTGATCGATGCCGAAGGCTGGTTCCATACCGGCGACGCCGGATTCTTCGACGAGGACGGGCACCTCAAGATCATCGATCGCGCCAAGGATGTCGGCAAGCTGTCCCACGGCGCGATCTTTGCGCCCAACTACATCGAGAATAAGCTCAAGTTCTTCCCGCACATCAAGGAAGCGGTCTGCTTCGGCCACGACCGCGACATGGTCTGCGCCTTCATCAACATCGACATGGGCGCGGTCGGCAACTGGGCCGAGCGGCGCGGCCTGCCGTATTCCGGCTACACCGATCTGGCTGCCAAGCCCGAGGTCCTGGAACTGATCCGGGAGTGCGTCGAGCAGGTGAATGTCGACCTGTCGCACGATGCGATGGTGGCCGAGACGCAGATCCATCGCTTCATGGTGCTGCACAAGGAGCTCGACCCGGATGACGACGAACTGACGCGTACCCGCAAGGTGCGGCGCGGCTTCGTCGCGGAAAAATATGCCGTTCTGATCGACGCACTGTACACCGGCAAGACCTCGCAATTCATCGAAACCCAGGTCAAGTTCGAGGACGGCCGCACCGGCAAGGTGTCGGCCGACCTCAAGATTTGCGAAGTGAAGACCTTCCCCGCCAGCTTGAAAAAAGCGGCGTAGACCAGCAGCAGTGAAAACGGCGAACGACTTATGACTGACAGGACCCCTGCGGAGCGCATAACCTTCCACGACGCCATTGCGACGATGGAGGTGGATTTCTCCAGCCTGACCTTTGCCGATGCGGCCCAGGTTGATGCGTTTTACGATGAAGTGGACAGGCGTCTGGCCGCGACCGGCCGGCGCTGGTTCTTCCTGGTGATCTATACCGATTGCGTGATCGCGCCGGAAGCCTGGGATCGCTTCGCCGAGCGCGGCAAGGACACCAACATTGCGCATGGCAGCGGTAGCGTGCGCGTTGATGCCAAGGCGCAGACGCGCGATGCGATCCGGCAAAGCGCCGGGAAGGACTCTTTCCGCTCCAACATCCACGACACGCGCGACCAGGCTTTGCTGGCGCTGGGGGAGATGCGCAAGCGCCAGCGCGAGACGCAGAGCGCGGCGGAAGAAACCTTCCTGCGCGTGGCTAATGTCAGCCTGCGCTTCGGTGGCGTCAAGGCCATCACCGGCGTCAGCTTCGAGATCAAGCGCGGCGAGATCTCGTCCATCATCGGCCCCAACGGCGCCGGCAAGAGCTCGATGCTGAATGTCATCAACGGGGTTTACCACCCGCAGGAAGGCACCATTACCTTTCTCGGCAACGTGCGCCACCAGATGCGTCCCCATGACGCGGCGACCCAGGGCATTGCCCGTACCTTCCAGAACATCGCGCTGTTCAAGGGCATGTCAGTCCTCGACAACATCATGACCGGCCGCAATCTGAAGATGAAGGCCAACATTTTGCAGCAGGCATTCTGGCTGGGATCTGCGCAGCGCGAGGAACTCGAGCATCGTCTCAAGGTCGAGGAGATCATCGATTTTCTCGAGATCCAGCACATCCGCAAGACGCCCGTGGGGCGCCTTCCCTACGGCCTGCAAAAGCGCGTCGACCTGGCGCGCGCCCTGGCCATGGAACCGCAACTGCTGTTGCTGGACGAACCCATGGCCGGCATGAACGTGGAAGAGAAGCAGGACATGTGCCGCTTCATCCTCGACCTGAACGACCAGTTCGGCACCACCGTCCTGCTCATCGAGCACGACATGGGGGTGGTCATGGACCTTTCCGACTTCGTCGTGGTACTCGATCACGGCGAAAAAATCTCGGAGGGCACGCCGGACGAAGTCCGCGCCGACCCCGTTGTCATCAGCGCCTATCTTGGCGCCAGCCACTGAGGAACCTGAACCATGGCTTTTTTCCTGGAAACCCTGCTCGGCGGCCTCATGAGCGGCATGCTTTACTCGCTGGTGGCGCTGGGCTTCGTGCTGATTTTCAAGGCCTCGGGCGTATTCAATTTCGCCCAGGGCGCGATGGTGCTGTTCGCCGCGCTGGCCATGGCGCGCTTTTCCGAGTGGATCCCGCAGTGGCTGGGCATCGACAACCTTTTCATGGCCAATGTGCTGGCCTTTGCCATCGCCGTGGTGATCATGTTCGTCGTCGCCTGGCTGATCGAGCGGCTGGCTTTGCGCTATCTGGTCAACCAGGAAGGTGCGACACTGCTGATGGCCACGCTGGGCATCGCCTATATCCTCGATGGCATCGGCCAGACCATCTTCGGCAGCGCCATCTACAAGATCGACGTCGGCATGCCGAAGGAACCGGTGATGATGCTGGAAAGTGTCTTCGAGGGCGGCATCCTGATCAACAAGGAAGACTTCATCGCCGCGCTGATCGCGGCCCTGCTGGTCATCTCGCTGTCGATCTTCTTCCAGAAGACCGCTACCGGCCGGGCGCTGCGAGCGGTCGCGGACGATCACCAGGCTGCGCAGTCGATTGGCATTCCGCTGGGACGGATCTGGGTCATCGTCTGGTGCGTCGCCGGCATCACGGCGCTGGTCGCCGGCATCATCTGGGGCTCCAAGCTGGGCGTCCAGTTTTCGCTGTCGACCATCGCGCTGCGCGCCTTGCCGGTGGTGATCCTCGGCGGATTGACCTCGGTCCCGGGTGCCATCATCGGCGGCCTGATCATCGGCGTCGGCGAGAAGTTGTCCGAGGTGTATCTCGGCCCCTATGTCGGTGGTGGCATCGAGATCTGGTTTGCCTACATGCTGGCGCTGGTCTTCCTCCTTTTCAGGCCGCAAGGCTTGTTCGGGGAGAAGATCATTGACCGTGTTTGATACGAGGGAATAGCGGATGTTCTATAGAGAAAACGGGCAGTTCAAGACTTCGTACAAGGCGGATTCGCAGATATTTGCTATTCCACAGGATCGCTTGGCGATTCTCGCCCTCGTGGTTTTTGCCTTTGTCGGGGTTCCGCTGCTGGTGGACGAGTACATGTTCCGCGCCATCCTGGTTCCCTTCCTGATTCTGTCGCTCGCCGCCCTGGGTGTGAATATCCTGGTCGGCTATTGCGGCCAGATCACCCTCGGCGCCGGAGCTTCGATGGCGGTGGGCGCTTATGCTGCCTACAATTTTCTGATACGCGTCGATGGCATGCCGGCACTCGTCGCAATCCTGCTGGGCGGCGTGATGGCTGCCGTGGCCGGTATCGTGTTCGGCGTGCCGAGTCTGCGCGTGCGCGGCCTGTATCTTGCGGTGGCCACCCTTGCGGCCCAGTTCTTCTGGGACTGGGCATTCCTGCGCGTCAAATGGTTTACCAACAATTCATCGTCGGGTTCGGTGTCGGTGGCTGACATCGATCTGATGGGCTGGACCATCAGTTCGCCAACCGACAAGTATCTTTTCTGCCTGGGCATCCTGGTCGTACTCAGCCTGATGGCGAAAAACATGGTACGCGGCAACATTGGCCGGCAATGGATGGCGATTCGCGACATGGACGTCGCCGCCACCGTGATCGGTATCCGTCCGATGTATTCCAAGCTCACCGCTTTCGCCGTCAGTTCGTTTTATCTCGGGGTGGCGGGTGCGCTTTGGGCCATGGTTCACCTTGGTTCCTGGGAACCGGCGGCGTTCTCCATCGACCGCTCGCTGCAACTGTTGTTCATGGTCATCATCGGCGGCATGGGGGCGATTTCCGGAAGCTTTTTTGGTGCGGCCTTCATCGTGATCCTGCCCATCTTCCTGAATCAAATGCTGCCGCTCGTCGGAGGCTTGTTCGGACTGGAGGTCTCGATCGCGCTGGTGTCGCACATCGAAATCGTCATCTTTGGTTCGCTGATCGTGTTTTTCCTGATCGTCGAACCGCACGGCATTGCCCGCTTGTGGGCGACAGGGAGGGAGAAGCTGCGGCTGTGGCCCTTCCCCCATTGAGAGACAGAGGCGAAGCCGGCGGATAAGATGGTCCGGCGTCGAAGTTCTGGTTTGTTGCAGGTGAAACACTAAATCATCCTAGGAGGAGAGAAAATGAAACTACGCAAACTTGCCGTAACCGCTTCGCTAGCCGCGATCGGTCTGTCCGCTGCCCTCACCGCGCCGGCAACATTCGCGGCCGAGGAGCAGTTCTTCCCCGTGCTGGCCTATCGCACCGGCGCCTACGCGCCCAACGGCGCGCCCTGGGCCAACGGCTATGTTGACTACCTGAAGCTGACCAATGCGCGCGGCGGCGTCAATGGCGTCAAGATAATTTACGAAGAATGCGAAACCGGCTACGCCACAGACCGCGGTGTCGAGTGTTACGAGCGCCTGAAGGGCAAGCATGGCGGCGCCACGGTGGTACAGCCGCTGTCCACTGGCATCACCTTCGCCCTGACCGAGAAGGCCCCGGTCGACAAGATTCCGATGCTTACTGCAGGCTACGGCCGCAGCGAGTCGCAGGACGGTTCCGTATTCGCCTGGAACTTCCCGCTGATCGGAACCTACTGGATGGGCGCCGACGTCCTGGTGCAGCATATAGCCAAGAAGGAAGGTGGCTTCGACAAGCTCAAGGGCAAGAAGATCGCCCTGGTGTATCACGACAGCCCCTACGGCAAGGAGCCGATCGCCCTGCTGCAGGAGCGTGCCAAGATGCATGGTTTCGACGTTCAGTTGTTGCCGGTCGCCCATCCCGGCGTCGAGCAGAAGGCTACCTGGCTGCAGATTCGCCAGAGCAAGCCTGACTACGTCTTCCTCTGGGGCTGGGGCGTGATGAACTCGACCTCGCTCAAGGAAGCGCAGGCCACCGGCTATCCGCGCGAAAAGATGTACGGAATCTGGTGGGCGGGCGCCGAGCCTGATGTCAAGGACGTCGGCGACGGTGCCAAGGGTTACAACGCGCTGGCCTTGCAACACGGCGCCGAACAGGGCTCCAAGGTGGTCAAGGAGGTCCTCGAGAAAGTGCATGCCAAGGGCCAGGGTACCGGTCCCAAGGAAGAAGTCGGCCAGGTGCTTTACATGCGCGGCCTGATCTCCGCCATGCTGGCGGTCGAAGGCATGCGCTCGGCCCAGGGCCGTTATGGCAAGGGCAAGCGCATCACCGGCGAGCAGATGCGCTGGGGCCTGGAAAACATCAACCTCGACCAGAAGACGCTGGATGGCATGGGCTTTGGCGGCGTGATGCGTCCGGTGCAGACCTCCTGCCTCGACCACATGGGTTCGGCATGGGCGCGCCTACATACCTGGGACGGCAAGAAGTGGAACTTCTCTTCCGACTGGTACCAGGGCGACGAGAAGGTTCTGCGTCCTATGGTGATCAGCACCGCCGGCAAGTATGCCGAAGAGAAGAAGATCGTGCGACGCACCGCGGACGACTGCAAGAAGTAAGCAGCACGTGACCTGAGGAAGCATCCGGACGGGGTGTGGCTTGCCCCGTCCGGAACCGGTTTCCACCATGGCCTTCGCCATTCGAAAGCAAACATGACTACCGCCAACATACTTCTCAACGTCAACAGCATCGAGGTGATCTACAACCACGTGATCCTCGTGCTCAAGGGCGTTTCGCTGTCCGTGCCGGAAGGCAGCATCGTCGCCCTGCTGGGCGGCAACGGCGCCGGCAAGACCACCACCCTGCGTGCCGTCAGCAACCTGCTGCACGGCGAACGCGGCGAAGTGACCAAGGGCTCGATCGAGTGCCGCGGCGAGCGCATCGAGGCGCTGACGCCGGCCGACCTGGTCAAGCGCGGCGTGGTACAGGTCATGGAAGGCCGGCATTGCTTCGGCCACCTGACCATCGAAGAAAACCTGATGACCGGTAGCTATACGCGCAGCGACGGCAAGGCCGCCGTGGCGCAAACGCTGGAGAAGGTTTACAACTATTTCCCCCGCCTGAAGGAGCGGCGCACCAGCCAGGCCGCCTACACTTCGGGCGGCGAGCAGCAGATGTGCGCCATCGGGCGTGCGCTGATGGCCAATCCGACCATGGTGTTGCTCGACGAGCCCTCGATGGGTCTCGCGCCGCAGATCGTCGACGAGGTGTTCGCCATCGTCAAGGACCTCAACCAGCGCGAGAAGGTCACCTTCCTCCTGGCCGAGCAGAACACCAACATGGCATTGCGCTATGCCGATTTCGGCTACATCCTCGAAAACGGCCGCGTGGTCATGGAAGGCGCCGCCAAGGACCTGGCCAACAACGAGGACGTCAAGGAGTTCTATCTCGGCATCTCCTCGGGCGAGCGCAAGAGTTTCCGCGAAGCGAAGCATTACCGCCGCCGCAAACGCTGGCTCGCCTAATCGGCCGCAGATCGCGCCGCATGGCGGCGTTGCTCGGCGGCTTGTGTGCATTTAGCACACGGCGCCACCTCGCGCCTTGCCCTGCGACACGCTTTGCGGCCTCACCAAGCATCGGAGTACAGTGACATGTCGAAGCATTTTGACGCCCTCGAAACCCGTACTGCCACCGAGCGAAAGTCGGCGCTGGCGACACGCCTCCCGCAGCAGATTGCGCACGCCAAGGCCAACACGGCGTATTTCGCGGAGTCGCTGAAGCATGTCGATGCCGCGACCATCACCTCGGTCGAGGCCCTCGCCGCCTTGCCCGTGGTGCGCAAGAGCGACCTGATCGAATTGCAGAAGCAGCAACGGCCGTTCGGTGGCCTCGCGGCGTCGGGCTGGGGCAAACTCGGACGCGTGTTTTCCTCGCCCGGGCCGATCTATGAACCGGAAGGTCGCGTCGCGGATTACTGGCGCACGGCGCGTGCCTTGTACGCCGCCGGGTTTCGTGCCGGCGACCTGGTGCACAACAGTTTCTCTTACCACATGACTCCCGGGGCCTGGATCCTCGAAGCCGGCGCCCATGCCTTGGGCTGCACGGTGTTTCCGGCCGGGGTCGGCCAGACCGAACAGCAGGTGGCGGCGATGGCCGACCTGGCGCCCAACGGCTATGTCGGTACGCCGTCCTTCCTGCGCATCCTGCTGGAGAAGGCCGACGAACTCGGTGTCAAGCTGCCGTCATTGACCAAGGCGCTGGTCTCCGGTGAAGCGTTTTTGCCGCCGGTGCGCGACGCGCTGCTGGCGCGCGGGGTTGCCGGCTACCAGGCGTATGCCACGGCCGAACTGGGTGTCATCGCCTATGAAACCGAGGCGCGGCAGGGCCTGGTGATCGACGAGGGCGTGATCGTCGAGATCGTGCGCCCCGGCACCGGCGACCCGGTGGCGGACGGTGAAGTCGGCGAAGTGGTGGTGACTACCTTCAATACCGACTACCCGCTGATCCGTTTCGGCACCGGCGATCTTTCCGCATACTTGCCCGGCATTTCACCCTGCGGCCGCACCAACCTGCGCATCAAGGGCTGGATGGGCCGCGCCGATCAGACCACCAAGGTCAAGGGCATGTTCGTGCACCCGGAGCAGGTCGCGGCAGTGGTCAAGCGCCATCCGGAAATCGTTCGGGCACGGCTGGTGGTGACGAATCCGGACAGTACCGACCAGATGACGCTGAGCTGCGAGGCGGCCACCGCAGGGGGAGATCTGGCGACGGCCATTGCCGACAGCGTGCGGGATATTACGAAGCTGCGTGCCGAAGTCAGGCTGGTGGCCGTCGGCAGCCTGCCGAACGACGGCAAGGTCATCGAAGACAGCCGGAAGTACGACTGATACTCCAAGCGGCCATCGGCCAGACGCCCGGCGGCCGCGGTCGGCGCCCTTAATCCGGGCGCCGGGCTACTTGCCCTTGCCGCCCGATTTTGGTGCCGCCTGTCCGGTTTTTTCGGGGGTATCCGATGCCTCCGCAGCAGACGGCTGGCCGGCGCCCTGCATGAAATTCCATGGCCATAGGGCCGGATTGGCAAAGGGGTTGGCCTGGGCCTCCGGGCTGCTTCCCGACTGGCTTATTGCCTGCAGTGCCGACAGTGTCGCGCGCTGCATTTCAAGCCCCTGTATGGTCATCTGCAGCATGCTGAGGTTGTTCTTGAGCCAGCCCTCGACCGCCTTGAGATCGGTAATGCGCTTCTCCAGTTCGTTGGTGTCCAGGGTCGGTGTTACCAGGCCGGGCAGGGGCATCCCGCTATTGCCCCACAGGGATTTCAGGAATTCCATCGGATCGGTCGGCGTCGTGCTCATGGTCATTGCTCCCAAGTTGGTCGGATCATCTTACCGCAGCGATGCCTTGCGCGCCAAAGCCTTCCCGGTCGTGGCCGGGCCTTGACTGTCCGCAGGGCAAGGTCCGCCTGACGCCTCAGGTCAGCCCCAGCCGCGCCCGCAAGGTTTGGCGTTCGGGGACCGCGGCGTCCATGCTGCGCCGTTTGACGTGGCCGAAGCCGCGAATCTTTTCCGGCAGGCTGGCGAGGGCAAGGGCGTCGATCAGTGTCGTCCGCTCCAGCTTCGGCAGCAAGGCGGCGAGATCGGCTTCATATTCGGTCAGCAGAGCCTTCTCCAGTCGACGCTCGTCGCTGCGGCCGAAGACATCCCAGCGCGACCCGCGGTAACGGCGGGCCTTGGCCAGCCATTTGAACGCGGTGAGCATCCAGGGGCCGAAAGCCATTTTCATCACCTTGCCGGTCGTCGGATCGGGACGCGCCAAGAGCGGCGGCGCCAGGTGGAAACGCAGCGTGTAGTTGCCTTCGAAACCTTCGCTGATTTCCTGCACGAAGTCGGTTTCGGCATACAGTCGCGCCACCTCGTATTCGTCCTTGATTGCCATCAGCTTGAACAGGTTGTGTGCGACGGCTTCGGTGAGTTGTGAGGAATTGATTGCCGCTTCGGCGACGCGAACCTGCTCCACGTGCGTTCGATAGCGTTTCGCGTAGGCGGCATCCTGGTACGCGGTCAGATAGCCCACGCGCTTTTCGATCACCTGCTCGAGAGTCGGCGCTGGCGCTACGGCGACTTGCGGACGGGCGCAGGCTGCCACGGCCGCCGGATCATGTGCCGCGCGCCTGCCCCAGAGAAAAGCGGCGCGACTCATCGCCACCGCCGTGCCGTTGAGTTCGATGGCGCGATCGATGGCCTCCGCGGAGACCGGCACCATGCCCTGCTGCCAGGCGTAGCCGAGCAGGAACAGGTTGCTGGCGATCGAGTCGCCGAGCAGGCGCACGGCAAGATCCGAGGCTTCGACGAAATGCGCCGCGTCCTTGCCGACCGTTTCGCCGATCAGGGCCTGCATGCGCGCCTGCGGAAACTGCCAGTCCGGATTGCGCGTGAAGTCGGCCGTCGGGGTTTCCGCGCAATTCACCACCACGCGCGTGCGGCCGGCCTGCATGCGCGTCAGCGCGTCCGGCGAAGCGGTGACGATCATGTCGCCGCCGATCACCGCGTCGGCTTCACCGGTAGCCACGCGCACGGCGTGAATTCCTTCCGGATCATCGCAGATGCGCACATGGGAAAACACCGCGCCGCCCTTTTGCGCCAGTCCCGTCATGTCGAGCACCGTGACGCCCTTGCCGTCGATGTGCGCCGCCATGCCGATCAGCGCGCCGATGGTGACCACCCCGGTGCCGCCAACGCCGGTGACAAGAATTCCGTAGGGCTTTGCCGTTGATGAAAAAGTTCCCGGAGGGACGCAGAGCGCTGGCGCCGGCGGCACGCCGATTGAGTCATCTCCGTTGGCCGAGCCGGCCATACCGCGGCCCTTCCTCACGCCGCCGCCGAGCACCGAAACGAAGCTCGGGCAAAAGCCGTTCGCGCACGAGTAATCCTTGTTGCAGGCGGACTGGTCGATCGCGCGCTTGCGGCCGAATTCGGTTTCCACCGGCACCACGGCGAGGCAGTTGGATTGCACGCCGCAATCGCCGCAGCCTTCGCAGACGGCCTCGTTGATGTAGAGGCGGCGCGGCGGATCGATCATCTTGCCGCGCTTCCTGCGGCGGCGCTTTTCCGCAGCGCAGGTCTGGTCGTAGATGATGGCCGAGACGCCGGGGCATTCGCGCATCTCGCGCTGGATGGCATCCAGTTCGTCGCGATGCCGGATCGGCACGCCGTGCGGCAGGTCCGCCGGGCCGTAGGCGCGCTCATTTTGGTAATTGGTGCCATCGGTGACCACCACCACGTGATGCACGCCTTCCGCGTGCAACTGGTGAGCGATCTGCGGCACAGACAGGTTGCCGTCGTGGGGCTGGCCGCCGGTCATGGCGACGGCATCGTTGTAGAGGATCTTGTAGGTGGCGTTGACGCCTGAGGCTACCGCGGCGCGAATCGCCAGCGATCCGGAATGAAAGTAGGTACCGTCGCCGAGATTGACGAAGACATGGCGCTGTTCGGTGAAGGGGGCCTGTCCCATCCAGGCCGCGCCTTCGCCGCCCATGTGGGAGAAGGTCGCCGTGGCGCGGTCCATCCACAGCACCATGAAATGACAGCCGATGCCGGCCAGCGCGCGCGAGCCTTCGGGGACGCGGGTCGAGCTGTTGTGCGGGCAGCCCGGGCAGAAATAGGGCGTGCGCGCGATCGGGATTACCGGCGCGCCGGCGCGCTCCTTGGCCTCGATGATTGCCAGCCGGTCGCGGATGCGCGGCGAGGTGAAGTGACGGCCGATGCGGTCGGCGATGACGCGGGCGATCTGCGCCGGCGACAGTTCGCCCGAGGCGGGCAGCAGCCAGCGGCCGTTGGAGTATTGGCCGTTGCCCTGCGGCAGCAGAGCCCATTCCCCCTTTTCATCGAACTTGCCGATCACGCGCGGGCGCACGTCCTCGCGCCAGTTGTAGAGCTCCTCCTTCAGCTGGTACTCGATTAACTGGCGTTTCTCTTCCACCACCAGGATTTCTTCCAGCCCTTCGGCAAAATGGCGCACGCCTTCCGGTTCGAGCGGCCAGACCATGCCGACCTTGTAAAGGCGGATGCCGAGTTCGGCGGCGAGCGCATCGTCGATGCCAAGATCGTCGAAGGCTTGGCGCACGTCGAGATAGGACTTGCCGGTAGTAATGATTCCGAGTCTGGGATTGGGCGCATCGATGACGACCTGGTTCAGCCGGTTGGCGCGGCAATAGGCCAGCGCGGCATACAGCTTGTGGTCGAGCAGCCGCGCTTCCTGCAGCAGGCGGTCGTCGGGCCAGCGGATGTTGAGGCCGTCCGTCGGCAGGGCGTAATCGGTGGGCAGCACGATCCGCACGCGGTCGGGCGATACGTCCACCGAGGCCGAGGATTCGACCGTATCGGCCACGGCCTTGAAGCCCACCCAGCAGCCCGAATAGCGGCTCATGGCCCAGCCGTGCAGGCCGAGATCGAGATAGTCCTGAACACCCGCGGGTACCAGCACCGGCATCATCGCCGCCTTGAAGGCATGCTCCGACTGGTGCGCCACTGTCGACGAACGGGCCGCGTGATCGTCGCCGGCCACCGCCAGTATGCCGCCGTGCTTCCAGGTGCCCGCCGAATTGGCGTGCTTGAAGACGTCGCCGCAGCGATCCACTCCGGGTCCCTTGCCATACCACATGCCAAATACACCATCATGCTTGGCCCCGGGCGACAGGTTGACTTGCTGCGTGCCCCACAGCGCCGTGGCGGCCAGATCTTCATTGACGCCGGGCTGGAACACGACCTGGTTTTCGCCCAGATGCTGTTTGGCTTTCCACAGGGCCTGATCCAGCCCGCCCAGGGGCGAGCCGCGATAGCCGGAAACATAGCCGGCGGTATTCAGTCCGGCCAGGGCGTCGCGCTGGTGCTGCAGCAGCAGCAGGCGAACCAGCGCCTGGGTGCCGGTAAGAAACACCCGGCCCTGGCTGAGGGCGTATTTGTCCTCGAGGGTGATGTTGCGCAATGGCGCGTTCATGGCGCGGGCAGGATCTTGCCCGGGTTCATTGTGTTGCCTGGGTCGATCGCTTGCTTGAGTGCGCGCATCAGGTCGATGGCGACGTCGCCGTGCTCCAGCGCCATGTAAGCCTGCTTGCCGATGCCGACGCCATGCTCGCCGGTGCAGGTGCCATCCATGCGGATCGCGCGTTGTGCCAGGCGCGAGGCGAAGCCCTTGGCGCGGGCGAGTTCCTCGTTGTTGTCGGGATCGACCAGCAGCACCAGATGAAAGTTGCCGTCACCGACATGGCCCACCAGAGGCGCGGTGAGGCCGCTCGTCGCGAGATCCAGATAGGTCTCGTCGATGCAAGCGGCCAACAGCGAGATCGGCACGCAGACATCGGTGGTCAGTGCGCGGCAGCCGGGCTTGAGGCCGATGCCCGCGTAATAGGCGTCGTGCCGTGCCTGCCACAACCGGCTGCGATCTTCGGGGCGTGTCGCCCACTCGAAATCCTGGCCGCCGTGGTCCGAGGCGATCTCCTGCACCGTTTCCGCCTGTTCCTTGACGCCCGAGGGTGAGCCGTGGAACTCGAAGAACAGGGTCGGCTCCTCGCGCAGGGAGGTCTTGCTGTAGCGGTTGATGGCGGTAATGGCCAGCGCGTCGAGCAGTTCGATGCGTGCCACCGGTACGCCAAGCTGTATGGTCTGGATCACTGTCTGGACCGCTGCCGCCAGAGTGGGGAAGGCGCAAACCGCGCTGGAAATGGCCTCCGGGACGGGATACAGTCGCACGGTGAGTTCGGTGATGATGCCCAGCGTGCCTTCGGAACCCACCATCAGCCGCGTCAGGTCGTAGCCGGCTGCCGATTTGCGTGCCCGGCCGCCGGTCTTGAGGATGCGGCCGTCGGGCAGCACCACCGTCATGCCCAGCACGTTCTCGCGCATGGTGCCGTAGCGCACGGCGTTGGTGCCTGAAGCGCGCGTGGCGGCCATGCCGCCGATGCTGGCGTCGGCGCCGGGATCGATCGGGAAGAACAGGCCAGTGCCGTTCAAGGCCGCATTCAGCGCCTTGCGCGTGACACCGCATTGCACCGTGGCGTCGAGATCCTCCTGGCGCACGGCGATGACCTGATTGAGCGCCGACAGATCGATGCAAACCCCGCCCTGCACCGCCAGCAGGTGACCCTCGAGCGAGGTGCCGGTGCCAAAAGCGATGACTGGCGTGCGATGGCGATGGCACAGGCCGACGATTTCGGCGACTTCCGTCGTGGATTCGGCAAACACCACCGCATCCGGTGGCATCGGTGCATGCGAGGACTCGTCCTTGCCGTGATGGAGCCGGACCGCAGCGGCGACGGAGAAGCGCGTGCCGAAGCAGGAAGCGAGTGCTGCGGCCAGCTCCTGCGACAGCGGGGGTCGGTCGGCGGGGGCGTTCATGGCGATCTCCGGCATTGGGGATGGTCGCCGGATTCTACGCCGCGCCCATGCCGATTTGAGCCCGGCGCGGAGCGGATGCGAATCGCCAGCGCATGCCGCGCTGCAGCATTGCGGATCCGGCCGGCGGAAAGCCAAATAGTGATGGTTGACTTATTCGTTGACGGTACCGACGAATTTGGAGATAATCACGGGTTCATCTGGAGGGGTTCCCGAGCGGTCAAAGGGATCAGACTGTAAATCTGACGGCTCTGCCTTCGAAGGTTCGAATCCTTCCCCCTCCACCAGTGGTTAATAGAAACAGATAGTTACACGGCGATTGGCAAAAACGGACAAGCAGGGCGGGCGGCGGTAGTTCAATGGTAGAACATCAGCCTTCCAAGCTGATTACGCGGGTTCGATTCCCGCTCGCCGCTCCAGGTTGTGTTGCAAAAGGGATTCAGCCCTTGTAGCTCAGTGGTAGAGCACTCCCTTGGTAAGGGAGAGGTCGCGTGTTCGATCCACGCCAAGGGCACCATTTTTTAGTGCATTTATTGTTGGGGTAATTGACATGGCGAAAGCGAAATTTGAGCGGACGAAACCGCACGTAAACGTGGGGACGATTGGTCACGTAGACCACGGCAAGACGACGTTGACGGCGGCGATGACCTCGGTGCTGGCGGCGAAGTTTGGTG
>JBIKKY010000119.1:0-3620 GCA_044360105.1 Sulfuritalea sp.
GCGGTGCCGGGAACGCCGGGAGCAGCGCGATGAGGCCAGCCGCTGGCAACCGCCAGCGCCAGCAGCAGCGCCGCGTAGAGCAAGGCCTGCGTGTTGGCCGGTCCTTCCATGATGGCGACCAGCACAGCGCAAACGGCGCACACCACAGCCAGCAGTTTTTCTTCGCGCGCCGCGGCGGGCAGGCGGTCACCCAGCCAGGCCAGCGCCAGGAGCAACAAGGCCGGCGCGGCGATGACGGGCCAGGGCAGGGGGCGGTAACGCGCATCGAAGACCAGACCGAGGGCATCGACTGCAGCGAGGAACAGCAAGCCGAACTGCGCGACTGCCAGCAGCCGCGAACCCGTCTCTGCCGGCGCCTTAGGTATCCCAACGAGTATCCCAACGACGCCGACCCGCGCACGGTCGACGCCGCCCTCCAGCACCTGCAACAAACGACCGGCTGCAGCCGCGCCGCAAATCACCGACAGCAACAGCGCGCCGCCGCCGGCCGCCCATTCCCACGCGTTGCGGCTCCACAAGGGCAGCGCCTGCGCTTGCAGCAAGGCAAAGGCGGCGATCAGCGCGCCGGCCGCGGCGAGAGCCGACAGCGCGAGCAGATCCGTTCGAGCGGAAGCCGCCTCGATAGTGCTCCGCGCGCGTCGCAACCCGCCCGCCATCAGACCGGCCGCCGCACCCGCCAATGCGGTGAGCGGCAGCCAGAACCAGCGCGGGTCGGGCGGCAGCGGACCGGCGAGCGGTACACGCTGTATTCCATCGGCATCGAACAGGCCCCAGGCGCCGCCCATTGCGCCTTCCAGCGCGCGTTTCCAGGGCTGGTCAAAAGCCTCGATCAGGTTGAACGGCAGCGGTGCCGTGGCTTGCCGCGCCAGCATTGCGCGCACGAAATGCGCCTGTTCGAAACGCCCCGGCACGGCCGGGCCGCGCTGCCGGCCCTCCGCCGGCCAGCCGGTTTCGGCGACGAAGACCGGCGTGCTGCCGAAGTGTTGTTGCAACTGCGCGGCCACGGTGTACACATGGTCGACGGCCTGTGCGCTGCCGACCGGGTCGTCCTCCCAATAGGGAAGGATGTGCGCCGCGACGACGTCGACATGCCCGCGCAGCACCGGCCCGTGACGCAGCCAGAATTCCCAGACATCGGCATAGGCGACCGGCACCGGCGACTCGCGCCGGGCGCGGGCGAGCAGCACGGCCAGCGCCTCGGGCGCCAGTTCGCGGCGCAGCAGAACCTCGTTGCCGACCACCAGCAATTGCACGACGTCGCGATATTCCCGCGCCAGTTCCAGCGCGCGCCGCAACTGCGCTTCGTTGGCCACCGCGTCGCGCCCGATCCAGGCGCCGAGCACGACGCGCAATCCGAGCTTGCGGGCGATTGCCGGCACCGCTTCGAGGCCGTGGTCGAGGCCGTAGGTGCGCACGCAGCCGGTCACTGCCTTGAGCAAACGCAGGTCGGCCTCGATCGCTTGCGGCGCGACGCGCAAGGCCGGGTCGAAGGGCGTGTCGCCGTCACGGCGGAAGGGCGCGTAGGAGACGCAGGGAAGTTGTGGAGCTTGCGATATCGCCGCGCCGGAGATTTCGGGCAGCGCCGCCGGGCGACCCTGCTGCACGGCCCAGGTCAACGTGACCGCCAGCACGACGCCGAAGGTGAGCAGGACGGCGATGCGCCGGGCGGCACCCGGGCGCACGGCGGCAGGCTCGGATTCGTAGGGAGGCATCGGTGACGGCGTCGGCAGTGGGCGTGAAAGCGATCGCGGATCCCGCGGACAGCGCAGGCCCGTGCACCGTAGCACGAAACATCGGCCCGCCTGCCGCGGGGCCGTCGTTGCCCCTGCTGCGAACTGGCATCAACGAAGACAACGCAGCGGACGCCGCGCCGCGCGCCAATTCCGCCGGCAGTGCCGGCAATCGCCCGCCATCGCCATCGCCTGCGGGCGCCGCCCGGCGCTGGCTAGTCGCGCTGGCGATCGCCGCGCTGGTGCTGCTGGCCAACCTCGCTGCATGGCGCGCCTTGAATCCGCCGCTCGCGGCGCCGGACGCGCCGCCACGGGTCGCCGGGCTCGCCTACAACGCCTTCCAGCGCTGGGAAAGTCCGCTCACCCTGAGTTTTCCGACGCAACAGGAACTGCGCGACGACCTGCGCCGCCTTGCGCCGCTGACTTCGCGCCTGCGCACCTACAGCGCCGCCGAGTTTCCGCAACTGCCGGCAATGGCCCAGCAGATCGGCCTGCGCCTGAGCATGGGAGTCTGGCTCGACTACCGGCTCGACAACAACGAACGCGAAATCGCGGCCGCGGCGCGGGCGGCGCGCGAGCATCGCAGCGTCGAGCGCGTGATCGCCGGCAACGAAACCCAGCTGCACGGCAAGCTTGCGCCCGCCGTGCTCTACGCCTACCTCGACCGGCTGCGCGCCGAACTGGCGGTGCCGGTGTCGACCGCCGAGCCCTGGCATGTCTGGCTGCGCCAGCCGGAGCTGGCCGACCATGTCGATTTCATCACCGTGCATCTGCTGCCCTACTGGGAGGGCGTGCCGGTGGAAGCCGCGGTGGACGAGACGCTGCGGCGCTATGCCCAGGTGCAGGCGCGCTTTCCCGGCAAGCGGATCGTGATCGGCGAAATCGGCTGGCCCAGCGGCGGCGCGGCGGTCGGCGTGGCGCGGCCGACGCCGGCGGCGCAGGGCATGTTCGTGCGCTCCTTCCTGGCGCGCGCGCAGGCGCTGAACCTCGACTACTACCTGATGGAGGCCGTCGACCAGCCGTGGAAACACGCGACCGAAGGCGCCGTCGGCGCGCACTGGGGAATGCTCGATGCGGCGCGGCGGCCGAAGTTCGAACTCGCCGGACCGCTCTACGCCGATCCCTACTGGCAAACCAAAGTGGCCATCGCCTCGGCCGTCGGGCTGGCGGCCATGCTGCCTTTCCTGCTGACTTTCGCCGGCATGCGGCTGGCCGGGCGCGTGGCCTTCGCCCTGATCGCCCAGGCCGTGGCCTCGTTTGCCGTGCTGCTGGGCACGCTGCCGCTGGACAATTACCTGCGCCTGCCGGATATCGCCGTGCTGGCGGTGCTGGTGCCGGCGCTGGGTTTCATGGCGGCCATCCTGCTGACGCAGACCCTGGAATTCGCCGAGCTGTTCTGGGACGGCAGCCTGCGCCGCCGCGCGACGGCGCGGCCGCTGGCGGCCGGCGCCGCCGCGCCCTTCGTCAGCATCCACCTGCCCTGCTGCAACGAACCGCCGGCGATGGTGATCGCCACCATCGACAGCCTGCTGGCGCTGGACTGGCCCGCCCTTGAAATCATCATCGTGGACAACAACACCAGCGATCCGGCGCTGTGGCAACCGGTGCAGGAACATGTGCGGCAGCGCCTGGGCAAGCGGCAGGCCGCCGGCCATGGCCCGGCGCTGCGCTTCTTCCATCTGCCGGACCACCCCGGCTTCAAGGCCGGCGCCCTGAACTTCGCGCTGGAACAGACCGATGCGCGGGCGGCATGGGTCGCCGTGGTCGATGCCGACTACATCGTGCGGCCGGAGTGGCTGCGCGAACTCGCCGGACATTTCGCCGATCCGACGGTGGGCATCGTGCAGGCGCCGCAGGCCCACCGCGACTGGGACGAGCAGCCGCTGCGGC
>JBIKKY010000035.1:0-33386 GCA_044360105.1 Sulfuritalea sp.
ACAAACCACCGCGTGTGACGGAATGTGCCGAGAGTCAAGTCAAAGCACGCCCAGGTGGCGCCTGGGTCTTGTTATTCCATTTGGTTCAGGGCACCATGATGCAAAGGGACTCTCCGCTTCTTTGTTGATTCAATCGACCCTATGCCCAGCGCAACCCTAAAAATATTCTTGGTACATGGTGACGCCAAGAGACTTCGCACCGCCGAGTTATCCAACTGGACGGGGAAAGCAGTCGCGGGGCCACGAAGTGAATTTGATGGGCTACTCGCACGTGAGGAGGCTCAAAAATCCGGAGTTTACTTTCTGACGGGCAGCGATCCGGAAACAGGAAAGAATGCCGTGTATGTTGGCGAGGCCGAATCAATTCGTGACCGGCTAAAAAGCCACCTTGAAAAAGACTTCTGGAACCATATCGTCTTTTTCATCAGTAAAGACGAAAACCTTACTAAGGCCCACATTCGCTACCTGGAAGGACGACTGATAGAGCAATCAAAACAAGCCGGTCGAGCGCTCGTCAAGAATGGCCAAAGTAGCGGCTCAAAGCTTCCCGAGTCTGATCGTGAAGACATGGAAATTTTCTTGGAGAAAATCCATCAACTGATGCCGGCCCTTGGGGCTGATTTTCTTGTACCGCCAGCATCAGCAGCGGCATCAGATATCCCGCAAGAAATTTTGTCCTGTGAGATCAAGGGGCATAAGGCTATCGGAACTGTTAGTTCGAACGGCTTTGTGGTGTTCAAAGGATCTCACGCCTCGCTAGAAGTTCGCCCCTCGGCGCACAAGTATCCGTGGGTAGTCAATCTGCGCCAGAAGCTTATTGATGAGGGCACTCTCGTAGCAGAAAACCAGATTTTTGTTTTCACACAAGACACCGAATTTCCTAGCCCAAGCTCTGCAGCAGCAGTTATTCATGGCGGAACGGCCAATGGGTTGACCGCTTGGAAAAACAAGCATGGAAAAACCCTCAAAGAACTTGAGTCGATCTGACAATCAAATAGGTCAGCTGCGACCAGTTTTCAGCCGCAACCTGACGCGCGCGACGGTTTCCCCTCTGACCCGCCGAGCGAGGAAGGTTCGCCGGGGGCAGTCCGGTCGCGTTGTCCGACGACGGCCGCTTTTTGGCCGGCTAGTTTAGCGACCGGCCCGGCGGGCCTTCCGCAGCGAGGGGTGAGCGCGGGGTTTCGCACGGCCAACTGCTTGGCCGTGCGCCGCGTGAACGGGCGAGGCTCCGGCGAGCCCTCCGCCCGCAGGGCCGGGGAGGCGGGGCGCGTTTCTTTGGGTACTTTCTTGCCGCGCAGCAAGAAAGTACCTCGCCTGCCGGGGCGAGACCCGGCGCGGTCGCGGACGCGAAGTGAAAAAGTCGGCGCTGGCGATACGGCGAGGAAGCATGCCTACTTCTGGATTCCCGCTTTCGCGGGAATGACGGGCACGTGGTTCGACAGGCTCACCACGAACGGGCGACGGGCGCTACCGCATACCCGGCAACATCCCCTTCATCCCCCGCATCATCTTCGCCATCCCGCCCTTGGAGAACTGCTTCATCATCTTCTGCGTCTGCTCGAACTGGTTCAGCAGGCGATTGACCTCCTGCACCGACACGCCGGCGCCGGTGGCGATGCGGCGCTTGCGGGTGGCCTTGATGATTTCCGGTTTGGTGCGCTCCAACAGCGTCATCGAGTTGATGATGCCCTCCAGACGCCGCACGGTCTTGTCCTCCATGCCGCCACCGGCCTTTTGCGCCATGGCGCTGAACTGAGCCGGCAGCTTGTCGAGCATGGCCGCCATGCCGCCCATGTTCTTCATCTGGCCGATCTGGTCCTTGAAGTCGTTGAGGTCGAAGCCCTTGCCCGACTTCATCTTCTTGACGAATTCCTGCGCCTTGTCCTGGTCGACGCCGCGCTGGGCTTCCTCGACCAGGCCGAGGATGTCGCCCATGCCGAGGATGCGCGAGGCCATGCGTTCGGGATGGAATTCCTCGAGGCCGGTGAGTTTTTCGCCGACACCGGCGAACTTGATCGGCTTGCCCGTGACATGACGCACCGACAGCGCTGCGCCACCGCGCGAATCGCCATCGAGCTTGGTCAGGATGATGCCAGTCAGCGGCAGCGCTTCGCTGAAGGCTTTCGCCGTATTTACCGCATCCTGGCCGAGCATGGCATCAACCACGAACAGGGTCTCGATGGGCTTCAGCAGGGCATGCAGATCCTTGATCTCGGCCATCATGGCTTCGTCGATGGCCAGCCGCCCGGCGGTGTCGACAAAAATCACGTCGTAGTAATGCCGTTTGGCGTAATCCAGCGCGGCAGCGGCAATGTCGGCCGGCTTTTGCTCGCCCGTGGACGGAAAAAAGTCAATCCCGGCCTGGGCCGAGACGGCTTTCAACTGTTCGATGGCGGCCGGGCGATAGACGTCGCAACTGACCGTCAGCACCTTCTTCTTCTGCCGCTCCTTGAGCCACTTGCCGAGTTTGGCCGTGGTGGTGGTCTTGCCGGCACCTTGCAGGCCGGACATCAGTATCACGGCCGGCGGCTGGGTGGCGAGATTGAGGCCGACGCCGGCGCCGCCCATCAGTTCGGTGAGTTCGCGATGGACGACGCCGACCAATGCCTGGCCGGGGGTCAGCGAGCCGATGACCTCCTGGCCGAGGGCCTTTTCCTTGACGCGGGCAATGAAGTCCTTGACCACCGGCAAAGCCACGTCGGCTTCGAGCAGGGCCATGCGCACTTCGCGCAGCATGTCCGAAATGTTGTCGTCGGTCAGGCGGGCCTGGCCACGCAGGTTCTTTACGACGCGGCCGAGGCGCTGGGTGAGGTTATCTAGCATGGATGGACGGAAGCAATGAGGGATGGATGGCTTGGTGTAGACTTCGCCAATGCCTGCAATCTTAATGCATCTGCTGGCCGCGGCCCTCTATGCCGGCCTGGCGGTTCATCTTTGGCGCACCCGTTGGCGCGGCCCCTTGCTCGACCAACCGGCGGGCGGACTCAAGCTCGGCGAACGCGGCCTCCTGCTGGTGGCCTTGGCGGCCCATGCGATCAGCCTGCGCATGGAAATTTTCGACGGCGGCAGCATGCGCTTCGGCTTTGCGATTGCGCTTTCAGTGATGCTCTGGCTGGCCATCGCGCTGTACTGGATCGAGAGCTTCTACGCCCGCATGGAGGGTTTGCAGATCATCGGTCTGCCGGCCGCGGCCGTTGCCGCGATTTTGCCGGCAATATTCCCCGAGGCCCATGTGCTCGCCAATGCCGGTTCTGCGGCGTTTCGCATGCACTTCCTGATGGCCATGCTCGCCTACAGCCTGTTTACCCTGGCCGCGCTGCATGCCCTGCTCATGGCCACCGCGGAAAAGGGGCTGCACCGCGGGCGCATTTCGCCGCTGCTGGCGGGATTGCCGCCCCTGCTGACCATGGAATCGCTGTTGTTCCGCCTGATCCATGTCGCCTTCGTCCTGCTGACGCTGACGCTGATCTCCGGCGTGTTCTTCTCCGAAACCCTGTTCGGCAAGGCCTTGACCTTCAACCACAAGACCATTTTCGCGATCCTGTCCTGGCTGATTTTCGCGGCGCTGCTGGTCGGACGCCACCTGCGCGGCTGGCGCGGGCGCATCGCGTTGCGCTGGACCCTGGCCGGATTCGCCGCGCTGCTGCTGGCTTATGTCGGCAGCCAACTCGTGCTTGAGGTAATACTCCGCCGCTGATGGACGAAATTCCGCTTTCGGCGCAATTCACGGCGTTGGCCGTGCTGCTGGTCTGTTCGGCGTTTTTCTCCATGTCGGAAACGGCCATGATGGCCTCCAACCGCATCCGGTTGCGCCACATGGCGCAGGAGGGCCATCGCGGCGCACGGCTGGCCACAGCCCTGTTGGGAAAGACCGACCAGCTGCTGGGCGTCATCCTGCTCGGCAATACACTGGTGAATTCGGTCGCCGCGATGCTCACCGGGAACATAGCCCTGCAGATCTTCGGCCAGGAAAAATGGGCCCTGGAGATCGGAGCCCTGTTCGTCACATTCTGCCTGCTGGTATTTTCGGAAATAACGCCCAAGGTGGCCGGAGCCACTTACCCGGACTGGCTGGCGTTGCGCATCGGTTACATCCTGACGCCGCTGTTGCGCGTGGCCTACCCCGTCGTCTGGCTGGTCAATCTGTTCGTACAGCCCTTGCTGAGCCTGCTTCGCCTGCAGCCAAAGCCGGGGCACGAATCGTCACGGCTTTCGCCGGAAGAGCTGCGTTCGGTCGTGCTGGAATCCGGGCGATTCATTCCGCAGCAGCACCGGTCCATTCTGCTCAACCTGTTCGAACTGGAGCAGCTGACGGTGGAGGACATCATGACCCCGCGCGGCGAAATAGAGGCCATCGACATCGGCGCGCCGATCGAGCACATCAAGGCCCAGCTGGCGACCAGTTTTCACACCCGGGTCATGGTGTACGAGAACGATCCGGCCAATATCATCGGCGTGCTGCATCAAAGGCGGTTATTGGCCGAGGCCTTCGCCGGCGAAATCACCCACGCCATACTGCGCGAACGCATGTCCGAGCCGTATTTCATTCCTGCCGCGACGCCGATCTACACCCAGCTTCAGTTCTTTCGCGAAAACCGCCAGCGCATGGGTCTTGTGGTGGATGAATACGGCGAAATCGAGGGTCTGGTGACCCTGGAGGACATCATCGAGGAACTGGTCGGAAAGTTCACGACACGGCAATCCGATGTTGCCGGCTCGCTGTCGTGGGGCGCGGACGGCGTCGTGCTGGTGGATGGCGCGGCAAGTTTGCGCGAACTGAATCGCATGCTGGACCTTGAGTTGCCGCTCGACGGTCCGCGCACGCTTAACGGGCTGATTGTCGAGCACTTGCAGGACATCCCCGAGGTTGGTGTCGGCGTCCGCGTGGGCAACGTGGCGATGGAGATCGTGCAAACACGGGACCGAAAGATCAAGATGGTACGGCTTCACCGTCCTGCCGGAGAATGATACTCTGGGCATAGTCCGGGCGTAGAATGTCCATCCACGGGATTGAGTCGGGGCTGTCGCCGGGGTTCCCGACGCCAGCCGCAGCGGCCGTAACGAAAATTGATGCAGGAGAAGCTGATGGCCACAGCAGGCAAAAACGACAAAACGAAAACTGAAGGTCCAAAGGAACTCACTTTTTCCTGGGAAGGCAAGAACAAGCAGGGCAAGGTCGGTCGTGGCGAGATAAAGGCCGCCAGCGAAGCGCATGCCGGCGCCGCGCTGCGGCGGCAAGGCATCACCGTCACCAAGCTCAAAAAGCAGAAAACGGGCGGTGGCGGCTCGGTCTCGGACAAGGACATTACGCTATTCTCCCGTCAGCTCGCCACCATGGTGAAATCCGGCGTGCCCCTGCTACAGTCCTTCGACATCGTCGGCAAGGGCACAAACAACCCGGCTTTGGCACGATTGCTTTTTTCGATCAAGTCAGAGGTCGAAACCGGTGCCAACCTGGCGACTGCCTTTCGCAAGTATCCGATGTATTTCGACCCCCTGTTCTGCAATCTGGTAGAAGCGGGGGAGCAGGCCGGCATTCTCGACACGCTGCTTGACCGCCTGGCGACCTACAAGGAGAAGATCCAGGCGATCAAGTCGAAGATCAAGGGCGCCATGACCTATCCGATCGCCATTCTTATCATCGCCTTCATCATCACCGCGGTCATCATGATTTTCGTGGTGCCGGCCTTCAAGGGGGTGTTTGCCAGTTTCGGTGGCGAATTGCCGGCCCCGACCTTGATCGTGATCGCGATCTCGGACTTTTTCACGGCGAACTGGTATCTCATTTTCGGCGGCATTTACGCGGTCTTTGTCGGAATTTCCCAGGCATTCAAACGCTCGCGGGCATTGCAGATCGCGAAAGACAAGTATTCGCTGAAACTGCCGATTTTCGGCGACATGCTCACCAAATCCTCAATCGCGCGCTGGACGCGAACCCTGTCCACCATGTTCGCCGCCGGCGTACCGCTGGTCGATGCCCTTGATTCGGTCGGAGGCGCCTCCGGCAACTACGTTTACGAAATGGGTACCAAAAGAATCCAGGCGGAAGTGTCCACCGGTTCCAGCTTGACGGTTTCCATGGAAAACTCCGGGCTGTTCCCGCCGATGGTGACGCAGATGGTCGCCATCGGCGAAGAATCCGGCCAGCTCGATTCGATGCTGGGCAAGACCGCCGACTTCTTCGAAGCCGAGGTCGACGAGGCCGTCGATGCGCTGGCGAGCCTGATGGAACCGATGATCATGGTTTTCCTCGGCGGCCTCATCGGCGGCCTGGTCGTCGCCATGTACCTGCCGATCTTCAAGCTCGGCTCGGTGGTCGGCTAAACCGGCTTCCAGACATCGCGGATGATCGCAATGCTCGCCGATCCGGCGGTGTTCGCCCTTGCCGCCGGATTGATCGGCCTCATGATCGGCAGCTTCCTGAATGTCGTCATCCACCGCATGCCGATCATGATGGAGCGCGACTGGGCGGCGCAATGCGCCGAACTGAAAGGCGAGGCCGTGCCGGTCGTCGAACCGCTTTCGCTGGCCCGGCCGCGTTCGCGCTGCCCGCACTGCGGGCATCAGATCACCGCACTGGAGAATATTCCCGTCATCAGCTGGCTTGTTCTGCGCGGGCGCTGCAAAGCCTGCACCGCTCCGATTTCCCTGCGCTATCCGCTGATCGAGGCGCTGACCGGACTGCTGTTCGCGCTGGCCGCATGGCACTTCGGCTTCACTGCCGCGGGCCTGGGGGCCCTGGTATTGATCGCGGCCCTGCTTGCCCTGACCGCCATCGATTTCGATACCCAGTTGCTGCCCGACGACATCACCCTGCCCTTGCTCTGGGTCGGGCTGGCCCTGAATGCCTTCAACGTCTATACGGACCTGAAGAGCGCGGTGATCGGCGCCATGGCCGGTTACCTGTCCCTGTGGGCCGTGTACTGGGGGTTCAAGCTATTCACCGGCAAGGAGGGCATGGGCTACGGCGACTTCAAGTTGCTGGCCGCGCTCGGTGCCTGGCTGGGCTGGCAGATGCTGCCATTGACCATCCTGCTTTCTTCGCTTGTCGGCGCCGTGGTTGGACTTTCCCTGATGGTCTTTGCGCGCCAAGGCCGCAATGTGCCCATCCCTTTCGGCCCATATCTTGCGGCGGCAGGTCTTATTGCTTTGGTCTGGGGCAAGCCGCTGACTCGCGCTTATCTCGGAACCTGAGAACCCGACGCAGCAAGGGCTTCGGCTATAATCGTCGCCTTTGCCCGAATACCGGAGAATGCCATGCCGATCTACGCTTATCGCTGCACGGATTGCGGCTTTGAGAAAGATGTCATGCGGAAAGTCAGCGATCCGCTGTTGACCACCTGCCCCGAATGCAAGACCGAGAACTTTGCCAAGCAGTTGACTGCCCCGGGCTTCCAGCTCAAGGGCAGCGGCTGGTACGCCACCGACTTCAAGGGCGGCGGCTGCGCGGCCAACAGCAAAAGCGATAACCCGCCGCCCTGCCAGGGTGGCACCGGCAGTTGCGCCGCCAACACCTGATTTCCCCCTTGAAAAAGTACTTCATCACCGGACTGCTGATCTGGGTCCCGCTGGCGATCACCGCCTGGGTGCTGTCGCTGATCGTCCGCTCCATGGACCAGTCCCTGCTCCTGTTGCCACGGACGATCCACCCCGAAGAGCTTCTCGGGATATACATTCCCGGCCTCGGCGCCCTGCTGACCCTGCTAATCGTGTTTCTGACCGGCCTGGTGACGACCAACATCGTCGGCCAGAAGCTGGTGCGCTTCTGGGAAGGGGTACTGGCACGCATTCCGGTGGTGAAGTCGATTTACTACAGCGTCAAGCAGGTCAGCGATACCCTGTTCTCGGGCAGCGGCGTGGCATTCCGCAAAGTCCTGCTGGTGCGCTATCCGCATCCTGAAGCCTGGTCGGTGGCTTTCCAGACCGGGCATCCGGCCCGCGATGTCGCCGACATGCTGCCCGAAGAACATGTCGGGGTCTTCATCCCGACCACTCCCAGCCCGGTCAACGGTTTCTTCTTCTTCGTCAAGCGAAAAGATGTCATCGAACTTGACATGAATGTCGATGAGGCCCTGAAATACATCGTCTCCATGGGCGTCGTCGCCCCGCCCATGAGAAATCCAGCCGGGCGCGCCCAGAATGAATAAAAAAGCGAATTGATCGCCCCCCGTTCCCCCAACCCCCACCCCGGGGCGGGGGCGACTAGTCGGCTCGCTGCGCTCGTTTATTACATGCCGCCCGCGAAATTTATTTCACGTTAACAGTCCGGAAATCCTATGCGTACCCATTACTGCGGCGAGGTAAATGCCTCCCATGTCGATCAGATCGTCACCCTTTGCGGCTGGAACCACCGCCGTCGCGACCACGGCGGCGTGATCTTCATCGACCTGCGCGATCGCGAAGGCCTGGCGCAGGTCGTCTGCGATCCGGACCGACCGGAGATGTTCAGGATCGCCGAGGACGTGCGCAACGAATTCGTGCTGAAGGTGACCGGCAAGGTGCGCCGCCGTCCCGCCGGAACCGAGAATTCCAACCTGGCCTCGGGTGAAATCGAAATCCTCTGCCATGCACTCGAAGTGCTCAATCCGGCCGTCACGCCGCCCTTCCAGCTCGACGAGGAAAACCTCTCGGAAAATGTTCGCCTCACGCATCGCGTGATCGACCTGCGCCGGCCGCAGATGCAGAAGAACCTGATGCTGCGCTACAAGGTGGCGATGGCCTTCCGCCGCTTCCTCGACGAAAGGGGCTTCATCGACATCGAAACGCCGATGCTGACCAAATCGACTCCCGAAGGCGCGCGCGACTACCTGGTGCCTTCGCGCGTTCATCCGGGCCAGTTCTTCGCCCTGCCGCAGTCGCCGCAATTGTTCAAGCAACTGCTGATGGTGGCCGGCTTCGACCGCTACTACCAGATCACCAAATGCTTCCGCGACGAAGATCTGCGCGCCGACCGCCAGCCGGAATTCACCCAGGTCGATATCGAGACCTCATTTCTGAGCGAAGAGCAGATCACCGCTATCATGGAAGAAATGATCCGTAGCGTGTTCAAGACCGCACTGGCGGTCGAACTGCCGAATCCCTTCCCGCGCATCACCTATGCCGAAGCCATGCGCCGCTACGGTTCCGACAAGCCCGACCTGCGCGTGACGCTCGAACTCACCGAAGTCACCGACGCCGTGGCCGACGTCGCCTTCAAGGTTTTCAGCGGCCCGGCCACCTCCGGTGGGCGGGTGGCGGCCCTTCGTGTTCCCGGCGGGGCGGCATTGACTCGCGGCGAGATCGACGGCTACGCCGAGTTCGTCAAGATCTACGGTGCCCGCGGCCTGGCTTACATCAAGGTCAATGACGCCAGCAAACTCAACGAGGAAGGCCTGCAGTCGCCGATCGTCAAGAACCTGCACGCAGCGGCGTTGAGGACCATCATCGAGCGCACCGGCGCCCAATCCGGCGACCTGATTTTCTTCGGCGCAGACAAGACCAAGATCGTCAATGACGCTTTGGGCGCACTGCGCACCAAGCTCGGCCACGAGAAGGGCTACGTCAACGGCAAGGCCTGGGAGCCGCTCTGGGTGGTCGATTTCCCGATGTTCGAATTCGACGAGGAAAACCAGCGCTGGTCGGCCTGCCACCACCCCTTCACCAGTCCCAAGGACGGTCACGAGGTACTGATGGCGACCGACCCCGGCGCCTGCCTGGCCAAGGCCTATGACCTCGCCCTGAACGGCTGGGAAATGGGCGGCGGCTCGGTGCGTATCCATCGTGCCGAGGTGCAGGAAAAGGTGTTCCAGGCGCTGGGCATCGGCCCCGAGGAGCAGCAGGCCAAGTTCGGCTTCCTGCTCGACGCGCTCAGATACGGCGCGCCACCGCATGGCGGGCTCGCCTTCGGCCTCGACCGCATCGTCACCATGATGGCCGGCGCCGAGTCGATCCGCGACGTCATCGCCTTCCCGAAGACGCAGCGCGCGCAGTGCCTGTTGACCGACGCGCCGTCCGATGTCGACGAAAAACAGTTGCGCGAACTGCACATCCGCCTGCGGCAGAAAGTGGCGACCGAGGTCGAAGTCGGCAAGACCTAGGTCTGGTCTCAATCATGCGCAAGCTATTTTGCGGCCTGATCTGCGCCACGCTGTTCGCCGCGGCGCTGGCCCGCGACAACTCCGTCGGCGCGGTACCGGTGGCGCAACTGCCGGAGGAAGCGCGCGCGACGCTGAAGCTGATCGACGCCGGCGGTCCCTATCCGTATCGCCGCGACGGCATCGTTTTCCAGAATCGCGAGCGCCGGCTGCCGGAGCAGCCCCGCGGCTACTACCGCGAATACACCGTGCCCACGCCGGGCAGCAAGGATCGCGGCGCGCGGCGCATCGTTACCGGCGACAAGCCGCCGCTCGTGTTCTACTACACGGCCGACCATTACAAATCCTTCCGCCGGATAGAGCGATGAGCGTCGAGCACTACGAAACCCTGTTTGCCGATCCCTCCCGGGCCGGCGTGCATCATCTGCCGCACGGTCCCATCGACGACCTGCTGGCCGGTGCCAGGGCTGCCGGCTGCCTCGTGCTGCGCGTCGACCTGGCCGCCGCGCGCAACAAGGACGAGGTGCTCACCGCCGTCGGCCGCGCCCTGCGTTTTCCCGAATGGTTCGGCCACAACTGGGACGCCCTGACCGACTGCCTGCTCGACATGGGCTGGCTGCCGGCAACCGGCTACATGGTCATCCTCGATCATTGCGACGGCATCCATGGCCGCGCCGAGGGTGACTTCGTCAAGCTGATGCAGATCTTCCAGGAAGCGGCTGCCACATGGCGCGAGGATGAGGTGCCGTTCTGGTGCCTGGTCGACATGCAGGCCGACGGCATCGCCTGGCTGCCGACGGTCGCCCAACCCGGCAGATGAGCGCCCCGCACGGCCGCCCGAATGGGCGCCAGTCATGCCACGGAGCCGCGCAGCGGCGAACCAGTGTCACCCCCTCTCTTGGGGGCGCAGGCAGGGTTTCGCGGAGCACTGCTCCGCGCTGCCGCAGCCGGCTGGCTGTGCAAAGCCAGCCGTGGAACGGGGCTGGGGGGAGGGTGCTCCATTGAGTTATAAAAATCCGGTCTCGGTGCTGGTGGTGATCCACACCCCGGCGCTGGACGTGCTGCTGCTGGAACGAGCCCGGCACCCCGGATTCTGGCAATCGGTCACCGGCAGCCAGGAAGGCGACGAGCCGCTGCCGGAAACGGCGCGGCGCGAAGTGCACGAGGAAACCGGCATCGAGGCCGACGCCGGCGCATTCGTCGACTGGCACCTGACCAACCGTTACGAGATTTTCGCCGAATGGCGGCACCGTTACGCGCCCGGCATCACCGAGAATACGGAACACGTCTTCAGTCTGTGCCTGCCCGGGCCGGGCCCGATCAGCGTCGCTGCCGAGGAACATCTGGCGTATCGCTGGCTGTCCTGGCAGGAAGCCGCCGCCGCCTGTTTTTCCTGGACCAACCGCGACGCTATCCTTGACCTGCCACGGCGGTTTGGCCTGTCGCCAGGCTGCCCTTGAAATTTCTCCCGCGGTACTCATGTATTTGATGAGGCCTGTTTCCGGCCGAAACCGCTACATGAAAGGAGAGAAAAATGAACAGCTTGATCCGTCGCGATCCCCTCGATGACTTGTTCCGCGGCTTTTTCGTCCGTCCGGTCGAGTACGGATCACCGCCTGATGCACCCTCGGTCAAAATCGATGTCAAGGAACAGGAGAACGGCTATCTGGTCCACGCCGAGATCCCGGGCGTGAAGAAGGAAGACATCCATGTCGCCATCGACGGCGCCATCGTTTCGGTCAGCGCCGAACGCCGCGAGGAAAAGGATGTCAAGGAAGGCGAGCGCGTGCTGCGCACCGAACGCTATTTCGGCAAGGTTTCACGCAGTTTCCAGTTGGCGCAGGAGATCGACGAAGCGCAGGTGACCGCCAAATACACCGACGGCGTGCTGGAGCTGACACTGCCCAAGAAAGCCGCGACGCAGGCGCGCAGAATCACCATCCAGTAAGTTCAGGAGTCGGCGCCGGCGACACGCCGACTGAAGTCTTTCCAGGCGCCCCGCCGACGTGGCAGCCCGTTGCAATGGTGGGGGCTGCCGCTTTTCCTGCCGGCGCAGCAAGCGGGGATGGTAACCCTTGCACACTGGTTCGCTGCCGGTAGAATGGGCGGAGTTACCACTTGCACTCGTCCACACCCATGACTGAAAAGCTCTCTCCAACTGCCAAGGCAGGCGTCCTGGCCGAGGCCCTGCCCTACATCAAGCGCTTTCACGGCAAGACCATCGTCGTCAAGTATGGCGGCAACGCCATGACCGACGAACACCTGAAGCAGTGTTTCGCCCGCGACGTGGTGCTGCTCAAGCTGGTCGGCATGAACCCGGTCGTCGTGCATGGCGGCGGCCCCCAGATCGAGAACCTGCTGGCGCGTGTCGGCAAGAAGGGCGAATTCGTCCAGGGCATGCGCGTCACCGATGCGGAGACCATGGACCTGGTCGAGATGGTGCTCGGCGGCCAGGTGAACAAGGAGATCGTCAACCTCATCAACCAGCACGGCGGCAAGGCCGTGGGCCTCACCGGCAAGGACGGCAACTTCATCCGCGCCAAGAAGCTGATGATGGAAAACAAGGATGCCCCGGGCGACCTGATCGACATCGGCCAGGTCGGCGACATCGTGTCCATCGACCCGAGCCTGATCGCCCTGCTCGACACCGGCGCCTTCATTCCGGTCATCGCGCCGATCGGCGTCGGCAGCGAGGGTGAAACCTACAACATCAATGCCGATGTCGTCGCCGGCAAGATCGCCGAGGTGCTGAAAGCCGAGAAGCTGGTGCTGCTGACCAATACGCCTGGCGTCCTGGATCAGTCCGGCAAGCTGATCACCGGCATCACGCCGAAGCAGATCGACGACATGGTCGCCGACGGCACGCTCTCCGGCGGCATGCTGCCCAAGATCAGTTCGGCACTGGATGCGGCCAGGAGCGGCGTCAAGGGCGTGCACATCATCGACGGCCGCGTCGAACATGCGTTGCTGCTGGAAATCCTGACCGACGAAGGCGTCGGCACCTTGATCAAGTCAAAGTAACTGTTTACGCTCATCGTACGCAGCGAGGCCTGCCGCAGATGAAAAACGCGAAAAACGAATTATTCGCCCGCCCCCCCTTCCGCTACGCGGCCCACGGCTGGCTTTGCACAGCCAGCCGGCTGCGGCGGCGCGACGCGTGCGTCGCGAATTCCCGCCTCGCCCCTCACGGGGGGTTACTTTTCAGCGCGCTTCGCGCATTTGTACCAAGGGCTCCGAAACGGAGTTTTCCGCTAACCACTTAATCACGGAACCGCCATGAACGAAGTCCGCGCCGCCAAAGTCGGTGAAAAAAAGCTGCTGATCCTGCAGGCCATCGCCGAGATGCTCGAACGTCCGGCGGCGGACAAGGTCACCACCGCCCTGCTGGCCAAACAGCTGCAGGTCTCCGAGGCCGCCCTCTACCGCCACTTTGCCAGCAAGGCGCAGATGTATGAAGGCCTGATCGAATTCATCGAGACCGGCGTGTTTTCGGTGATCACCCAGATCGAAGCCGCCGAGGAATCCGGACTCAAGCAGGCCGAGGCCATCGTCGCCTCGCTGCTGCGCTTTGCACAGAAGAACCGCGGCCTGACGCGGGTGCTGGTGGGTGACGCCCTGGTGCACGAGAATCCGCGACTGCAGGCCCGCATCAACCAGTTGCTGGATCGCATCGAAGCCACGCTCAAGCAATGCCTGAAAGTCGCCTCGGCACAGGGCGCGCTGGCCGCCGAACATGATTTCGGCGCCCACGCCGACCTGCTGGTCTGTTACGCCGTCGGCCGTTGGCAGCGCTTCGTCAAGAGCGGTTTCAAGGACGACCCGCTGGCCAACTGGCCGGCACAGTGGCCGATCCTGGCGCGGTAGTTTCCGGCGCAGGCACTGCGATCGCCGTATCTCCACGGCTGGCTCTGCATAGCCAGCCAGCTCCGCGAAACCCCCGCTACGCCCGGCGCCGACTTTTCCTCAGCCCTTCAGCAGCGCCGCCGCCTCGAGCGCGAAGTAGCTCAGGATGCCGTCGCAGCCGGCGCGCTTGAACGACAGCAGCGCCTCCATCATCACCGCGTCGTGGGTCAGCCAGCCGTTCTGCGCCGCCGCCTTGAGCATCGCGTATTCGCCGCTGACCTGGTAGGCATAGGTCGGCACGCCGAACTCGTCCTTCACCCGGCGCACGATGTCGAGATAGGGCATGCCGGGCTTGACCATCACCATGTCGGCGCCCTCGGCGATGTCCAGCGCCACTTCGCGGATCGCTTCGTCGCTGTTGCCCGGATCCATCTGGTAGGTATATTTGTTGCCGCCCCCCAGGTTGCCGGCCGAGCCGACCGCATCGCGGAAGGGACCGTAGAAGGAGGAGGCGTACTTTGCCGAGTAGGCGAGGATGCGGGTATGGATCAGTTGCTCGCCGTCCAGCGTTGCACGAATGCGGCCGATGCGACCGTCCATCATGTCCGAAGGCGCCACCACGTCGGCGCCGGCGCGCGCGTGGCACAGCGCCTGTTTCGCCAGGGCCTCCAGCGTCTCGTCGTTCATCACGTAGCCGCGCGGATCGGCCGGATCGATCAGGCCGTCCTGACCGTGGCTGGTGTAGGGATCGAGCGCAACATCGGTAATCACGCCGAGTTCCGGAAACTCCGCCTTGAGGCGGGCCACCACCGTGGGCACCAGACCCGCCGGGTTCCAGGCCTCTTCCGCCCCGGGAGTTTTCCGGCTGCCATCCACCACCGGGAACAGGGCCAATGCCGGAACGCCGAGTTTCAAGGCCTTTTCCGCGACCGGCAGGAGGCGATCCAGCGACATGCGCTCGACCCCGGGCATCGAGGCAACCGCTTCGGTACGCCCCGCCCCCTCGAGGACGAACACAGGATAAATCAGGTCGTCCGCCGTCAGTGTGTGCTCACGCATCAGGCGCCGCGAGAAGTCGTCGCGACGCATGCGGCGCATCCGCGATCCGGGAAATACACCTTTTGTAATCATTGTCTTAGCCTTGAAAGTATTTTCAAAATTACTTGAACTTTAACGCACACGACTTATCATAGTAAACAGATGGTGCCGGACTTCGGTTCGAGTCGTCTCCCGCTTCACCTCCCTGAGCGGGTACCTTGAATTTTTCAAGGTGTTTCGCCCTCGACCTTCTCCCCTTTGGTCGGGGGCTTTTATTTTTGGCGCAGCCAAAGATAAAAGCCCTGCGGGCGAATTGTGAGCACTATCCCCCCAGCCCCCTTTAGCTCCGGCGTAACCCCCGCTTCGCGGGCGTAAGCCTACTCTGAAACGCTGGCGCGTTTTCCAGGAAAGGGGGTGACCCATCAGGCTGAAGCGTCAGCTAATGGACGTAGCCGCTCCACCGCCACCCAACCAGTTGCCCACCACTTTCTCCGCGTCCTCCATGCCGGTCTTCTTCAGGCTGGAAAACATCTGCACCGTAATCTGCTCGCCAAACTTTGCCAGCGCCTCGCGGGTTTCGCGCAGGGTCCTGGTCTGCTCCTGCTTTGTCAATTTGTCCGACTTGGTCAGCAGGCAATGTATCGGCCTTCCCGTGGAACCGAACCAGCCGATCATTTTCCAGTCGAGCTCCGTCAAGGGCCGGCGCGAATCCATGATCAGGACCAACCCGACCAGATTGGAGCGGCAGGTCAGGTAATGCTCGAGCAGTCCCTGCCATTGCAGGCGAACCGCCAGGGGCACCTGGGCATAGCCATAACCGGGCAAATCGACCAGGGCGGCGCCGTTTTTCATGCGGAACAGGTTGATCAGTTGGGTCCGGCCAGGAGTCTTGGAAACGAATGCGAGCCGCGTGTGCCCGACCAAGGTATTGATGGCACTGGATTTTCCAGAATTTGACCGCCCGGCAAAGGCGATTTCGGCACCGGCATGGGCAGGCAGGCCACCGGGTTGGGCTACCGAAATCTCAAACGTGGCGTGACGGAACAGGGACATGGGAATACATCAAGGATACCCGCCATGGCTGGCGGGCATGGAGAAATCGGGCGGGCTGGGATAGAATATCAGGTTTACAATTTCCGAATCCGGCAGTTTCCCAGGAGTTTTTGTCCATGAAGCCTTCCCTGTTCATTTGCCTAGCCACTCTTCTGAGCGCGATGGCGACATTCGGCGCCCAGGCTGCCGATACCGCCAAGGCGACGCCCAAGGGTGACGCCGCTCGCGGCCAAGCCGTCGTCGCCACCGTCTGCGCCGCCTGCCACGGTCCGGATGGTAACAGCCCGGCCGCAGCCAACCCGAAGCTGGCGGGACAGCATGCCGACTACCTGTACAAGCAGATGAAGAACTTCAAGGCCGCCGAAGGCAAACAGCCCGAGCGCAGCAACGCGATCATGAACGGCATGATTGCCGCCTTTGATGACGGTCAGATGCGTGATATGGCGGCCTATTTCGCGGCGCAGTCGCAAAAGAACGAAACGGCGAAGAACCGCGAAACCATCGAACTCGGCCAGAAGCTGTATCGCGGCGGTGACCAGGCCAAAGGGCTGCCCGCCTGCGCGGGGTGTCACGGCCCGGCCGGAGCCGGCATGCCGGCCCAGTACCCGCGCATCGGCGGCCAGTTCGCCGAATACACCGAAGCCCAGTTGAAGGCCTTCCGTGACGGCGTCCGCGCCAATGATCCGAACAAGATGATGCGCATGGTGGCGATCAAGATGACCGACGCCGAAATCAAGGCGGTATCGGACTACATCGCCGGACTGCGCTAAGCGGCGCCCTTGCAACACGCGGCGGCCCGTCCGGGGCGCTACCAAGAGCGGCTCCTGCGGGAGCCGCTTTGTTTTCGGACCGCCCCGCGTTTACCGCCCGGCCGGCCCGCAGAGCGCCGGAAACTCCTTTTTGACATAGTCGGCATAGTGCCGATCGTCACTGAGGACATGGCGGATGAACCAGTCCTCGAAGAAGCTGACCAGGCTGGTCTCCGATCCCGATCTTTGCAATTGCTTCTCCAGGTCGGCGATCTGGTCCAGGATTTTGGCATGGGCCTGGCAATGGTTGGCACGTTGCGGGTAGCGGACAATCTCCAGCATCGCTTCCTCGACGGCCAGGTGGAACTTCATGTACTCCGCCAGTTGCGACAGGAGGAAGCGCACGATATGCCAGGGGTCGCGCTTCGCCACCGAGTTCTCGAGGACGGGCAAATGCTCGAAGATCTGCTTGTGTTGATTGTCGATCGCCAGACTGCCACTCCACTTCACGGCGCCGTCCTTGTCGCAATAACGCTTGCCAGAAGATTCGGGCAAGCCGGCCGAGGATGTATTTTCACGGCAGCCGGCCGCCGCTGACCCGCACTATGCCCGCCACATCGCGGTGCTGTTCGATGTCGCACAAGCCTGACGCCGCCAGCAATTCATGCACGGTCACGGCCTGGTCGTAACCGTGCTCCAGCCAGACCTGCCCACCCGGCCCCAGATGTCGCGGGACCGCCGCGACGATGCGGCGAATTGCGTCCAGGCCATCGGCGCCGCTGGCCAGGGCCAAACGCGGCTCATGGCGCAGATCGCCGGCGTCAAGGTGCGGATCGGCCTCGGCGACATAGGGTGGATTGGCGATGATCAGATCGAATTTTTCATCCGCCAGTCGGTCGAACCAGTCGCTTTGCAGCAGGCGCAGGCGGGCTTGCAGCCGCTCCGCGTTCCTGCGCGCCACATTCAGCGCCGCATCGGAGGCGTCCACCGCGCTGACCTGCGCCGACGGCATTTCCAGCGCAAGCGTGACGGCGACGCAACCGCTGCCGGTACCCAAATCGAGAATCCTTGTCGGGACTGTCGCCGTATCGCCGGCGCCGACTTTTTGCGCGAGGGCGAGATCGACCAGCATCTCCGTCTCCGGCCGAGGGATCAGCACGCCAGGCGACACGGCAAACTCACGCCCGTAAAACTCGCGGTAGCCGACCAGATAGGCCACCGGTTCACCGCCCTTGCGTCGCGCCACCAGCGAGGCGAAGCGCAGCAGGGCGTCTTCATCGAGCGCGTCGTCGTCATGCGTCATCAGCCAGGCCGCCGGCCGGCCCAGGACGTGTCCGAGCAGCAGGCGCGCTTCGCTTGCCGGCAGCTTTTCCCGCGCCGCCGCCAGTGCCCTTGCAACCGTGCTCATTCGCCCAGCGCCGCCAGGAGTTCGGCCTGGTGCTCGGCGGTGAGGCCGGACACCAGTTCCTCCAGGTCGCCGTCCATGATCGCGTCGATCTTGTACAGCGTCAGGTTGATGCGGTGGTCGGTAATCCGCCCCTGCGGGAAGTTGTAGGTGCGGATGCGTTCCGAGCGGTCGCCGGAACCGATCAGCGACTTGCGCTGCGAGGCGATCTGCTGCTGTTGCTGGCGTTGTTTGGCGTCGTTGATGCGCGCCGCCAGCACCGACATGGCCTGCGCCTTGTTGCGGTGCTGCGAGCGGTCGTCCTGGCACTCGACGACGATGCCGGTCGGGATGTGGGTGATGCGCACCGCCGAATCGGTCTTGTTGATGTGCTGGCCGCCGGCGCCCGAGGCGCGGAAGGTGTCGATGCGCAGGTCGGCCGGATTGATTTCGATGTCGACCAGTTCGTCCGCCTCCGGCATCACCGCCACGGTGCACGCCGAGGTGTGAATGCGGCCCTGGGTTTCGGTCACCGGCATGCGCTGCACGCGATGACCTCCGGATTCGAACTTTAGCTTCGAATAGGCGCCGCTGCCCTCGACGCGGGCGATGATTTCGCGAAAGCCGCCGAGATCGGATTCGCTGCGCGAAACGATCTCGACCTTCCAGCGCTTGCGTTCGGCATAACGGCTGTACATGCGGAACAGGTCGGCGGCGAACAGCGCGGATTCGTCGCCACCGGTGCCGGCGCGGATTTCGAGGAACAGGTTCTTTTCGTCGTTGGGATCCCTGGGCAGCAGGGCGCGCTGCAGTTCGACGTCGAGCCGGGCCATTTCGGCGCTGGCCGACTCCTGTTCGGCTTGCGCCAGTTCCTTCATCTCCGGATCGGCGAGCATCTCGCCGGCACCTGAAAAGTCGGCGCTGGCGCTACGGTAAGCATGGAAGAGTTCCACCACCGGCGTGATGTCGGCGCGTTCGCGGGTGAGCTTGCGGTAGCTGTCCATGTCGCGCGCGGCGTGTTCGCCGCCGAGCAGGCCGTCGATTTCGGCCAGGCGCTCGCTGAGGCGTTCGAGTTTTTCGAGGATGCTCTTTTTCATGGGCCGGGGTCGGAATTTGCCGGTGGCGCCGCACGGGCAATGAGCTGGATGCTGTGGCGCACATCGGCGGCGAGCAGCAGTTCGGTCTGCGCCGCCGCCAGGGTGATGCGCTCGTCGAACTGCAGCAGCCCGTCCTCGCCGACCCGAAGAATTTCCGCATCGATCAGGTTGCGGATCACGTTGGCGAACAGCAGCTTCTCCGGAAACTCGGCGACGTTGAATTCGTAGAGCATGGCCAGCCGCTGCGCCAGCAGGTGGGTGGCCTCTTCGAGGCTGGCGCGGGTCAATTGCCCGCTGCCGTGATGCTGCAGCAGGGCCAGCGTGAGAAACTGCCGCTCCAGCGTCGGGCGAATGATGTTGCCCAGTTGTCGCAGTTCCGGGCTGGCTTCGCTGTTGGGTGGCGGCGCCCTCAGCATTTCGGACTGACCGTCACTGACGATCAGTCCGCGCCGGAACAGCGCCGCCTCGGCATTGTCGATCACCGCATCCAGCTCCTGCGCATCCCACGGCAGGAAAAGTTCCGCGCGCAGCAGGCCGTAAATGCCCTTGATCGCCTCTTTCGCACGCTGCCGCGTCAATACCTGGTTGTGGCTGACGAGGCAGGCGAGCAACGCCGGCAGGGCCAGCAGATGCAGAACATTGTTGCGGAAATAGGCCAGCAATGCAGCCTGCTGTTCACCCGCCAGGATCATGTCCCCCAGCGGATGGGGATGGCATTCCACGACGCCAAGCTTGCACACATACCCGATCACCTCGCCGGCAGGAAGATCACAGGCGATGATCGAGGTACTGTAGGGCGATTCGGCCAGCAGATACTGGACATGCTCGATCTGACTTTGCAGCAGGCGCACATCGGCGGCGTGCTTGGGCGTCGACAGCAGCGTCAGCGCGACCAGGTTCACCGGATTCACCACCGCCAGGGAATTGATCCGGCGCGCCAGTTCCGTCGCCGTGGCATCCACCGCGCCGCGCAACCAGGGCGCCTGTTCCTCGGGGCTGTCTTCGCGCCAGTCCGGGTGATTCGCGTCGAGGAACTCGGCCAGCGCCAGCGGCGGGCCGAAATTCACATGGACCCGGCCGAAATTGCGCTTCAACAGCCGCGCCGCGCGCACCAGGCCGATCAGCGATTCCGATTTCTTCGGCCGGCCGTGGAGTTCCGCGATATAGCTCTTGCCCTCCATCAGCTTTTCATAGCCGATGTACACCGGCACGAACACCAGCGGTCGCGCGTGGCTGCGCACGAAGCTATGCACGGTCATCGCCAGGATGCCCGCCTTTGGCGCCAGCGTGCGTCCGCTGCGGCTGCGGCCGCCCTCGATGAAGTACTCCATCGGGAAGCCGCGGTCGATCATCAGGTGCAGATACTCCTGGAACACCGCCGCGTAGAGCGGCTCGCCTTTGATCTTGCGCCGCAGGAAGAATGCGCCGGAGCGGCGCAGGATGGAACCCACCAGCGGCAGGTTGAGGTTGGAGCCGGCAGCGATGTGCGGCACCATCAGGCCACGGTTGAAGATGATGTAGGACAGCAGCAGGTAATCCGCGTGGCTGCGGTGGCAGGGCACATAGATCACGCCATGCCCGGGCGCCACCGTGGTCACGCGCTCGAAATTGTGCACCTCGATGCCGTTGTAGACCCTGGTCCAGACCCAGGTCAGGAACAGCGAGAACGCCCGAATCACGGAATAGGTGTAATCCGAGGCGATTTCGAAGGCGAATCCTCGCGCCGTTTTTTGCGCCGCGGCCAGGGAAACCGATTTCTCGCCTGCCTCGACCGCGATGGCCGCCCGCACCGCGGGCATGCCGAGCACGGTGTCCAACTGGGTATGGCGATGGGACAGATCGGGGCCGATCACCATTTCACGCTGGCGCCGGAAATGCACACGCAGGATGCGTCCCAGCTTGCGCACCGCGTGTGCTTCGTCGATACCGTCGCTGAGGAATTCGCGCAGGGAAATCGGCGCATTGAAGCGCAGCATCGTGTGGCGCCCGTGGATCAGAATCGCCAGCAGATGGCGCAGCGTGCTGACCTGCTGCCATGATTCGGCGAACAGGGCCTTCAATACCGAATCCTGCTTGCCGGGCTCGCGCCCCCAAAGTATGGTCACCGGGACCAGTTGCACATCGAAGCGCGGGTCGGTGAAGGCGGCCCGGACCATGGCCTTGAGCATCGGTGCCGCACTGACGCGCGGATTGGGCACCAGCCGGCCGCGCTCGTTGTGCGAGAGGAAGAAGAAGGAGCGCTGCGAGCTGTAGGCCTCGTCGCGCATCGGGTGCAGCGCGCGCGGCAGGCCCAGTTGGCCGCACTCGTGATCGAGGACCAGCAGGTTGGATAGGTGCCGCTCGTCGAGCACGTAGCAGACCGGCAGATCCGGGCGCAGCTTGAGCTCCTCGGGAGACTCCGGAAATACGCGGGTGCGGGTGCCCAGATACAAAACCCGGCGCAGCACGTCCAGCGTCCAGCCGGTGAAATCGAAGAAGGACCCTGCGCTCACGGGCGGACAGTCGGATGCGCCGCGCGGGCGCCGGGTGCTCGATCCGGGACCACTCAGCTACTCCCCGGAATGAAGGTGATAGATGCGGGAGATGAGCGCAGCAACCTCGGCGCGCTCGGCGCCTTCGGCCTGGTTCAGGGCATGGGTCGGGGCATGCAGCAACTTGTTGGTGAGACCGTGGGACAGCGCGTCGAGCACCTTGGTCGGGTCATCGCCGCGCGCCAGCAGCTTCAGCGCATGTTCGACTTCATGGCGGCGCGCGCGCTCGCCGGCATCGCGCAAGGCGCGAATGGTCGGCACCGTCTCGCGCGCTTCGAGCCATTGCAGGAAACCCGAAACGCGATCGGTGATGATGGCCTCGGCTTCGACCACCGCCGCCTGCCGTGATTCGAGGCCCGATTCGACGATCTGGCCGAGATCGTCGAGGGTATAAAGGAAAACGTCGTCCAGCCGCGCCACTTCCTCCTCGATGTCGCGCGGCACGGCCAGATCGACCATGACCATCGGCCGGTGGCGGCGCGCTTTCAGGGCGCGCTCGACCAGCCCGAGTCCGATGATGGGCAGCGAACTGGCGGTGCAGGACACCACGATGTCGTAATCCGCCAGACGCTCGCCAAGCTCTTCCAGGCGCATGGAGTCGCCGCCGAAGCGTGCGGCCAGGTCGGCGCCGCGCTCCAGCGTGCGGTTGGCGATGGTGATTTGCCGCGGCCTGTGCGCGGCGAAATGCGCGGCGCACAGCTCGACCATTTCGCCGGCGCCGATGAACAGGACTTTCTGTTCCGCCAGGCTGTCGAAAATGCGCGCCGACAGATGCACGGCCGCGGCGGCCATGGAAACCGTGTTGGCACCGATCGCCGTGGTCGAGCGCACTTCCTTGGCCACGGCAAACGTGCGCTGGAACAGCTTGCCCAGCAGCGTGCCCATGGTTCCCGCCTCTTCCGCGACGCGCGCCGCCTGCTTCATCTGGCCGAGGATCTGCGGCTCGCCCAGCACCATCGAATCCAGCCCGGCCGCGACGCGGAACATGTGACGCACGGCTTCCTGCTGCGGATGCTGGTAAAGATAGGGCTGGATCTTCTGCGGCGAAAGCGAGTGGTATTCGGCCAGCCAGTTCGCCGCGCCCTGCGGGTGCTCGGCCGCGCAATACAGTTCGGTGCGGTTGCAGGTGGACAGGATCGCGGCTTCGCGCACGGACTTGGCCCGCAACAGGTCGTGCAGGGCCTGACCCATGCGGGATGGGTCGAACGCCACCTGCTCGCGAACCGAGAGCGGGGCCGTATGGTGATTGATGCCCAGAGCGAACAACTGCACGTCGATATGGCCTTGAAACGCGAAGAAAAATTCCGGCAGGGCGTATTAGAAACCGATCCGGCGCAAACGACAAGGATGGCAAACGCCGGCCGTCTCGCCCGCTGGCCGGCATTATCTCACCACGGAATACCGTCTGCCACCGGACGTGGCACATATGCCTCGGGCCGGAGCGCGGCCAGCCCAAGGCATTACAAACCCCCGCCGCAAGTGCGGGAACCCGCTCAAGCAGGTAAAATTCCGCGCTTTCGTGCCGCCCGGCATTGAATCGGCCCGTCGCTCGCCGTGTCGCCAGCGCCGACTTTTGGAGAATTTCAGTGCAACTCGTCTGTCTCGACCTCGAAGGCGTTCTCGTTCCGGAAATCTGGATCGAGTTTTCCAAACGCACCGGCATCCCCGAACTTTCCCGCACCACGCGCGATGAGCCGGACTACGACAAGCTGATGAAGTACCGCCTGGCTTTGCTGAAAACCCACAAGCTCGGCCTGCCTGACATCCAGAAGGTGATCTCCGACATGGGCCCGATGGCGGGTGCCAGGGACTTCCTCGACGCCCTGCGCCGCGATTTCCAGGTCATCATCCTGTCCGACACCTTCTACGAGTTCGCCATGCCCCTGATGGCGCAGCTGAACATGCCGGTACTGTTCTGCCACAAGCTGGAGACGGACGCCGCCGGCTTCGTGGTGAATTACCACCTGCGCATGCCGAACCAGAAAAAGGAGTCGGTCAAGCGCTTCAAGGAATTGAACTTCAAGGTGATTGCCGGGGGTGACTCCTACAACGATACCGCCATGCTGGCCGAAGCCCATGCCGGCATCCTGTTCCATCCGCCGCAGAACGTGATCGACGAATTCCCGCAGTTTCCGGTGACCATGAACTACACGGAATTCCGCGCCGAAATCGACAAGGCATCGCGGCGCATCTGATGCACAGGGCGCGCTTCTATACGCTGACCGCCTCCTGCCCCGACCAGGTCGGCATCATCGCGCGCGTCACCGGCTTCATCGCCGAACACAAGGGCTGGATCCTCGAATCGAGCTTCCACGCCGACGAAGTTCCCGCCGCCGGGCCGCCCCAAGGCGGGAACCTTCAAGTAACCGGAGCCGGCGCAGCCGGAGAACCAGCGTCACCCCCTTCCCCGGGAAGGGGGCGGGGGGATAGTCAGGAGGTTGGGCGCTACTTCATGCGCATCGAAGTCAAGGCCGAGTCGCTGCCCTTCCACCTCGCCGAATTCCGCAGCCGCTTCCAGCCGCTGGCGAACGATCTGCAACTGGACTGGCGCATCAGCGATTCGGCGGTGAAGAAACGTGTCGTGGTGCTGGTGTCGAAACAGGAACATTGCCTCTACGACCTGCTGGCGCGCTGGCAATCGAAGGAACTCGACATCGAGATCGCCTGCGTGATCTCGAACCACGACACCTTCAAGGGCTTCGTCGAGTGGCACGGCATCCCCTTCCATCACGTGCCGGTGCCTGCCGACAACAAGGCCGCCGCCTATGCCGAGGTGCAGCGCCTGTTCGAGGAAGTGCACGGCGACACGATGGTGCTGGCACGCTACATGCAGATCCTCTCGCCCGAGCTGTGCGCCGCCTATCCGGGTCGGATCTTAAACATCCACCACAGCTTCCTGCCGTCCTTCGTCGGCGCCAGGCCCTACCACCAGGCCTACACGCGCGGCGTCAAGCTGATCGGCGCCACCTGCCATTACGTCACGGCCGACCTCGACCAGGGCCCGATCATCGAGCAGGACGTGATCCGCATCGACCACTCGGATTCGGTCGAGGACATGGTGCGCTACGGCAAGGACATCGAAAAGACCGTGCTTGCGCGCGCCTTGCGCTACCACCTCGAAGACCGCGTGCTGGTCCACGGCAACAAGACCGTGGTGTTCCGCTGAGGAGTTGGACATGAAACTAAAGACGTTTTTTTTGATGGCCGGGTTGATTGCGAACCATGCACTGGCCGAAGACAGCCGACAACTGGCTCCGCTACCGCCTGCCGCACAGGAAGCGCTGCGCGAGGAAATGCGCGGCAATCTGCTGGCGCTCAATGAAATCCTGACACTGATGGCCGCCGGCAAGGTGAAGGAAGCCGGCCAATTGGCGGAAACGTCGCTCGGACAATCCGCGATGGGCAAGCATCGCAGCAAGCCACTCGACGCGCGCCCGGGGGCGCACATGCCGCGCGAAATGCACCAGATCGGCATCGACGGCCATCGTGCCGCGAGCGAATTCGCCAAGGTCGCTACCGATGGCGACAGGGAAAAGGCCCTGGCCGAGTTGCCCAAACTCACCGGCGGCTGCGTCGCCTGCCACTACTCCTGGCGGACGCGCTGATTCAGCGACCGGCGGTCGGCGGCTTGCGCAGCAACAGCCAGAACCCGAAAAGCACCATCGGCAGGCTCAGCCACTGCCCCATGCTGACGACGTAGGACAGGCCGAAGATGCCATGATCCGGCTCGCGGAAATACTCGGCAGCGAAGCGCAAGCTGCCGTAGCCGACCATGAACATACCCGACACCTGGCCCAATCCACGTTGACCCGCCGAGTACGCCCACAGGATGATGAACAGCAGCAGCCCCTCGCCGGCCGCCTGGTACAAGGGCGACGGATGGCGCGGCAGCGAATCGACCTGCGGGAACACCATGGCCCAGGGTAGGGAAGCATCGGCCACCCGCCCCCACAGTTCGCCGTTGATGAAGTTGCCGATGCGCCCCGCCATGAGGCCCAGCGGCACCAGCGGCGCGATGAAATCGGTGACCTGGAAAAACGACTTGCCGGCCTTGCGGCCCCATAGCGCCATCGCCGCGAACACGCCGAGCATGCCGCCGTGAAAGGCCATGCCGCCTTTCCACACCGCGAGGATTTCCAGCGGATGCGAGAGGTAATAGCCCGGCTCGTAGAACAGCACCTGCCCCAGACGCCCGCCCAGCACCACACCCAGCACGCCGTAGAACAGCAGATCGTCGACATCCTGCGAGCTCATGGCGTGCCAGGGTTGCGCCGCCGCGCGGCGTTTTCCAAGCCAGAGGAAGGCGAGGAAACCGGCCAGGTACATCAGGCCATACCAGCGCACGGCGAGCGGGCCGATGGAAATGGCGATGGGGTCGAACTGGGGGTGGATCAGCATGGTGATCGTGTGTGTCTATGAAATGTCGGCGCTGGCGATGCGGCGCGGCAGCCTGACCGGACGGGCGGGCGTCTTATGCGATTGCCCAAGGATTGAACACCACGGGTAACGCCGCCACGAAGTCACGGTCGTTGCGTGTCACCAGGACCAACCCGTGTTCAACCGCCGTCGCAGCGATGATCGAATCGAAGGCAGCCATGGTGCGCCCGCCAGCCTCGACGCGGGCGCACATCTCGCCCCAGTAGGCGGCGGTCTCGCCCGTGAATGGCAGTATCCGGTCGGCAAACCCGGCCTGCAATTGCTCGAGCCAGGCCATCAGTTCCGTCTTGCGACGCGACGCGGGCAAGCGCGCCACGCCACGCCGCAATTCCGCCAACGACATCGCGGCGGCATGCAGATCGTTTTCGGCACGCGCATTGATCCACGCCAGCACCCTGGCCTCCGGCGCCGTCTTGACCAATTCCGACAGCACGCAGGTATCGAGCAGGTACTTCACAAGTCGAGTGCTCGTACCGCTTCAGCGGAACGGGAAATGTCCAGCACTTCACCGCGCGGCGCGCCGTTCAGCACCGCCAGCAAGGATGGTCCGGCCAGCAGGCGCCGGTATTCCGGCGCGGCCATCACCACCACGGCCTCCTCGCCTCGCCGCGTGACGAGTTGCGGACCTTCGGCGAGCGTGCAATCCACCAACTCGCTGAAACGGCTCTTGGCCTCCTGCAATTGCCATGTGTGCATGATGAACCACCTCGCCAATAAACTAGTCAGACTGACCAGTTCATCATGATTCAACGCGCGCCAAATGTCAAGATGAGGATGTGGGATGCCATCACCGAGCTAGCTCAATGGCTTGCAACTCGGTACTGATGAACCCCCTGCGCAGCAGGGCGGTCAAGCAAAGTGCGCTTTCCTCGCCGCTGCGGATCCTCGCCGCTGCGGATGGCGGGGCGGCGGCAAAAGCGGACTGGAATTGCCAGCATCAGACCGGATTCTCCATCAGCGACCGCCACGAAAATGCTTGCCCGCTTTCGCACTCGAAGGACCGATCGCCGCCGTGGATGACCCAGGGATCGAGCGCGGCGTCGCCGGCAAATGCCTTCCAGCGCTTTGCCGCATCCAGCCAGCCGTAGGAAAAAGTCATCCCGGATTTGATTTCGACGGGCTGCAAGCCGCCGTCCGTCTCGAACACCAGATCGATCTCGTGGCCGATGTTGTCGCGCCAGAAATACAGCTCGGCGGGTTGGCCGGCATTGTGGCGCTGCTTGATGAACTCGCCGATCACGAAAGTCTCGAACAGCGCGCCGCGCATGGCGTGCGTGGCAATCGCGGAGGCATCGCGAATCCCCAGCAGCCAGGCGGCCAGGCCGACATCGAGGAAATACAGCTTGGGTGTCTTGACCAGGCGCTTGCCGAAGTTGCGGTGATACGGCGCCAGCAGGCGCACGATGTAGCTCGCTTCCAGCACCGTGAGCCACTGCCGCGCGGTGACGTGGCTGATGCCGCAGTCCGCCGCGAGCGACGACAGGTTAAGCAACTGCCCGCTGCGCGCCGCGCACATTTTCAGGAAGCGCTGAAACAGTCCAAGCTCGCGCACGGCAAGCAGTTGGCGGACATCGCGCTCGACGTAGGTGGCGACGTAGTTCGGAAACCAGTCCTCGGGCGAAAGACCGCGGTCGTAGAGCGCAGGGTAGGCGCCCTGCCACAGTGCAACATCGACGCTGGCGGCCGCCATGCCGGCGTCCGCCAGTTCCGATTGGGAAAAGGGCAGCAGATGTACCAGGCCGACGCGGCCGGCGAGCGACTGCGTTATCTTCGACAACAGCCCGAACTGCTGCGAGCCCGTGAGCACGAAGTCGCCCATGCGGCGGCGTTCATCGACCCAGCCCTGCAGATATGAAAACAACTCGGGGCAACGCTGAACCTCGTCGATGATGGCGCCGTCGGGATAACTGGCAAGAAAGCGACGGGCATCCGCCGTTGCATAGGCAAGCTGGTCCGGATTCTCCAGGCTGACATAGGGCTTGCCCGGAAAGGCGGCGCGCACCAGCGTCGTCTTTCCCGACTGGCGCGGCCCGGTCAGCGCGACGATGGGGAATCCGCGCGCCAGGCGCAGGACAGTACTCAAAGCGGTGCGGGGAACCATGGCAGCATCTTACAGATTTAAGTTCCAAACTTCAATCTGTAAGAATGGATTTCGTCGAGCAGGGAAAGTCGGCGCTGGCGGGGCGGCGACAATACCGGGCGGGAACGATCAGAGAGAACTTGGCACGTTCATTGGCGCCTGCCAGCAAAACCCCAGCCTACCCTAGGCTACTGGTTCTCGGCCGAAGCAGTCAGCGGCTAATGCTGGATGAACTTCCGCTTCGTGCCCTTAGGCGACGGTGGAGGAAATCGGAAGCAGACCTTCGCCAGGAACGCGGTGATTAAGAAACGGCCATTCGTTATGCGTTACCGCTATTCCTGCGCGAACTCCGCATAAGCAGCTATCGAGTCTTCTTACGAAGCGCAGCAAATCCAGCATAAAGCAGAACTGGGATTCCAATAGCCAAGGCTAGGACAGCCACCGAGATCGGTAAAAGCGCTGCCTGTAAGTTTTCCGCTTTTAATGCCAAGTATGCGAGCGCCAAGAGGCCAATGACAGTTGCTATAGCACCCGTTCCTACAATTCTTGCCAAACTATCTTGAGCCACGCCAGATCTGGCGGTCGAATCAGTTGGAGGCTTTTGAGAGTTTAGATTTGAATGTGGGTCCGCATTTGGATCATGCGATGGACGTTGTGGACCAGAAGATTCCCTTATCTGCTGCATGATCCATTCGTCATGTACTTTTCGTAGCACTGGGTCGGAAAGGACCGCGTAGGAATCATTGATGATCTTCATGTTGCTCTCTGCTCTTTCCCGGTTTGAATGGTCTTTGTCCGGGTGATGTTTTTGAGAGAGCGCTCGATAAGCAGCCCGAATGACAGTGTCGCTGGCCGTTTGCGATATCTGTAAGTTGTCGTAGTGGGTACGAAGCATTGCTGAGTGCGATCTATCCGGGGAGAGTTGTTCAGTTAGACATTGTTGTCGCGCTAAATAAATTGTTTGCCGATACTTGTGGTACCCACAATCTATCCACCGTGAATTGCCCTGGAAATTATCGGAATCAAGGATTTCGCTGAAGTTCCAGGCGACTGGGTGGAGCCAAAAGCGCACCTACGAGTTTCTAATAGCCGAGTCGACAGTTTGGTGGTTTGCAGTTAGCCCTTATGTCTTGGAACGGATCGCGTTCGGAGGTAACCACAGCAATTGGCTGTTCAACAGAATCACGCGGGCAAGGCTTTTCCTTCCTACCCTCGCAAACCTTGAAGCGAATGGGCCGCCATAGTGGGGTATATGCGTCCTCTGTGATGCCATAAGACTGAACCGTGGATGCGCTATTGGTAATTAGCTTTGTTCCATCGGGCTTTCTGATAAAGCCCAAGTAAAGTGTTCCGTCACCTGAATTTCCATCGTTTCTGTACCCAACCCACATGCGCTCCTGAAATGTTCGGCTTTGAAACTTTGCCCATAGTCGCTCATCGTGCCTTAGCTGACTCTCGCCACACCAAGCGCTTTCAGTTGCGTAGCCTTCGCGGTAGAGCTGGGTACAGAGCCATAGCCAAGCTGAATTAGTCTCACCTACACGCTTGCTTAGGTCAGGCCGTCTTATCGGAAGCATTGCATCCTCCATCGTTTCCGTAGCTTTTGGGTTCTTCGACTGCCGAAGAAGAATCGCTTTGTAATACCGCGCATTTCCACTGTTGGGGAGAAGCGACATCCAATTGTTGATGAGAGTCGCCATAGGGCCAAGGTCGCCACTTTCACTGTATTTCGCTGCAATTTGGTCGAATGATTCGTCAGTGACGCGATCCTCGCCTTTAACCTGACGCTCTAAAAAGCCTGGATGACTTGGGAACGCCTTTGTGATGTTTTCCCCACCAAGCGCCATCCCAATTGACGCGAGCTTTAAAAAAGCTGCTGGCTTGTAGTCAGCTTTACCTAGTAGTTTGATTCCGTAATCGTCTGCCTCTAGCTCTTGCTGGATACTGAAAGCACTCATCTCACTTCTGTAAAGTGTTACTGCTGTTTTTGCTGCTTCTCGTGAGTTCCAAGTTTTCTGCAAAACATTCCCATACGCTCGGTTTGCCCAGACGCTTACAGCATTTTCGGCTGCGATTGTTTTCGCCAAATGGTTAAGCGATAAATGGGAATACTCATGCCCAAGAAGCGCACCAATTACGTCTTCGTCAACGCCGAGTAGATAGACGGTTCCGAGGTTCACTCGAACCGGTTCACTTTTTGTTGTGACGAAAGCGTTAAGGCCGGGCCGGTTACAGATAAAAACGCGCTGTGTAAATCCTGCCGTCTTTCCGATTTTTTGGTTTGCCATGAGCCAAGTTTTCAGGCTCGCCGTTAAGCGTTCCTGCTCCGTCACGTTCTTATCGGGCGACTTGTCATCTTGGAGGAACTGCAGTAATTCTTCGGCGTACATACCCGCAGCGCCGAAGCATAAAGGATTCGCGTATGCCAAGTGAGGCATAAATAAAGCACCCGCGCCAAGTGAGATAAGAATTTGTCTCCCAATTCGTCGCGCACCCTCAAACATATTTATTGCCATTGCCCAGCCTCCCCGCTGAATGCACATGGCAATTATGCGCCTGTCGCGCGGCAATGGTCTTGCCACCGAATCACTACCGACTGATGTGCAGATTCCAGGCATTGGCTTTATTGTGGTGTCGGGCAGGTGCCGGCCATGAACTGTCGCTGGGCGGAAATTCTCAAAGCCATCATGTGGCATGCGAGTAGTATGCGAACTAGAATTTTCTCGATCGACAGGAAGATTTTAGCTATGACCGGCACGGTGGTCTTTATCGTTCTCCTGCTTGCAGTTCCAGTTTTTGTGATTGCAGTTTTGACAAAAAGTAAGGTTGCGCTAACTTTTGCCGCAATTATTGCTGGCATCATCGGCGTGGCAACAGGCAACCCAGCCTATGCCATTGCTGACTTGATCGGAATTGCCGTTGCATTTTGGCTGGGAATTTCCCACATCAACAGTCAAAAGCCGGCACCTCCGCCACATACCGAAAAGCCTTTGCAAGAGGCGAAAAGAGCAAATGATTCGTCATGGGTAGTCAGCATTATCGGCCTAGCCATCGTCGGCGCTTATTTTTACAACACTGTCACGAATAAACCAACTACTGTGCCACCCCCTGTTATAGCGGTTCCTCACGCATCAACAATTCATTCATCGCAACAAGCTCCTTCACCTCCCGCTAAGTCTGGAGCACAGTCGCAGCGTGTCGCGAAATCTGAACCAGTACGCGACCCGTGGAAGGAATATGATGACCGCGAAAGTGTTATGCATAAGGAACGGGTTCGGCTAACCGAAGCTATTGCAGCAAAATATCCTCAGCTCGATCCAAATAGCCCGAGTTTTGATAGAAAACTTTGGAACGAGTTGCAAGGTCGCATTGGCGTAAGGTTTCAAGAAGGACATGGCCCAATTGAGTCGATCAGAGTAGCGCTTGGAGACCTTGAGCGGGACAAATTACTAGAGAATAATGGGACGATCCAACCCTCTACTACTGACATAGAGCGATGACCACCAGTAGGTAGATTGGATGGCGCATGGTGTCGCTAGCAGTGGTGGAACGCTGCCTGCGCGAGCATAGCCCCAGCAGTCCTGTCGATGCCCGGATCGGTGCGGTCGCCTTCATCCACCGGTTCTGCTCCAGCCTGCACGAGCACGACCATTTCCACTGCTGCGCTATTGACAGGGGCTTCGAGCCAGCCTTTGTCCCGGACGATGCGCCGAGCATCAGCGTTCATGCCGCCCTCAGACTCGACGCGGCGGCGTTTGCCGACGTGCAGGCGCGCGTGCGAACCCCTGTCCTGCGCACCTTCTTCAATCGTGGTCTGATCGACAAGGATGGCGCGACAGAGATGCGCTCCGGGGCGCAGATCGGCACCACCTGGCCAATGATGTAATCTCGGCAAGGTAGTTTGCGGTGACCTGTCGCCGGGCATTGGTTGGATTTCACGAATGCTGTCATGGCCGCCGAGGATCGAGGTTGCTTGACGCTGGCGTAGGTAGGCAGCAGAAGGGTACGAGCAGGGGGAGATCGCTCTGAATAATTCCGGGCCGTTCTCGGCGATCCTTTGCAAAGGCAAAGTGTTTAGTCAGGGCAATAATGAACCTTCATCCTTAGAGCAAAGTTCAAGGCATTTGAGGTGTTGGAGTTGCCGATTTTTTTATGTCTAGTCTCTGCAAACCCTACCCTCTGGCTTATTAGGTCACAGGTTCTGGCAGATGGACAAAAGTCTGCGAGGGATTGTATTGCGTCGAAAGAAGCATTCGATGACGCAATGTTTCCAATACGCAGATACGAATTCGTTGCTGCCACTGCTCGCTCGTAAAGCAAAGTGCAATTATCTTTCTTTGGTTGGGCCGTACTCTGCGTTTTTGTTTGCACCGACATCGGATCTGCCCCAGTATGGTAAGGATCTGTTCGAATTCGTTGCCAAGGCACACCTTGAGGGCATTGCACTTGTGAAATATATGACGGCTTATTGTAAGGTTCACATTGATAAGCAAACTGCGCCCAGCCCGGCACCGACACCATCAACAGCAACGCATTCAGCAGTATGCGCATAGCTAATTCCCGTATGAATTTTCGGTCAGTCTATACCTGGGCGGTGGAGTTGTGCATCCGGAACATAGCAGAGTCGTAGAGCAGTAGGTGACACGGTTGACAAGAGCCGCTGCACTTACTTCGTGTGGGACGGCGGCGCTGGTAGCGCTAAGGGGTGGGCGCGGCACATTGAGCGGCAACTGCCATCGAGTAGGCCCATCCTGGTCGGGTGACCGGGGCAGAATGCTGCATATATCCACCGCATGCGAACGCAGGAGCAGAGCCGTAGCGGTTGATGCAGCAAGGCGCGCGGTGTCATTCTGCACAGCCGAAGTCCAGGTAGACGAAGTTGGTGGCTCCGATCAGTGGCACTGATTGAATGGCCGATTTGGAGAACAGCCCCGGTTGAGCGGCCGGTTTGGAGATGAAACCCGAACGGCGGCTGATGGCCGTTATGAAGAGCTTTTCATAACGGCCATTATGCACAGTGCCCAATTATGAACAGAGCCTGTTGCTCAGCTTCCGCAAAGCCGATGGGCGTTGGCACTGACCCAAGTTGCCCCGATCATGG
>JBIKKY010000081.1:0-11826 GCA_044360105.1 Sulfuritalea sp.
GAAAACGATGAACACCCCGAACGACCTGCCTGCGTTCAGCGCGGCAGACAGCGACTACAACGTGAAACTGTCGCGCATCGCCGAGTTGCTGCGCGAACCGCTGGCGAGCATTTACGGTTTTGCCGAGCTGTTGCTGACGCAGAACTATGACGAGGAAACACGGCTCGACCTGACGGCCACGTTGCTGGAACAGGTTGAAGTGATGTCGAACATCATCAACAGCGAGTTGGACACACGCAACAACACGCCCGCTGCCGCCCGCCGCCAACAGTCGGCACTGGCGACACGGCACGATCCGGGAGACCCCGCATGAGAACGCGCCCCCGTTATCTCCCCGTCAGCGAAGCCAAAGCCGGAATGGTGCTGGGCGCGCCGGTGCGCGCTGCCCGTCGTGGCTCGTTGCGCTTTTCGTTGCCCGCCGGACACGTCTTGACCAGTGACAATCTGCACCAGTTCCTGGTACATCACGCCGAGTTCATTTTTATCGCCGAACCCGACCCCCGCCCCGATGAGCAGGTCGCGCTCGATGCCGCGCTGGCGGCCCACCGCGTGATGCAGATTTTCTCCGGCGCCGATCTGACCGATCCCACCATGGCCGCCCTCTTCGACCAGGTGCTGGGTTATCGGAGCGCGTGATGGCTGCCAACACACTTACGCGTGACGAGGTCATCGAGCGTAGCGGCGCACTTCCAAGTTTTCCGCTCATCGTTATCGACATGCTTGCCACGCTTGACGACCCCGAGGCCAACCTCAGTGTGTTGGTCGACCACGTCCAGCACGATCCGGTGATCGCCGCCCGCGTACTCTCGCGCGCCAACGCCGCGGGAGCGGGCTCGCGGCGCAGGTCGGGGATCTGCGACATCTTTACCGCCATTTCGCTGATTGGCATGGGCAGCGTCCGCGAGATGGCGCTGATCAGCTGCATTGGCGGCGTTGTGGACGACATCTCGCACGCCACCGGCTTGACCGCCACATACTGGCCACATAGCGTGGCCGTGGGCGTGTGCAGCGAAGAGCTGGCGCTCCACACGGCGGCGCCGGCCTCGGCCTCAGCTGCGCTGATTGCCGGCTTGCTGCACGACATCGGCCAGCTCTGGCTTTACCGCTTCAAAGCGGACAGCTTCCGTGAAGCGTGGCCCCACGCTCTGGCCCACGGTATCGGCATCGAACAGGCCGAACGCGAACGCTTCGATGTCGATCACGCCACCATCGGCGCCTGGCTGGCCGAACACTGGGCGCTGCCGGCCAGCATCGTCGCCGCGATCCGGTACCACCATGATCCCGATCCCGCACTGGCTGAACCGCTGGTGCCGCTGGTGCATGTCGCCGAGGTGCTCTCCAACGCGCTCGACCTGGCCGGCCACGAGGAAAACCGCGTCACCTCGATCTCCAGCGCCGCCTGCAGGGCGCTCGGCCTCACCTGGGACGAAAGCGCGCGCGCGCAGTTCGGCCGCATGGAGGCGCGCAGCCACCATGCCAATGCACTGTTTGCGTGACGCCGCATAAAAATATGGCCTGCCTTCAGATTGATTTGAGTCTGCATACTTGCAGATTCCGGCCTTTCCATACCGTTCAATATCAAATCACGATGAACGAGCGCATCACGTTGGACGCTCAAGTTGGTTCGCGCCTCTGATACGGATATGAAATTCCCTGCCAGGGCGATCAAAATTCCCTGTTCCATTTTCTGCGCATCCTCTGGAATTCCTGGTGACCCAGAAATCCTTTTCCACCACCGCCGACGTCATGCCAAGCCGGGCCGCCGCTTCGGAAAACAGATCCCTGCGCTACGCATCGACAAGGCGGGCCACCTTGCCGTTTGTACCTCGAAATCGCTGCTCCGGACGTCACGATTTCGATGCTGGCGACCACAATGCAGATTGACGGGCCGCACGTCGGGCTGCGCTGTGCCAGCATCGACCTCGAGAGCATCACGCACCTGCAACGGCTGGTCGAACTCGACAGCGGCGATCCGGCAATTCTTGATCGGGAGTTCGCCAGCCTGGTCCGCGCAGGCCGAAGCACCGCCAACAGTCGGCAGTGGCGCCATGATGATTCAGGCCGCCCTGCCCGCCTTCCGGCTGCGCAGGGCCATTGAGTAAATCCGGCCCCTGCGCGGTTGCCCATAACGCCCGCTGTCCCTTACTTCCGGCCGCACCGGCGCCGATCAGCAGTGGATCGAGGCACAGCTAGGGTGCTGCGGGTTTTCCGGTAGTACTGAAGACACGCTTGGCAGCGGTCACCAGAATATATAAGTCTCGAGCCGACATGTCGGGAAATTGCTCATGCAGCGCGACATGCGCCAGGTGCTCGTGGGGCTGGCCACCCCATCTATTGGCAGGATCAAAAAAAGGCAGAAGCACCTCATACGCTTCAACAAAAATTGTCCGTAACTGCGGGTTGCTGCGGCGATCTTCGCCGGTAACGGGGTCTGTCATGGCCTGCTTTCGTGTCTATTCGCGATGGGAATTCTAACCGCATGTCCTGCCTGGTCCATGCATGACGCTGGGGCGCGGTGGCTGGTCGCCCCACTAAAGAACCAATTCCAGCCCCTCGCGGGCGAGCAAAATTTCGGGCTCCTCGTGCTGCTGACCAGCGTGGTGTTTCCCCTGCGCACCTCGAATTGATGGGTACAACAAAAAAGGTGCCCCGGAAAGAGCTTTTCTGCTTGATGCTTGCGGCGGGCCAACCCGTTTCCGGCAAAGGCGTCCCTGATTTCTGGAAGCCCATCGAAGACTGGAAGCTTGACTGAGCGAGGGCCGATACCGGTGACGTCGTATCGCTATCAACTTTCCGCCGGCGATGCCGATAATGAATTCAACAGGACGTGACAAACCGAACCGAAGCAGAAAGCATTCACGTCAAGAAAATACCTGCGGTGCCTGCCTCACCGGAGCAATTGTTGAGACACAGGCCCACGACTGCAACGCCGCCGTTGCGATCGTTCCTCGCGAACGAACCTGAAGCGGCTGGAAGCAGGCCGCACTGAAACCCGGTCCATTCGGGCAGCGCCGCAGGGATTCAATTCATCGTCGAGATTCATCGTCGAGGTCTTCATGCATGGCTTCCCGGGTAGTCTCCGGCAACGTGCCCGGATATGTCCGCGACACTGAACGATGGCGAGGGCGCCAGGAATCGCCCGTATATTGAGTGGCGGCAAGCGCATTGACTGGGACGTTACCGTCAGGGATACTCGATGTCGTGCAGTGGAATTTCCTGGTCTTGACCCACCCGGGGCAACGGGGCGCACCTTGTTCGATTCGCCGATGGACCAATGCCCGATCTGCGGGCTAGTGGTAGCGCCGGACCAGACAGGGAATCCGTGTGGCCGATTCTCGGCACCGTTGAAATTCATGCGCCGTCGGTCAGCAAGTGGTTGTCGGTAGCAGCAAAGTACTTGTCATAGTGAGTCGATCATGCTTTCTGCCTTCCAGCAGCGATGGGGTATCGACCAGTGGGTCGCCTACCTGAAAGACAAAGAGATTCCGGTATTGCCGGAGACGCGAGACCGTCTGGCGGCGCTGCGCGAGGAACAGCAGGATCAACTCGCACCAAAGGAACTGGCGGTTGTGGTTTTCAGCGACCCTTTCCTGGCGCTGAAGCTGCTGCGGCGCGTCGAAGGACGCCATTCCGCCATGCTTGAACATGAGACCACCACGGCCCTGGCTTCCGTGCTGCAGGCCGGCGTCGACGATCTGGTGCGAATCGTCAATAACGGATCGCTTGCCGATGACTCGCTCGCAGGGATGAGGGGCTGCATCGTGCGCACCGTCCTCGCCGCTCATATTGCACGCGCATGGGCTTCAATGCGTGCCGATATTTCCGCGGAAGAGGTCGCCCTCGCCGCGCTGCTGGCTGAAACCGGCGAACTGCTGCTGTGGCACGTCGCACCCGAACTGCCGCAAAAGGCCCTCGATGAGTTGCATTCCGGCAGGGCGCTGCGAAGCGCGCAGGCGCAGCAGCAGGCTGCGGGCTTCAGCTTCAAGCAGATGACCTTGACTCTGGTCGACGCATGGGCCCTGCCAAGGTTGATTGCCATGCTGATCCGTGGCTCCGACACCCTGCGCGCCAACATCGCCCGAATTGCACAGGATGCCGCCAGGCATATCGGTGCCCATCCGGAAAGTCCCGCCATTCCCGCCGACCTGGTGAACATCAAGAACCTGATTCCGGGCGTCAGCTACCACTCGCTGATCGCGCCGTTGCCCATCTCCGCCGAATACAAGGAGCAGGTCTTGCAAGCGTTGGATTCAGGCAACTATTCCAAAACGCCGGATGAAAACACGCACTGACGCACCAGCGGCTATCGAAGGGATCATGGCACGGAGAGATATTGATGCCGCGCTGCCGGCAAACCCGCCCCACGAAGCGACCGCCTCGGCGATCGGCTCTGTCGTCGACCTGGTTGCGGGCGAGATCCTGCTGCCGGACTTTGTTTTCCACGACGCCAGCGGCGTACAGGTGGACCCCGTACTGTTGGGCAGTCCGACGCAGATGCAGCGATTTGTCGATCGTGTATTTACGGCGGGGGCCTACTTCGTCGGCCTCGACTATGCCGCCTTTTCGCGTCTGCTCTATACGTCTGCGACATCGGGCACCCCGTTAGCCAGTGCCGAACAAACCAGGGTTCGCATCGCCAGCAGCATTGCCAAATTCGCGCCGGAGCGGCGCGCGCTCTACAAGAATCCGAAGTCTGTAAATGACGGCGCCAGGATCGAATACATCTTTGCGCCGGTAAGGCTTCCGCACGTTGTCGAGGTCCCCGTATACGACATGGAAGATGAAGCCGGTCAGACGGCGCTGATCCGGTACGACAGGAAGTTACGCCTTGAGCCGACAAAACTGGACATAGATGAATTTGTTGCCGTCATGTGGACGAAAGGCATCCGCAGCGGCATCGATATCGCTGCCATACGCGCCGCGATTGCGGCCGGGTGGGAAGAATGCATTGACGTTGCGCGACGGATCGATCCCACGGCCGGATCGGATGCGACGGTGCAGGAAAAAACTACAGCCCTGCATCGTGATGACTCGCCGTCCATTCTGCCCAATGGCAAAGTCGATCTGAGCCATTTCAAGAACCACTTTCCGCAAGTATCGACAGGCACCAGGCTGTTGCAGAAGCAGCCACGCCGCCTTGGCGTGCCCGGTATCGATACCGACGGCACAGTGCTGGAACCGGACACCCCGCGCGACTTCGAACTGTCAGGTCTGGCCGGCCAGGGCACCCGCATTGAGCGCACAGCCAAGGGAGAATTCCTGGTAGCCGCACGTGACGGTTTTCTCAGTATCGATACCAGATCACACCAGATATCGATTGCCGAAAAGATCGTCAATCGCGATGGAGTAAGCCAGCGCACCACCGGCAATCTTCTGCTCGTCGGAGACCACTACGAAGAGTACGGCGAGGTACAGGAGCACCGAACGGTGGAAGGCAGGCACATGAACTTTCATGCGGACGTGTTCGGCAGCATCGTGTCGAGCGGCGGGCAAGTGCATCTGTTTGCCAACTTCGCAGGTGGCACCGTAAGGAATCCGGGAGGCCTGATCCGGATCGATGGCCGTGCGTCACGAGCGGTGTTTGAAGCGCGCGAAGGCGAGTTGCAGGCCAGCTATGCCGAAAGTGTAACCATTGTTGCCGGCAAGGTACGGCTCGGACATGCAATAGACTGCGACATCGTTGCCGAAGACGTTGAACTTGACGATGCCGTCGGGTGCACCATTGCCGCACGGCGTGTCCGGATAAAAAGCGCCGGAGCGCGGCGGAACGCAGAAACCCTGATTACGGTCTGCGTTCCGGACTTTGCCTCGCTGGATAAACGCCGCGCCGAAGCAACCAGGGAGATTGACAAGCTGAAGCGTCGAATCGTTGCAAAGCAGACAATCCTTGACAGCCGCATGACCTCCGAGGAGATCAGGAAATATATGGCCGCCGATCAGCGCATTCGTTCCGGTGCACTCAAGCTGACGCCATCCCAGGAAGCACAATGGCATCAGGCGGCGCAGAAACTGGTCGGCCCCCTGTTCGAGATCCAGACTTTGCAAAATGAACTGGACACGCTCGATGCATCCCTTGGCGAGCGGAACGAACAACTGATTGCGCTGGAGAACCAGCGGGCGGAGGCGGGCGCCGATGTCCTCTGCGAAGTGAGGCGGATAGCAGGCGATGTCGCGGTACAAATCATCGCCATCGAACCCGCAGTGCCGGTTCTCGCCGGGGTCGAAATATCGAAGCTAAGGCGCAAGTTGCGCGACACCCGCGCGGTGCGCGAGCGACTGTTCCGCGGCCAGTCGGGCAGCTTTTCCTGGACCTGGAAGCCGCCCTCCGCAAAATGACGGACCGCTGCGTGGCATCAATGCAAGGCGGTTACGGCGCCGACGGAAGTGACCATCGAGGCTCCAAAAAGGTCGGCGCTCACGGTGTTGCGGTGCGGATCAGCGCCTTCCCCTCCCCGCTTCGGCGGCCACGGGTTGCCGCCGCGCGCAGCGCGAAAGCAGAAGCACGGATTTCCTCGATCATGGTCAAAAGTGCGTTGACCCGGGTGCAACGGTCAAGGATACTGAGTCTCATGCCGTCTTGTTCCCGAACCACAACCCATCCAAGCAACGACGCCGAGGTACCACATGTTCGATTCGCCGATGGAACACTGCCAAGTCTGTGGGCAGATGATAGCGCTGGACCAGAGCATGCCGGAGTGCGGACGCAGGAATGGATGCGGCACAGACACGGTATGCCCTCTGCAGAAGTATTTTGCCGGCATCGATTGCAGCGCTGGCCAGCCCAAGGAGAATCTGCGTGACAAAGAACAATGAACGCCGCAATTTCTGGCGCGCCGTATTTCATTCACCGGTGCGCCTGACCACTCCTGACGGCGATGCCTATGCTCAACTTCTGGACATATCGCTAAAGGGTGCGCTACTGGAAACCGGCAGTGCCTGGAACGGCAGGCCCGGCGAGGAATGCCAGCTATGCCTCGAACTCGCACCGGACGTCACAATTTCCATGCGAACTACCGTAATGCATGTGGAAGGGCCACAGGTCGGCTTGCGCTGCGCCAGCATCGACCTCGACAGCATCACGCATCTACGCCGACTGGTCGAACTCAACAGCGGCGATCCGGCGATTCTTGACCGGGAGTTTGGCAGTCTGGTCCGCGAGAGTTGAAGCGCCGACAATAGTCGGCGGTGGCGCCACGATGATTCGGGCCGACCGCATCCCGGGCCTTCCAGCCCGGATCCGGGGTTGCCCCGTTCGCCGAGACCGGGGATATCGCGGCGGTTTCATTCAGGTGGATTACAGAGGATGAGCGAAGTGATTTCCGTTGCTCGGCGCGACCTGATCGGCGACGCCTGGGGCGGCCTTGCTGCGATGTTGGTGGCATTGCCCGCCGCGATCGCATTTGGCGTCACCATCTTTTCGCCCATGGGCGGATCACTGGCCGCAGAAGGGGCGCTCGCCGGCATTCTCGGCGCCACCGCTCTCGGACTCATCGCGCCGGCCTTCGGTGGCAGTTCGCGGCTCATAACCGCCCCTTGCGCGCCTGCGGCGGCCGTGCTGTCCGCCCTGGCGGTGAGTTTCACCCAGCAGGGCATTTCCCCCGATGCGGCAATTGTCCTGCTGGGCATGATCGGCCTGATTGCCGGCGCGATCCAGATCAGCCTCGGTCTGGTCGGCGTCGGACGTCTGATCCGGTTCGTCCCCTATCCGGTGGTCAGTGGCTATCTGAGCGGCGTCGGCCTGATCATCATCGGCAGCCAGATTCCGAAGTTTCTGGGGGCGCCATCGGGCACAAGCCTGATCGATGCGCTGCAGACCCCGGCAGCGTGGGCGTGGCAGAGCATCGTCGTCGGCGTGGTGGTCGTTGCCGCGATGATGCTGACGCCTCGGCTGACACGTACCATCCCTGCCGCGATTCTTGCGCTGCTGGCCGGCATCGGCTGTTACCTGCTGCTTGGGCTCCTTGACCCGGCGCTGCTGAGTACCGGCAACAATCCGCTGCTCGTCGGCACACTCACCGGCAGCGATACCAGTCTGGCCGAATCAATCCGGCGCCACTCGCTCGCATTCAGCAGCCTTGCCCTCCGCGATATCGCCCAGGCTCTGGTGCCGGCCCTGACGCTGGCAGTCCTGCTTTCGATAGATACCTTGAAGACCTGCCTGGTCGTCGACGCCATGACAAACTCGCATCACGACTCGAATCGCGAGCTGGTTGGGCAGGGTCTGGGCAATGTTGCCTCCTCCCTGATCGGGGGCATTCCCGGCGCGGGAACCATGGGCGCCTCGCTTCTCAACATTTCCGGCGGCGGCACGACAAAGCGTTCCGGCATGATCGCGGGCGCCCTTTCGCTGCTCGCTTTACTCGCCCTGGCGCCGCTGATCGCCTGGGTGCCGATCGCTGCACTGGCGGCAATCCTGATCGTCATCGGCTTGCGCATGATAGACCGGCACAGCCTCAGCTTCTTTTTCACGCCTGCCACACGGCTGGACTTCATGGTCATCGTCGCCGTCATCCTGGTGGCGATCTTCGGCAACCTCATCGCGGCCTCCGGGGTCGGTGTCGCGCTGGCAATCATGCTGTTCATTCGCGAGCAGACAAAAAGCTCGGTGGTGCGCAACCGCATCGAGGGCGAGGAGATCGTTGTCCGCCGCGCGCGCACACTGCATGACCCGGCGGAAATGGCTCACGAGGGAAGCGATGTCGTGGTCTTCGAGTTGCAGGGCAGCCTGTTCTTCGGCACCGCCAGCCAACTGCTTGCCGCACTGGAGCCGGAAACCGGCAGCCGCAAGTACGTCATCCTCAGCATGCGCCGCGTCCAGTCGCTTGACGTAACCGCGACACACGTGCTTGAACAGATAAAGGATCGACTCGAAGAAAATGATGGCTACCTGGTGTTCTGCGATATTCCCAGGGGGCTGCCCAGCGGTTTGAAGATGAAGCGATTCCTCAAGGACACCGGGGTGGTGCGCCCCACCAACAAGGCGTTCGCTTTCCGTCAGCTCGATGAAGCGCTTGAATGGGTGGAGGCGCGAACCCTGGCGGAAGGCTCCGTCGGGCAACCGGAAACAACCGCGATCGACTTGCGTGACATCCCGCTCCTTGCCGGCCATGGCGAAGATGCCCTGCGCGCGCTGGAAGGCGCCATCGAGATGCGCACCGTCAAGGCCGGCAAGAAGGTGTTCAAGGCTGGTACGGCTAGCGACGAACTGTTCGTGGTACGACGTGGCCTGGTGAAAGTCACCCTGTCGATTCACAAAAAGGAAAGCTACCATCTGGCCACCGGCGGTCCCGGCGATATCGTCGGCGGCATGGGATTTCTTGACGGCATGAACCACACCGCCGATGCGCTGGCGCTCACCGATACCGAACTCTATGTGCTTTCGCACAGCAATTTCCTCAAACTGACCGAGCACCATCGCGCCCTTGCCCTGGTGATTGTCGAGAACATAGCGCGCAGCCTCGGCGACCGGCTGCGCGGGACCATTGCGGAAATCCAGTCGCTGCGTGGTTGAGCATGGCGCGGCGACGCCGTGGCCGGGCGTTGTGGTCCGGCCACGGCGGCCCCGATCAGCAGCGGGTCGGGGTCACAACTAGCCCGCAAATTTCACCACAAGTCACAGTTCATGCCAAATAAGTTCTGATCGAGGTAATCGCTGTTTGGTTTGATTCAAGGAGTCTTACCGTAGGGAAATTTCCAGAATGTGGACGCCTTGAAGAACAATTCGATCTGCCAGCGATCTTTGTAGATCGCGGCGATGGTGCTGGCACCGAGACCGTGATGATTGGCGATGAATACGAGGGTGCCCGGTAGCCAATAGGTGCGTAGCGATGTCTTGGCACGTATTCTGCGTTAATGTCATCAAGCACCTCAACAATTGGTGCGAAGCGACCTTTAACCCAGTTCTTCAGATTGATCTTGCCGCCAGTAGTGGATAAAGCGGCATTCTTTGCCGGAGATTCCGATGCGAAAAGCCAGTTCGAGACAAACAGCAGTTCTTCCTCTTGGTATCAAGAATAGAGTAATAACAGAATTGCCAGCCTTGGTTGCCCTGACTGCAATCGGTGAGCCCTGGTTTTCGGAACAACATCAGTCTGATCTGCTTGTCGTAGCGCTTGTTGTTCGCGAGTTGGCCGCGGCAGGAAGTCTTCAGGCACAGTGCTCAGCCGAGTTGCAGCGCCTGTGTGAGCAAGTCATCACCGCCGAAAACAGAGTTGAGATTGCCTTGAATCTTGCCGAGTGTCTGCCCTGGTTACAGGTACAGCCAAACTTCCAAATTGAGCAGAGCCTGAAGGTCGTGGCTGCCCGGCATTTGGCCCGCGCTGCGTAAGTTGGTATAGCGGCCTCAGGCACCCCCGCTGTATCGTCCTGGCGCGGGCGCGTCCCGCTTGCCGCTTCATGGGCGTCGAGCACGCTCTGCTGCCTTGGGCCTGGCTCCGCTGTCGCCGTCTGACCAGCGTCCAGATTCATTTCGGCGATTTCTGGGCTAATCCTTTTGGAGGCTACTCGCTGGTCTATGCTTTTCTCGTGCCGACCCCCGTGCAACGCTGTTGCTCAAGGCCCGGGCCGAGATGAAGGCAGATGCGCGGCTGGTCAGCAAAAGCTTCATCATTCCTGACATCCAGCCCGAAAACACCGTCGAAGTGGCCGATCGCCGAGGAACCTGCCTGTATCTCTACCGGCCGGCGGACTGAGTAGCGCCAGATACCGCCCCGGCCCTGAAGGGACCGGGACATAAACGCGGCGTTTGCCTCGCAATTGCGGCCATCGAAGGCGCTGTCCATGCCCAATAATCCGCATCAGACTGACCCCGGCTACGCGCCGGGATCGACGAGGAGTCACACATGGCCGACATCATATGCGTCATCGGCAACAAGGGCGGTACAGGCAAGACCACGATTTCCCACATGCTATGCCATGGCATGGGCCTGCTCGGACAACGCTCAGTCTGCGTGCTCACCGATAGCGGCCGCGAGCCTCTGGACCCGAGCGGCCGTCGCTATCTGGTAGCCGACGCCCGTTCGCGCGAGGCGCTGAGCAAGGTGACCAGCAAGATCCGCTCGCTCAAGGCGTGGATGGGGGTCATCGACGGCGGCGGCAATCGTACCGAGATGGACCGCAATCTCTACAGCGTGGCCGATCTGGTGCTGCTGCCGTTTCGCGAGTCGCACGAGGATATCCGCACTGTGATCCGCGATCTGGAAATGTTCCCGCGAGCCTATGCGATCCCGTCGCAGTGGCCCACCAATGTCTGGCAGCGCGATGCTGCGGAAAGGACCGTCGACGAATTCCTTGCCCGCTTCGGTAACCGCATTCTTTCACCGGTAGTCGCAATCTCTGCCAGCAAGCACCTGCTGCAGAAAACCATTCCCGGCAGCCTGCCCTCGCCACTGGCCAACGCCAGTCGCGGCATCGCCCGTCAGGTGCTGGATCTGCTGCAGATACCCTTCGCCGACGAGGAAGATCGCGCCGACGAAGATACGGTTCCGCGACCGGTCAGCGGCCCCCGGTCGCTTCGATGAGGATGGCGGCCTGAGAGATCGCTACTGGCACCGTTTGCGGCCCGCCAGCAGGGCGACTCCGGCTGTGGGACCATTGCGGAAATCCGGTCCCCGCGTGATTGAGCATGGCGCGGCGGCACCGTGGCCGGGCGTTGTGGTCCTGCCGCACCGGCCCCGATCAGCAGCGCGGCGCGGTCACAACTAGTATTGACACACATAAATAACGATACATGTATTATGCTGTCGCATATCCATCCAGAGACGAGGAGTTGGCCATGCGACAGACCGAATTGCAGCTTACCCATGAGGATCGTGAGTTGATCGAGTT
>JBIKKY010000036.1:0-33376 GCA_044360105.1 Sulfuritalea sp.
TGCTGCGGCGTGCCCTGGAACACCACGCGACCCTTATCGGCTTCGACCAGGCAGAAGCCCAGCGTATCGCTGATCGGCGGCCGGGGCAATTCGCCGGCGATCATTTTCTGGAACAGTTCGAGGCCCGAGCATTCGCGCAGGTTTTCCATCGACAGCCCGCCGGTGCCGGGGGAACGCGCCAGCACGTCGTCGTAGAGCTTCTGCCACTCTTCGCGGCGATGCTGGCTCGATGCTGTGCTCATCACATGGTCTCGTTGTAAAGCTCGCGGCCGATCAGCATGCGGCGAATCTCGCTGGTGCCGGCGCCGATTTCGTAGAGCTTGGCGTCGCGCCACAGGCGGCCGGCAGGGTACTCATTAGTGTAGCCGACGCCGCCCAGCGTCTGGATCGCTTCGCCGGCCATCCAGGTAGCCTTTTCCGCCGAATACAGGATGGCGCCGGCGGCGTCCTTGCGCAGCGTGCGCGCATGGTCGCCGCGGTCGCAGGCCTTGCCCAGCGCGTACACATAGGCGCGTGTGGCCTGCCAGGTCGAGTACATGTCGGCCAGCTTGCCCTGCATCAACTGGAATTCGCCGATGCTCTGGCCGAACTGCTTGCGCTCGTGGATGAAGGGCAGTACCACGTCCATGCAGGCGGCCATGATGCCCAGCGGTCCACCGGAGAGCACGGCGCGCTCGTAGTCGAGGCCGCTCATGAGCACCTTGGTGCCGCTGCCGACGCCGCCCAGCACGTTCTCGACAGGGACTTCGCAGTCGTCGAAAAACAGAGGGTAGGTGTTCGAACCGCGCATGCCCAACTTGTCGAGGTGCTGGCCCTTGCTGAATCCGGCAAAGCCCTTTTCGACGATGAAGGCAGTCATGCCGCGTGCCCCTGCGTCGGCGTCGGTCTTGGCATAGACCACCAGCGTGTCGGCGTCGCCGCCGTTGGTGATCCACATCTTGGAACCGTTCAGCACGTAGCGGTCGCCTTTAAGCTCGGCTTTAAGCTTCATCGAGACGACGTCGGAACCGGCGCCGGACTCGGACATCGCCAGGGCGCCGACGTGCTCGCCTGAAATCAGCCCGGGCAGATACTTTTTGCGCTGCGCGTCGTTGCCGTTGCGCCGGATCTGATTGACGCAGAGATTGGAGTGCGCCCCGTAGGACAGGCCGACCGAGGCCGAGGCGCGCGAGATCTCCTCCATCGCCACCATGTGGGCCAGATAGCCCATGTTGGTGCCGCCGTATTCCTCGTCCGCCGTCATGCCGAGCAGGCCCATGTCGCCGAACTTTTTCCAGAGGTCAGCGGGGAACTCGTTGACACGATCGATTTCAGCGGCGCGCGGCAGGATCTCCTTCTGCGCGAAAGTCCACACGGCATCGCGCAGCATGTCGATGTCTTCGCCGAGGTCAAAGTTGAGTCCGAGCATCATTTTTCCTTTTTGGGGTGCATGGTCATCAAAGTCTGCTGCATGGTGGCGCAATGGGTGGCGTGGCCGTTCTTGATCGCATACACCTCGCCGCGCGTGATGACGAGGTTGCGGCCGGATTTCAGCACCTGGCCTTCGGCCACGAGGAATTCGCCGTCGGCGGGCGCCAGCAGGTTGAGCTTGAACTCGATGGAAAGAACTTCGGCGCCGGCCGGCATCAGCGTGAGCCCGGCATAGCCGCCGGCGCTGTCAACTATCGTGGTGGTCATGCCGGCGTGGAAATAGCCGTGCTGTTGCGTCAGGTCATCGCGAAAGGGCAAACGAATTTCGCAATGCCCGGGAGCGAGGGCGGTCATTTCCGCGCCGATCAGTTTCATCGCCCCCTGACGGGCGAAGCTGCCGCGTACCGTCGCCTCCCAGTCGGGATTGCGCGGCTCATGATGTCTGCTGGCGGGACGTACGGTATGGGGCATGGAATCTCCGACCGGGGCTGCAGGGTGTGAATGGTAGTTGACGTTGACGTCAACGTCAACTAGCGCGAAGCTTTCGTGGGGGTTTCTTTGGCGGAGCCTTTGCGGCGGATTGATCGGCTTTCAGCATTTCGCGGCATTGCCGCTCGAAGCGGGCGATTTCCTTGAGCACGGCCTGGATGTCGTCGCGCTGCTGCTCGAGTGCCGCACGGCGCTGCGCCAGCACATCGAGGAAGGACAGCAACTGGGTCGACTCGTCCTCGACCGTGTCGTACATGTCGATCAGTTCCTTGATCTCGGCCAGCGACAGACCCAGACGCTTGCCGCGCAACGCCAGCTTCAGTCGGGTCTGGTCGCGCTTGCTGTAGATCCGGTTGCCGCCCTCGCGCGCCGGCGACACCAGGCCGTGGGATTCCCAGTAGCGGATGGCACGGGTGGTGACGCCGAAGTCGCGCGCCAGTTCGGTGATGGTTTGGGTTTCGTTCATGGTGAGGGGCCGGCAGGCCTTTGATGCTGCACTGCACATAAAGCCCTGAAAATTGGATATGATGGCAGACCAACTGTCGACAAGTTAAGCAGATTTCCCCCCACGATGCAAAGCACCCGTCACAGAGATACGGCTTGAACGCTCCCATCGCCTACCCGCACGAGACCGCCCCCGCGCCCGGCACGGTCGTGCCCGTCGCACCCGGGATCGAGTGGTTGTGCATGCCCCTGCCGTTTGCCCTGAACCACATCAACCTCTGGCTGCTGGCAGACGGCGACGGCCACGCCGCCGTCGACACCGGCATCGCGCTTGATCCGGTCAAGGAAGCCTGGAAGTCGGCGCTGGCCGGACGGCGTCTAACGCGCTGCATCGTCACCCATTGCCACCCCGACCACCTCGGCCTGGCCGCCTGGCTGGAGCAGCAAACCGGCGCCCCGCTGTGGATCGCACAGGGCGAATACTTGGCGGCGCACATGATGACCGGAGAGGTCGCCGGCTACGCGATCCCCGCCATGGTCGAATTCTTCCGCCGCCATGGTCTCGACCAGGCGCGCATGGATGCCCTGATCGCGCGCGGCAACGGCTACAAGCGCGTCGTGCCAGAAATACCCGCTACCTTTCACCGCCTGTTCGCCGACCAGTCGCTGCAGATCGGCGAGCATGAATGGCGCACCATCGTCGGCCACGGCCACGCCCCGGAACACATGAGCCTGTATTGCGCGGAACTCGGCGTGCTGATTTCCGGCGACATGCTGCTACCGCGCATTTCGACCAATATTTCGGTGATGGCCAGCACGCCGCTTGCCGACCCGCTCGGACTGTTCCTCGCTTCCATCGACGGCTTTCGCGCCCTGCCCGAAGACACGCTGGTACTGCCCTCGCATGGCCGGCCCTTCCGCGGCCTGCATGCCCGCGTCGACCAACTCCACGCACACCATGCCGAGCGCTGCGACGTGCTGCTGGCGGCTTGCAAGGACCAGGCGCGCTCGGCCGCGGACCTGATCGCCGTGCTGTTCAACCGCGAGATTCCCGACCCGCACCAGACCATGTTCGCCATGGGCGAGGCCATCGCCCACCTGAATTACCTGGAACACGCAGGAAAAATGCAGCGCATCGAAGAGAACGGTTTGATCCGTTTTGTCAGCAGCTAACCCAAGGAGCCCCCATGTCCGCGCATGAAAAACCCGCTTTGCCCGATCCCAAGGAAATCGCCAAGACCTATGCGGAAGTCGCCCAGCGCGCTTCCAGTCTGATCGCGGCACACACCAAACGCCAGATGAGGAAGGGCGTTTCGGCTCCTACCGACGAACTGGGAATCGCCCGGGCCTTCATGGACATGATGGCGCAGATGCTGGCCAGTCCCCACAAAATGGCGCAGGCGCAGATGAACCTGGTGTGGGATTATTTTTCGCTGTGGCAGCACTCGATGCTGCGCTCCATGGGCATGGAGGGATCGCCGGTGGCGGCGCCGAAGAAGGGCGACAACCGCTTCAAGGATGCGCACTGGGAGGAGCATTTCCTGTTCGATTTCATCAAGCAGAGCTATCTGATCAGTGCCCGCCACATCCATGACGCGGTCAGCAATGTCGAAGGTCTCGAAGACATCTCGAAGAAGAAGGTGAATTTCTTCACCCGCCAGTTCATCGACGCGCTGTCGCCCTCCAACTTTGCCGCAACCAACCCCGAAGTGCTGCGCGAGACGGTCAAGACCCACGGCCAGAACCTGGTCAAGGGCTTCAACAACCTGCTGCGCGACATCGAGGAGGGCGACGGCCAACTGCGCGTCAAGATGACCGATCCGTCGGCCTTCGAGATGGGCAGGAACGTCGCCACGGCCAAGGGCAAGGTGGTATTCCAGAACGAGATGATCCAGCTGATCCAGTTCAACCCGTCCACCAAGGAACAATACAAGCGGCCGCTCCTGATCGTCCCGCCCTGGATCAACAAGTACTACATCCTCGACCTGCGCGAGAGCAATTCCTGGATCAAGTGGTGCACCGACCAGGGCCACACCGTGTTCGTCATGTCCTGGGTCAATCCCGATGCGAAGCTCGCCGAGAAGACCTTCGAAGACTACGTGACCCAGGGCTCGCTGGCGGCCATCGACGCCGTGTGCCGGCAGACCGGCGAAAAGGAACTCAACCTGATCGGCTACTGCCTCGGCGGCACCCTGCTCGGCTCGACCATGGGTTACATGGCGGCCAAGAAGGACAAGCGCGTCGCTTCGGCAACCTTCTTCGTCGCCCTGCTGGACTTCTCGGTTCCAGGTGAACTCGGCGTCTTCATCGACGAGGGCCAGATCGCCAGCCTGGAAAAGAAAATGGAACAGCGCGGCTACCTCGAAGGCTCGGAGATGGCCGGCACCTTCAACATGCTGCGCTCCAACGACCTGATCTGGTCCTTCGTGGTCAACAACTACCTGATGGGCAAGGATCCCTTCCCCTTCGACCTGTTGTACTGGAATTCCGATTCGACGCGCATGCCCTACAAGATGCACAGCTACTACCTGCGCAACATGTACCTCAACAACCGCCTGCGCGAACCCGGCGGCATTACCCTGCTCGACACGCCGATCGATCTTTCCAAGGTCAAGACACCGTCGTACTTCATCTCCACCATCGAAGACCACATCGCCCCCTGGCGCGGCACCTATCTCGGCGCCACGGCACTCGGCGGTCCGATACGCTTCGTGCTGGGCGGTTCGGGCCACATCGCCGGCATCGTCAACCCGCCGTCGGCCAACAAGTACGGCTACTGGACCAACGAGGCGAAGGCATTTCCCGAGACCCCGGACGCGTGGTTCGAGGGCGCCAAGCAGAACGAGGGCTCCTGGTGGCCCGATTGGCAGAAGTGGGTTACCGGCCTCGACGGCGCAAAGGTGCCGGCCCGCGACCCCGCCAAGGGCAAGCTCAAGGTAATCGAAGACGCGCCGGGTTCCTTCGTCAAGTTCCGCCTGGATTCGCAAAAGAAAGCCAAGTGACGGGGTTTGATCCGGAACGCGATGCGGGCGCGGAGTCGCAAGGCTCCGCGCCCGTTTTACATTCTGCGGCACCTCTGCACGTAGTGCTCGACACCAATGTGCTGGTCTCGCTTTACGTGTTCGCCGACAGCCGCTTCGCGGCGCTGAGGACCAGGATCGAAAGCGGCGAATGGCAGGCCATCACCAATGAGGCCTGCTTCGGCGAATTCCGCCGCGTGCTGGGCTACCCGATGTTCGCGTTGACCGAAGTGCAGCAGGCGGCCGCGCTCGCCGCCTATGCCGCAAGCGTCATGCACCATCGCGACCCTGCGCCTGCCGCGGCCGCCTCCCTGCCGCGCTGCAAGGATCGCGACGACCAGAAGTTTCTCGAACTGGCCCGCGACAGCCAAGCCGACTGTCTGGTGACGGCGGACAAGGCCTTGCTGCGCCTGGCGCGGCGCGACATGCTGCGCGGCCTGTTCCGCATCCTCACCCCCGAAGCGGCGCTGACGGAAACCTGAAACACACCCCGAAATGCTGAAAGTCGGCGCCGGCGACACGGCGAATGCCGTGGCTGCGATCGGGCGCTCCCGTCATGGCGCCTTTTCGCATAACATCGGAACAGCCCCCAGGCTTGCTCAACACCATGTCATCGACTTCCGGTTCGCAACACTCCTCCCGCATCATCTTCTGCCTGTCGCTGGGACTGGGCTTCGTGGCAGCCGACGCCGCCAGCGCCGAACCGCGCAAGACCGAGGCGCGCACCGCGAAGCCGGCAGCCAAGGCCAAACCGGCCAAGCCGGTCAAGCCGGTCAAACCACCCGCCGCGAAGCAGAAAGCGCGGGGGGCCGAACCGGCACAACTCGATGCCGTCACCGAACTGGAAATCATCAACGGTGAAGCGATCGCCCTGAACCGGGCGCTGCATGCCGATCCCGATGATACGGAGCTTCGGCAAAAGCTTGCCTTGCTCGCGCTACGTGCCGCGCGCGCGGCGGAACGCGTGCTCTCGCGCGGCGAAGACGATCTGTTCATCGCCTATCGCGCGCAGTTCCGCAAGCACTTTGCCGCAACCCGTCCGGGCCTCGAAAACATGGCCGGTCGCGGCATCGGCGCCGCCGAATTCGCCCTCGGCGTACTCGATCTGCACGGCATGCTCGGCGAGCGCGATGTCGCGCGCGCCTGCGCGCACTTCGCCGCGGCGCTCGACAAGGGCTTCGGCGGCGCCAGGTTCCGCCACGCCCAGTGCATCGAGGAAAGGGAACCGGAACGTGCCCTGGCACTGATGCGGGAAGCCGCCGACTCCGGACATGTCGGCGCCACAGAACAACTCGGTCGCATCTGTCTCGAAGCGAAGCCGCCTGATGTGGCCTGCGCCCTTGCCCGCCTCGAACGCGCCTCCCGCGAAGGCAGGCTCAGCGCCACGACGCTGCTCGGCTGGATGCATGCCGAAGGCATCGGCGGCAAGGCGGACCTGGCACGCGCCCAGCACTATTACCTCGAGGCGGCCGAGAGGGGCGAGCCCGCGGCGCGCAACAACCTCGGCGAATTTTACGAACGTGGGCGCGGCGTGAGCCCAAACCCGGCAAAGGCCTTCGACCACTACCTGTCGGCCGCGGTGACGGGTTTCCCGCCGGCCCAGTTCAATGTCGGCCGGCTCTACGCGACCGGCCAGGGAACGACGAAGAACCTTGACGAAGCCAGACGCTGGCTGGGGGAGGCCGCAAAGGCAGGTGTGCCGCCGGCACAGAAAGTCCTCGACTACCTCGATCAGGAAACGACGAAATAAGCCGGGGCCGACCGGCAAGGCCGGCTTGCGCCGGCGCTTGTTATCATTGACCGATGCCGAACAGATTCCTCGCCTGCATCGCTTTGCTGCTCGCCGGTTGCGCGATTGCCCCTCCCGGAACCCTGCGCGACACAGACCATCCGCTCGCCGGGCGGCTGTGGGATGTCGCCGCACAAAACTTCATCGGCGAAAACGAACTGTTGCGCCGCACCGCATCCGCCGAGGTGCTGCTGCTGGGCGAGACCCACGACAACCCGGAGCACCATCGCCTGCAACTGGGAGTCCTGCAGGCACGCCTTGCTGCAGGCGCCCGGCCGGCCCTGCTGATGGAGCAGTTCGATGTCGACCAGCAAGCCGCGCTGGATGAGGCGCGCCGCGCCGGTCGCGACCTGGCGCCGCTGATGCGCGGCTGGGACTGGCCGCAATACCAGCCGCTGATCGCGCTGGCCGACACGGCACGGCTGCCTCTGCAGGCGGCCAACCTGCCGCGCAGCGCGATGCGCCCGGTGGTGCGCGAGGGCTTTGCGTCCCTGGCCGCCGGCGACCTGCAACGCCTCGCGCTCGAAACGGCCTGGAACGATGAACGGCAAGCCTACATGACCGATGTGATCGAGGCCTCGCACTGCGGCATGGTCACGCCACAACTGCGAGACGGACTGGTGCGCGCGCAGCGCCTGCGCGATGCGACGCTGGCCGATGCGGCACTGGGCAAGCTCGACCAGGGCGTGGTCTTCATCCTCGGCCGCGGCCACGCCCGGCGCGACGTCGGCGTGCCGCTGTATCTCGCCGCCCGGCGGCCGGGCACGCGCGTGCTGTCGATCGGCTTCGTGGAAGTCGGCGCCGGCAAGACGGCGCCGGAACAGTACGAGACCGGGCGCGCCGGCAACATCGCCCCCTACAACATCCTCTGGTTTACGCCACGCGCCGAACGGTCCGATCCCTGCCTGGCGTTCGGCAAATAGACCTGCAAAAAAATCGGGCGCCGCGAGGGGCGCCCGATTCGAAACCGCAGCGGGAGGAGGCTGCGGTTGCCCCCTCCTTGCGAAGGGGGCGGGGGAGGCAGATCAGTTATGGTAGGCCGATTCGCCGTGCGAGGTGATGTCCAGACCTTCGCGCTCTTCGTCTTCCGGCACGCGCAGTCCGATGAAGATGTCGACGATCTTGTAGCAGATGAAGGCCACGGTACCCGACCAGATCAGGGTCACGCCGACGCCTGTGGCCTGGATCATGACCTGGCCCATGATGTCGTAGTTGTCCGCGACCTTGTTCGCCACGTAGTCGTAGATGCCGCTGCCGCCCAGGCTGGGCGCGGCGAAGACGCCGGTGAGCAGCGCGCCAAGGATGCCGCCGACGCCATGCACGCCGAACACGTCGAGCGAGTCATCGGCGCCGAGCAGCTTCTTCAGGCCATTGACACCCCACAGGCAGATCACGCCGGCCGCGAGGCCGATGACCAGGGCGCCGACCACGCCGACGAAGCCTGCCGCCGGGGTGATCGCCACCAGGCCGGAGACCGCGCCGGAGGCCGCACCCAGCATCGAGGGCTTGCCCTTGACCAGCCATTCCGCCACCATCCAGGAGGTCGCCGCCATCGCGGTGGCCAGCCAGGTATTGACGAAGGCCAGAGCCGCCGTGCCGTTGGCTTCCAGCGCCGAGCCGGCGTTGAAGCCGAACCAGCCGAACCACAGCAGCGAGGCACCGATCATGGTCATGGTCAGCGAATGCGGAGCCATCGAGTCCTTGCCGTAGCCGACGCGCTTGCCCACCATGTAGGCGCCGACCAGACCGGCGATCGCGGCGTTGATGTGCACCACCGTGCCGCCGGCGAAGTCGAGCGCGCCCTTCTGGAACAGGTAGCCGGCGGTCGCCGTGGCCTTTTCCGCGGCTTCCGCCGTGGTGTAGGCATCCGGACCGGTCCAGTACCAGACCATGTGCGTCATCGGCAGGTAGCTGAAGCTGAACCACAGCACCATGAACAGCAGCACCGCGGAGAACTTGATGCGCTCGGCGAAGGCGCCGACGATCAGGCCGCAGGTGATGGCGGCGAAGGCGCCCTGAAAGGCGACGAAGATGAACTCGGAGATCACCACACCCTTGCTGAAAGTGGCGCCAACCGAATCCGGCGTGATGCCTTTGAGGAACAGCTTGTCGAGGCTGCCGAAGAAGGCGTTGCCTTCCGTGAAGGCGATGCTGTAGCCATACACCGCCCACAGCACGCTGATCACCGAGAAGGTGACGAACACCTGCATCAGTACCGCCAGCATGTTCTTGCTGCGCACCAGGCCGCCGTAGAACAGCGCGAGGCCGGGAATGCTCATCAGGATGACGAAGGCCGTGGCCACCATCAGCCAGGCGTTGTCGCCGCGGTTGGGCACCGGTGCCGGTGCGGCGGCGGGTGCGGCGTCAGCGACTGCCGCCGCAGGAGCCACGGTTGCGGCCGGGGCCGCCGCGGCAGCAGCCGGAGCCGCCGCAGCGGGCTTGTCGTCGGCCCAGGCGCTGGAGGCGCCGCCGGCGATGCCGACGGTCAGTGCCGTCAGCAGGATGGCGAGATATTTTCTCATTTCAGATCTCCCTAAGCTCAGAGGGCTTCCTCACCGGTTTCGCCGGTGCGGATGCGGATGACTTGTTCGACGTCGAAGACGAAAATCTTGCCGTCGCCGATCTTGCCGGTGCTGGCAGCTTTTTCGATGGTTTCGATGACCTGGTCCACCAGGTCGTCGCGGATGGCGGCTTCGACCTTGACCTTGGGCAGAAAATCGACGACGTATTCGGCGCCGCGATAGAGCTCGGTGTGACCTTTCTGCCGGCCGAACCCCTTGACCTCGGTAACGGTGATCCCCTGCACGCCGACGGCGGCGAGGGCCTCGCGTACCTCGTCAAGCTTGAACGGCTTGATGATGGCGGTGACGAGTTTCATGACTGATTCCTTTGTAAATTGGAGGAGGTTTTGGTGATTGTTGAAGCATCCCGCCGACGCCGGCCGGGTTGCCGGCGGGATTGTTCAGATGCCTGTGCTTAGAACGATTTGCTGACGGAGACGACGGCGATGCCGCGGCCGGCATCCTTGGTGTCGTTGCCGCTGCTGTTGGCGAAGCAGTAGAACTGGCCCTTGTTGCAGCTGCCATCGGCGTTGGTGTCGACGTAGGACAGGCCGAACAGCCAGCCGCCGACGTCCTTGGTCACCCCGATTTTCCAGTCCGTATAGCTGGCATTTCGCATGTTGTCGAAGTCCAGATAGCCGACGTGGCCGTTGATGCCCCAGCCACTGCCGAGATCGTAGGTGGCGGACAGGTCGAAGTAGCTGCTACCGTCGGTGTCCGGTGCCGAGAAGTAGTCATCCACCGAGTAGTAGTACTTGGCGGAAAGGAATTTCCAGGTCGCACCCACATAGAGTTCAGTGTTGCTGACGCCGCCGCCGTGCACGCGGCCGGACTTGTTGTTGGCCGGCGAAAACGGCGTGCCAACACCGGCATCGCTGCCCGGGTAGTAGTAGTAGATCGCGCCGACATCGAAACCGAAGTCGCCGGCGCTGAACTTGTAGCCACCGTAGAAATCCATTTCGAGGTTGGCATCCGGGAAACCGGCGCCTTCGCTGACATTGGAGTTCCAGTTACCAAGGTAGATGCCGCTGGAGTGGCTGTAATCGATGCCACCCTGCAGGGCCGGCTTGCCGAAGGTCTGGTCGATACCGCGGAAACGATAGCTGGAATAGATGCCGAGGTTCCCGGTGATGGAGTGCGGGCTGGCCGGCGCGGCGGCAGGCGCTGCCGCCTGGGCCATGACGACGGAGGGGAGGGAAACGAGGCCGGCAACGGCGGTGGCGATGAGAGTCTTGCGCATGGTAGTGCTCCTGGGAAGAATTGAAAAAATTTACAAGCTCTTCTATGCAGAGACCGTGCCAGTAATTTTTATTGTTACTTTTCATTGAGTTGTACACATCATGCGGTGCAACATCGGCAAGCCCGCACCAAACCAAGCCAAAAACACCCGACCAGCGCACCATCATGGTGCGGCGCGGTCCGCAATTCCGGTCCGGAACCTCGCTGTGCTAGACTTTCCCGACTCCCGCAAAAAAATCCAACATCATGCTAAATCCCAAGTTTCTCGATGAAATGTCCGCCCGCATGTCGTCCCTGCTGGCGTCGACGCCGGCCGGCGACATCGAGAAGAACATGCGCGCCGCACTTGCCGGCGTGTTCGCCAAACTGGACCTGGTGACCCGCGAAGAATTCGACGTGCAACGCGAAGTGCTTAGCCGCACCCGGGCAAAACTCGAAGCGCTCGAAGCGAGCATCGCCGAACTCGAAGCCCGCCAAGCCGCGGCCCAGCCCGACCCGGGCCGGAAGTAACGATCATTGCGATTGGCGCCACCACCGACAATGAAGGCCGCGCCGCGCCCCCCTCACCCCCAGCCCCCGCTCTGCGCCCCACGGCCGGCTTTGCACAGCCGGCCGGCTCCGGCGGCGCGAAGCGTGCTTCACGAAACCCCGCCTCTGCCCCGTCAGGGTAGAGGGGAGCATCGTGAGTCGCTGACGCGACTTTCACATTAAAGGCATCGATGTCGCTCGCCGTTCTCCGCTCGCGGGCGCTGGCGGGCCTCGCCGCTCCGGAAGTCACCGTCGAAGTCCATCTCGCGGCAGGGTTGCCCTCGTTCACCCTGGTCGGCCTGCCCGACACCGAAGTCAAGGAAGCCCGCGACCGTGTGCGTGCCGCGATCCAGAATTGCGGCTTCGAGTTCCCGCAGCGGCGCATCACGGCCAACCTCGCCCCGGCCGACCTGCCCAAGGAATCGGGTCGCTTCGACCTGCCGATCGCGCTGGGCATCCTGATTGCCTCGGGCCAGATCAAGGCCCCCGACCTCGACGCCCATGAATTCGCCGGCGAACTGGCGCTCTCCGGCGACTTGCGCGCCGTGCGCGGCACGCTGGCCATGTGCGCCGCGATCCGTCACGAAGCCGGACCGCGGCACAAATCCGCGCGCGCCTTCGTGCTGCCCCTCGAAAGTGCGCCCGAAGCCGCGCTGATCGAAGGCATGACGATCCTGCCGGCGCAGAACCTGCTGCAGGTCTGCGCCCACCTCGCCGGACGCGAAAGCCTGACACCTTTCGCCGTGCCGCCAGCGCCGACTCTTGCACACTACCCCGATCTCGCCGAAGTCAAAGGGCAAGCACAGGCCAAGCGTGCGCTCGAAGTCGCCGCGGCCGGCGGGCATTCAATCCTGATGAGCGGCCCGCCGGGCGCCGGCAAGTCGATGCTGGCCCAGCGCCTGCCCGGCCTGTTGCCGCCGATGACGCATGCCGAGGCGCTGGAATCGGCCGCCGTGCATTCGCTGGCCGGCAGTTTCAAGCTGGCGCAGTGGCAGCAGCGGCCGTTTCGCGCCCCGCACCATTCGGCCTCCAGCGCCGCGCTGGTCGGCGGCGGCGGCACGCCGCGCCCCGGCGAGATTTCGCTGGCACACAACGGCGCGCTGTTCCTCGACGAGCTGCCCGAGTTCCAGCGCGGCGTGCTCGAAGCCCTGCGCGAACCGCTGGAAACCGGGCACATCCACATTGCCCGCGCCGCGCGCCGCGCCGAATTCCCGGCGCGCTTCCAGCTCGTGGCGGCGATGAACCCGTGTCCCTGCGGCTGGCTGGGCCATGCCTCGGGCAAGTGCCGCTGCACGCCGGACCAGATCGCGCGCTACCGCGGCAAGCTGTCGGGCCCGCTGCTCGACCGCATCGACCTGATGCTCGACGTGCCGGCCGTCGATGAAGCCGATCTTTCCGCGCGCGGCGACGGCGAAGCCTCGGCCACGGTGCGCGCGCGCGTTGCCGCGGCACGGGCGCGGCAGCAGGCGCGCCAGGGCAAGGCCAACGCCCTGCTGTCACCCGCCGAAGTCGATATGCATTGCCTGCCCGACTGCGCCGGCGCGGCCCTGCTCAAGCGCGCGATGCAACAACTCGGGCTCACCGCGCGGGCTTATCATCGCATCCTCAAGGTGGCGCGCACGATTGCCGACCTTGCTGACCTGCCCGACGGCGCACCGCTGTCCGCCGCGCACATCGCCGAGGCCGTGCACTACCGGCGCGGCCTCGCCGCTTAGGAGCATCCGCATGAAGTACCGCATCATTCCCGTCACCCCTTTCGAGCAGAACTGCACCCTGCTCTGGTGCACCGAAACCATGAAGGGCGCCTTCGTCGATCCCGGCGGCGACATCGAGCGCCTGACCGATGCCGCGACGCGGCTGGGCGTCAGCATCGAGAAGATCCTGCTCACCCACGGCCATATCGACCATGCCGGCGGCGCCGGCGAACTGGCGCAGCGCCTGGGCGTGCCGATCGAAGGCCCGCAGCGCGAGGAAAGTTTCTGGATCGACCAGCTCGTCGCGCAAAGCCGCAGCTTCGGTTTTCCGCCGGCGCAGGCCTTCACGCCCGATCGCTGGCTCGAGGATGGCGACACCGTCACGGTCGGCAAGGAAACCCTGCAGGTGCTGTACACACCGGGCCACACGCCGGGCCATGTGGTCTTCTTCCACGCCCCGTCGAAGCTGGCCCTGGTCGGCGACGTGCTGTTCGCCGGCAGCATCGGCCGCACCGATTTCCCGCGCGGCGACTACCAGACCCTGATGGATTCGATCAAGGGCAAGCTGTGGCCGCTGGGCAATGATGTCGAATTCATTTCCGGCCATGGCCCGATGTCGACCTTCGGCGAGGAACGCCGCAGCAACCCCTTTGTCGGCGACCGCGCCTGATCATGGCTCCCGCATCCGGCTGGTTCCGCCGCGGCCGCCAGACCTGATCACGCCGGGATGTTCGTGTCGGGAAATTTTCAATTCTGTTTTTTTTCAACCACGAAAAGTTCACAAGGAGAAACCACCAATGAGCATTGGCACCGAGTTCAAGGAATTCGCGATGAAGGGCAATGTCGTCGACCTCGCGGTCGGCGTCATCATCGGCGCGGCGTTCGGCAAGATCGTCGACTCGCTGGTCAAGGACCTCATCATGCCGGTCATCGGCAGGATCATCGGCGGGCTGGACTTCTCCAGCTACTTCATCCTGCTGGCGAACCCGCCGGCCGACTACAAGGGCGCCATGACCTACGACGCGCTGTCCAAAGCCGGCGTACCGCTGTTCGCCTACGGCAACTTCATCACGGTGGCGCTCAACTTCATCATTCTTGCCTTCGTCATCTTCATCATGGTCAAGCAGATCAACAAGCTGAGGAAGGACGCGCCGCCGGCAGCGCCGGCACCGACGGCCGAGGACGTACTGCTGCTGCGCGAGATTCGCGACTCGCTGAAAAAATAGGCCGCGGGGGCGCCCGGGCACCGGCGGTTTCCGCCGGAAACGCTAAACCCACCGGACTGCCCGAGCCGCCACCAGCCGTCCACGCGCCGGGCGCGCCGTAGCGCCGGCGCCGACTCCTGCATTCACGGCAGGCCGGGCCGCAGCGCTGTGGCACAATGGGCCGAACCGCCGCAGCGCCGCAGCGCACAGAAACAACAACAACATGACTGTCCGCAATCTCGACTTCCTCTTCCACCCCAGGTCGGTCGCCGTGGTCGCCGAGCTCGCCGCGCAGGGTTGCTATGCCGAAGTGGTGTTGCGCAACCTGGCGGCGGGCGGATTCTCCGGCCCGGTGACGCTGGTCACGGCGAAGAAGCATTCGGTGTTCGGCATCGGCACCCATGTGCATCTTTCGGAACTGGCGACGGCGCCGGACCTCGCCGTCGTTTGCGCACCCCTGCGCGACGTCGCCGGAATCGTCGCCGAACTCGGCAAGCGCGGCACACGCGCGGTGATCGTCGGGCCGTCGCTGCACGAAATACTCAGCGAGACCCGGGTGGCGGAGGCGCGCAAGGCCATCCTCGACGCGGCGCGACCGCAGCTGGTGCGCGTGCTCGGCCCGGGCAGCGGCGGCCTGCTGGTGCCGTCCTGCCGGCTCAATGCCAGCGTCGCGCCGGTGATGGCGAATCGCGGCAAGATCGCGCTGGTGGTGCAGTCGGCCGCCATCGCGGCGGCGGCGCTGGATCGCGCGGCGGCCAAGGGCATCGGCTTCTCCGCCGTGGTGCACCTGGGGGCGAGCCTCGACATCGACCTCGCCGACATCCTCGACTGGCTGGCCGAAGATCCGGAGACCGAGGCCATCCTGGTGCAGTTCGAAACGGCGCCGGCCGCGCGCAAGTTCATGTCGGCCGCGCGCGCCGCGGCGCGCAACAAGCCCATCGTCGCCATGCGCGGCAGGCACCTCGACAGCCGCACGGGCAAGACCCCGCCTTTCCGCGGCGACGACGTCTATGAATCGGCACTGCGCCGCGCCGGCTGGATCCGCATCGACACGCTGGAAGACCTGTTCGACGCCGCCGAGGCCATGGCGCGCGTACGCCCGCTCGGCGGCGAACGCCTGGCCATCGTCGGCAACGGCCGGGGCCTCGGCCGCATCGCCGCCGGCACGCTGCTGAACTACGGCGGCACTCTGGCCCGATTCGCCCCGGAAACGGTGCAGCAGCTTGCCGGCCTGATGCGCACCGGCACGCCGCCTGGCAATCCGCTCGCCCTGCCGCCCGATCTGAGCCCCGCCAGCTGGACCGCCGCACTCGAGACGCTGGCCGCGGACGATGGCATCGACGCCGTGCTCACGGTGTATTCGCCCTCGCCATTCGCCGCGGGCAGCGAGGTGGCCGCCGCGGTCGGCGCCGCCGCAGCACAGACCGCAAAAAACATCTTCAGCTGCTGGGTCGGCGGCAGCGCCATGCAGGAGGCGCAGCAGGTCGCCGCCGCCAAAGGCCTGCTGGCGCACGACTCGCCGGAAAAGGCCATCGGGGTCTTCCTCGGCATCGTCAATTACTGGCGCAACCGCGAGCTGCTGCTGCAGATGCCGCCCTCGGTGGCCGAAGAGTTCGTCCCCGACATCTACCGCGCCCGCGCCGCCGTCACCGAGGCGCTCGCCGCCGGCGCCGGCATGCTGCCGCCGCGCGAGGCGCGCCAGCTGCTGCAGGCCTATGGCATCGAAACCGGGGAGGCGACGCCGGCCGCCAACATCGATGCCGCGATCGACGCCGCCGACGAAATCGGCTATCCGGTCGATGTCGCGCTGGCGCTGGCCAACGACGTCGAGCACGGGCTGCTGGCGCGCGAACTGCGTTCGCCGGAGGACATCCGTATCGCCGTGCGCGGCCTGCGCGGCCGCGCCCGCGCGGAGTTTCCCGGCATCCGCGTCGGCGGCTACCGGCTGCGCCCCAGCGTCGCCCGCAGCGGCCTGCCGGCGCTGCGCCTGGGCGTCGCCGACGACGCCGTGTTCGGGCCGGTGATCTACCTCGGCGAAGCCGGCGCCGGCGAACCGCGCAACCTCGTCGCCCTGCCGCCGCTCAACCGCCGTCTGGCGATGGACCTGGTCGCCCGCGGCGGTTTCGCGCGCGAGGCCGCGGAGGACGAACGCGAAGCCCTGGAGACCGAAATCGCGACGGTGCTGGTGCGGCTGTCGCAACTGCTCACCGACATCGACGAAATCACCGCCATCGAGCTCGACCCGATCCATGTCGAAACAAGCGGCGTGGTGGCGCGCGAGCGGCATATCCACGTCGAAAAGCGCGGCCGCCACGCCGGCTTCCGCCGCTTCGCCATCCGCCCCTATCCCAAGGAACTCGAACAGCAGATCGACTGGCACGGCCGCAAGCTGCTGATCCGCCCGATCCGGCCCGAGGACGAAACCACGCTGGCCGACCTGATCGTTTCGCTCGATCCCGAGGATTCGCGCATGCGCTTCTTCGGCACCATGCGCAAGCTGCCGCGCTCGCAACTGGCGCGCTTCACGCAGATCGACTACGACCGCGAGATCGCGCTGGTGGCCATCGAGCGCGATGCCGACGGCGTCGAACGCTCGCTGGGCGAGGCGCGCATGGTGGCCGACCCGGACAACGCGGCGGCCGAGTTCGCCATCCTCGTCGCATCCGACGTCAAGGGCGGCGGCCTCGGCCGCCAATTGATGGAAAGCCTGATCGACTGCGCGCGCAAGCGCGGCATCGGCGTGCTGCGCGGCGAAACCCTGAACGAGAACCAGCGCATGCAGGACCTCGCGCGCAAGCTCGGCTTCGAGCTGAAGACCGGCCCCGGCGTGATCGAGATGCGTCTGGTGCTGCACCCGCCCGCGGCATAGACTCCACTCCGCCTTCAGCCGGGCGGCTTCCCCGTGTGCATGTGGATCCGCCCGACAAAGGCGATCGCCATCAAGGTGGCGCCGACGGCCAGCCAGCCGACCTTGTCGTAACCGACGATGCGCCCGGAGGCGTCGGCGGCGATCATCGCGCCGCCGACATAGGAGGCGCCGCCCGAAGCCAGTTGCTGCACGGCGCCGTTCATCGAGAGGAAAGTGCCGCGCAGGCGCGGCTGCACGGCCGAGGTGACGATGGCCATGGCCGGCACCATGCGCCCCGGCACGAAGATGAAGAACACGGTCGACCAGAACACGGCGGTCCACAGCGCCACCGGCCAGAGGTGGGTCTGCACCATCAAGGGCAGCATCGAACACAGCGCCATCGCACGGTAGACGCGGACCTTGCCGTACGCGTCGGCGAGGCGGCCGACCAGGCGCGAGGTGAAGAATGTGGCGCAACCGCCGCACAGGTAGATCAGCGGAATGTCTTCCTGGCGGACGCCGACATTCGCCGTGAGGTAAATCGTGATGTAGGGAATCACGCTGAAGCCGGAGACCATGATCAGGGCCATGAACAGCAGCGCGCGCAGGTGGTTGCCATCGCGCAGCACCGCCGCCATGGCCGCCAGCGGGTGGGCACGCTCGGTCTCGGAGACGGTGGCCGTAGGCAGGTGCCCGCGCAATGCCGGCAGCTTCTTCCAGCCAAGCAGCAGCAGGCCGCAGGACAGCGCCGCGATGAAGAAGAAGGGCGAGCGCCAGCCGAAATGGTTCGCCAGGTACAGCGACAGCGGCACTCCGGCCACGGTCGACACGGAGAAGGCTGACATCACGGTGCCGCTGGCGCGCCCGCGCCGCTCGAAGGGAATCAGGTCGCCGATCATGGTCTGCACCATCGAGCCGAGCACGCCGCCGAAGGCCCCCGCCGTGCCGCGCGCAATCAGCAGCGTCCAGTAGCCCGGCGCCAGGCCACAGGCCAGCGTCGCCACGGCGAACAGGGCGAACATGGTCAGCAGCAGGCGCTTGCGCTCGAAGCGGTCGACGAAGGCTGCCGCCAGCAGGCCGGTAAAGGCCGCGGAAAAGGTGTAGGACGACACCAGCAGGCCGAACTCATGGGTGCCGACGCCGAATTCACGCATCAGAATCGGCCCCAGCGGCATCATGATCATGAAGTCGAGGATGTGGGCGAACTGGATGCCGGCCAGCGTCAGCAGCAGCACGCGTTCGCGCGCCGGATCGAGGGGTTCAGGGAACGCGGGGTGATTCATGGCGGGGCCGGGGCGGGAGGTTCGGGGCGCCGCCGGAAAAGTCGGCGGCGGCGATACGGCGATTTTCGCGACCGTGAAATAGTACCTTGCCGCAGTTGATTGCTTGCCATATAAAGCAGGCGTTGATTCTGAAACAAGGCAAATCCGCCTAAAGGCGGAGACGCAAAATCACCGGCCTACCGGACGCCAAACCTGGCGCCCCAAGGCAGCGGGATCACCAGGAGATCGATATGGCCACCACCGTCAGCCCAAGCCGCACGTCCGATACGCCGGCAGCCGCAAACCTCCCGCGCAGCATCGATACCGCCGCGACCCGGCAGCCGCCCGCCGCCGGCGCCGAGCAGGCGCCCTCCTTCATCGACGCCGCCGAATGCGCGGCCTGGCTGCAGCGGGTGCCGCTGGCGAATGTCTCGCTGGCGCAACCGATACTGCTGCGCCAGCTAAAACTGCTGCATCGCCATGACCTGCTGCCCGGCGAGCGCGCCGCCATCCTCGAAACCCTGCGCCGCCCGGTGATCGCCGTGCAGGCCGACGCGGCGAACGCTTTTGCCGGGCGGCCGCTGCCCCTGGCGCCGCCCGAGCAGGCCGCCCTCGAGCGCACGCTGGACCTCTGGCAGACGCTGGCGCAAGGCTACCTGCGCTGCTTTTTTGCCGTGTGCGATGACCAGACCGGGCGCAGCCGCAGCCTGCCGGCCCTGCCGGCCCTGCTGGCGCAGCGCACCATCTCGGTATTCGCCGACTGGCAGGTCGACCTGTGCCGCGGCGAAGAACTGCCCGATGCGGCCTACTGGCTGCAGCTGCACCGGGTGTTTGCCGCCGCGGAACGCCTCGGCGTCGAAGCACTCGCGGTAAGCGACCCGGTGCGCCATGGCGCCACGCCGACCAGCGCGCTGGCCGCCTATGCCGAATGCAACCTGTTGAGCACCGCCAGCGCTTACGAACTGCCGGCGCGGCACATCGCCTGGGTCGCCCGCTGGGCGCGGCGCTGGGGCGCCAAGCTCGAGCTGCTCAAGGTGCCGCCGGATGACATTCGCAACCGCGCCGTGCCGCTGTGGGTGGATCTCGACGCGGAGCGCCCGCCCGGCCATGTCCCGCAGGCAACCGGCAACGGACGCTGGCTGGAAACCACGGAGCTCAGGAAAAGCCTGGCGGCCCGCATCGCCCTGCTCGAGCAGGGCCGCGCCCCGGCCGAGCTGCAACTGGGGGACGACGTCGCCCAGCCGGCCGCCGGCCAGTTGCTGCAGCGCCTGCGGCAGCGCTGGTGCGCGGGCGGCGCGCAACGGCGCGAAGAGCGCCACGCAGCCACAGGATCCTGCCGCGTCGTGGCCGGCTTCGAGGCCGTGCATTTCCAGCTGAGCGGCCGCCAGGCGTTTCGTGCGCCCTCCCGCGACGACGCCACGCTGCGCCGCGAAAGGGAGGAGTTCGAGACCTTCGGCGAACACCGCCACACCCTGCAAACCGATTCCGGCCCGGATGATTCGCATGTCGAAAACTGGCTGGTCATGGACGACTGGCAGGTGGTCAACGAATCGGCGACCGGGCTCTGCCTCGCCAGGCCGCTGCGCGCAGGCGTGCGCATCGGTGCCGGCATGCTGATCGCCGTCAAGATCGGCAGCGGTCAGCGCTTCGCGCTGGCCTGCGTGCGCTGGGCCTTGCGCGGCACGGACGACATGCTGCTCGCCGGCATCCAGCTGTTTCCCGGCGAAGCACGCCCCGTGGCCATTCGCGTCATCGATCCGGATGAAAGAACCGCCACTTGGCGTCAGGGCCTGCTGCTGCCGGAAATTCCCGCGCTGCGGATACCGACCAGCCTGGTGATTCCGGCAGGCAGCTTCAAACTGGAGCGTTGCGTCCAGGTCATGGTGGATCACCAGCCCAGGGTCGTGAAGCTGTTCCGCATTCTCGAACGCGGTATCGAGTTCGAGCGCTGCAGCCTCTACGCCGACGACTGAACGATCCTGCACGAAGGACTTGATCCGCAGATTTCGCCGGTTGACGCAGATGGAGCAAGGCCTTAGCCGGCCGGACCACATCACCTGCCGGGCGAGTCACGGGTGCTGGCCACTGCCTTGCCCTCCCTGCGTCATCTGCGGACCGAACCGTGGTTTCCGCGATACCGGCGGGGCTTGGCAAGGCCGGCCGCACCTGCCGCGGCGACGGATGACGGTGAATCGGGGCAGAATGGCGGTTTCGAATAGAGGGAAGCCGTCATGCCCGTCCGCCTTCTCGCCTTCTGCGGCAGCGCCCGCAGGGAATCCTGCAACCGCCGCCTGCTCGCCGCGGCGGTCAGCGCGGCGCGCGGCGCCGGCGTCGATGTCACCGAGCTCGATCTGCGCGCCGACCTGCTGCCGCTTTACGACGGCGACCTCGAAGCGCAACACGGCCTGCCGCCGGCCGCGCGCGAGCTCAAGCAGTTGTTCGCTGCGCACGACGGCTTCCTGATCGCCTCGCCCGAGTACAACGGCTTTTTTCCGCCGCTTTTGAAGAATGCACTGGACTGGGTTTCGCGGCCGGCGCCCGATTTGCCCGCGCCCTATGCCGGCAAGACCGCCGGCCTCCTGGCAGCCTCGCCCGGCGCGCTGGGCGGCATCCGCTGCCTGCCGCACCTGCGCCTGCTGCTGAGCAACCTCGGCGTCACCGTGGCGCCGACGCAAATGGCGCTGGGCCGCGCCGACCAGGCCTTTGCCGCCGACGGCCGCCTGGCCGATGCCGCGCAGCAGGCCATGCTGGAGAAAACGGTGGCCGACCTGATCCGGCTGACGGCGGCGATCAAGGTTTGAACCCAAAAACCTCATTTGACACAGAGGACACAGAGAAAAACCGGGAGAACACCGAGGGTTTCCCGGGGCGCGTGCCCCACCCGTCGGGCGAAGCCGGCTCACCAGGATTTTTCTCTGCGCCCTCTGCGTCTTCTGTGATCTCGGTGTCTCTGTGATCCCGGTGTTGAACGCGGTTTTCACCCGCGGACTTCAGGATGAAAAAGTCGGCGCCGGCGCTACGGCGCTTCAGGCGAACTGCCGACGCAGCCCGGCCAGGTAACGCAGACCGGCGATCGCGCGGCTGCCGTACCAGGAGACCATCTCGCCATCGATGCGGGTCACCGGCCGTTGCGCCAGCGCCCGCACTTCCGCCTCGTCGCGGGCGCCGAAGGCATAGGGTTCCGAGGGCAGCAGCACGCGCCGAACATCGGCCAGCCACGGGGCATCCCAGGCGAATTCGGGGAAACGCACGGCGGCGTGCTCCGGCAACGTGTCCCAGCCCGCGGCTTCAAGCATGGCGGCGATGTAGGTATCGCGCCGCACGGTCATCCAGGGATCGCGCCAGATGGGGTAGAGCACGCGCTGGCGCGGCAGGCTGGCGGCGACCATGGCGAGTTCCTCCCGAGCGCGGCCGAATTCGGCGGCCAGGCGGGCGGCTTCGTCATCGCGGCCGAAGACGCCGCCGAGCAGCGCATACAGGCCGAGGTTGTCGACCACGCTGCGCGGATGCACGACGACGACATGCGGCACGAATTCCATCATCGCTTCGACGGCTTCGCGGCGGTTTTCGTCGATGTCGGCGATCAGGTGGGTCGGCGCCAGTTGCCGTACCACGTCGAGCTTGACGTCCTTGGTGCCGCCGACCTTGGGCACCTGGCGCAGTGTCTCTTTGGGATGGACGCAGAAGCCGGTGCGGCCGACCAGGCAATCGGCCAGGTCGAGGTCGCAGACCAGTTCGGTCAGGCTCGGCACCAGGCTGACGATGCGCGGCAGGCCGGCAAAGCGCCGATGCTCGTGCCCGCGCGCATCGATCAATGACACTACAGGTCCAGTCCGCGCGGTTTTCTTCCGACGCGGGCGAAGATGGCGTCGAACACCGGGTTGGGCAGCAGGCGCAGCAGCTTTGCCGCCACGCCCATCTGCCAGGGAATCACGGTGTAGCTGGTGCCGCGCGCGATGGCGCGGGCGAAACGCCATGCCGCTTCCCCGGCCGGCATGAGAAAAGGCATGGGGTAGGGATTAACGACGGTCATCGGCGTCGCGATGTAGCCGGGCGCGATGGTGACGACCCTGACCCCGCTGCCGTGCAATTCGACGCGCAGCGCCTCCAGCCAGGCGATGCTCGCCGCCTTCGATGCCGAGTAGGCGCCGGCCCCCGGCAGGCCGCGGATGCCGGCGACCGAGGCGATGCCCACCAGGCGACCGCTGCCGCGCGCCTTCATCGCCGCGATGAAGGGCTGCAGGGTCTGCGCCATGCCCATGACATTGGTTTCGAAGATGCGGCGGAATGCCGGCAGGTCTCCGGCTTCCTCGCCCAGCGTGCCAGCCGAAACGCCGGCATTGGCGATGACGATGTCCGGGCAGCCGTGGCGGGCGATGAAATCCGCGGCAGCCGCCTGAACTGTGGCGGCATCGGCGACATCCAGCGGGTAGCAGCTGTGGTTGCCGGGAAGTCCGGCGGCGAGTTCGAGAAGTCGGTGGCCGCGACGCGCCGCCAGGCCCAGCGTGGCGCCCTGCGCAGCGTAATGGCGGGCCAGCGCCGCGCCGATGCCGCTGGATGCGCCGGTCAGAAAGACGCGCACTTGTGTAGTGTTGCGATCTTGATGGCGCATGCAAAAACGCTACACGTCATTCCCGCGAAAGCGGGAATCCAGCGGCGTTCCGTTCACGAACAAAGTCACCGGGTCCCCGCTTTCGCGGGGACGACAATACCTTGCTCATATGTCGCTCTTTGCGCGCAATGCAACACTGGCGGTCGCCGGGGAACAGCGCCTGCACGCCATCCCTTCATCGCCGGCTCCTATTCCTTTTGCTTGACGACGGTACCCTGCACGCCACTTTGCAACAGCAGTGCGCGCGCCTTATTCATTTCATCGGGATCGCGGAAGGGGCCGACGCGCACGCGATGCATGGTGCCCTTCTCTGGAATGCTGACTTCCTGGACGCTCGCTTCGAGCCCGGTCAATGCCAGCTTGGCCTTGAGGTTGTCTGCATCGGCGGCCTTCTGAAAGGCACCGACCTGAAGATATAAGACGTCCACCGGCGCCGGCTTGGCCTCGGCGGGTGGCGCGACGACACCGCCCACCGGCGGCGCAACCCCGGGCGGGGCAACCCTTGGCGCAGATGTGCCGGGCGCTGCAGCGCCGGGCGCGGCTGGCTGCTTGCCTTCGAGGATGTCATAGAACTCGAAGCGGCCGGGGGGCTTGTCGCCGGCCTTGCCGGGCAGCGGCGCCGGCGTCGTGCCGGCTGCGCCCGGTTTGTCCTTGTCGGTCTTGGGCGCGCCCTCATACTTGTTCTGGAAGGGCAGCGTGGCCTTGTTGAGATACCAGACCACGCCGAAGGCGATCGACACGCCGATGACGAGGCCGATGAAAATGCCGAGCAGCGTGCCGCCGCCGCTCTTCGCGTGCGCCGTCCGCGGCTTTGCTGCGGTCCGCGAGGTTTGGTCGAATTTGCCCATACCCTTCCTAGTCGATTTCAAGTTGAGACACGAAGACAAGCCGAAGACAGTGCTGTAGCACGGCAAAGCGCCGTCGACACAGTATCGGCTTGAAAGCGGCTGGGAATCACATGCTCACCGGTTGCGAAACCCCCAGCAGGGAGAGGCCGTTCTGCAGCACCTGGCGCGTCGCCAGGGCCAGTGCGAGGCGCGCCGCGCGAAGTGCCTGATCGTCGACCAGCACGCGCTCGGCGTTGTACCAGCTGTGGAAATCGCCGGCCAGGTCCTTGAGGTAGAAGGCCAGCGCGTGCGGCGCGTAGTCGCGCGCCGCCTGCTGGATCAGTTCCGGGAATTCGGCCAGCCGCGCGCACAACGCAAATTCGCGTTCGTGCTGCAGCGGCGCCAGATCGGTCGTGGCCAGCATCGACTGGTCACCGTCCCATTGCGCCAGCACCGAGCAGATGCGGGCATGGGCGTACTGCACGTAGTACACCGGGTTGTCGTTGCTCTGCGACTTGGCCAGGTCGAGGTCGAAATCCAGCGCCTGGTCGCACTTGCGCAGCATGTAGAAGAAGCGACAGGCATCGTTGCCGACTTCCTCGCGCAACTGGCGCAGCGTCACGTAGTCGCCGGAACGGGTGGACATCGAGACCTTCTGCCCGTCGCGGAACAGGCTGACGAACTGCACCAGCGTCACGTCGAGTCGATTGGCATCGGCCCCGGACGCGGACAGCGCGCCCTTGACGCGCGGGATGTAGCCGTGATGGTCGGCGCCCCAGACGTCGATCACCTTGTCGAAGCCGCGCTCGAACTTGTTCAGGTGATAGGCGATGTCGGAGGCGAAGTAGGTGTAAAGGCCGTTGTCGCGCTGCACGACGCGGTCCTTCTCGTCGCCGAAGGCGGTGGACTGGAACCACCTGGCGCCGTCCTGGGTGTAGATGTGGCCGGACTTCTCCAGCGCCGCGACGGCGCGCGCCACCATGCCGGTGTCGTAGAGGCTGCGCTCGGAGAACCAGACGTCGAAATGCACGCCGAACTCTTCGAGGTCGGCACGACAATCGGCGAGTTGCTCGGAGAGCACGTGGCTGTGGACGTAGGCCCAGTCTTCGCCGAGCAGGTCCTTGCCGGCGAGGATCAGGGCATCGAGCCGCTCTTCGGCGTCGTCCGCGCCCTCCACCCGGAGCGGCAGGCAGGCCAGCACGGCTTCGGCCGGATGCACGTAGCGGTCGCCGTGCGCCTGTTTGATCTGCTCCGCCATCTCGTGCACGTAGCCGCCCTGGTAGGCGTTGGGCGGGAAGGGCACCGGCTCGTCGAACAGTTCCAGGTAGCGCAGCCAGGCCGACAAGGCGAGGATGTCCATCTGCCGGCCGGCGTCATTGACGTAGTACTCGCGCGTTACCTCGAAACCGGAAAACGCCAGCAGCGATGCCAGGCTGGCGCCGAAGGCAGCGCCGCGGCCGTGGCCGACATGCAGCGGGCCGGTGGGGTTGGCGGAGACGAATTCGACCTGCAGGCGGCGCGCGGCGCGGCCGTTCTTCGCCGAGCCGCGGCCGAAGCCATGGCCGGCGGCAAGCACGGTAGCGACCACGGCGGTGCGCGCCGCGGGTGTCAGCGTGAAGTTGATGAAGCCGGCGCCGGCAACCTCGGCCTTGGTCACGTGGGGCGAAGGCGGCAGCTCGCGCAGCAGTCGCTCGGCGACCTGGCGCGGATTGGTCTTCAGTTCGCGTGCCAGTTGCAGCGCCAGATTACTGGCGAAATCGCCATGGCTGGCCTGCTTGGGGCGCTCGAGGACGATTTCGGCCAGACCTTGTGCCGGGGCGACGCTGGCGAGCGCCGTGCGCAACAGGTGGATCAGGTGGTGGCGAACGTCCAAGGCGATGCGGGCGGGAGCGCTGGGTGCTGTCATATCAGGAGTACGCAGAGTCTTTGCGGGGCATTCCGGGTGTTTCCCATGAGGCGTGAATTATACTGCCCGTTTATTGTCCGCCCCGGCCCCCCGTGCGCATCTTCCGCCTCATCCGTATCGCCCGCGTCGCCTACCTCTACGGGCTCGACAGCCTGGTGCTCGAGCACGAGACCGAACCCGGCCTGCGTACCCGCCTGCTGGCCGCCGCGCAAGGCCTGATGTTCTGGCGCGACCTGTCGGCCCCGCGCGCCGTGCGCCTGCGCCAGGCGCTGGAAGATCTCGGGCCGATCTTCGTCAAGTTCGGCCAGTTGCTGTCGACCCGGCGCGACATCCTGCCGCTGGACATCGCCGACGAACTGGCCAAATTGCAGGACCGCGTGCCGCCCTTCCCCTCCGGGCTGGCCATCGCCGAGCTGGAAAAAGCCTACGGCAAGCCGGTGGACCAGGTCTTCGCCTCCTTCGACCGCGAACCGGTGGCCTCGGCTTCGGTCGCACAGGTGCATTTCGCCGTGCTGCACGAAAAGGATGGGGGCCGCGAGGTCGCGGTGAAGATACTGCGTCCCGGTATCCAGCCGGTGATCGAACATGACATCGCCCTGCTGCAGGTCGCCGCCAGCCTGCTCGAAACCCTCTGGGCCGACGGCCGGCGCCTCAAGCCGCGCGAAGTGGTGGCCGAGTTCGACAAGTACCTGCACTACGAACTCGACCTGATGCGCGAGGCGGCCAACTGCTCGCAACTGCGGCGCAATTTCGAGGGCTCCGACCTGCTGATGCTGCCCGAGGTGCACTGGGACTGGTGCAGCACCAGCGTCATGGTCATGCAGCGCATGCACGGCACGACGATTTCGCAGATCGCCGAATTGCGCGAAAAGGGCGTCGACATCCCGCGCCTGGCGCGTGCCGGCGTCGAGATCTTCTTCACCCAGGTGTTCCGCGACGGCTTCTTCCATGCCGACATGCATCCGGGCAACATCTTCGTCGCCACCGAGGGCCCGCGCAAGGGCAGCTACATCGCGCTCGACTTCGGCATCGTCGGCACGCTGTCCGATGTAGACAAGAACTACCTGGCGCAGAACTTCCTCGCCTTCTTCAAGCGCGACTACAAGCGCGTCGCCGAGGCCCACATCGAATCCGGCTGGGCGCCGAAGGAAACCCGCGTCGACGAGTTCGAGGCGGCGATCCGCTCGGTCTGCGAACCCTTCTTCGACCGCCCGCTGAAGGAGATCTCGCTGGGCCGCGTGCTGCTGCGCCTGTTCCAGACCTCGCGCCAGTTCAATGTCGAGGTGCAGCCGCAACTGGTGCTGCTGCAGAAGACCCTGCTCAATGTCGAAGGCCTCGGCCGCGAACTCGATCCCGACCTCGACCTGTGGCAGACCGCCCTCCCCTTCCTCGAACGCTGGATGAACGAGCAGCTGGGCTGGCTGGCGCTGGAAAACAACATCAAGCGCGAGGCCTCGAACTGGGCCACGCTGCTGCCGGCCCTGCCGCGCCTGGTGCACCAGGCGCTGACGGCCACCGCGACGCCCGCGCCCAACCTGGAACTGGAAAGCCTGGCCGCCGAAGTGCGCGGCCTGCGTCAACTGCTGTGGCTGGCATTCGCCGTCGCCGCCGGCGCACTGGCCTTCGCCGTCCTGCGCTAGAATGCCGCCGATCGTTCGGGCCTGCCGAGGCGGCCTGGCCTAAACCAAACGCATTTCCGGCCGGTGAGGATTAGCGATGCTGCTCTGGTTTGTCGTGCTCTATCTGATGGTGTCGGTCGGCATCGGACTGTTTGCCGCCACCCGCGTCCATAACGCCCGCGATTTCGCCATTGCCGGCCGCAGCCTGCCGCTGCCGGTGGTGACGGCCACGGTGTTCGCCACCTGGTTCGGCGCCGAGGCGGTGTTCGGCATCTCGGCCACCTTCGTCAAGGACGGACTCGGCGGCGTGGTCGCCGACCCCTTCGGCTCCGCGATGTGCCTGATCATCGCCGGCGTTATCTTCTCGCGCTACCTCTACAAGCTCAACATCATCACCCTGGGCGACTTCTACCGCATGCGCTACAACCGCACGGTGGAAGTCATCACCACGATCTGCATCGTGCTCTCCTACCTGGGCTGGGTCGCGGCGCAGATCAAGGCCCTGGGCCTGATCTTCTTCGTCGTCACCGACGGCGCGGTCAGCCAGGAAGCCGGCATGATCCTCGGCGCCGCCATCGTGCTGACCTACACCGTGTTCGGCGGCATGTTCTCGGTCGCCATCCTCGACTTCGTGCAGATGGTGGTGTCGATGGGCGGCTTGCTGTTCATCGCCTGGGTCATCAGCGGAAAAGTCGGCGGTGGCGCCACGGCGGTGATCGACCATGCCGCGGCGGCGGGCAAGCTGGACTTCTTCCCGGCGCCCGACCCCTGGCTGTGGCTGACCTTCATCGGCACCTGGCTGACCATGATGTTGGGCTCGATCCCGCAGCAGGACGTGTTCCAGCGCATCACCTCGGCCAAGACCGCCAACATCGCGCTGTGGGGTTCGATACTGGGCGCGTCGATCTATTTCTGCTTCACCTTCGTGCCGATGTTCATCGCCTATTCGGCGACGCTGATCGACCCGGTCCTGTTCGCCGATCTGCTGGAAAAGGATTCGCAGCTGGTGCTGCCGACGCTGGTCCTGCAGCACACGCCAATCGTCGCCCAGGTGCTGTTCTTCGGCGCCGTGCTGTCGGCCATCATGAGCTGCTCCTCGGCGACGCTGCTGGCGCCCTCGGTGACCTTCGCCGAGAACGTGGTCAAGGGCTTCTACCCGGACATGGGCGACAAGGCCTTCCTGCGCGTCATGCGCATCTGCCTGGTGGTGTTCACCTGCATCGTGCTGGGCTTCGCGCTGAAATCCGAGGCCTCGATTTTCGAGATGGTCGAGAACGCCTACAAGGTCACCCTGGCCGGCGCCTTCGTGCCGCTGGCCGCCGGCATCTTCTGGCGCCGCGCCACCACCCAGGGCGCGCTGGCGGCGACTTTCGGCGGCCTGATTTCCTGGATCCTGATCGAGGTCCTGATCGGCGAAGCCAGCCTCGTGCCGCCGCAGTTGATCGGCCTTTGCGTCTCGATCCTGGGCATGGTCGCCGGCTCGCTGCTGCCGCAATGGGTCGGCCACCGCCAGCCGGGCCAAGATCTGCACGCGATCCTGCACCACCATGCCGCGTCGCAGACGCACCACGCCCAACCCGAACACCGGCACTGAAGCCGCCGGGTCAGTGCCAAAGGGAGCGGCGGCGCACTTGTCCCGCCACGGCTAAGCCGGCAGAATCGGCCTTGTGGCAAACGGCGCGCGCACCCACCTGACCCTCTACCTGGCCGGCAGCTACCTGCTGCTGATCATCTACGCCAGTCTGTATCCCCTGACCGGCTGGCGCGACAGCGGCGACCATCCCTTGTCCTTCCTCGGCGCGGCCTGGCCGCGCTACTACACCGGCTTCGACCTGGCGACCAACATCGTCGCCTACCTGCCTTTCGGCTTTCTCTGCGCCGCCGCCATGCGCCGCCACCTGGCGGCCCTGCCGGCCTGGCTGCTGGCGGCCCTGCTCGGCAGCTCGCTGAGCCTGGTCCTGGAACTGCTGCAGAGCTACCTGCCCAATCGCATCCCGTCCAACCTCGACCTGGTCTGCAATGCCGCCGGCGCCCTGCTCGGCGGCGGGTTCGGCGCACTGTGGGGCACCCGCCTGCTGGACCGGGGACAGCTCGCCGGCCTGCGCCGCCAGATCATGATGAACGGCTATGGCGTCGACTTCGGCGTGCTGCTGGTGGCGGCGTGGCTGCTGACCCAGCTCTCCCCCGAATCGCTGCTGTTCGGCAGCGGCAACCTGCGCCAGATGCTCGACCTGCCGCCGGTGCAGCCCTTCCTGGCGGAACGCTTCGTCGACCTGGAAACCCTGATCGCCGCCGCCGGCCTGCTGGCGGCAGGACTGATCATCTCGATGCTGCTGCGCCGCCACGCGCGCAGTCTGACCCTCGCCCTGCTGCTGTTCGCCCTGCTGATCAAGACGGCCGCGCATGCCTTGCTGATGGGGCCGGCCGCGGCCCTGGGCTGGATCACGCCCGGCAACAGCCTCGGCATCGGCATCGGCCTGGCGCTGTGGTGGAGCGCCACCTTCCTCGGCTTCACGCTGCAGCGCGCCGTCGCCGCGCTGGCGCTGCTGCTGGCCACGGTGATGGTCAATGTCGCGCCGGAAAACCCCTATCTGCACAACATGCTGCAGATCTATAACCCCGGCCAGTTCCTCAATTTCAACGGCCTGACGCGACTGGTCTCGTCGCTCTGGCCCTTCCTCGCCCTGCCCTGGCTGATGACCTACCGCCCGAGAAAACATGACTCCGATTACTGACCTCGCCACCCTGCGCGATGCGCTGCGGGCCTTTTGCGCCGCACGCAACTGGCATCGCTACCACACGCCGAAGAACCTCGTCATGGCGCTCAGCGTCGAGGCCGCCGAACTGGTCGAGCATTTCCAGTGGGCGACGCCCGAGGAAAGCCTCGCGCTCGCACCTGAGAAGCGCGCCGCGGTCGCCGACGAAATCGCCGACGTGCTGATCTACCTGACCGAACTGGCCGACGTGCTCGACATCGACCCGATCGCCGCGGCGCGCGAGAAGATCGTCAAGAACGCGGCCAAATACCCGGCGCCTCTATAATTCAACGGCGCGAACCTTTGATCGGTTTTTCGACTCTCCCACACGCCAAACCCCTACCCCATGAGCCATTTCAAGCACCACGTATTCTTCTGCACCAACCAGCGCGGCGAGGGCGAAGCCTGCTGCAACAACCATGGCGCAAGCGACATGCGCGCCTATGCCAAGGACAAGGTCAAGACGCTCGGCGCCAGCGTGCCGGGCAAGGTGCGCATCAATTCCGCAGGCTGCCTCGACCGCTGCGAGGAAGGGCCGGTCATGGTGATCTATCCCCAGGCGGTCTGGTACACCTACGTGGACCAGGAAGACATCGACGAGATCATCGACCAGCACCTGGTGCATGGCAAGGTCGTGGACCGCCTGAAGATCTGACGGATGTCGCGCCACGAACGAGTCCTGGTCGACGGACCGGACGGCAAGATCGAGGTCTTCGTCGAAAACCACGAGAACCCGCAGGGCATCGTCCTCGTCGCGCATCCGCATCCGCTGTTCGGCGGCACCGCGGACAACAAGGTGGTGACCACGCTGGCGCGCGCCTTTCGCGAGCGCGGTTGCATCACGCTGCGGCCGAGCTTTCGCGGTGTCGGCGGCAGCGAGGGCGAACACGATCACGGCGATGCCGAGACCGACGACGTGCTGGCGGTGCACGACTGGGCCCGCGCCCGCTATGCCGATGTCTTGACGGAGTCGGGCGCGCCTCTGCCGCTCTACCTGGCCGGCTTTTCCTTCGGCGCCTATGTCACCACGCGCCTGGCCAAGCGCCTCACGGCGGCGGGCGATCCGCCGCAATGGCTGGTGCTGGTCGGCACCGCCGCCGGTTCTGTCGAGGGCATGCGTCGCTACGAAACGGAATCGGTTCCCGCCGACACCCTGGTCATCCACGGCGCGGAGGACGAAACCGTGCGCCTGGCCAATGTGCTCGCCTGGGCCCAGCCGCAGGACCTGCCAGTGGTGGTCATTGCCGGCGCCGACCACTTCTTCCACCGCCGCCTGCACCTGTTGCGCGACATCATCCAGCGCGCCTGGACCGGCGCGCATCCGTGAGCGCCTCCGCCGGGCCGCCCCAAGGCGGCGCCGCCAACATGGAGCCGCGCCAGCGGCGAACCGCAATCACCTCCTTCCCCGGGAAGGGGGCCGGGGGGGAAGGTGATTCCCTCAGCCCGCTGGTCGTATCAAGCCTGCGAAAATCCTACGACGGTCGCGAAGTCGTTGCCGGGCTCGATTTCGAACTGCGCCGTGGCGAGTGCTACGGCCTGCTCGGCCCCAACGGCGCCGGCAAGACCACCACCCTGCGCTGCTGCCTCGGCCTGACGGTGCCCGATTCGGGCGAGATCACCCTTGTTGGCGAACCGGTGCCGGCGCGTGCGCGCGAGGCGCGCATGAAGATCGGCGTAGTGCCCCAGTTCGACAACCTCGACCCCGACTTTACCGCCGCCGAAAACCTCATCGTCTATGGCCGCTACTTCGGCATGAAGGATGCGGCGATCCGGCCCAGGATCGGCGAACTGCTGGATTTCGCCGGCCTCGCCGGCAAGGCGGACGCCAACATCCGCACGCTGTCCGGCGGCATGAAGCGGCGCCTGACGCTGGCGCGCGCGCTGGTGAATGATCCGGAACTGCTGCTGCTCGACGAGCCCACCACCGGCCTGGACCCGCAGGCGCGCCACCTCATCTGGGAACGCCTCAAGCGCCTGCAGGCACAGGGCAAGACCATCCTGCTGACGACGCACTTCATGGACGAGGCCGAGCGCCTCTGCCAGAGGCTGGCCATCATCGACGACGGCAGGATGGTCGCCGAAGGCGCGCCACGCGAACTGATCCGCAGCCACATCGAGGCGCAGGTGGTCGAGGTCTATGGAGAAGATGCACCGGGCTGGGCCGAGCGCGAAGCGCAAGCGTTTTCGCGACGTGTCGAAGTCAGCGGCGAGACCGCCTTCTGCTATGTCGAGGACGCGGTGCCCCTGCTCGCTCATCTCGCCGCCCGGCCCGACCTGCGTACCCTGCACCGGCCGGCGAACCTGGAAGACGTGTTCCTCAAGCTGACCGGCAGGGAACTGCGGGATTAAGCGCGGCGCGGCGCGCCTTGATCCGGATCGGTTCAGTGTGACGATGCAAGAGTCGGCGCTGGCGCGACGGCGACTGATGCAGCGTCGAAAACAACACCGCTGCCGACCCCGATATCAATCACCGGTATTGCCATCGGCATCGATGCTGATTATGCTGGTGGGAAGTCGCCCGCAACGCAACGGGCCGGAAATGGAGGAAGGGCGATGATCACTGCAACCGCCGATCACCGGCCGCAAATGCCGCCGACCGCCAGGGAATTCACACTGAGCGGGGTCGTACTGAAGAAGCTGGAGCCCGGCGCGGCCGGGACGAAGCGGCTCGCGGCACGCTTCGGCAATGCCTTGGTCTGCGTTCGCTATCGCGATGACCCGGCACGTGGCCGGCGCCTTACCACAGTGGATCTCATCGTCGAGGAACGACCGTTGCCGGGGCCGCTGGCGGTGCGTATCGGCTATGGCGAAACGGCGCTGCGGAGCCAGGCGAGAGCCGCCGGCGGATGGTGGGACCGCCAGCGCAAGCCATGGCTGCTGCCACGCGCCGCCGTGCGCAAGCTGAAACTCGATGATCGCGTCGTTGCAGAAAATGCCTAGATATGGGAAATAGTCCATCTCCATATCTGGAAACAAACTGCCAGATATGGAAAGAGATTGCCAGATATGGCAGTTTTTCAGTGGCGTCTACTTCACGTTCGGCCCAATGTTGTGCAGCGCAAACTATATTGGGTCTTCGTGAAAGAGTGTGGGTGAGTTTCGTCATGAAATCGTTGAAAAGCCTTGCTGGAAGCGGGTTTTCGCGGATTGACAGTACCGTGGAAACT
>JBIKKY010000006.1:0-86361 GCA_044360105.1 Sulfuritalea sp.
ATTCGCTATAAGTAGATAACTTTTTGCTCTAGAGTGCAAGTCGCGATGGGTGTCCTGTCGCGACAGACCGGGTTACCCGGCGAAAAACGAGGAGGAGAAGCATGCTCGAAGGCTGCGTGCCCTGGCCCGCCGACGCGGCGGCCCGCTACCGCCAGCGGGGCTGGTGGGAAGGCATCACGATTCCGCAACTGCTGGAGCGCCGCGCCGCGCGCCATCCGGATAAAACAGCATTGGTCAGCGGTGATCTGCGCCTGAGCTACGCCGATCTGGTTGCCGGTTCGCGGCGACTGGCCTGCGGTTTCCTCGACGCCGGCATCAAGGCACAGGATCGCGTGGTTCTGCAACTGCCCAATGGTCCCGAATTCGTCTTCGCCTATTTCGCCCTGACGCGCATCGGCGCGATACCCGTGACGGCGCTGCGTGCCCATCGCCATTCGGAGATACGCCACTTTCTCAAGGCCTCGGGCGCCGCGGCCTACGTGATCCCCGATCGCATCGGCAATTTCGATTACCGCGAGATGGCGCGCGAAGTCCGGCCCGATGCACCGGCCCTGCGCCATGTGTTTGTCGCCGGCGAACCCGGCCCCGGGCAACTTGACCTGCGCGCGATGATCGACGCGCCGATGACGGACGCTGTCGGCGCCGCGGCGCTGGTCGGGCATGACCCCGACCCCGCCGAAGTCACCACCATGCTGCTTTCCGGCGGCACGACCTCGCTGTCGAAACTGATTCCGCGCACCCACGAGGACTACGTGCTGAATGCCCGCCTCTGCGGTCGCGCCGGTGGTTTCGACGAGAACACCGTGTTCATGGCCATCCTGCCGCTGGGACATAACTACAACCTGGCCTCGCCCGGCATGCTCGGCTGTTTCTACTACGGCGGCACCGTGGTGCTGGCGCCCTCGGGCGATGCAGCCGAGGTGTTCTCCCTGGTGCAACGCGAAAAGGTCAGCGTGATCGCCGCCGTGGTGCCCTTGATCTCCAACTGGCTGAATTCCCCCGTGCCCGACGACTACGATTTGTCGTCGCTGAAGGTGATGCAGAACGGCGGCGCGCGCCTGGCGCCGGAACTGCGCGGGCGGATGCGCGAGCGCTTCGGCTGCCTGCCGCAGGAAATCTACGGCACCGCCGAAGGCCTGATCAACATGGTGCCGCTGGATGCGCCGGCCGATATGCTGCTCAACAGTTCCGGCGTGCCTGTGTGCGAGGACGACGAGATCAAGGTAATCGACGACGACGGCAACGAGGTGCCCGACGGCGAAACCGGCGAACTGGTCACTCGCGGCCCCTATACGATCCACGGTTACTACAACGCGCCGGAGAAGCAGGCCGAGGCCTTCACGCCGGACGGCTTCTACCGCATGGGCGACATCGTGAGGAAGCTCGGCCGCCACGTATTTACCGAGGGCCGGCGCAAGGACCTGATCAATCGCGGCGGCGAGAAGATCAGCTGCGAAGAGGTCGAGAACCTGATCTTCGGCCATCCCAAGGTCAAGGCCGTGACGCTGGTGGCGATGCCAGATCCGGTATTCGGCGAAAAGGCCTGCGCCTTCGTGATTGCCAAGGACGGTGAGACCCTGACGTTTGGCGAATTGATCGACTTCCTGCGCGCACAGAAGATTGCCAGCTTCAAGCTGCCGGAACGTCTGGAGGTGGTCAGCCAGTTCCCGCTCAGTCCCGTGGGCAAGATCCTCAAGCGAGCTTTGCGTGAAATGATCGCGGCCAGGATCGAGGAAGAACAGGCGGTCGCCCGGGTATGAAGATACGCATCATCGGCGGCGGGCCCGCCGGCCTGTATTTCGCGTCGCTGATGAAGCGCGAGGACCCGGCGCACGACGTCGTCGTGTTCGAGCGCGGATCGCGCGACGCGACCTGGGGCTTCGGCGTGGTCTTCTCCGACCGCGCGCTGGAGTTCCTGCGCGCCGATGACGAGGCCACATACCAGTTGCTCACGCCGCTGATGGAAACCTGGCCCAACCTCACCATCGTGCACAATGACAATCGCATCCCCATCGCCGGCAACGGTTTTGCCGCGATTGGGCGCATGGAACTGCTGAGCCGGCTGTATGCCCAGGCCGAGTCGCTGGGCGTCAGGATCGAATTCGACAGCGAACTGTCCTCGCTGGACGATGCCGCGCGGCTGGGTGGTGCCGATCTGGTGGTCGCTGCCAACGGCGCCTTTTCCTGGGTGCGCAACGAGAACGAGGACAAGTTCGGCACCGAAACCGACCTGCGCAGCAACCGCTTCATCTGGTACGGCACCAGCAAGGTCTTCGACAGCCTGTCGCTGACTTTTCGCAACACCGAACATGGCGTCTTCTGTGCCCATCACTATCGCTACAGCCCGCGCATGAGCACCTTTCTGGTCGAGGTCACCGATGCCACCTGGCACCGCACCGGTTTCGCGGACATGAGCGAGGAGGAGACGATCCGCCATTGCGAGCGGGTTTTCGCCAGGGACCTCGACGGCCAGCCGATTCTTTCCAACAAGTCTTTCTGGCGCCAGTTCCCCGCGATCTCGAACCGGCAGTGGAGCTTCGGCAATGTCGTGCTGATGGGCGACGCCCTGCGCACGGCGCACTTCTCGATCGGCTCCGGCACCCGCCTCGCCATGGAGGACGCCATTGCCCTGTGGAAGGCGCTGCGCGATGCGGGCAGCCTGGCGGAAGCATTGGTGCTCTACCGGGAACGCCGCCTGCCGCCGATGCAGAAGATCCTCGACGCAGCCAATGTCAGCATACGCTGGTACGAGGAGATGGACGAGTTGATGGCCCTGCCGGCCGTCGATTTCGCCTACAGCTACATGACGCGCACCGGACGGGTGAGGCATGCCGAGGTGCGTCGGCGCGATCCCGCGCTGGCCGCAGCCTACGAGAAAAATCATGCGGATCTGCGGGCGGATCGATGACCCGCTTGCCGCAGCCATCAACCAGTGAGGACATCATTCCAAATGACCTATGTTCTTGAACCCGAAGTGCCCGTAAGCGTTCCGGTGGAAGGAAGCGACGCGCGCTTTCCCGTGCGCAGGATCTACTGTGTCGGGCGCAACTATGCGGCGCATGCCATGGAGATGGGATTTGATCCGTCGCGCGAGCCGCCCTTCTTTTTCTGCAAGCCGGCGGATGCCATCGTGGCGGTTGCCCACGGTCAGGTCGGGGAGGTGTCCTACCCCTCGCAAACCAGCGAGTTCCATCACGAGATCGAATTGGTGGTGGCGATCGGCAGGGCAGGGCGTGACATTCCGGTTGAAAGCGCCAACGAACATGTCTGGGGCTACGCCGTTGGCCTCGACATGACCCGCCGTGACCTGCAGCTCAAACTGCGCGACAAGGGCCGCCCCTGGGAACTGGGCAAGGCCTTCGATCAATCGGCACCGATCGGCCCGCTGGTGCCGGCATCGCGAATCGGCCACCCGACCGCGGGCGCAATCTGGGTCCGGGTAGATGGCCAGGATCGCCAGCGCAGCGACATCGCGAAGCTGATCTGGTCGGTGCCGGAGGTCATTGCCAATCTTTCGACTTACTTCGAGCTGCGACCGGGCGACCTGATCTTTACCGGTACTCCCGAAGGTGTTGGCAGCGTACAGGTCGGCCAAACGCTGTCGGGCGGCATCGATGGTCTGGGCGAACTGTCCGTCAGGGTGATCTGAAAAGGGGAAACGCAATGAGCAATCAACTCGGGCGGGTGGAAGACCTGCCGGCCGACTACTACCAGAGCCTGGCCTCGATGAATACCCTGCCGCTTTGGCCCGCGCTGCGTTCGGTGCTGCCGTACAACATTCCGGCCCGGCGCACGCAGCCCGTCATGTGGCGCTACGCCGACATCCGTCCCAATCTGATGCGTGCCGGCGAACTGGCTCCCATCGAGAAGGCGGAACGCCGCGTACTGGTGCTGTGCAATCCCGGGCTCGGTTTGCAGAACATGCAGGCCACTGCCTCCATCTATATCGGCATGCAGCTCATCCTGCCCGGAGAAACCGCGCCGAACCACAGGCATACGCCATCGGCTGTCCGTTTCGTTATCGAGGGGCAGGGCGGGTTCACCGTGGTGTCGGGCGAGCGGCTGCCGATGGAAAAGGGCGACCTGATTCTGACGCCGCCGGGCCTGTGGCACGAGCATGGTCACGAGGGTAGGGGGCCGGTGATATGGCTCGATGCGCTGGACCTGCCTTTGATTTATGGCATTGACGCTTCCTACTGCATCGAAGGCAAGTCGCAGGCCGTGGACCGGGCGCAGGGCAAATGCAACGCGGAATTCCGCCAGGGCGGAGTCATTCCCTACCGTTCCCTGGAGTCGAGTTCGACGCGCTATCCGCTGCTGCGTTTTCCGTGGCGCGAGGTCAGGCAATCACTGCTTGCACTGGCCGGCGTGACGGCGAAAGAGGAATTGGTCCACCTCGCCTATGTGAACCCGGAAACAGGCCGGGAGTGCCTGCCGACCCTGGGCTTCTCCGCAATCATGTTGCGTCCCGGCGAGGAAGCCCGCCTGCCGAAGCGTTCGGCCTCGGCTGTTCTCCATGGTGTTGAAGGCGCCGGGATTGCCACGATCGATCATGTGGCGCACGCATTTGGCGAGGCCGACACGATCGCCGTGCCGACACATGCGGAGGTCGTGCTGAGCAATGCTTCGGGGAAGGAGCCTGCCTGCTTGTTCATGGTCGACGACGCTCCATTGCATCGAAAACTCGGCATTTATGAGGTGTTCGATTGAGGCGGCAGTCTTCGGTGAAATACCGCTGCCGGGCGGTCAAAACGCGAATGGATTGGCTTGACTGGCAGATGCTTTGGCCTTAATGTATACAGTATCCATTAGCTGACCAAAAATTACTTCGGCGCACGCCGATTGCAGAACCACAGGAGGAATGACACGTGACCAAACCAGGCGAAGCCAAGCTCAACCATCTGTTCCAGCCGGGAAAACTCGGCAGGTTCGAGGTCAAGAACCGCATCAAGTATGGCGCCTGCTGCGTCTCCAACTACAACGGTCGCGACGGCACCATCACGCCGCGCGAACTGGCGCGGGTGCGCGTCATCGCCGGCACCGGCTGCGGCCTGATCACCAACCAGGGGGCTTACCCCGACGCGCTGGGCGAGGGCAAGTCCTATTTCCGCCAGATCGCCATCCACGACGACAAGTTCCTGCCGCAGTTCGAGATGATCGCGCGCTACATCCATGACGCCGGCGCCATGGCCATGCAGCAGATCCTGCATGCCGGGCGCTATGGCGGCATCGACCTCGGCTACTGCGTGCAGCCTTCGGTGGTGCCGCAGACTTTGCCGCATTTCCGGCCGCCGCGCGAACTGACCAAAGACCAGATCAAGGTCGTCATCAAGCAGCACGCCGACGCCGCCAGCCGTGCCATCCGCGCCGGCTTCGACGCCACCGAGGTCACCAGTTTCATGGGCTACCTGCTGGCCAACTTCAATTCCCGTTTCACCAACCAGCGCACCGATGAATACGGCGGCTCGGTGGAGAACCGCGGCCGCTTCATGCGCGAGCTGATCGACGCGATCAAGCAGGCCACGCCGGACAACCCGCTTTCCATTCGCCTCAACGGCGCCGAACTGATGGACAAATGGGGCGGCAATACCCAGGACGAATCCTTCGAGCTCATGCAGCAGGCGGTCGATTGCGGCGTGGACATGATTTCAGTCACGGTCGGCTGGCAGGAAGCGCCGGAATCCTCCTTCGGCCGCGATGTCGAGCCGGGCTACTGGAACTTCCTCTCCGAGAAGGCGAAGAAGATGTTCCCCAATGTGCTGGTGGCCTTCGGCAATCGCCTGCCCGACCCGGCGATGGCCAACGACTGCGTGCGCGATGAGGTCTTCGATTACTGGGAAGTCTGCCGCCCGCTGCTGGCCGATCCCGAGATGATCCACAAGGCCGCCGAGGACCGCATGGAAGAAGTGCGGCCCTGCATCGGCTCGCTCAACTGCCTGTCACGCCTGTTCCGCGACCTGCCCTACACCTGCACCATGAACCCGATGCTCGGTCACGAAGTCGAGCCCGAGTACCACGTTACCGAAGCCACCGAGAAGAAGCGCGTGATGGTCATCGGCGCCGGCCCGGCCGGCATGGAAGCCGCGATTACGGCGCGCCGCCGCGGCCACAGCGTGACCGTGTTCGACAAGGCTGACAAGATCGGCGGCAACCTCGCTGCCTACGCCGCCAACGATCTGGCGCGCCCGGCCGACCTGCAGAGCGTGATCGACTACTACGGCGTGATGGCGAAGAAGCTCGGCGTCGAAGTGCGCCTCAATACCGAAGCCAACGCCAAGTTCATGCGCAGCGTGCTGCACGAGTACGACGCCTGCATCGTCGCCGCCGGTGCCCGCACCGACCTGGAGTCCTTCCGTTACATGCCGGGTAGCGAGCTGCTGATCGACGCGCTGGAAGTTGCCCATCGCCGCAAGACGGTCGGCAAGCGCGTGGTGATGGTCGGCGGCGGCGCGATCGGCCTGACGATTTCCGAGTTCCTGCAAAAAGCCGGCCACGAGGTCACGGTGGTCGAGAAGGAGAAGCGCATCGGCGGCGACATCATGCCCACCTTCAAGTGGCGCCATACCGCCTGGGTCGATGAGCTCGGCATCAAGACCGTTTGCCTGGCGCAACTGGTCAAGGTCACCGCGGAAGGGGCGACGGTCAGGAACGGCAAGGGCGAGGAGATCTTCATCCCCTGCGACAACGTCATCGTCTCCAGCCCGCGCCGCGCCAATCACGACCTGTTCTACGAGTTCCAGTGGATGGTCGACGAACTGCACGGCGGCGGCGACGCCACGGTGCCGCGCGGCCTTGACGCGGCGATCCAGGAAGGTTACAAGCTCGGCGTTCGGATCTGAGCGCGTTTGGAAATAGTGCATGCAGTCGAACAGCCGAGTCCGTCATTCCCACGCATGCGGGAATCCAGGCGCCGCATGGATTCCGGGTTCCGCTACGCGGCCCCGGAATGACGAGGATGAGGACAGTGACTCGGCAAGTGTCAATGGAGTGATGTCGTGACTTACAGCGCCCATATCGATACCTTTACCCGCGACAACCTGCCGCCGGCCGACCAGCAGCCGGAGTTCCTGTTCGATCTGCCGGAACTGAAGTTTCCCGAGCGCATGAACTGCGCGACGGAACTGCTCGACCGGCACGTGGCCGAGGGGCGCGGTGGGCGCGTCTGCATCCAGGCGCCGAACCTGCGCTGGACCTATGTCGACCTGCAGGAAAAGGCCAACCGCATCGCCAACGTGCTGGTAAATGAGCTCGGCGTGGTGCCCGGCAACCGCGTGCTGCTGCGCGCGCCGAACAACCCGATGATGGCCGCCTGCTGGTTCGCGGTGATGAAAGTCGGCGCTGTCGCCACGGCGACCATGCCGCTTCTGCGCGCCAAGGAACTCAAACACGTCATCGGCAAGGCCAGGGTGACGCATGCCCTGTGTGATTTGCGCCTGGCGGAAGAACTCAAGCTGGCCGCGGCCGAGTCGCCCGAACTCGCACACATCCGTTACTTCAACGACGTTTCCGCGGATGGCCTTGAAGCGGCGATGGCGAAACAATCCGCAGAGTTCAAGAACGTCGACACCGCGCGCGACGACACCTGCATCCTCGCCTTCACTTCGGGTACCACCGGCCAGCCCAAGGCGACGATGCACTTCCACCGCGACGTCATGGCCGCCTGCGTCTGCTGGCCGCCCTACGTGCTGCGGCCGACGCCCGACGACATCTTCATGGGCACGCCGCCGCTGGCCTTCACCTTCGGCCTCGGCGGCCTGCTGCTGTTCCCGCTTTCCATCGGCGCCTCGACGGTGCTGCTGGAGCAGGGCGCACCGCAGGACCTGGTTGATGCGGTGCTGAAGTACCGGGCCACCATCCTGTTTACCGCGCCGACGTCCTACCGGGCGATCGCCGCCATCGCCGGTCCGCTGCGCAGCAGCACATTGCGCAAATGCGTCTCCGCCGGCGAGGCCCTGCCCGCCGCCACCCGTGCGCTGTGGAAAGAGGCGACCGGCATCGAGATGATCGACGGCATCGGCGCCACCGAACTGATGCACATTTTCATTTCCGCCGACGAGAAGGAAGCGCTGCCCGGAGCCACCGGCAAGGTCGTTCCCGGCTACGTCGCCTGCATCATGGACGACGCGGGAAAGCCGGTCGCGGTCGGCGAGGTCGGCAATCTGGCGGTGAAAGGCCCCACCGGCTGCCGCTACCTTGCCGACGAGCGCCAGGCGAAGTACGTCAAGGACGGCTGGAACTACACCGGCGACGCCTATTCGCTCGATGCGCAGGGCTACTACCACTACCATTCGCGCACCGATGACATGATCATCTCGGCCGGCTACAACATCGCCGGGCCCGAGGTCGAGGACGCCCTGCTGCGCCATCCCAAGGTCGCCGAATGCGGCGTGATCGGCGTCGCCGACGCGGAGCGCGGCCAGATCGTCAAGGCCATCGTCGTGCTGCGCCCGGGCAATGAACCGACGCCCGCAACGGCGAAGGAGCTGCAGGATTACGTCAAGCAGAGCATCGCGCCCTACAAGTACCCGCGCAGCATCGAGTTCGTCAGCACCTTGCCGCGCACCGAGACCGGAAAACTGCAACGCTTCAGGTTGCGCCAAACCACCCAAGGAGAGAACAAATGAAGATATTACAGCCGCCCGGCTGGGCCAAGCCCAAGGGCTACAGCAACGGCGTGATGGTGCGCGGGCAGATGATATTCGTCGCCGGCCAGGTGGGCTGGGACGAGAATTGCATTTTCCAGGCAGACGACCTGGTGGGCCAGGTCGCACAGGCGCTGAAGAACATCGTGGCGATCCTCGCCGAGGCCGGCGCCCGTCCGGAACACATCGTGCGCATGACCTGGTACCTCGGCGACAAGGACGAATACGACGTGTCGCAAAAGGATCTGGGCCGCGTCTTCCGCGAACTCATCGGCACCTACGGCGCGGCCATGACCGCGGTACAGGTCGCCGGCTTCGTCGAGAAAGGCGCCAAGGTCGAGATCGAGGCGACGGCGGTGATCCCGGACGCATGAATGGATGCCGAGCGCTGGTCGCGCCTGCTGGCACGGATGCCCGAAGTCACGGCTGCCGAAGGATCGCCGCTCGCGGTCGCTTTCATCGGTGCCGATGACCATGCCGCAAAGCGCGGGCGGGCCTGGCTCTGGTGGCCCGGCAGCCACGCCCGCCCGACCGGTCCGGTGGCCTTCGACGGTCGCTATCCCGCGGACTGGGGCCTGCTGCTGGTGATGAACGACATAGCCATCGAAAAAGTCGGCGCTGGCGGCACGGCGATCATGTCCCGCCTGGTGCGACTGTTCGACATCAAGCCCTTCGTCCTGCGCCGGCGCGAGGAGCTCGATGCCGCCGGCGTGCTCGAATTCATCGAAACCCTGGAACTGGCAACGCCAAAACATTGATGACAACAGTTACGGACGCGACGGAAGAAATGTTCGGTGACATGAGCCTGTGGCAGTCCATGCTCGATCGCCAGCGCGAGTTGTTCGTCGGTATGGATTCCGGTTCGCGGATCGGCTTCGTCTCGCGCGAAGCATCCGGCATCCTGCCCGGCAAGCACCTCCAAGGCGTGCAGGCGGTGGCGACCGAGGTGCCGCTGATGGCCTGGGAGATCGAGAACGGTGGCATGTCGGCGCGCATCGAGCGCTTTGCCGGAATGGCGTCGACGCGTGTCGATCTCCTGCTGGTGGCCGACCGGGAGGCGATGGACGCGATGCTGGCCGAACTGGGCGGCGACATGCTGAAGACCATCAAGCGCCTGATCCGGCGCGGCAACATCATGTTCTTCGTCTTCAGGAACAAGGCCCAGTTGCAGGATGCCGGCTACGAGGACTTCCTCGAATCCCTCGGGCTGGCCTTCCTCGGAGCCTGCCGGTGATTTTCTACAATCCCACCGGCGCGCCGGAACTGGCCTGCGACCACTGCGGTTGCCGCTGGGTCGATCGGCTCAAGGGCAAGGCCTACTGCTATGAATGCGGCGAGGAAGTCAGCGCCGAAGCTATCGCCGAATTCCAGCGCGCCCTGCAGGAAATGGCCGGAAAGAAGGATCAGCCGGGGGACGGCACCGCGTAGCGTTCCAGGCGGGCGCGCATGTCGGCCGAAATCGGCACCGAGCGGTGGTTTTTCAGCGAGGCGACAACGACGGTGAGCGTGGCTTGGACCCGCACCGCGTCGCCCGACGTGCCGGTGACGTTCAGTTCCACGGAACTCTTGCCGATGCGGTTCACCGAAAGCGACAGGCGCAGCATCTCGCCGACCTTGCTCGGCGACAGGAAACGGCAGGTGATGCTGCCCATCGGCACGCCCATGCCGTCCTCGACATGGAAGCGGGCGAAATCGATGCCCAGGCCCTGATTGAACCAGTCCTCGACCAGTTCGTTGAACAGCACGAAGTATTGCGGGTAGAACACGATGCCGGCCGGATCGCAGTGATGGAAGCGGATCAGCTTGTCGCATTCGAAGGCTTGCGCTATGTGTGACATGGTTGCCTTTTGTCTGTGGAAAGGAGCGGGGGAAGGGTTGCCACACGCTTCCCCCGCGGCGCAATTCTACGCGTGGCCGCGGCTCGGACGCCGGGATGATGCCTGCTGCGCGGGCGATTCTGCGGCCGCCGGCAAGGCGCACCGGCCTAGGGCGGACAGGTTGATACGGGATACGGTACACTGTATGCAAAGCAAGGGCAGAATATCAAATTGTTTTCCGCGGACATTTTTTTCGGTACCGGCAATGCGGGTTTCCTGCAATACGATGCATGGTCAGCCATCCGGCCCGGTCCGTCATTCCGGCGAACGCCGGAATCCAGCGGAGCGCGGCACTGGACATCGGCTTCCACCGGTGTGACGAGGGAAAGTGAACGCTATGCACGGAAATCCGGGGTCGGCTGAACATCATGGCAATTCAAGTTACGATTTGAGCCGGCGTTTGCCGCCCTGCGGCGGTGTTTTATACACGGCAGATCCGTTCAGGCCATTTGCAGCCCGCGCGGCAAGCCGATAGAGTAAATCCCGTCCGCCGCTACTGCGGGTCGGACCCAACAAGAGGGCGGATACATAGAGTGACTACCGACGACGATGCACTGTTTGCGAACCTGCGGCAATGGCGCGCCGCCGGCAAGGCCGCTGCGCTGGCGACCGTGGTCAGCACCTGGGGCTCTTCGCCGCGTCCGGCAGGCAGCCACCTTGCCGTGGATGACGCCGGACACTTCGTCGGCTCGGTGTCCGGCGGCTGCATCGAGGGCGCCGTGATCGACGCCGCGGCGCAGGTGATGGCTTCGGGCCGCCCGCAGCTGCTGGAGTTCGGCGTCAGCGACGAACAGGCCTGGCAGGTCGGACTCGCCTGCGGCGGCCGCGTCCAGGTTTTCGTCGAGCCGGTGGAATGAAAGCCGCCACGCTTTCCCGCATCGCCGAGGCGCAGCAGCAGCGCGAGGCGCTGGTCGTCGTCACGCGCTTGTCCGATGGTGCCCAGTGCGTGGTCGATGCGGCGGGCTGCGGCGGCGAACTGGCGCTGGCGCCGCCGCAGGCGGTCGAGGCGGCGGGCCTGCTCGCCGGCGGCCGCAGCGCATTGCTCGCCGGCGCCGACCCGTTGTTCGCACGCGCCTACGTGCCGTCGCCGCGCCTCCTGATCGTCGGCGCCGTGCATATCGCCCAGGCGCTGGCGCCGATGGCGACCGCAGCCGGATTCGAGGTCATCGTCATCGATCCGCGCGGCGCGTTTGCTTCGCCCGAGCGCTTCCCCGGTGTGCAGCTCAGCGACGAATGGCCCGACGAAGCCCTGGCCCGCCTCGGGCTTGATGCTGCCACGGCGCTGGTCGCCCTCTCGCACGATCCCAAGCTCGACGATCCGGCGCTGGAACTGGCGCTGCCAAGCCCGCTGTTCTACATCGGCGCTTTGGGTAGCCGGCGCACGCACGAGAAGCGCCTCGAGCGCCTGTGCGCCGCCGGCCTCGGCGAGTTGACTGGGCGCATCCACTCGCCGATCGGGCTCGACCTCGGCGGCCGTTCGCCGGCCGAGATCGCCGTGTCCATCCTCGCCGAAGTCATCCAGGTCCGCTACCGCGGCGAGGCCGCATGATCTTCGGCGAATTTCCGCTGGAGGAATGCGAGGGCCTGCTGCTGGCGCACAGCCTGCGTCTGCCGGACGGGATATTCCGGAAGGGTCGCCGTCTCGCCGGCGCCGACTTTCCGGCCCTAGCCGCCGCCGGCATCACGCGGGTGTACGGGGCGCGGCTGGAACCCGGCGATCTGGATGAAAACGCCGCCGCCGGAGCGGTCGCAGCGGCCCTGACCGGTCCCGGCATCGCCGCGCGCGCGCCGCAGGCCGGGCGCTGCAACCTCTACGCGACCCAGCGCGGCCTGGTCGGCGTCGACGCCGCCATTATCGACCGCATCAATGCCATCGACGAGGCCGTCACCGTCGCCACGCTGCCGCCGTTAACCGCGGTGCGGGCCGGCGCCGTGGTGGCCACGGTGAAGATCATCCCGCTCGCCGTTGATCGCGACGTGATCGACGCCTGCAGCTCGGTGGCGGGGCAGGGCAGCGCTCTGTCCCTGTTGCCTTTCCGTCCGGCGCGCGCGGCGCTGATCGTCACCGAACAGCCGGACGAGCCGGCGCGCAATTACGCTACGGCGGTGACCAGCAGCCGGCGCCGGCTGGAAGACCTCGGCTCGCACCTCGGCCTGGTGCAGCGCTGCGCGCATCGCAGCGCGGACGTCACCGCGGCCCTCAACGAAGCCAGGGCCGCGGGCTGCGACCTGATCCTGATCGCCGGCAGCACCGTGCCCAAGGACCGTGCCGACACGGTGCCGGCCGCCATCGTCGCCGCCGGCGGCGAGATACTCCATTTCGGCATGCCGGTCGAGCCGGGCAACATGCTGCTGCTGGCGCGGCTGGGCGACGTTCCCGTCATCATCCTGCCCGGTTGCGCCCGCTCGCGACGCAGCAACGGCCTCGACTGGGTGCTACAGCGCATGCTGGCCGGCCTGCCGATGGGTCGCGCCGAGATCATGGCAATGGGCGTCGGCGGCCTGATCCGCAGCCCCGCCGAAGCGGAAGAGGACGAAACGGCGACGCAGCCGGAACCGCAGCGCGTGCCGGCGGGGCGCAAGGTGGCGGCGCTGGTGCTGGCGGCCGGCAGCAGCCGGCGCATGGGCGGCGCCAACAAGCTGCTGCAGCCGGTGGGCGGCATCGCCATGCTGCGCCGCGCCGTGAATGCTGCGCTGGCCTCGCGCTGCACCCCGGTGCTGGTGGTCACCGGCGCGGATGCCGATGCGGTGCAGGCCTGCCTCGGTGGGCTGGACGTGCAGTGTGAGCACAATCCGGAGCACGCAAGCGGCATGGCCTCCTCGCTGCGCTGCGGGCTCGTCGCCCTGCCGGCCGATGCCGACGCGGCCGTGGTGCTGCTGGCCGACATGCCGCAGATCGACGGCGGCCATGTCGATCGCCTGCTCGCCGCCTTCGATCCGCGGCAGCCGAAAATCGTCGCCCCGGTCAGGGATGGCCGGCGCGGCAACCCGATCCTCTGGCCGCGCGAATTCTTCGCCGAGATGATGGCGGTGGAGGGTGACGTCGGCGCGCGCGAACTGCTGCAGCGCCATGCGGCGCAGGTCGAGCTCGTAAGCTTCGACGACGATGCGATTTTCGCCGACGTCGATACGCCGGCGGCGCTGGCCGCGCTTTGTGGGAAATGAGTTGCCGATGAGCGACACCGCCGCAAGCCTGCGCGCGCAATTCCCGCTGCTCGCCGCCGCGCCGGAACTGCATTACCTCGACAGCGCAGCCACCGCCCAGATCCACCGTGCAGCGCTGGATGCGGTGGTGAATCACGAAACCACGAGTCGCGCCAATGTCATGCGCGGCACCTATCGCCTCGCCGAAGCCGCCGACCTGGCCTTTGATAAGGCGCGGCAATCGGTGGCGCGCTTCCTTAATGCCAATTCGGCCGACGAGATCGTGTTCACTTCCGGCGCCACGGCATCGCTCAACCTCGTCGCCCACGCCTTCGGTGCGATGCTGCAGCCCGGCGACCGCGTGCTGATTTCGGTGGCCGAGCATCACAGCAATTTCGTGCCCTGGCAGATGCTGCGCGACCGCTGCGGCATCGAACTGGCGCTGATCCCGGTCAGCGCCGACGGACAGCTCGACTTGACGAACCTGGCGGAACTCATGGGCAGCCGCTGCCGCCTCGTCGCCGTCACGCAATGCTCCAACGTCACCGGCGCCTGGACCGATGTCGCCGCCGTCGTCGCCGCAGCGCGCAAGGCGGGAGCCAAAGTGCTGCTCGACGGCGCACAGGCAGTGCAGCACGGCCCGCAGGACGTGCAGGCGCTGGACATCGATTTCTACGCCTTCTCCGGTCACAAGTGTTTCGGCCCGGGCGGCGTCGGCGTGCTATGGGGCAGGGCGGAGGCGCTGGCGCAGATGCCGCCCTTCCTCGGCGGCGGCGGCATGATCGACGAAGTGACGGCCGAAGCCAGCACCTGGGCCGCGCCGCCGCAGCGCTTCGAAGCCGGCACGCCACCCATCGCGCAGGCCGTCGGGCTGGCCGCCGCGCTGGAGTGGATGATGACCCTGGACTGGACCGCCATCCGCGAGCGCGAAGATGCGCTGTGCCGGCGCCTGATCGAAGGCCTCGCCCGCATCCCGGGGCTGCGCCTGCTCGGCCCGCAGCAGGCGCATCATTGTGAAAAGCGCGCGCCCATCGTCTCCTTCGACATTGCCGGCCTGCATCCGCACGACATCTGCCAGGTGCTCGACACTCGCAATCTCGCGCTGCGCGGCGGCCACCATTGCGCCCAGCCGCTGCTGGCGGCGCTTGGCGTCGAGACCTGTACCCGCGCCAGCATCGCGCTCTACAACGACGAAGCCGACATCGAGGCGCTGCTGGCCGGCCTCGGCGAGGTGCGGCGGATACTGACATGAACGACAGCAACGCCCTCTACCAGGACGCCATCAAGCAGTTCGCCCAGGCCGCCCACGGTCAGGGCCAACTGGAAAACGCCACGGGCGAGGCGAAGCTCGACAACCCGTTGTGCGGCGATCGCGTACGCATGCAGGTCGTGCTCGATGGCGGACGCATCGCCGGCATCGCCCACGAAACCAGGGGCTGCCTGCTGTGCCGCGCGGCGTCCTCGCTGCTCGGCGCGCGCGCGGCGGGAATGGATGCCGCCGAGGTCGAGGCCGTCGGCGACGAACTCGATGCCATGCTCAAGGGCGCCGGGCCGGTTCCCGCGGCGTGGCCGGAACTGGCGATGTTCGTCCCTGCCCGCGCCCACGCCAGCCGGCACCGCTGCGTGCTGCTGCCGTTTCGCGCCCTGCAGGCGGCCCTGCAGAAAATTCCCGAAGGGACGCACCGCGCCGGCGCCGGCGCCACGGCGAATGCGGCGCGAACAGAAGGAGGAAGCCAAGGTGTCCGCTGAAACCGAACGCGAACTCGTGCATACGCGGCAGATCACCTGCCGCGCCTTCCGCCTGAAGAACGGCTGGCTGGAAATCGAAGCCGGCCTGTCCGACGAAAAAGGCCAGCAGGTGGCCTTCCGCTCGCGCCCGCCAGTACAGCCGGGCTCCCGCATGCACGGCATGTCGCTGCTGCTGACCGTCGACACCGAATTCATGATCCGCGACGTCAGGGTGTCCACGCTGATCGCACCGTGGGCCATGTGCGGCGGCACTGACGAGGCCTACCGCAAACTGATCGGCCTGCGCATCGGCCCAGGTTTTTCGCAGCAGATGAAGAAGCTCGTCGGCGGCGTCGAAGGCTGTACCCATGTCACCGAACTGGTGGCACAGGCCGCCAACACCTACATGCAGGCTTCATGGCCCGACCGCATCGCCCGGCAGATGGCCGTGGCCGCCGATCCGCGCCAGTGGCCGGACCAGAGCGCGGTCGGCTTCGTCAATCATTGCCATGCCTGGCGTCAGGATGGCGAGACGCTGGTTCAGGAATACCCCGAACTGGTAGCGCCGAAGAAATAGCGGTGTTCGATGCGGCCAGGCCTGCCCCGGTGCAAACCCCGACCGGACATCTGACCGTGACCGGGGATTTAAAAGGTATCCGGAAGGTAGTGTCGGATTTGGAAAATAGTCCGCATCCGGTTGCCGACCAGGCAGATCCTGTTCCGTCTTCTATTCCCGAAAGAGCGGGTTTCGGGATGAAGCAAGCCCGGTTCCGGTCGCATCCGCCGCGGGTTGGTCAGCGGTCGCGTCCAGGCCTGGCCGGTTCCTCGCGCATCAGCAGCCACATCAGGCCGAGGCCGATCAGCGCATTGGCCACGGCGAAGCCGGCCACCATCAATGCCGCCAGCGGCGCCAGTTCGTAGCTGCGGACAACCCAGGCCAGCACGGTGGACAGCAGGTTGAGCGCGACCATCAGCCAGAAGGCGGGATTGCGCGGCTGCCAGAGGCGGGTCAGCTTCATTCGCCGCCGCCCGAGTAACGGATCTGCTGGCGCGCCCGGGCCGGCTGGGTCAGGTGGTCGAGCGGCAGGACGTGGGTCTGCTTGACCTTCTGCAGCGCGATGTTGGTCGTGATGCGGGCGACGCCGGGCAGGCGCAGCACGCGCTTCATCATCAGTTCGGAAAACGCCGGCAGGTCCTGGGCGACGATGCGCAGCAGGTAGTCGGCATCGCCGCTGACCGAATAGCAGTCCATGACTTCGGGCAGCGCGCTGGCCGCGCTCTCGAAGGCGTCGGAGTGGCTCTTGCCGTGGCGTTCGAGGATGACGTGGGCGAAGGCGGTCACGCCCAGCCCGATCGCCGCCGCATCGAGCAGGGCGGCATGGCCGGCGATGATGCCGGCCTCGGCCAGGCGCTGCAGGCGGCGGCTGATCTGCGAGGCGGACAGATGCACGGTGGCGCCGAGCACGGCATTGGTGGCGTTGCCATGCTGCTGCACGGCGTCGAGGAGGGCGAGGTCGTAGCGGTCTATGGTGATTGTCGGCATGGAATAGTGGTTTCGCGCACAAAACGTGCATGGTACTGCGAAAGTGCCTGTTAACATGAATACATCGTGGGCTGAAGTTGGATGAAAATGTCTGCCAGATACTGATCAAACACCAGGTCGTCATCCCGGCGAACGCCGGAATCCAGGAGAAGCAGGGCACTGGACACCGGCATTCGCCGGTGTGACGTCTTCCAGAGCCATGCCCTCATCCGGACCCGCCACCATGAACCTCGTCGAATCCCTGCTTCACGCCCTGAAGGACCATGGCGCCCGCCAGATCTTCGGCATCCCCGGCGATTTCGCCTTGCCCTATTTCCGCATCATCGAGCAGTCGCAGATCCTGCCGCTCCACACCCTGTCGCACGAGCCGGGGGTGGGCTTCGCCGCCGATGCCTCGGCGCGCGCCCATATGGGCATCGGTGTCGCCGCGGTGACCTATGGCGCCGGCGCGCTGAACATGGTGAATGCGGTGGCCGCCGCCTACGCCGAGAAGTCGCCGCTGGTGGTGCTTTCGGGCGGGCCGGGCAAGGGCGAGTCGCGCTCCGGACTGTTGCTGCACCACCAGGCCAAGACCCTGGATTCGCAGTTCCAGATGTTCCGCGAAATCACCTGCGACCAGGTCCGGCTCGACGACGCGGCGCGCGCGCCGGCCGACATCGCGCGCGTGCTGGCGAACTGCCGGCGCCGTTCGGAGCCGGTGTATATCGAGATTCCGCGCGACATGGTTGACCTGCCCTGCGCGCCGGTCGTGCGCGAAGCGCAGCCGCCGGTCGACGCTGACGCGCTGGCCGCCTGCGTCGCGGAAATCCTCGCGCGCCTGGCGCAGGCTAAATCGCCGGTGTTGATGGCCGGCGTCGAGGTCCGGCGCTACGGCCTCGAAGAGAAGGTGGCGCGGCTCGCGCGCCGCCTCGGCCTGCCGGTAGTGACCAGTTTCATGGGACGCGGCCTGCTCGCCGATCACGACGCGCCGCTGCTCGGCACCTACATGGGTGTCGCCGGCCTGCCCGAAGTCACGCAGCTGGTCGAAGCTTCGGACGGCCTGTTCCTGCTCGGCGAGATCATCTGCGACACCAATTTCGCGGTGTCGGAAACCCGGATCGACATGCGCAAGACCATGCAGGCCCTCGACGGCCGGGTCACCATGGGTTATCACGTCTATCCGGATCTGCCGCTTGCGGTGCTGGTCGATGCCTTGCTGGAAAGCCCGGTTCAGGCGCAGAAGGCCTTCGCGGTGAAGCCTGCGACCTATCCCCATGGGATGGCCGCCGACAACGCGAGCATCACGCCGACCGACATCGCCACGGCGGTGAACGACCTGATGGCGGAACACGGCAAGATGCCGATCGCCTCCGACATGGGCGATTGCCTGTTCACCGCGATGGAAATCGAACATACCGCGCTGGTGGCGCCGGGTTATTACGCCACCATGGGCTACGGCGTGCCGGCCGGGCTCGGCCTGCAGGCGGCGACCGGGCAGCGGCCGCTGATCCTGGTCGGTGATGGCGCCTTCCAGATGACCGGTTGGGAACTCGGCAACTGCCGGCGCTACGGCTGGGACCCGATCGTGCTGCTGTTCAACAACGCCAGTTGGGAAATGCTGCGCACCTTCCAGCCCGAATCCGGCTTCAACGACCTCGGCCACTGGGGCTTCGCCGAAATGGCGGCAGGCATGGGTGGCGATGGCGTGCGCGTCGGCACCCGCGCCGAACTCAAGGCCGCGCTGGACAAGGCGGCGGCGACGCGCGGACGCTTCCAACTGATCGAGGTGACCCTGCCGCGCGGCGTGCTGTCGGCCACGCTGCAGCGTTTCGTCGCCGGGGTAAAGCGCTTGAGCGCGGTGAAATAAGTTAGCCTTGGCGCGTGAAACCCAGCGCCTGCCGCCTCCGCCATCTGCTGTTCGCATGCGTCGCCCTGCTGGCGTCGGCGATGGTGCGCGCACAGACCCCGGAACTCGAAGCGCCGCGGGCGGTCGCCGCGCTGGAGCAGGGGCTGGCCGCCGAATTGGGTGTCGGCCTGCGGCGCAATGCGCAACTGGCGATCAGGCTGTACTGCGATGCCGCGGTCACGGGCAGTGCCGAGGGTTTCTTCCGCATCGGGCGGATTTTTGCCCGCGGGCCGGTTCATCTGCGCAATCCGGCGCTGGCCAATGCCTATCTCGCGCAGGCCGTGCAGATGGGTCATCATGTCGCGATCGATTATTTCGACGAGACCGTTCCCTTTGCGCCGCTGGAAGAAGACTGCAGCAAGCTGGAACCCGTCGCGGTCACCGGACCCTTCGACCTCGACGGCTATCTTTCCGCCCTGTCGCCGGCCAGGCGCCGCATCGCCGAACTGATCCGGCGCCACGCCGCCGGCTACGGCATCGAGGTGCGCATCGCCCTGGCCATCGCCCTGGCCGAATCCAACCTGAACGCCGAGGCCGTCTCGCCGAAGAACGCGCAGGGCGTGATGCAGTTGATCCCGGACACGCAGGCACGCTTCGGCGTCACCCGGCCCTTCGATGCCGAGTCCAACATCAAGGGCGGGTTGGCCTACCTGAAATGGCTCAAGGCGCGCTTCGACGGCGACTGGTCGCTGATTGCCGCCGCCTACAACGCGGGCGAAGGCGCGGTGGAAAGGCACGGCGGCATCCCGCCCTATCGCGAGACCGAAGCCTATGTCAAGCGGGTGCTGTTTTTCGCCGATTTCGGAGGGGCGAAAGGCATCTGATGCTTCGGGCGCCCCGGAGGGCAGATAAAATCGGCGTTTTGCCGAGCATGCTGGCAACAAGGGAACCGAATGCTGAAGGACTACATCTTCTGGGGTATTTTCATCGCCATCGTGATCGGCGTCGTCGTGTCCCTGATCAAAAGACGCCAGCCCGGTCGCCACGCGCAGGGCCCGTCGACTTCGAGCCGGATGCAGTTCCATGCCCATACCGACGCCGACGTGCATGCCAGCGGCACGCCGCGGCTGATGTGCGTCGGCGGCAGCCATCACGGCCACAGCCTGGCGATACCGCCCGGCGGGCTTTCGATCGGCCGCGCCAAGGATAACCTGCTGATTATCGTTGACGGCCGAATTTCGGCACACCACGCCTGGATCGGCATGGTCGATGACCATGTCATGCTGCGCGACTACCAGTCGCTCAACGGCACCTTTCTCAACGCGGACCTGAACACCCGGGTGGGCGATGCGGTGCTGGCCGCCGGCGACACCATCCACTTCGGCGGCGAGGGCGGCGAAGAGTTCCGGCTCGTCGTCGAGTGATCGGCAGTGGCCCGTCGGGCCGCCGCCTTAATGAATCTCGCGCGTTTCGAGGAACTTCACTTCCGGATGGCGTTCCTGCGTCATCGACAGGTTGACCCGGTTCGGTGCCAGGTAGACGTAGTCGCCGGCGCCGTCGAGCGCCACGTTGACGCCGGACTTGTCGGCCAGCGCCCGGATCGCCAGGTCGTCGCCGCGCAGCCAGCGCGCGGTGGCGACGTTGTAGGGTTCGAAGATGCAATCGACGCCGTATTCGAATTCGAGGCGGTGGGCGACGACGTCGAACTGCAGGGTGCCGACCGCGCCGAGGATCAGATCGTTGCTGTGGATGGGCTTGAAGAGCTGGGTCGCGCCTTCCTCGGCGAGCTGCTGCAGGCCCTTCTGCAATTGTTTCATCTTCAGCGGATTGCGGATCTGGGCGCGGCGGAAGTGTTCGGGGGCGAAGCAGGGGATGCCGGTGAACTTGAGGTCCTCGCCTTCGCTGAAGGCGTCGCCGAGCAGCACCGTGCCGTGATTCGGGATGCCGAGGATGTCGCCGGGCCAGGCTTCGTCGGTGGTGTTGCGATCCTGGGCCATGAAGGTAATGGCGTTGTTCACGGCCAGGGTCTTGCCGGTCGAACGCTGCCTGAGCTTGATGCCGCGCTCGAACTTGCCGGAGCAGACGCGCACGAAGGCGATGCGGTCGCGATGCTTGGGGTCCATGTTGGCCTGGATCTTGAAGACGAAGCCGGTGAACTTCGGCTCGCCCGGCTTCACCGTGCGGGTTTCGGTGGCGCGCGGCTGCGGCGGCGGCGAGAGGTCGACCACGGCATCGAGCAGCGATTGCACGCCGAAGTTGTTGATCGCCGAGCCGAAGAATACCGGCGTCTGCCTGCCGGCCAGGTAGGCCTCGCGGTCGAAGGTATGCGAGGCGCCGCGCACCAGTTCGACTTCCATGCGCAGTTCTTCCGCCTGGTCGGGGATCAGTTCGTCGAGGCGCGGATTGTGCAGACCCTTGATGACCTCGGCCGTGCCTTTCTCGGCTTGCGGGTCGAAGAAGCTGATGCTGTCGTCGTAGAGGTGGTAGACGCCGCGAAAGCGCTTGCCCATGCTGATCGGCCAGGTCATCGGCGCGCACTGGATTTCGAGCACGGACTCGATCTCGTCGAGCAGTTCGATCGGCGGCCGGCCTTCGCGGTCGAGCTTGTTGATGAAGGTGAGTATCGGCGTGTCGCGCAGGCGGCAGACGTTCAAGAGCTTGATGGTTTGCGCCTCGACGCCGTTGACCGAATCGATCACCATCACCGCCGAATCGACGGCCGTCAGGGTCCGGTAGGTGTCTTCCGAAAAATCCTCGTGACCCGGCGTGTCGAGCAGGTTGATCATGCATTCGCGGTAGGGGAACTGCATCACCGAACTGGTGACCGAGATGCCGCGCTGCTTCTCCAGTTCCATCCAGTCCGAGGTGGCGTGGCGCGAAGCCTTGCGTGCGCGTACCTCGCCGGCGACCTGGATCGCGCCGCCGAACCACAGCAGCTTTTCGGTCAGCGTGGTCTTGCCCGCGTCCGGGTGGGAAATGATGGCGAAAGTGCGGCGGCGAGCGGTTTCGAGGTCGAGCTGGGACACGGCGGCGGGGATGTTGTTGCGAAGGGGCGCGATTATACGGTGCGGGACGAATAGTCGGCGCTGGCGATACGGCGATTCGAGCTGTCTTTGGGCTTAGAGCTTGTGAAGAAATCGTAGCGAGCGGGCCGCAGCGGGGCGCGGCCGGAGCGCAGCTACCGGAGCATATGTTTTATATGTGAGGATAGCGAGCACCGCCCAAGCCCCGATCCGGCACGCGCAGTAGATTTATTCATAAGCTCTCAGGCGGGTTCGAAATGCTCCAGCATGAGCTGCACCGTCTGCGTTCCGTTCCACTCGTTGATATCGACGCGGAAGGCGGCGCGGATGCGATCGGGTGCAGCGGTTGCTGACCCGCCGGCCGACCCGTCGGAAAAATTGAACTGGATGGCGTCGAAGCGCTGCCCGCCTTTTTGCAGTTTGAGCTTGAGGTGCTTGTCCTTCAGGAGGCGTTGGTTGAGCACTTCGAAGCTGTCGGCGAAGACCGGTGCGGGGAAGCCCTGGCCCCAGACTTCCTGCTGCATCAGGCGCACGGCGTCGAGCGCGAAATAGCCGGATTCGAGCGGGCCGTCGGTTTCCAGCGTGCGCGAGAGGTCGGCCGGCGAGAGCAGTTCGCCGCAGACTTTTTCGAAGGCGGCTTCGAATTCGGCGAGGCGCTCTTCCCTCAACGTGAGGCCGGCGGCGGCGGCGTGGCCGCCGAAGCGCAGCAGCATGCCCGGATGGCGCTTGGCCACCAGATCCAGCGCGTCGCGCAGGTGCAGGCCGGGAATCGAGCGCCCGGAAGCTTTCAGCTCACCTTCATTGCCGCGGGCAAAGGCGAAGGTCGGGCGGTGCAGCTTTTCCTTGACGCGGCCGGCCAGTATTCCGATCACGCCCTGGTGCCAGCCGGGGTCGAACAGCGTGAGGCTGGCACGGTTGCCGGGGTCGAGCGAGGCCAGCAGGAGTTCCGCATCGTCGCGCATGCCGGTTTCGATGACGCGCCGTTCGCGGTTGATGGCATCGAGCTGCTGGGCGATGTTCAGCGCGCGGCCGGGGTCGTCGGTGACCAGGCACTCGATGCCCAGCGACATGTCGGCCAGGCGCCCGGCGGCGTTGAGGCGCGGGCCGATGGCGAAGCCCAGATCGAAGGTCGCGGCGCGGCCCGACTCGCGTCCGGCGATGGAAAGCAGCGCGGCGATGCCGGCCTGCATCTGGCCGCCGCGGATGCGCGCCAGACCTTGGGCGACGAGGATGCGGTTGTTGCGGTCGAGCGGCACCACGTCGGCCACCGTGCCCAGCGCCACGAGGTCGAGCAGGGCGGCCAGGTTGGGTTCCGGCTTGTCCGCCCAGGCGCCTCGCCGGCGCAGTTCGGCGCGCAGGGCCAGCATGACGTAGAACATCACGCCGACGCCGGCCAGCGCCTTGCTCGGGAAATCGCAGCCGGGCTGGTTGGGGTTGACGATGACTTCGGCGGCCGGCAGTTCATCGCCCGGCAGGTGGTGGTCGGTGATCAGTGTGGCGATGCCGAGGCGCTTGAGTTCGGCGACGCCTTCGACGCTGGCGATGCCGTTGTCGACCGTGATCACCAGGTCCGGCTTGCGCTCCGCCGCCAGTTGCGCGACTTCGGGCGACAGGCCGTAGCCAAGGGTGAAACGGTCCGGCACCAGGTAATCGACCGTGGCGCCCATCATGCGCAGCGCGCGCAGGCCGACCGCGCAGCCGGTGGCGCCGTCGCAGTCGTAGTCGGCGACGATCAGAATCCTGCGCCCGGCGGCAATCGTGTCGGCGAGCAGCGTCGCCGCCTCGCGCGCGCCCTTGAGCCGGTCGGGGGCGAGCAGCGCGCTGCTGCGCGTGTCGAGTTCGTCCGGGCTGCGGATGCCGCGCGCGGCGTAAAGCCGGGCCAGCAGCGGATGCACGCCGCCCTGTTCGAGCGCCCAGGTGGCGCGCGGCGGGATGTCGCGCACGGCGATGCGGGTTCCCTGTGTCATCGCGCCACCAGTTCCGCCAGCGGGCGCGGCTTGCGCCAAAATTTCCACATATCGTGGCGACTGACCTGCAACTCCGCGGCGGCGAGTTCGCCGGGGGCGATCAGGCGCAGGGTACCGAGCCGGCCGCCGCGCAAGACCTCGAGGGCGGGCGCCAGCCAGTCGGCCTCGAAACGGGCCAGTTCATCGCGCCAGACAATGGCATCGCCGCTGCGGGCGGGCTGCTCCATGGCCTCGAAGAGGGCCAGCGGCCTGCGCGCCGCGGCGCTCCTGAAGTTGGCCGGCAGCGTTGCGCCTTCGATCCGCAGCAGACGGGCGATGCCGCGGGCGACGGGATCGTTGCTCCAGAGTGCGTCATGCGCGCCGGCACCGGTGTGCGTGCCAGGTGCGGGCAGTCGCCCACCGCCCCAGGGCCACAGCGAATTGACCGCCGGCTTTCCGGCAGCCGTGCGCACCTGATTTACGGGATGGGCATGCAAGACCATCTGCGCTTCGTTAAGCGCATGGCGCCATGCCGCATAGTCGGCATCCAGCGGCAGGGGGGATGCCGCACGGCCGGCCGCTTCGGGCAGGGCTTGAAATGCCGGCGCCTCGGCATGCAGGCGAAGGTTCCAGTGTCCCGGAGAAACCACTTCCAATTCGCCGAGCCCGGCAAAAGTCGGCGCCAGCGCCACGGCGAGGGCAGCGGCTTCTTCGCTGCTCAGCTCCAATTGCCGGGGATTGCCGACGATCAGGCTGCGATCATGGAAGTTCAGTTGCACCGGATCGAGGCACAGCCAGTCGCAACCGTCATCGGGTCCCGGATGCTCGTGCAGTTCGAACCGGCGCAGGGCCGCAGCGGGGAGCGGAGCGGTCAAACCGGATGCTTCGGCGAGGACCGCGGCGGTACTCCGGGGTGGCAGGTGGCGCAGTCGGCCGCGCCCGAGGAGGGTGGCAAAGGCGGGCAGGGGCAGGTCACAGGTGAGATCCGCGAGCGCCTGGCGCGTCCAGATGAGGCCAGGCACGATGAGCGTCAGCATGGGCGGATGTTAACATGCGCTGCCACCTAGACCTAGGCTAAGCGGTAGTGCATGAATGACAGGCAGTGATTCTGGCGAATCGTGAACACCCTGGCACCGGCGCTGCATTCGATGCAGCCATTGACAGTACGAAATATAATGTACATCATCATGCACATTAATGTACAGGAGCCGCCATGCAAGACGCCACGTTCACCGAGTTGCGCAATCATGCCAAGGACTATTTCGACGCGGTCGAAGGCGGCGATACGGTTCGCGTCTTCCGTAATGGCAAACCCATCGCCGACATTGTGCCTGTCCGTTCCGGGACTCCATCGTGGAAACGGCAATCGACGCCGTTAACGGTTAAAGGCTTGTCTTTGAGCCGGGAAATCCTGCGTGATCGGACCGAGTCGGCGTGAAGGTATTTCTCGATACATCGGCATTTGCAAAACGCTACATTGCCGAGCAGGGATCGGATAAGGTTCTGGGATTGTGTCACCAGGCGGACAGCTTCGTAGTCAGTGTCATTTGCGTGCCGGAATTGATCTCCACGCTGTCCCGCCTAGTGCGCGAAAAGAAGCTCACCAGGGCGGCGTACCGAAAACTGAAGGGCGAGGCGATAGCGGACCTGGAAGATGCCGATATTTGCCAGATCACTCCGGAGATATTGGCTGCCGTGATATCGCTGCTCGAAGAGCATCCGCTGCGTGCAATGGATGCTCTGCACTTGGCTTGCGCGCTCAGTTATCAAGCCGATTCCTTCGTCTCGGCGGACCACCGACAACTTTCAGCGGCACGAAAAGCCGGACTGAAGGTCGTCGACGTCTCATGATCAAGCCTGCGGCTCGCGGACGGCCCCCGGAATGAACTACGAACTCCTTATCGGTCTGCGCTACACGCGCGCCCAGCCGCGCGAAGGCGCCGCCAACCGCTTCATTTCCTTCATCGCGCTGATTTCCATGCTCGGGCTGGCGCTCGGCGTGGCGGCGCTGATCGTGGTCCTGTCGGTGATGAACGGCTTCCAGAAGGAGCTGCGCGAACGCATCCTGGGCGTCGTCTCGCATGTCCAGATCAGCAGCGAAAGCGGCGAAATCGCGGACTGGAGCAAAGTGGTGCAAGGGGCGGCGCAGCATCCGCGGGTCAAGGCGGCAGCGCCTTATGTGCAGGCCCAGGGCATGCTGAGCTACGACGGCCAGGTGCGCGGCGTGATGGTGCGCGGCATCCTGCCCGAAGCCGAGGACAAGGTCGCCGATTTCGCCAGCTACATGAAGTCGGGCAAGCTCGATTCGTTGCGCGCCGGCGAATTCGGCATGGTGCTCGGCAGCGAGCTGGCGCGCGCGCTACGGGCCGTACCCGGCGACAAGGTCACGCTGCTTGCGCCGCAGGGCCTGGTGACGCCGGCCGCCATCCTGCCGCGGGTCAAGCAGTTCCGCGTCACCGGCATTTTCGAAGCCGGCATGTTCGAGTTCGATTCCGGCCTGGCGCTGATCCACATGAGCGACGCGCAGAAGCTCTATCGCATGGACGATCGCGTTTCCGGCGTGCGGCTCAAGGTCGATGACCTGTTCGCCGCGCCGCGGATCGGCCGCGAACTGATGCGCTTTCTCGACCTCGATGCATGGGTCAGCGACTGGACGCGCAGCCACGCCAACTTCTTTCGCGCCGTCGAAATCGAAAAGCGCATGATGTTCCTGATCCTGCTGCTGATCGTCGCGGTAGCGGCTTTCAACATCGTCTCCACCCTGGTCATGGCCGTCACCGACAAGCGCGCCGACATTGCGATCCTGCGCACATTGGGTGCCAGTCCGCAAAGCATCATGGCCATTTTCATCGTGCAGGGCATCCTGATCGGCACCGTCGGCCTGGCTGCCGGCATCGGCGGCGGCGTGGCCCTGGCGCTCAACATCGACGTCGTGGTGCCGGCGCTGGAGAACCTGCTGGGGCTGAAGTTCCTCTCCAAGGACGTGTATTACATCAGCGATCTGCCTTCCGACCTGCACTGGTCCGACGTCGGTACCATCGGCGTGGTGTCTTTCGTCCTCACCCTGCTGGCCACGCTCTACCCGAGCTGGCGCGCCTCGCGCACGCAACCGGCGGAGGCGCTGCGCTATGAGTGACAACCTTCCCCCCATCCCCCGTCCCACGGCGGGCTTTGCACAGCCCACCGGCTCGGACGGCGCGGACCAGTGGTCCGCGAAACCCCGTCCTCGCCCCGAGGAAGGGGGTGACGGTGGTTCGCCGCTGCGCGGCTCCGGGGTGAACGATGGCCGCGCCTTGGGGCGGCCCGGCGGCGCGGCCGTCCTTGAATGCCACGGCCTGAGCAAGATCTTCCATCAGGGCCAGACCGATGTGCCGGTGCTGACCGGCGTCGACCTGAAAGTCGGCGCCGGCGACACGGTGGCCATCGTCGGCGCCAGCGGTTCGGGCAAGAGCACCTTGCTGCATCTGCTGGGCGGCCTCGACACGCCGACGGCTGGGAGGGTGTCGCTGCATGGCAGCGACCTGGCCCGGGTCGGCGAGGCGGAACGCGGGCGCCTGCGCAATCGCAGCCTGGGCTTCGTCTATCAGTTCCACCACCTGCTGATGGAATTCACGGCCGTGGAGAACGTCGCCATGCCGCTGCTGATCCGGCGCATGGAGCGCGCCGAGGCGGAAGCGCAGGCGGGCGCGGTATTGGAGCGGGTCGGCCTCGGCCATCGCCTGAGCCACCGGCCGGGCGAACTCTCGGGCGGGGAGCGCCAGCGCGTGGCGGTGGCGCGCGCCCTGGTCACCCGGCCGGACTGCCTGCTGGCCGACGAGCCGACCGGCAACCTCGATCGCAGCGCCGCCGATGCCGTATTCGGTTTGTTGCTGGAGCTGTGCCACGAGCATCAGGCGGCGCTGGTGCTGGTCACGCATGACCCGGAGCTGGCGGCGCGGGCGGGCAAGGTGCTGCACCTGCAGGACGGCGTGCTGGTCTAGGGAATCACTGACAAGTTACTTTTCGTCACACCGGCGAAAGAACGTCACCCCGGACCCCGATCCGGGGCCGGTGTCCGGTGCCTCGATTCTTCTGGATTCCGGCTTTCGCCGGAATGACGGCTTAATCAGCGCTTACTTGGGGGGTTGCTCGCTGCTGCAAGATGCCGCTGGCGCCGTCGGTGCCAGGAGCGCACCAGGTAGATCCGCCAGGCCACGCGCACCAGCGAGTAGCCAGCCAGCGCCAGCCCCAGTGCGAGCAGCACCAGGCCCAGCGCGAGCGGCGTGCCGAGTCCGAGCATCCAGTCCGTCAGCGCCCGGATCCAGACGAGGAAGCTTTCGTCACCCCACTCGGGCGGGGTGACGAAGCGTCCGCCTTGCCCCGGCAGCACCCACTGGCCGATGGCGAAGGCGACGATGTAGAGCGGCACGATGGTGAAGGGATTGGTGTAGATCGTGGTCAGCATCGCCAGCGGCAGATTGACGCGAAAGATCACGGCGCAGATTGCCGCGCCGAGCATCTGCAGCGGTCCCGGAATCAGCCCGCAGAACATGCCGGCCGCCACGGCGCCGGCCGCCGAACGGCGGTTGATGTGCCACAGGCGCGGATGCAGCAGGGTGTTTTCGAAGGGCGCCAGCCAGCGGTTGCCGCGGATAGCTTCGTGGTCGGGGAGGAACTTGCGGATGCGATGACGCATGGAGCGCGGGAGGTCCGTCGCGGCTCAGGCGATGCGGATCGCCAGTTCGCCGATGCCTGCCACGCCGCCGCTGACCAGGTCGCCCCTGACCACCGGACCGACTCCTTCCGGCGTGCCGGTGAAGATCAGGTCGCCGGGGCGCAGCTCGAAATATCTCGAAAGATGGGCGATGGTTTCCGGCACCGACCAGATCAGGTCGGCAAGGTCGCCCTCCTGTTTCAGCGTGTCGTTGACCGTGAGCCAGACCCGGCCGGCGGCCGGATGCCCGCAACGCGCGGCGGGCACGATGGCCGTGATGGGCGCCGATTGGTCGAAGGCCTTGCCCAGTTCCCAGGGCCGGCCCTTGTCGCGCAGGGCGAACTGAAGGTCGCGGCGGGTCATGTCGAAACCGGCGGCATAGCCCCAGACGTGATTGTTGGCGTTTGCGGCGGCGATGTCGCGGCCGCCCTTGCCGATCGCCACGACGAGTTCGACTTCGTGGTGATAGTTCGCCGTTTGCGGCGGATAAGCAATCTCGCCCGTGGTTCCCGCGGCCACCGGAACCACGGCATCGGCCGGCTTGCAGAAGAAGAAGGGCGGCTCGCGATCCGGGTCGGAGCCCATCTCGCGCGCATGCGCCGCGTAGTTGCGGCCGACGCAATAGATGCGCCGCACCGGAAAACTGTCGCCGCTGCCGGCGACAGGAACGGCGGGTTGCGGGGCGGGCGGAATGACATAGTTCATGGCGGCTCCTGAGGGTTTGACCCAATTATCGCTTACTGCGGGCCTGCAGCATTGTTGCCGACACCGGGCGCACTGCCGCCCTCGGGCATCATGTCCTGCGCGGCCTGCTTTCCTGTTCGCGGATTTCCCTGCAGCTTGGCGAACCGGTGGAAACCACCGAGACCGCACAGAACTTCGCCGAGATCAGCGCCGCGTTGCATACCTGATCCATCCGGCATCGGCTGCGGCCGGTGTCCGGCGCATGGTTTAATCAAACCATGCGCCTTTTCGTTCCGGCCTTCGCCGCCGGCATCTGGTTGTTGCAGCAGCAGGCGGCTTTGCCTTCCTTCGGTTGGCTTGCCGCCTTGGGCGCGGGCGCCCTGGTGCTATTGGGTTTTAAAAAGTCGGCGCTGGCGGCACGGCGATTCCTGGCATTGCCGCTCCTCGTCGCCGGTGCCGCAGCGCTCGGTTTCGTCTGGGCGGCAGCCTTCGCGCAACTGCGTCTGGCCGACGAACTGCCGGCGGCGCTGGAAGGTCGCGACATCGAGCTGACCGGCGTCGTCGCCGGCCTGCCGCAGGCGCTGGAGCGCGGCGTGCGCTTCGAGTTCGATGTCGAGCAGGCGCCGGCCGGCGTACCGCCGCATATCTCGCTGGCCTGGTATCGCGGCCGCGATGACGCTGATGACGAGGCCTCGCCGCGGGTTCCCGTGCGCGCCGGCGAACGCTGGCGCTTCACGGTGCGCCTCAAGCGCCCGCACGGCAACCTCAATCCCCACGGCTTCGACTACGAGGCCTGGCTGTTCGAACGCGACATCCGCGCCACCGGCTACGTGCGTCCCGCAAGTGCCGCGCGCATCGAGGCGCAGGTCTGGCGACCCGGCTATGCGGTGGAGATGCTGCGCGAAAGCATACGCGACCGCTTTCGCGCGGCGCTGCCCGATGCGCCGTATGCGGGAATATTGGTCGCGCTGGCCATCGGCGACCAGCACTCGATTGATCCGGCCTTGTGGCTGAGCTTCGCCCGCACCGGGATCACCCATCTGATGAGCATATCCGGCCTGCACGTGACCATGCTGGCGGGGCTGGCCTATGTGCTGGTCAACTGGCTGTGGCGGCGTTCGGCGCGCCTGCCGCTGCACATCCCGGCGCAGCACGCGGCGGCAATCGGCGGCTTCCTCGCGGCTTTCCTGTATTGCCTGCTGGCCGGCTTCGCCGTGCCGGCGCAGCGCACCCTGTACATGCTCGGCGTGGTGGCGCTGGCGCGCCTGGCGGCGCGCGAGATGGCCGCGTCGCGGGTTCTGCTGCTGGCGCTGCTGCTGGTCCTGCTGCTCGATCCCTGGGCGGTGCTGGCGGCGGGTTTCTGGCTGTCCTTCGGCGCCGTGGCGCTGCTCTTCCTCATCGGCAGCGGGCGGCTGGGGCCGGCGCATTGGCTGATCGAATGGGGCCGCGCGCAATGGGCCGTGACCCTGGGCATGCTGCCGGCGTTGCTGGCCCTGTTCCAGCAGTTCTCCCTGGTCTCGCCTCTGGCCAATGCGTTGGCGATTCCCCTGGTCAGCTTCGTCATCACGCCGCTGGCCTTGCTCGGGACCCTGCCGCTGCTCGATCCGCTGCTGTCACTGGCGCATTTCTTCACGGCCTGGCTGATGCGCTTCGTCGACTGGCTGGCCGGCCTGCCGCTGGCGATGTGGCAGCAGGCGGCGCCGCCGGCCTGGGCGGTTCTGCTGGCGCTGGCCGGCGGCGTCTGGTTGTTGCTGCCGCGTGGCTTTCCGTCGCGCTGGCTGGGCGTCCTCGCCTTCCTGCCGCTGCTGACCGTGCTGCCGCCGCGTCCCGCGCCGGGTACCGCCGCGATTACCGTGCTCGACGTCGGTCAGGGCCTGGCGATCCATGTGCAGACAGCCACCCACGACCTGCTGTTCGATGCCGGACCGGCATTTTCGGCCGACGCCGACAGCGGCAACCGCATCATCGCGCCCTACCTGCGCGCGATGGGGGTGCGCCGCCTCGATGCGATGGTCATCAGCCACGCCGACAAGGACCACGAGGGCGGGGCGGCTTCGGTACTGGCGGCGCTGCCGGTGGCGCTGCTGAAAACCTCGCTGCCCTTCGAACATGCCCTGTCGGCGCAGCCGGTGCCGCACGAATTGTGCCGCGACGGCGATGCCTGGAACTGGGACAGTGTGCGCTTCGAGATGCTGCATCCAGCCGCCGCAGCGCTTTCGCGCAAGACCAATGACCTCAGTTGCGTGCTGCGCGTCACCGCCGGCGGCAAAACGATGCTGCTGACTTCTGACATCGAGGCCGTGTCCGAGCAGGCGCTGCTTAGCCGCCATCCGGCCGGGCTGTCTGCTGCCGTGATGACGGTACCGCATCACGGCAGCAAGACCTCGTCGACACCCGGTTTCATCGCCGCGGTGGCGCCGCGCGACGTGATCTTTCCGGTGGGGTATCGCAACCGCTTCGGCCATCCGACGGAGGAGGTGGTGGCGCGTTACCTGGAAGGCGGTGCGCGGCTGCATCGGACCGATGCCGACGGCGCCATCGGCGTCAGCCTGGCGGCGGCGGGCATCGGTTTCCGGCACGAGCGTGCAGAACGCCGGCGCTACTGGCACGCCCTATAGACGATAATCGACCCCCGAACCCAGCGCCGCCTGCCATGAACCCCAGTGATTCCACACCCTTTGCCGGCCTGCGACCGGAGCGCATCCTCGATGCGCTGGAAAGCCTCGGCTACCGCTGCAACGGCGCCCTGATGGCGCTCAACAGTTATGAGAACCGGGTCTGGCAGATCGGCATCGAGGACGGCGCGCCCCTGATCGCCAAGTTCTACCGGCCGGGCCGCTGGAGCGACGCGCAGATCGCCGAGGAGCATGCCTTTACCGCGGCCATGGCGACCGACGAACTGCCGGTGGTGACGCCCCTGGTGATCGGCGGGCAAACCCTGTTCGCCCACGGCGGCTTCCGTTTCGCGGTGTTCCCGCGCCAGGGCGGTCGCGCCCCGGAATTCGCCGAGCCGCCCATCCTGGAATGGATGGGGCGCCTGATGGCGCGCATCCATATCGTCGGTGCGCGTGCGCCATTCGCCGTGCGGGAAACCCTGGACCAGCGCAGCTTCGGCATCGATTCACGCGACTGGCTGCTGGCCAACCGGGTGATTCCGCCGGATCTCGAAGCCGTGTGGCAAGGCGTCGCCGATGAAGCGCTGGCCGGCGTGCGCCACTGTTTCGAACGCGCCGGCAAGGTCGCGCAGCTGCGCCTGCACGGCGACTGCCATGCCGGCAACGTGCTGTGGACGCCCGATGGCCCGCACTTCGTGGACTTCGACGATGCGCGCATGGGCCCGGCGATCCAGGATTTGTGGATGCTGCTCTCCGGCGACGCGGAAGAAATGGGCCGGCAGCTTGGCCACGTGCTGGCGGGTTACGAGACCTTCCGCGAATTCGACGACCGCGAACTGCAACTGGTCGAAGGCCTGCGCACGCTGCGTCTGATGCATCATTCGGCCTGGCTGGCGCGACGCTGGAACGATCCGGCCTTCCCCGCGGCGTTTCCGTGGTTCGCGACGAATCGCTACTGGGAGGAGCGGATACTCGAACTGCGCGAGCAGATTGCCATCATGCAGGAGTCGGCGCTGGTGATACGGTAGTCAATTGGCTCAAGTCGTTACATTTCGTCGGCGAAATTCAAAATCTGTCACCACCAAGACACCAAGGGCACAAAAATGCACCAAGAAAGTCAAAGGCGTCTGGTATCGGGTTTTCCTTGGTGCCCCTTGGTGTTCTTGGTGTCTTGGTGGTGAAGGCGTTTCCGGTTTGGGAGAAATAGATGCGTGAAGGAAAAGTGAAGTGCCTCAGTGCGGCCGGCTTTCATCACATGGCTTATGTGGAGTGGGGCGATGCGGCGAACCCGAAGGTGCTGGTCTGCGTGCACGGCCTGACGCGCTGCGCGCGCGATTTCGATTTCCTGGCGCAGGCGCTGGCCGCCGACTATCGGGTGGTCTGCCCGGACATCGTCGGGCGCGGGCGCAGCGACTGGCTGCGCAACCCGTCCCTGTACGGAGTCCCGCAGTATTGCGCCGACATCACGACCCTGCTGGCGAAGCTGAACGTGGAAACCGTGGATTGGCTTGGCACCTCGATGGGCGGCCTGATCGGCATGGCGCTGGCCTGCCAGCCGGAAACGCCGATCGCGCGCCTGGTGCTCAACGACGTCGGCCCGGTGATCACGGCGGTTTCACTGGCGCGCATCGGCACCTATCTCGGCACCGCGCCGCGCTTCGATGACATGGGGCAAGCGGAAGCCTTCGTGCGCTTCGTGTCGGCGCCGTTCGGCAGTTTCTCCGACGCGCAATGGCGGCATCTGACGGTGCACGTGACGCGCACCGCCGCCGACGGCAAGATCGAGTTCGCCTACGATCCGGGCATCGCGCATGCCTTCCGCGAAATGCAGGCGGCCGGCGACGGCAAGGATGTCGAGATGTGGCCCCTGTATGACGGCGTTGCCTGCCCGACCCTGCTGCTGCGCGGCGAAACTTCCGACTTGCTGACCCATGAGACGGCGCTGCAGATGAGCGGGCGCGGGCCGCGCGCGAAGCTGGTCGAAGTACCCGGAGTCGGTCATGCGCCGATGCTGATGTCCGCCGAACAGGTGGCGCCGGTACGCGAATTCCTGCTCGGATAGGCGGCCGGAACTTCGTATGGCGCAGTGCAGCATCGAAAGATTTCGCGTCAGGTTTTTTCGCGGCCTAGAATAGGCCCCCGTTCGCATATTTCGGCAATAACTGGAAGAGGAGACATCATGCAGAAATCGTTGCACATCGACCCCAACAAATGCACAGGCTGCCTGCAATGCGAGATGGCCTGTTCGTACGAGAACCACGGGATGTTCAATCTCTCCAAGTCGCGGATCAAGGTCTTCAGCTTCGAGCATGAAGGACGCAAGGTGCCCTACACCTGCACACAATGCGCAGACGCCTGGTGCATGACGGCCTGCCCGGTTGATGCCATCCGCATCGATGCGGCGACCGGCGCCAAGGTGGTGCATGAGAATGTCTGCGTCGGCTGCAAGGTGTGCACCATCGCCTGCCCCTTCGGCACGGTCAATTACGTCGCCGACTCCGGCAAGGTGCAGAAATGCGACCTCTGCGGCGGCGATCCGGCCTGTGCCACGGCCTGCCCGACGGGTGCCATAACCTACGTCGATGCCGACTGGACCGGGCTCGACAAGATGCGCCAGTGGGCTGGCAAGACCGACACTCAACCGCGCGCCAGCGCTTAAGGAGACTGACATGGGATGGGCACGCAAAATCCTCCGCGTTGACCTGAGCAAGGGCAGCTGCAAATCGGAACCACTCAACATGGAGTGGGCACAGCAATACCTCGGCCAGCGCGGGCTGGCCACCAAGTACTTCGTCGAGGAGGTCGACCCCAAGGTCGATCCGCTGTCGGCGGCCAACAAGATGATCATGGCCACCGGGCCGCTTACCGGCACCATGGCCTCCACCGGCGGACGCTACTCGATCATTACCAAGGGACCGCTGACCGGCGCCATCGCCTGCTCGAATTCCGGCGGCTTCTTCGGTGCCGAACTCAAGATGGCCGGCTGGGACATGATCATTTTCGAGGGCAAGTCGGCGAAGCCCGTCTATCTGTCGATCGAGAACGACAAGGCCGAACTGAAGGATGCCGCCCACCTGTGGGGCAAGACCACCTGGGACACCGAGGAAATAATCAAGAAGTCGCATCAGGATCCGCAAACCCGGGTTGCCTCGATCGGTCGCGCCGGCGAGAACGGCGTGCTCTACGCCTGCGTCGTCAATGACCTGCATCGTGCCGCCGGTCGTTCCGGCGTCGGTACCGTGATGGGCTCGAAGAACCTCAAGGCCGTCGCCGTGCGCGGCACCGCCGGAGTTTCCGGCATCAAGGACTTCAAGGGCTTCATGGCCGCCACCGTCGCCGCCAAGAAAGTCCTCGCCGACCATCCGGTGACCGGCCAGGGCTTGCCCACCTACGGCACCCAGGTGCTGATGAACGTCATCAACGAAATGGGGGCTTTGCCCACGCGCAATGCGCGCGAGGTGCAGTTCGAAGGCGCGCGCGACATTTCGGGCGAGGCCATGCACGAAAAGCGGCCCACCGACGGCAAGGCCAACCTGGTCACCAATGCCGCCTGCTTCGGCTGCACCATCGCCTGCGGACGCATCTCGCAGGTGGACAAGGGGCACTTCAGCGTGGTCAATAGTCCCAAGTACTGGGGCGCCTCGGGTGGACTCGAATACGAGAACGCCTGGTCGCTGGGAGCCGCCAACGGCGTCAATGACCTCGATGCGCTGACCGTCGCCAACTTCATCTGCAACGAAGACGGCTTCGATCCGATCACCTTCGGCGCCACCGTCGCCGCCGTCATGGAGCTCTACACCATGGGTGTCCTGAGCAAGGAGCAGCTGGGTGTCGAGTCGCCCTTCGGTTCGGCCCAGGCCCTGATCGACTTTGCCCACATGACCGCCGAAGGGCGCGGCTTCGGCAAGGAACTCGGACTCGGCTCGAAGCGGCTGACGGAGAAGTACGGCCATCCCGAGCTGTCGATGACGGTCAAGGGCCAGGAGTTCCCCGCCTACGATCCGCGCGGCATCCAGGGTATCGGCCTCGGCTATGCCACCTCGAATCGCGGCGCCTGCCACCTGCGCGGCTATACCGTCGCTTCCGAGGTGTTCGGGATACCGGTCAAGACCGATCCGCATGCCACCGAGGGCAAGGCCGACCTGCTGAAGGCCTTCCAGGACGCCACCGGCGCCTTCGACTCCTCCGGCACTTGCGTGTTCACGACCTTCGCCTGGACCCTGGCCGACCTGCAGACTCAGGTCGACACCGCCTGCGAAGGTGGCTGGAGCATGGAGAAACTTGCCGAACTCGGCGAGCGGATCTGGAACATGGAGCGCCTGTTCAACAATGCCGCCGGTTTCACCGCCAAGGACGACGACCTGCCCAAGCGGCTCAAGACCGAAGCGGCGGCCAGCGGTCCGACCAAGGGCCTGGTCTCCGGCGTCGAGAAGATGCTGCCGGAATACTACAAGGCGCGCGGCTGGGACAGCAAGGGCGTGCCGACCAAGGAAACCCTGGCCCGGCTCGGCCTGTAAGCCGCAACCGCATCAACAGGGAACGGGTATAACCTGTTCCCTGTTTTTTTTACAAAAGACAAACAGGTTTTAAGGAACCCACCTCCATGAAACACGTCATCATTGGCAACGGTCCGGCGGGTTTGGTCGCGGCCGAGACCTTGCGCCGCCTGCAGCCGGACGCCGAGATCGCCCTTATCGGCGATGAAGCGGAGCCGCCGTATTCGCGCATGGCGATTCCCTATTTCCTGATCGGCAAGATTGCCGACAGCGGCACGCATCTGCGCAAGAGTCACGACCATTACGCCCGGGAGCGCATCCACCTGATCGAGGGCAGGGTGGTCAAGGTCGATGCCCAGGCAAAAGAGCTGGAATTCGCCGGCGGTGAGCGGCTGCCCTACGACCGCCTGCTGATCGCCACCGGCTCGCAGCCGCTGCGGCCGAAGGTGCCGGGCATGGACCTCGCCAACGTGCATACCTGCTGGACCATCGAAGACGCGCGGGCGATCGCGCAGAAGGCCGTACCCGGCGCACGCGTGCTGCAGATCGGCGCCGGCTTCATCGGCTGCATCATCATGGAAGCGCTGGCCGCGCGCGGCGTCAAGCTGACCGTGGTCGAGATGGGCGACCGCATGGTGCCGCGCATGATGACCGCCAAGGCCGGCAACATGATCCGGCAATGGGTGGAGAAGAAAGGGGTGGCGGTTCACGTCAACGCAGGGGTGACCGCCATCACGCAGAAGGACGGCGCGCTGCTGGCCAAACTCAGTACCGGCGCCGAGATCGCCGCCGACCTGGTGATCTCCGCCGCGGGCGTGGCGCCGAACGCCGGATTCCTGGCCGGCAGCGGGATCGCCATCGAGCGCGGCATCCGCGTCGATGCCGGCATGCGCACCAGCGTAGCCGATATCTACGCCGCGGGTGACGTCACCGAAGCCGCCGGATTTCACACGGGCAAGCCGGAACTCAACGCGGTTCAGCCCAACGCCGTCGACCAGGCACGCATTGCCGCGCATAACATGGCGGGTGGCACGGCGACGAGCGGTGGCAGCCTGGCGATCAACGTGCTCGACACCCTGGGCCTGATTTCGACCTCCTTCGGTCAGTGGCAGGGCGTCGGCAAGGAGCAGGGCGGGGTGGGCGTCGAACTGGTCGATGAAGCGAACTACCGCTACCTGTCGCTGCAGTTCCAGGACGACGTGTTGATCGGCGCCACCAGCATCGGCTGGACCGACCACGTCGGCGCCCTGCGCGGCCTGGTGCAAACCCAGGCGCCGCTGGGTGAGTGGAAGGGACGCCTGCTGGCCGATCCCACCGGTTTCATGACGGCCTACCTGGGCACCGCGCTGAAGGCGGCATGAGGGTTACCTTCAAGCTGTTCGCCCAGTTGCAGGACTATCTTCCGGCCGAAGCCAGAAAGACCAACGCGTGCATCGTTGAAATCGCCGACGCGACGACTGTCGCGCAGGTGATCGAGCGATTCAAGCTGCCTGCACGACTGGTCCATCTGGTGCTGCTCAACGGAGCATTCGTGCCGCCCGCGGAGCGCGGCGGGCGGATCCTGCGCGACGGGGAAACGCTGGCCATCTGGCCGCCTGTCGCCGGCGGATGAAGTTTCCGCTGCGTTATGACGCCACGATTACCCGTGCCGACTTCATCCGCACGCTTCCCGCCGCAGCGGGTGGCGATGACTTTCGCGAAGTCGATGGCCGGTTCGAGGGAAACGGCTGGTCCATCCGCCTGACGCCGGTCACGCCATTCGCGGTCGGCATGGTGCAGATGGAGCGCCATCGCGTCGAGATCGAATTCGACGGCTTGGGGCCGGAAGAGCAGGATCGCTTCATGCGGCGTTTTACTATGTATTACCAGCGCGGCGGCGGGTGAGGGCAGCGGCGGGACAAAAAGTTATGTCTACGGCAAAGCCGGAGACGGTATCCCTTGCGGACGGCGCTGGCGCTACGGCGAAGGATTCACCTGCGGCGATGCCGCACTGCTAGAATTCGCGCCGCGGCGGGTCTCCCCGCATTGAGGGGTGGTGAATCTGGTCAGGTCCGGAAGGAAGCAGCCACAGCCATTTTCCGCAAGTGCCGGGGGTCAGGCTCGCCGCCCTCCGATTTCTGCCCGCGAGCGGCGGCGCAATCTTCGCTTACAAACTCCCCGCTCCTGTCACATCCGGCTTACAGCGGTCGGTTCAAATGCATCCTGCCATGAGGCATTTACTTCATCACAGGAGCACACCATGAACTCGAATCGAAAAATCATCGCCTGCGTTCTCGCCGCCAGCGCCGTCATGTTCGGCGTCGCCCATGCGCAAGGTCCGGGCTGCAATCCCGACGGCATGCCGGGCATGAAAGGCGGCGGCATGCAGCGCGGCGCCATGATGGAACCCGGGGTCCGCGCCGAACAGCGCTTGACCCGGCTCAAGACTGAACTCAAGCTGAGCGGCGAACAGGAACCGGTGTGGCAGGCCTATGCCGACAAGGTCAAGGCGGAAGCAGGCAAGGGCATGAAGGCCATGCGCGCCTCCATGCAAAGCGACAAGCCGGTTCCCGCCCCGGAGCGCATGGCGAAGATGGAGGGCATGATGAAGGAGCGCCTCGCCGCGATGCAGTCGGTGCATGAGTCCTTCAATCGCCTCTACGCCGCGCTGACGCCGGAACAGAAGGCGACGGCGGACAAGAGTTTCGGCATGGCCGGTGGGTATCAGCATGGTGGCCGTGGCGGACAGCGCCAGGGTCAGCCGGCGGCGGCGCCAAGCAAGAGTTGACGCCGGCGCGGAAAGCACCGGTTTCGCTGCGCGACAAACAGGGGCGGCCGTCGCTGACGGGCTGCCCCGCTTGCTTCTGCGGGCCTGATAAAATCGCCGCATGAGCTATCAGGTCCTCGCCCGCAAATGGCGCCCCAAGTCCTTCGCTACGCTGGTCGGGCAGGAGCACGTAGTGCGCGCCCTGAGCCATGCGCTGGACCAGAACCGGCTGCATCACGCCTACCTGTTCACCGGCACCCGCGGCGTGGGCAAGACCACGCTGGCGCGCATCATGGCCAAGGCCCTGAACTGCCAGGCCGGCGTCAGTTCCACGCCCTGCGGCGTCTGCGGGGCTTGTACCGAGATCGACGGCGGGCGCTTCATCGATTACATCGAACTCGATGCCGCCTCGAACCGCGGCGTCGACGACATGACCCAGCTGCTGGAACGCGCCACCTATGCGCCGACCAGCGGTCGTTACAAGGTCTATGTCATCGATGAAGTGCACCAGCTTTCCGGCCACGCCTTCAATGCGATGCTGAAGACCCTGGAAGAACCGCCGGAACACGTCAAGTTCATCCTCGCCACCACCGATCCGCAGAAAATTCCGGTGACAGTGCTCTCGCGCTGCCTGCAGTTCAACCTCAAGCAGATGCCGCTGACGCATATCGTCGACCACCTGTCGCGCGTACTGGAAGCCGAGGGCGTGAGTTTCGAACCGGCCGCCCTGCGCCATCTGGCCAAGGGCGCCGCCGGCAGCATGCGCGATGCGCTCTCGCTCCTGGATCAGGCCATCGCCCACGGCGCCGGCAAGGTCGAGGACGAGGGCGTGCGCGCCATGCTCGGCACGGTCGGCGACGAACATCTGTTCGCGCTGCTCGACGGCCTGGTGGCGCAGGACGTGCAGGCCATGCTCGAGGTGGCGAAGCTGATGGATGCGCGCAGCCTGTCCTTCGACGGCGGCCTGCAGGAACTGGCGACGCTGTTTCACCGCATCGCGCTGGCCCAGTTCGCCCCCGAGGCCCTGCTCGACGACGCCGAACGCGCGCGCCTGACGCCTTATGCGCAGGCACTCGATGCCGAATTCCTGCAACTGGCCTACCAGATCGCCATCCACGGCCGCGACGAACTGTCGCTGGCGCCGGACGACTATGCCGGTTTCGTCATGACGCTGCTGCGCCTGCATGCGTTCCGGCCGGAGCGTGCCGGGCTCGCCAATACGGCCGCTCCCCCGGGACCGAAATCCCGGTCGGCAGCCGCCCCCGTGCGCGCCGCAGCGCCTGTCGCACCGCCTCCAGTCGCCAGCCGGCCCCAGGCCGCCGTCCCGCCAGCGCCAGCGCTCTGCGTCCCTGCGGGAACTTTTTCCGCGCCCCCTGCTGCCGCCCCCCAGCCATCGGCAGCGCCCACCCCGGCGCCATCGGCAGTGCCCGCCGGGGACGACTGGCATACGCTCGCTGCCAGCTTTCCCGGCATGTCGCGTCAATTGGCGCAGAACTGCGAACTGGTCGAACGTAGCAATACGCTGCTGCGCTTGCGCCTCGACCCTGCCCACAAGCACTTGCAGGCGCATCAGGAAAAGTTGCTGGCCGCCCTGCGCGAACTCTGGGGCGCCCAGCTTCGACTGGAAATCGCCATCGGCGAACCCTCCAGCGAGACGCCCGCCGCCCGCCGGCAGACCACCGAGCGCGAGCGGCAGGACCGCGCCATCGTCTCGATCGAACAGGATCCCTTCGTCCGCGACGTGGTGGACCTGTTCGATGCCAGCATCGACGAATCGACGATCAAACCCGTTTAAGGAGTGCAGAAGAAATGATGAAAGGTGGCATAGCCGGATTGATGAAGCAGGCCCAGCAGATGCAGGCCAACATGGAGAAGGCGCAGGAACAGTTGGCGCTGATCGAGGTGGAAGGCCAGTCCGGCGCCGGCGCCGTGAAGGTGGTGATGACCTGCAAGCACGACGTCAAGCGCGTCACCATCGATCCTTCGGTGATGGACGACAAGGAAATGCTGGAGGATTTGATTGCGGCGGCCCTGAACGACGCCAACCGCCGCGCCGAGGCGACTGCTGCCGAGAAGATGGGTGGTTTTGCCGCCGGCCTGAACCTGCCGCCCGGCATGAAACTGCCGTTCTGAGCGTGTTGGGTATCGCCATGACACGGGCGGTCTCAAATTTCGAGCGCAGCGAACAAACCAGCAACCCCCTCCCCGGGAGGGGGACAGGGGGAGGTTGTCGTTTGCGTGAGCTCGTCAAGGCTGGACAGCATGTCCAGCCTTGACGAGCTTATCGAGGCCTTGCGCTGCCTTCCGGGGGTCGGACCCAAGTCGGCGCAACGCATGGCTTACCACCTGCTGCAGCGCGACCGCAATGGTGCCGACCGGCTGGCGCGCGGACTCGATGCGGCCCTGCAGCTGCTGCACCACTGTGCGCGCTGCAATAACTTCACCGAGGCAGAGATCTGCGAGCGCTGCCTTTCGGCAAAACGCGACGCATCGCAACTGTGCGTGGTCGAAATGCCGGTCGATGCGATCAGCATGGAACAGACGCATGCCTACAACGGGCTCTACTACGTGTTGATGGGCCGCCTCTCGCCGCTCGACGGCATCGGGCCGAAGGAACTGGCTTTCGAGCGGCTGTTTGCGCGCGCCACCGATGGAATCGTCAAGGAAGTGATCCTCGCCACCAATTTCACCAACGAAGGCGAGGCGACCGCGCATTACCTGTCCGAACTGCTGCATGCGCGCGGCCTCAAGGTCAGCCGTATCGCGCGCGGCCTGCCGGTGGGCGGTGAGCTGGAATTTTCCGACGCCGCCACCGTGGCCCAGGCCCTGCGTGAGCGGCGCGATTTCGTTTGACTGACTCCGCCAAACCTCTCGCCGGCGTCAAGGTCGTCGAATTCGGCACGCTGATCGCCGGGCCGTTCTGTTCGCGCATCCTCGCCGAGTTTGGTGCCGAGGTGATCAAGGTCGAAGCGCCGGGCGAGGGCGATCCGCTGCGCAAATGGCGCAAGCTGTATCCGACCGGCGAGGGCGAAATCTCGTTGTGGTGGTTTGTCCAGGCGCGCAACAAGAAGTCGGTGACGCTGAACCTCAAGCATCCGGAAGGCATCGCCATCGCGCACAAACTGGTGGCGCAGGCCGACATCGTGATCGAGAACTTCCGCCCCGGGGTCATGGAGAAACTCGGGCTGGGCTGGGAGGCGCTGTCGAAGCTCAATCCGGGTCTGGTCATGGTGCGCCTTTCAGGCTTCGGCCAGACCGGTCCCATGGCAACCCAGCCCGGTTTCGGCGCGATCGGCGAGTCGATGGGCGGGCTGCGCTACGTCACCGGCTTTGCCGACCGGCCGCCGGTGAAGACCGGGATTTCCATCGGCGATTCGATCGCCGCGCTGTGGGGCGCGCTCGGTGCCCTGATGGCGCTGCGCCACCGCGAGGTCAAGGGCGGGGCGGGACAGGTGGTGGATGTCGCCTTGTACGAAGCGGTGTTCGCCATGATGGAAAGCCTGGTGCCGGAATTCGATGTCTTCGGTTTCATCCGCGAACGCACCGGCAATGTCATGCCCGGCATCACGCCGTCAAACACGCATACGACGAAGGACGGCAAGCACCTGATCATCGGCGCCAACGGCGACGCGATTTTCCGGCGCCTGATGCTGGCCATCGGTCGCGCCGACCTCGCGGATGACCCGCAACTCGGCAGCAACGCGGGGCGCGATGCGCGCGCGGCGGAAATCTACGGCGTGATCGACGCCTGGGTGGCGGCAAACGACGCCGACAGCGTTTTACGCACCGCAGCAGAGGCCCAGGTGCCGGCCAGCCGGATTTATTCGGTCGCGGACATGCTGGATGACCCCCAGTTCATCGCCAGAAAGATGCTTGAAACAGCGCAACTACCTGATGGAAAAGACTTCCTGATCCCCGGTGTGGTGCCCAAGCTGTCCCTGACGCCGGGCGGGACCCGCTGGCTCGGCCCGGCCCTCGGCGAGCATACGGATGCGATCCTCGGGCAACTCGGCTACCCTCCCGAAGAGATAGTTCGCTTTCGGAGTAATGGCGTTATCTGATTGATTGGTAAAGGTAATGTGTCGTTTCGGCAGTCACGGCCGATAAGTCGCGTCAGTTCGGGGCTTTAATCGCCCTGCGAGATTCGCTACAATTATCCCCTTTCCGATTTCGCATTTGAGCATTCAGGGGCTAATTACCATGAGTTGTGACGATACAGTCGATTGCGGTCGGCGGCGTCTGCTTGTTGCCACCGCGGCTGCAGGCGGCGTAGCAGGGGTGGCGGTGGCGGTGCCGTTCGTGGCCAGCATGCTGCCCTCCGAGCGGGCCAAGGCGGCCGGCGCACCGGTGGAAGTGGATATCAGCAAGCTCGACCCCGGTCAGATGATGACCGTCGAATGGCGCGGCAAGCCGGTCTGGATCATCAACCGCACCAAGGAAATGCTCGACTCCATGGCGAAGATCGGCGAGAAGCTGGCCGATCCCAAGTCCAACAAGAACATGCAGCCCGAGTACGCGAAGAACGCCACGCGCTCGATCAAGCCGGAAATCCTCGTGGCCGTCGGCATCTGCACGCATCTGGGCTGCTCGCCGACCGAAAAGTTCAAGACCGGCGCCGAATCCGGCATTACTCCCGACTGGCCGGGCGGTTTCTTCTGTCCCTGCCACGGATCCTTCTTCGACCTCGCCGGCCGTGTCTACAAGAGCATGCCGGCCCCTGACAATCTCGAAATTCCTCCGCACATGTATCTTGGCGACGCCAAGTTGATCATTGGCGAAGACAAGAAGGCCTGATGCGATGAGCAAAGTGAACGCCATATTGCAAGGGACACTGAACTGGGTCGATGCGCGCTTTCCGCTGACCTCGAACTGGAAAGCCCATCTGTCCGAGTACTACGCACCGAAGAACTTCAACTTCTGGTATTTCTTCGGTTCGCTGGCGATGCTGGTGCTGGCCATCCAGATCATCACCGGCATCTTCCTCACCATGCACTACAAGCCGGACGCCTCGCTGAACGCCTCGGGCGTACCGGTTGCCTTTGCCAGTGTCGAGTACATCATGCGCGACGTGCCGTGGGGCTGGCTGATCCGCTACATGCACTCGACCGGCGCCTCGGCCTTTTTCCTCGTCGTCTATCTGCACATGTTCCGCGGCCTGCTCTACGGTTCCTACCGCAAGCCGCGCGAACTGATCTGGCTGTTCGGCATCGGCATCTTCCTTTGCCTGATGGGCGAGGCCTTCTTCGGCTACCTGCTGCCCTGGGGTCAGATGTCCTTCTGGGGCGCCCAGGTCATCGTCAACCTGTTCTCGGCGATTCCGCTGATCGGCAACGACCTTTCGATCTGGCTGCGCGGCGACTACGTCGTCGGCGACGCGACGCTGACCCGTTTCTTCGCCTTCCATGTCATCGCCATGCCTCTGGTGCTGATCGGCCTTGTGGGGGCGCACATCATCGCCCTGCACGAAGTCGGTTCGAACAACCCTGACGGCATCGAGATCAAGAAGAAAAAGGACGCGAACGGCATTCCGCTGGACGGCATCCCCTTTCATCCCTACTACTCGGTCAAGGACATCGTCGGCGTCGTGGTCTTCCTCTTCGTCTTTTCGATCGTGGTCTTTTTCATGCCCGAGGGCGGCGGATACTTCCTCGAGTACAACAACTTCTTCCCGGCCGATCCGCTGGTGACGCCGCCGCACATCGCGCCAGTGTGGTACTTCACGCCCTACTACTCGCTGCTGCGCGCGGTGACCTATCCGCTGTTCGGCATCGATGCCAAGTTCTGGGGCGTGGTTGCCATGGGCGCCGGCACGCTTATCTTCGCCTTCCTGCCCTGGCTGGACCGCAGCCCGGTCAAGTCGATCCGCTATCGCGGCACGATGACCAAGGTCCTGATCGCAATCTGGGTCGTGGGTTTCTTCATCCTGGGTTTCCTCGGCACCAAGGACCCGGCCTACAAGTTCTTCGGCTTCCTCCCCGGCGCGCCGGTCGCACAACTGCTCAGCGTGTATTACTTCTTGTTTTTCCTGACGATGCCGATCTGGTCCTCCTTGGATCGCTGCAAGCCGGAACCGGACCGGGTGACAATGAAATGAAGAAATTCCTTACCGCAATCCTGTTCGCGCCGGTCCTGGCGTTTGCCGCGGGCCCCACGCTGCATCTCGACAGCGCGCCGGACAAGTCGACCGACATGGCCGCCCTGCAGAATGGCGCCAAGATCTTCGTCAATTACTGCCTGAACTGCCATTCCGCGTCCTACATGCGCTACAACCGGCTTGCCGACATCGGTCTGTCCGATGCGCAGGTCAAGGACAACCTGATGTTCACCGCCGAGAAGGTCGGCGAGCCGATGAAGATCGCCATGCAGCGTGCCGAAGCCAAGGTCTGGTTCGGCGCCGCGCCGCCTGACCTGACCATCATCGCCAGGGCGCGTGCCTCCGGGTACGGCAGCGGCGCCGACTGGCTCTACACCTACTTGCGTACCTTCTATCGCGACGATAACCGCCCGACCGGCTGGAACAACGTGGTATTCGAAAACGTCGGCATGCCGCATGTGCTCTGGGAACTGCAGGGCGAGCAGGTCATGGGCGCCGACCACAAGCTTAAACTGGCCAAGCCGGGCAAGTTGAAGCCGCAGGAATACGACGCCATGGTGGGCGACCTGGTGGCCTTCCTCCATTACATGGGCGAGCCGGTCGGCGAGTTCCGCAAGAAACTGGGCGTCATCGTGCTGATTTTCCTCGCAGTCCTCTTTGTCTTTGCCTACGCGCTGAAACGCGAGTACTGGAAAGACATCCATTAACTCTTTACGTGAATGCATACCATGGGGCATCGAGAAATGAATGCGCCGCCCGTGCGCAAAGTGGTACGTGATGCGGACTACTCCTGGGGCAGCAGCGCCATGATGAACCTGTATTCGGGCACCACCTGCCCGTTCAGCCATCGCTGCCGCATCGTCCTCTACGAGAAGCAGATGGACTTCCAGGTGATCGATGTCGATCTCTTCAACAAGCCCGAAGACATCGCCATCATCAACCCATACAACCGCGTGCCGGTGCTGGTCGATCGCGACCTGGTGCTCTACGAGTCGAACATCATCAACGAGTACATCGACGAGCGCTTTCCGCATCCGCAGCTGATGCCGCCGGACCCGCAGACGCGGGCCAAGGCGCGACAGCTGCTGTTCACCATGGAACAGGAACTGTTCAGTTACATCGATGCGCTGGAAAAGAACCTCAAGTCGGCCGACAAGGCGCGCATGCACATGCGCGACCGGCTGATCGAACTGGCACCGATGTTCAACAAGCAGAAGTTCCTCCTCGGCGAGGACTTCTCCATGCTCGACGTGGCGATTGCGCCGCTGTTGTGGCGCCTCGACCACTACGCCATCGAATTGCCGAAGACCGCGGCGCCGCTGATGAAGTACGCCGAGCGCATCTTTTCGCGCCAGGGCTTCATCGACGCGCTGACGCCGACGGAGAAGATGATGCGCCGCTGAGGCGCATCGTCCGCGACATACGCCTGATCCATCCTGGCGCAACGCCAATGCAGTCCACCAAGCCCTACCTGATCCGCGCCATCCACGAATGGTGTGCGGATCAGGGCTTCACGCCCTATCTGGCGGTCAAGGTCGATACCACCACGCGTGTGCCGCGCGAATTCGTCAAGGACGGCGAGATCGTCCTCAATGTGGGCATCGAAGCCACCCATCAATTGCAGATGGGCAACGAGGAAATCACCTTCCAGGCGCGCTTTGGCGGCAAGACGTTTCCCGTTGTGGTGCCCATCGGGCGGGTGGCGGCGATCTACGCCCGCGAGAACGGCGAAGGCATGGCGTTCGAAGTCACTGAAAGGATGAATGCCGAAGCGGCTGCCGATGTCGAGGCGGCGGAAGCGATCAAGGACAAGTCGCCCGCCGCCGCAGCGCCCGCGCCCGATCGTTCAGGGCGGCCGGTCCTGACCCGCGTCAAGTGATCCGGCGACTCCCGCCGCGGGCCTGGTCTCAGGCTTACTTGGATTCCATCACCCAGACGCCGTCCCAGTCCTCCCCGGGTGGGTTGGCGATGAAGTGCTCGCAGCGCTCGATGTACATTTTCGCCGCCTTGTCGTGGTCGTTGAGGGCCAGCACTTCGCCGAATTCGTTCTTGGCGTCGTTCCACTTCTGCTGCCGGTACTTGACCAGACCCGCCTTGAAATGGCGCAGGGCGTCGAGCATTTGCGGGTAGCTCTCTTCGGTGTGGTAATCGAGGATTTCAAAAATGGCAACCGGTTTGGTCTTGCCCTTGACCACCACCAGGTCGAGCTCGCGACTGTAGTAGGTTGCCTTGAGCGCCTTGTAGGTGAACTCGCTGATCAGGATGTGGGCGCCGTACTGCTTGCAGGCCGACTCCAGTCGCGCGGCGAGGTTCACCCCGTCGCCGATGATGGTGTAGTCCATGCGCTTCTTCGAGCCGATGGTGCCGGACACGACGTTGTCGGTATTCAGGCCGATGCCGATGTCGACCGGCAGCTTGCCCTCATTGACGCGCTGCTTGTTCCAGTTCCACAGCTCGCGGATCATCGCGATCGACGTGCGCACAGAGCGGTCGGCGTCGTCGTCGTGGCCGACCGGGATGCCGAAGGCGGCCATGATCGCGTCGCCGATGAACTTGTCCAGCATGCCTTCCTCGCGCTGGATGCAATCGACCATCAGCGTGAAGTATTCGTTGAGCAGGGCTACCGTGCCCTGGGCGCCCAGCGTTTCGGTGATCGTGGTGAAGCCGCGGATGTCCGAGAAGAGCACCGTGGCCACGACGTTCTTGCCGCCCAAGGCGTCTACGCCGCCGGCCAGCATCTGGTCAGCGATGCCCGGGTCCATCAGGCGCGACATGGTCGAGCGCATGCGCTTCTCGCTGGAGATGTCCTCCAGCATCAGCATCGAGCCGAGGCGCTTCTTCTCCGCCGACAACAGGGGCAGGGCGGTCAGGTTGACCGAGAGTTTGTCCTCGCCGACGATCAGTTCGGCTTCCATCGCCAGTTCGGTGGTCTGCGTTTCGCCGACGCGCTTGAGCTTTTCCTGGACCCAGGCGTTGCTGCCGGCGAAGAATTCGGTGGCCGGCCGGTGCAGGATCTGCGCCGGGGTCACGCGCAGGATGCGCAGGCCGGCGGCATTGCAGGTGGCGATCTTTTCCGATTCGTCGAGCGTGATCACGGCGTTCGACATCGACTCCAGCATCGCCTCGTTGTAGTTCTTCATGTTCTGCACGTCGGCGAACAGCTTGGCGTTTTCCAGGGCGATGGAAATCTGCGCCGTGAAGGCGCGCAGGCGCGACTCGTCTTCGCCGGTGAAGGGGCCGCCGCGCTTGTTGAGTACCTGCGTGACGCCGATCACCTTGCCGTGCTTGTTGGTGATCGGCACGCAGAGGATGGAGCGGGTGAAGTAGCCGGTCTTCTTGTCGAAGGCCGGGTTGAAGCGCAGGTCGGCGTAGGCGTAGGGAATGTTGATTGCCTTGCCCTGGGTAAATACGGCGCCGGCGATGCCGAGATGGTTGGGCAGGCGGATCTGCACCGACTCCAGGCCCTGGCCGACCTCGGACCACAGTTCGTTGGTTTTGTCGTCATTGAGGAACAGCGTCGAGCGTTCGGCGTTGAGCAGTCGCGTGGCCTCGCCCATGACCTTCTGCAACAGCGAGCCGAGCTTGATGTCGGCGGTGACTTCCGAGACGACGTCGATGAACTCCATTTCCTGGCGGCGGATGGCCTGCATGCGCTCGATGAACTGGGCGCTTTGCAGGGCCAGCGTGCCCTGGCTGGTCATCGCTTCGAGCAGGTTGAGGTCCTGTTTGGTGAACTTGCCGCTGCGCTTGTTGAGCGTCTGCGCGACGCCGATGATCTCGCCCTTCACCGTCCGGATCGGCACGCAAAGGATGTTGCGCGTGGTGAATCCGGTCTGCTCGTCGATCGAACGGTTGAAGCGGTCGTCGGCGTAGGCGTCGGCGATGATCAGCGCCTCGCCTGCGGTATAGACGTAGCCGGCGACGCCGCTGGTATTCAGGATGCGGATTTCGCGCTGGATGTTGCCCTGCGCGACGCGCGAATACAGTTCGTTGGTGTCGGGGTCGTTGAGGAACAGCGAGCCGCGTTCGGCATTGAGTTCGGTGGTGGTCATTTCCACCAGCGCCTGCAGCACCTGGTCGAGCGTGCCATAGCTCGCCATGCGCCGCGTCACTTCCAGCAGCAGTTCGAGGTGGCGCAGCCGGCGGCGGCTTTCCTGGTCGCGTTCGGCGGTTTTCTTCTTCGTGCCGGCGGGTTCTATGGGCGGGTCGATGGCGTTCATTTCACGGTACCGCGCATGGCTTCGATCTGGTCGCGCAGGGCCTGGACGGTCTGCTGCAACTGGGCGCCTTCGTCGGCGAACAGGGTGCGCTCGCGATTGACCGAGTTGGCCTTGTCGATCTGGGCCAGTTCCAGGCTTTCGCGCAGTCCGGCGACCGTCTGCCGCAGTTGCGCAATTTCGCCCTGTGCGCTGACCAGCGCCGAACGCACAGCATTGTCGGTGTCGGCGCGGGCGCGCTCGAGTTCCTCGCGCAGCGCCGCCGCCGTGGCCTTCAACTGCTGCATTTCGTTGTGATTGACGACGCGTTCCTGCTGCACCGCGCGGTCGCGCTCGACGCGCGAACGTTCCAGTTCCTCGCGCAGGGCGGCGGCCGTGGCCTTCAGCATCTGCGCTTCCTGGCTGGCGGCGACGCGCTCCTGCTGGATCGCCTTTTCGCGCTCAACGCGCGCTCGCTCGAGTTCCTCGCGCAGGGCACCGACGGTGATTTTCAGTTGTGAAATTTCTGCCGCGCTTGATTGGGTGGCGCGCAGCGTGGCATCGTGGATTTCGGCGTGCGCCGCTTCGAGCTCCGTGCGCAGGGCGATCACCGTGCGTTTCATGTCACGGGAATCTGCCTGGGCCAGCGCGAGTTCTTCTTCGATGGTCGAAACTTCGGCAATCATCATGCAATGAACCGTGGATCTCCGAGTGTATCGGTCCGGAGCGGATCGCAAATCATACGCCATACCTGATCATGGCGCCCAGGACAGGAATCGAACCTGTGACCTACCGCTTAGGAGGCGGTCGCTCTATCCACTGAGCTACAAGGGCGCGAGGCGGGAATTCTATCGCACCTCGGAGACGGCCTGCGGCCGGCCGCAGGCCGGGGCGCTCGCCTATAATCGCGCACCCCTTCACCGTCCTTTCCCGGCTTCATTTCCATGCCCGTCATCTCCCTCGATCGCGCCTGCCTCGCCTACGGCCATGTCGCCCTGCTGGACCACGCCGCGATGCAGATCGATGCCGGCGAACGCGTCGGCCTCATCGGCCGCAACGGCAGCGGCAAATCCAGCCTGCTGAAAGCGCTGGCGGGCCTTGGTGCGCTCGACGATGGCGAGGTCTGGCGCGAGCCCGGCCTCTCGATCGCCTATGTGCCGCAGGAGCCGGAATTCGCCAGCCACGACACGGTGTTCGAAGCCGTCGCGGCGGGGCTGGGCGACGTGGCCCGCGTGCTCGCCGAATACCACGAGGTGACCCATAAAGTCGGCGCCGGCGACACGGCGGACATGGATCGCATGCACGAACTGCAGACGCAGCTTGAGGCCAACGACGGCTGGCGCCTCAGTTCGCGGGTCGAACAGGCCATTTCGCGCCTGGCGCTGGATGGCGATGCCCGCGTCGATGCGCTCTCCGGCGGCGGCAAGAAGCGGGTCGCCCTGGCCCGGGCGCTGGTGGCCGAGCCGCAGCTTTTGCTGCTCGACGAGCCGACCAACCACCTCGACGTCGACGGCATCCTCTGGCTGGAGGACCTGCTGCGCGGCTATGCCGGCGCCATCATGGTCATCACCCACGACAGGGTCTTCCTCGATGGGGTGGCGACGCGCATCGTCGAACTCGACCGCGGCAACCTGGTAAGTTTTCCGGGGAGTTTCGCCGCCTACCAGGAGCGCAAGGAGTTCATGCTCAACGAGGAGGCGCTGGCGAATGCTCGCGCCGACAAGATGCTGGCGCAGGAGGAAGTCTGGATCAGGAAGGGCGTCGAGGCGCGGCGCACGCGCAGCGTCGGCCGCGTCCAGCGCCTCGAACACTTGCGTGCGGCCCGTGCGGCGCGGCGCGATCAACTGGGCAAGGTGGAATTCAAAGTAGTGCGCGGCGATGCTTCCGGCAAGCTCGTGGCCGAACTTGAGGATGTCTCGAAACGCTTTGTGACAGATGCGGGCGCCAAGACCGTGGTCAAGGACTTTTCCTGCCGCATCCAGCGCGGCGACAAGGTCGGCCTGATCGGCGCCAACGGCACCGGCAAGACCACGCTGCTGCGCCTGATACTTGGCGAGCTTGCCGCCGACGCCGGCAAGGTGCAACTGGGCAGCAAGATCGAAGTCGCCTATTTCGACCAGTTCCGCACCCAGCTCGACCCCGAGGCGCCGCTGTGCGAAGTCATCAGCCCCGGATCGGACTATGTCGAAATCGGCGGCGCGAAAAAGCACGTGATCGGCTACCTGGAAGATTTCCTCTTCGCCCCGCAGCGCGCGCGTTCGCCGGTCAAGTCGCTCTCCGGCGGCGAGCGCAACCGGCTCTTGCTGGCGCGCCTCTTCGCGCGGCCGGCCAACGTGCTGGTGCTGGACGAACCGACCAACGACCTCGACATCGAGACCCTGGAACTGCTCGAAGCCCTGCTGCAGGACTATTCCGGTACGGTGTTCCTGGTCAGCCACGACCGCGCATTCCTCGACAACGTGGTGACGCAGACCATCGCCAGCGAAGGCGGCGGGCAGTGGAAGGAGTATGTCGGCGGCTACAGCGACTGGCTGCGCCAGCGCCCGGCCGGTGGCGCGGCGCGCTTCGACGCCACGGGCGGCGTGGCGGCCGTGACGGGCCAGAAAGTTCCCGGAGGGACGCAGAGCGCTGGCGCTGGCGACACGGCGAAGCCCAAGCCCGCCGAGCGCAAGAAGCTCGGTTTCAAGGAACAGCGCGAACTGGAACAACTGCCCGCACGCATCGCCGCGCTGGAAGCCGAGCAGGCTGCGCTGCAAGGCCGGATGGGCGATCCGGCCTTCTACCAGGAACCGGCCGAGACCCAGCGCCACGTGCAGGAAAGGCTGGCCGCCGTCGATGCCGAGATCGACGCCGCGCTTTCGCGCTGGGAGTCGCTTGAAGCGAAGGCCTGAAAGCTGGCGCCAAAAAGGACTTTTTTTCCGGCTCTCATCCGGCATGCACTGCCTGTAGCCTCGACCCTGTCAGCCTGACAGGGAGACTCATGTGGTCGTCATCAACGGCAAACGCACTACCGCCATCGTGATCCGCCATCGCGGCGACAGCGTCACGCTGGTGCCCATGAAAAGCGGCAAGCTTTCGGCCAAGACGGTCGCCTTCGACGAATTCCGCCAGGAATGGAAGGAAACCGGCTACGCGCTGTCGCAGGCGCTGACCACCTTCCTGACCCACATCATGAAGTGGGGCGCCTCGCTCGAAGTGGTCAAGGGCCTGGAGAAACTGGCTGCAAGAGACCGCTTCGTCGTCGCCAGCCTGTTCTGAGGCGACGGTCGTCGACGCTTGTTGGCAGGCCTGGTTCGACGGTTCTGCGTTACCCAATCCGGGCAAGATCGGCATCGGCGTGCTTCTGGTCGCGCCCGACGGGCGGCGCGAGGAAAAGTCCGTTCTGCTGAATGTTTCCGGCTGCAACAACGAGGCCGAGCTGCACGCGCTGTGCGCCGCGCTCGACATGGCGGCTGCGGCCGGCGCGCGCAAGCTGCTGCTGCGCGGCGACAGCGATGTCGCGCTGCGCTATGTGCGCGGTCCGGACAGCACGCAGATCGCCCGCCTGTGCCTGCTGGTGGCCGCAGCGCGCGAGCGTGTGCGGCGCTTCGATGAGGTGCAACTGCTGTGGATTCCGCGCCATCGCAATCGCGAGGCCGATCGCCTGTCGCGCCAGGCGCTGGGCTTGCCGCCGGACCCGGTGCCGGTCACGCGTCGGCGGCGGAAGCGCTGAGCAGATTTGGCGCGGGTCGCCCCGCGGTTTCCGCTATGATCGGCGGGCATCGCACAAAGGAGAATTTGCTTGGGAATACTGACCAACATCGTCGCCGCCGAGGAGGATGAATACGCCGCCATCGGCGAATCGCTGCGGCCGGTGGACGAGTGGAGCGGCATCGAGCGGCGCGGCATCGACACGGCCAAGATCGCCACGCTGCACTGCCTGCTGACCGGCGACGAGTTCGAGGAGGCGGTGGGCAGCTACGAGCCGGTCTATGTCGGCGACGAGGGCGCCGTGGTGCTGCGCATCGCCGATGAAGCCATGGAACGCCTGGCCGCGCTGGACGAGGAAGCGCTGGAACTGGTCGCCGAGGAACTGGCGGCCACCGAGGAATATGAAATGGAGCAGTGGGAAACGGCGGACGTGCAGGCGATGGTGTTCGAACTGGCCGACCTGGCGCGGCTCGCCGAATCCCAGGGCCAGGTGCTGTTCGTCTGGATGCATCCGCTCCTGACCTGAATCGATGGCGGCGAGCAAGACCTGGTACGTCTACCTGATCGAGTGCAGCGACGGCAGCCTGTACACGGGGATCACCGTCGACCTGGCGGCGCGCTTCGCCGCCCACCGCGAGGGTCGCGGCGCGCGCGCCATGCGCTTGCATGCGCCCGTGTGCATGCTGGCGGCTGAAGCGCATCCCGACCGCTCGGCGGCCTCGAAGGCCGAATACCGTATCAAGCGGCTCTCGCCCGTTGCCAAGCGCGCCTGCGCGGCCACCATGACGCCCGACCCGCTGGGGTCCCTCTCATGACAACAGTCGCGCCATGATTATTTTCTCCCACGGCAACAGCTACAGTGCGTCGACTTACCGGCAGCTTTTTGACGCATGGCGCGCCGTCGGCCACGAGGTGGCGGCCATCGAGCATTTCGGCCACGACGCGCAATTCCCGGTCGATCGCCGCTGGAGCGGCATGACGCAGCAGCTCACGGCGCTGATCGACAGCCTGCCGCAGCCGCGCGTCTGGCTGGTCGGCCACTCGATGGGCGGCTATCTCAGCCTGCTCGCCGCCGGCCAGCGCCCGCAGCGCGTGCGCGGCATCGTGCTGCTCGATTCGCCCATCATCCACGGCTGGAAATCCGGCCTGGTCAGCGTGGTCAAGGCAACCGGCCAGATGGACCGGATTTCGCCGGCAGCAGTGGCAAGAAAACGCCGCGACCGCTGGCCCGACCTGGGCGCAGTGCATGGTCATTTCGCCGCAAAGCCGCTGTTCGCGCGCTGGCATCCGGCGGTGCTGGACGACTATGTCCGCCACGGCACCGAGCAGGACCCGGCCGACCGCAGCGGCGACGCCCGGCGCCTGAAATTCCGCCCGGAAATCGAAGCCGAAATCTACTCGACCGTGCCGCACCGGCTGGTGCCTTACCTGCGCCTGCACCCGCCGGGCGGGCCGGTGGCCTTCGTCGCCGGCACGCGCTCGCGCGAGGTGCGCCAGGCCGGGTTGGCCGCGACGCAGCGCATCACGCAGGGGCGCATCAGCTGGATCGAGGGCACGCACCTGTTCCCTTTCGAACAGCCGGGGAAGACCGCCGACGCCGTGCTCGACTGGATGGCGCGGCTCGATGGCGTCGTGGCGCCTGGCTGAAGCGATGCGCCGGCACAGGTCCTGACCCGTCATGCATCTGTCCTTGCGCCTGCTGGTCCTGCTGATCCTGCCGCCCCTGCTGTGGGCCTGCAATTCCGTGGTCGCGCGCCTGGCGATCGACAGCATCGGCCCGCTGTGGCTGAATGCCCTGCGCTGGGGGCTGGCGCTGTTGCTGCTGCTGCCGCTGGGCTGGAAGATCCTGGCCACGCCCGCAGCGCGTGCCGGGATTCGCCGGCGCTGGGCCTACCTGGGCGTGCTCGGGCTGATCGGCGTCGGCGCCTACAACGCCATGCAGTACGTCGCGCTGCGCACCAGCACGCCGGTGAACGTGACCCTGATCGCATCGAGTCTGCCGCTGTGGGCCATGATCGTCGGTGCGCTGTTCTACCGCGTGCGGCCGACGCGGCCGCAACTGCTTGGCGCGGCGCTGTCGCTGGCCGGCGTGCTGACCGTGCTCGCGCGCGGCGACCCGCTCGCGCTGCTGCGCATCCAGCTGGTGGAAGGCGACCTGCTGATGGTGCTGGCGATCATCGGCTGGGCCATCTACAGCTGGATGCTGGTGCGGCCGCCGGAGCACATGAGGGGCGCCGCGCGCCCGGACTGGGACTGGGCCGAATTCCTGTTGGCGCAATGCCTGTTCGGGGCCTGCGCCGCTTTCGCCGCCGCCGGAATCGGCGAGGCGGTGGCAGCCTCGATCACGCCGCGCTGGTCCTGGCAACTCGTCGCCACCATCGTCTTCATCGCCGTCGGCCCCTCGATCATCGCCTACCGCTCCTGGGGGCTGGCGGTGGCGGAAGCCGGCCCGGCCATCGCCGCGGTGTTCTACAACCTCACGCCGCTGATCACCGCCGTCCTGTCGGTGATGGTCATCGGCGAATGGCCGCAGGCCTATCACGGCGCGGCCTTCCTGCTGATCGTCGCCGGCATCCTGGTCGCCTCGCGCAGCACGGCAGCCAGGCCAGGCTGAGCCGCCCGCAAAAAGTCGGCGCTGGGCGGAGCGGGGGTTTCGCAGAGCACTGCTCTGCGCCCGCGAAGCCGGCAGGCTGTGCAAAGCCTGCCGTGGGGGGACGGCGAGCGGCAGGTCCGCCGCGTCGCGGCGAACGATGCGGAACCGGACTCGCGACCGGTAGCAACTTACCAGCAGGTATCTGGAGTCCGGGAGTGGAGGGAGCCACGATGCGGAACGAAAAGCTAAATGACTCTGACCGTTGGCTGCTGGTTCGTCATATTCCGGGCTTGACCCGGAATCCAGAAGGTTTTCGAGCGCCCGCTCTGGATTCCGGCTTGCGCCGGAATGACAAGCTGACGTTCATTGCTAATCAGGAATACCTTTGGCTGCTTTTGGCTGTTGGCTTCTTTGGTTTTTGGCTCGCAAAATACGCGCGACGTCAGCCATCGACGCGGTTGCGACCTCCTTGTTTCGCCCGATAGAGACCGGCGTCGGCTTCGGCGATCAGGGCCTCGATGTCTGCGGCGTCCCCCGTTTTGCCGTGCGTGACGGACAGCCCGATGCTTACCGTATAGCGGGGTAGCGCCGTATTGCGGGGGGTCTCGATCTCGCGCCGGATGCGTTCGGCGACGTTTCTCGCCTCGGTGGTGCCGGTGTCCGGCAGCAGGATGGTGAACTCCTCGCCGCCGAAGCGCGCCAGGACGTCCGGCACGCGCAGCATCTGCTGCGCCCGGATCGCGAAATCCTTGATGACGAGGTCGCCGACATGATGGCCGTGGGTATCGTTGACCTTCTTGAAGAAGTCGATGTCCGAGGTCAGCACGGACAGGGGCCGGTGGGAGCGGGTACAGCGCGCCCATTCCACGGCCGCCTGGGAGAAAAAGGCGCGCCGGTTGAGTGCGCCGGTCATGGGATCGCGGGTTGCCATGAATTCGAGTTCGGTGCGCAGGCGTTCGTTGGTGATGAGAATGAAGCCGATGGACAGTCCCAGTACCCCCAGCGAAAACATCGCGAGGAAGGCCTGCTGGATCGGGTCGCGGTCGAAGATATCCTCGTTCTCGGTGATCCCGCCGGTGAGCGTGGTGATGCGCCACACGGCCACCGCGGCGCCTAGGAGGAAGAACAGGAGCAGGAAGCGGCTGCCGAGTCCGCCGGGTTTGGCCTGCCACGCAAGCACGGCGCCGGCGGAAAACAGGACGATGTGGGCCAGCGCCATCAGGAAGATCCGGCCCTGGTAGTGGTGGGTAGCGTAGGTGAGGAAGGTGATCAGGACCACCACCACGACGATCCCGTCCAGTGCGGGACGCCACTTCGGTTGCCGTCCGGAATAGCGCTGCAGGCCGACGATCAGGAGGAACTGTCCAAGCAGCAGCGCGGCGCTGGGGATCACGATGGACAGGAAATCGGAGAGCAGGCCGCGCATCGAGGACAGGCCCGAGGCGACGCCGATCAGCACCACGGCGGCAGCCCATTCACCCAGTCCCTTGATGTCGTCGGGGAAACTGCGCCGCTGCACCCACAGCACCAGGGCGCAAAAAAACCCCAGCAGGTTTGCAACGAGCAGGAAGGTGCGCGGATTGATCAGCTCCGTCATCATCGATACGGAGTTCATGGGGCAGGGAGCGGCAGGGCACGGGCTGGCATGGCTGCCATTTTAGGGTTCGGCTGCGGCCGTGCCGGGGAGGCTGATGAAAATAGTGGCGGTGTCGCGATCAGGTGCGGCCGGGACATGCGGCCAGGTCGCCGCGGAGGGCGGTTGCCGTGGCGGGCAGCAGGGGCTTCGCGAACCTGTAAGCTTTACGGCTTATCGTCCGACCAAACCGAAAGTCCGCAGAACATCGTATCGGTTTCGGCTGCTGCGTCTGGCGCCGGAAATCCGGCGTCAGCCATCGCCAGACCTTGTTTCTTTCCGAATGCCCCTCAAGGGAGATTGAATTGTCCATCCGCACGCTTCTGCTCGGCCTTTTTCTCGTTGCATCGGCCACGTTCGTCCGGGCACAGGGCTTCGACCACAGCCATGCTAGCTGGAATGCGCTGCTGGCGAAGCATGTCAAGACGTTTGCCGGCGGCAACGCCAGCGCCGTCGATTACGCGGCGCTGAAGATCGAGAGGGCGGCGCTGCAGGCGTATCTCGCCAGCCTCTCGGCGGTCGGCGATACCGACTACGGCAAGTGGGGCAAGCCGCAGCGCCTGGCCTTTTTGATCAACGCCTACAACGCCTATACGGTCGAGCTGATCCTGACGAAATATCCCGAACTTGAATCGATCAAGGACCTCGGTTCCGTGTTCCAGTCGCCGTGGAAGAAGAAGTTTTTCAGCCTGCTCGGGCAGGAGCGGAGTCTCGACGACGTCGAGCACGACCTGATCCGCGCGCCCGGCGCCTTCGACGACCCGCGCATCCACGTCGGCGTGGTCTGCGCCTCCATCGGTTGCCCGATGCTGCGTCCCGAGGCCTTCACCCCGGAAAAGATCGACGCCCAGCTCGACGATGGCATGCGGCGCTTCTTCGCCGATGCCTCGCGCAACCGCTACGACGCCGCCTCCGGAAGGCTGCTGGTGTCGAAGATCTTCGACTGGTACGGCAAGGATTTCGAGAAGGGACACAAGGGCTACGACTCGCTGAAGGCCACCTTCGGTCGCCATGCCGCCCAGCTCGCGGCGACGCCCGAAGCGCAGGCGAAAGTGCGCAGCGGCGACTACCGGCTGGACTTCCTCGACTATGACTGGAAGCTCAACGATGCGAAGCGGGCGCCGCGCTGAGATGGTGTGCAGCGGCACACCGAGCTAAAGGCGAACCAAAGGTGCCAAGGTCGAATTGAATTGGCATGACGACAAGTCGAGTCTTGCGCCTTTTGGGCCAATGCCGCTGTTCTCTGCTCGTTGACTTCGAGGCTGCCCGTTTCGCAGGGCGGGAAGCCAGTCCCGCGATCAAAGCGCGATCAAAGAAAGCCGGATCAAAGGGATCAAATGTGTCCGGGAAAGCCGGTCTACTTCACCCTGCCCCCTTTTCCCGCTCCCTTTTCCCGCTCTCGTAACGGAGAATTGTTCATTTGGCGCGGCTATTCTTCGGCCAAAAGTCGGCACTGGCGACACGGCGGCTTGAGTCCATCAGACTGCTTGAACAAATATGGCTTTAAGTCCATAATCCGCGCATGCGTTGGACCGTACTCCTTCACGACGATTTTGCCGCCGAATTCGCGGCCATGGCGGAATCCCTGCAAGACGAACTGCTGGCCCATGCCCTGCTACTGCGGGATTTCGGCCCCGGCTGGGGCGGCCGACAGTGGATACGCTGAAGGGTTCGAAGCACGCCAACATGAAGGAGTTGCGCTTTGGCTGGACTGGCGAGGTATGGCGCGTGGCCTTTGCCTTCGATCCCGCGCGGCAGGCGATATTGCTGGTGGGTGGTGACAAGGGCGGCGCGGATCAACGGCGCTTTTACAAACGACTGATTGCGTTGGCGGACGCGCGCTTTGACTCGCACCTGGCCACATTGGCCGCAACGAGCAAGGAGCATCGACATGGCAAAAAAACTTGTTCATCTGCTGGAGCAACTGCCGGCCAAGCGCCGCGCCGCCATCGAGGCGCGCACGGGCGAACTGGCGACGCTGAAAGACCTGCGCCAGGCCGTGGCGCAAACGCAGCAAGACCTTGCTGCTGCGCTGGGGGTAGGCCAGGACACAATTTCACGACTGGAAAAACGCAGCGACATGTTGCTGTCCACCCTGCGCCGCTACGTCGAGGCGATGGGCGGCACGCTGGAACTGGTGGCACAATTTCCCAACCGACCACCGGTAGTCATTGACCACCTGGCGCCGACAAGCACCGCACGCAATGAGCATGGCACCAATGCAGGTGCATGAGATGACGCTTCCGTATCGACATGCCCCTGGGTGAGCGGGTGGAAGACGCGTTGGCCCGGTTGTTTGCCTGGCAGCGCTGAAAAGAAAAGCCCACCTTCCTTGCGGTTGGTGGGCTTTTGCTTGCTTGTAGCTATTGAGTAGTCGCGTTCAGCCGCAACTTCCCACCGCGCCGCAGGCGGAACAGAAATCGCAGCCGTCCTTGCGGATGACGGTGTAATTGCCGCATTCGCCGCACAGCGAGCCCTGCATCACCTTGACGCCGCCGCTCTTCTGCTCGGGGACTTCGAGGATGCCCATTTCGCGGGTCGGGTAGCCGTTCTCGTCGAGGATGCCGAGCATGGCGTAGCGATGCATGATCAGGCGCGCGATGTAGGCCACCGTCGAGGGCCAGTTCTGCTGTTTGCTGGAGCCGGGAACGCGGGCCATGAAGTCGCCCAGCGGCTCGGCGTAGTTGGTCAGCTTGCGCAGCTTCATGCCGATCCAGGCCGGGTCGAGCACGCGCATGTCGAGCGAGAGCAAACGCGTCAGGCCGTCCAGGGCGCGCGGGTAGTGGCCGGAGAGCCATACCGAATACGGCCGCGTGACGCCGTCGGGCAGGGTGATTTCCTTGAGGCCGAGGACGAACTCTTCGCCGGACGCCGGATTGACCACATCGACGGTCCATGACAGCGTGCCGTCGGTGCCGGTCTTGGGCTCGTCGCGGCTGAACATGCAGTCGATCACCGGCGTCGCCTCGGTGCCTTCGAGGGCGCCGAGCTTTTCGCAGCGGTAGCGCACCACCTGGGCCAGCGCGGAGACCACGCCGGGGACGAGCTTGCGCTCGCCGTTGGGCGGCAGGGGAAGTTCGAAGGAGTCGTCGTCCGGCGTCCTGGCCAGGGCGTCGAGCTTGAGCTTGAGCCAGGCCTTGTCGTTGGCGCGCATGTCCATCGACAGGGTCTTGGCCACGGCGCCGATGCCGCGCGGCTGTTCGGCGCCATTGACCCAGACTTCGAAGGGTACGTCGCGGCCCATCTCGTTTTCGATCTGGCCGACGAAGAGGGCGAACTCGCCGTGCGGCGCTTCGATCATATAGGTCCATGCCGCATTGCCGTCGGTCATGCGCGGCCGGCCGGGCCAGCGCAAGCTTGCCAGCACCGGGGCGGGCAGGGCGCCGATCGACAGGCGGCGGTTGGCGTGGTCGATGGTGACGTCCTGCGGCTGCTTCTGGGCGTTTTCCGCGGGGGTGCTGGTGCCGACCGAGAGCACGCTGCCCAGCACCGAGTTGGGCCGGTAGGTGGCGAGCCCCTTGAGGCCGGATTTCCAGGCCACCATGTAGAGGTCTTCGAACTCGGAATAGGGGTAGTCGGCGGGGACATTCACCGTCTTCGAGATCGAGGTGTCGACGTAGGGCGCAACCGCGGCGACCATCTGCTCGTGCGCCTGGGCCGAGATTTCGAGTGCCGTGACGAAGTACTCGGGCAGCTTGGAAACATCGCCGCCCTGGTGCTTGTAGAGGCGCCAGGCGTAGTCCTCGACCGCGTATTCCTTGAAGGTGCCATCGGCCATGCGCTTTTTGCGCGTGTAGACCCAGGAGAAGGGCGGTTCGATGCCGTTCGAGGCATTGTCGGCGAAGGCCAGGCTGATGGTGCCGGTGGGCGCGATCGACAGCAGGTGCGAATTGCGCAGGCCGTGCTTGCGGATCTGATCCTTGATCTCCTGCGGCAGGCGCGAGGCGAAGTTGCCCCCCGAAAGGTACATGTCGGCGTTGAACAGCGGGAAGGCGCCGCGCTCTTTCGCCAGTTCGACCGAATACAGGTAGGAGCGGTCGCGCATGAACTCGGAGATCTTGGTCGCCATGGCGCGCGCGGCATTGCTGTCATAGCGCAGCTTGAGCATGATCAGCGCATCGCCGAGGCCGGTGAAGCCGAGGCCGACGCGGCGCTTGTTCTGCGCTTCCTTGAGTTGTTGTTCGAGCGGCCAGTGCGTGGCGTCGAGCACGTTGTCGAGCATGCGCACCGAGGTATCGATGACGCGGCCGAAGGCGGCGAAATCGAAGCTGGGGCTCTTGCTGAAGGCGTCCTTGACGAACAGCGTCAGGTTGATCGAGCCCAGGCAGCAGCAGCCGTAGGGCGGCAGCGGCTGCTCGGCGCAGGGGTTGGTGGCCTCGATGGTTTCGCAGTAGTAAAGATTGTTGTCCTTGTTCATGCGGTCGAGGAACAGGATGCCCGGCTCGGCGTGATCGTAGGTGGAGCGCATGATCTGCTCCCACAGGTCGCGCGCGCGCACCTTGCGATAGACCCAACTGCCGTCGCCGCGCTGGTAGGCGCCGGCCGCGCGGATGTCGGCCGAAGGCGTGGCGCGATGCGACAGTTCGATGTCGCCGTCAGCTTCCACGGCCTGCATGAAGGGATCGGTGACGCCGACCGAGATGTTGAAGTTGGTCAGGTCGCCGGTATCCTTGGCGTGGATGAATTCCTCGATGTCCGGGTGGTCGCAGCGAAGGACACCCATTTGCGCGCCGCGGCGCGAACCTGCGGACTCGACGGTCTCGCAAGAGCGGTCGAAGACGCGCATGTAGGAGACCGGGCCGGAAGCGCGCGACTGCGTGCCCTTGACGTGGGCGCCGATCGGGCGGATCGAAGAGAAGTCATAGCCGACACCGCCGCCGCGGCGCATGGTTTCGGCGGCCTGGAGGAGCGCGGTGTAGATGCCGGGGCGGCCGTCGACGAGTTCGGAAATCGAATCGCCCACCGGCTGCACGAAGCAATTGATCAGCGTCGCGCACAGATCGGTGCCGGCGGCAGAGTTGATGCGGCCGGCCGGAACGAAGCCGTTTTCCTGGGCTTCGAGGAAGCGCGCTTCCCAAACTGCGCGCTTGTCTTCGGCTTCGATCGAAGCCAGCGCACGCGCCACTCGGCTGCGCACGTCGCGCACATCGCGTTCGGTTCCCTTGGCATATTTTTCGATCAGGACTTCGCCCGATATTTCCTGGGGCAGGGGCAGATCCATCTGCCCGGTGTGCTCGTAATTCGTTGATTCCTCAGTATTATTAGTTGTCGTGGTCATGGTCTCTTCCGAAGGACAGTTCCGATTAAGGTTCCAGTGAGCGCCGAAGCATAACTCCAGCTCTCGTTCGTGAAAAGCGGAAAATTTTTTAATCAATAAAAACAATGAATTAAAAAATCGCCTAGTGCAGCTATCGGGTACGCCCTACTAGATATAGTATGTTTTGGCGACATGAAATGGGAAGAAAAACAGCGGGATGGCGCTGCTTTTCAAGACTTGCCTTGAGGCCGTTCTGGGCCGCTTATTGCTTGGGCTTACGCGCGGGTCCAACCATGGGGGTTGACAGACCCGTCAGGCCTGGAAAAACGCGAAAGTGCCCGCTCAGCCGATGAGCTTCGCGGTGTGCCGCGCAATAATCCACTCTTCGTTCGTAGGTATGGCGCAGACCTCGATCCGGCTCCCGGCGGCCGAAATTTTTGTCGCGTTGGCGCCATTCGCGGACGAATCCAGGGTCAATCCGAGCCAGCCGAGCTGGTTGCAGACCTGCTCGCGCACCGGGGCGCCGTGCTCGCCGATGCCGCCGGTGAAAACCAGCGCATCAAGACCGCCCAGCGCGGCCGCCAGTGAGCCGATTTCGCGCACGATGCGATAGCAGAACAGGTCGATGGCTTCGCGCGCTTCGGGCGCCTTCGATTCGAGCAGCACGCGCATGTCGCCGCTGATGCCGGACACGCCGAGCAGGCCGGATTCCTTGTAGAGCAGGCTGGTCAGGGCCTTGCTGTCCATCTTGCGGTAATCCATCAGGTAGAGCAGCACGCCGGGATCGAGGTTGCCGGTGCGGGTGCCCATCATCAGGCCATCGACGGCGGTGAAGCCCATGGTCGAGGCCTGGCTCTTCAGGTCCTGCATGCCGCACATCGAGGCGCCGTTGCCCAGATGAGCGACGATGACCCGGCCGCGGGCGACGCCGGAGTCGAGATGCTGCGGCAGCGCCTCGGCGATGTACTCGTAGGACAGACCGTGAAAGCCGTAGCGCCTCACGCCTTGCGCGGTAATGGCGCGGGGCAGGGCGAAGAGCTGGGCCACATCGGGCTGGCTGCGGTGAAACGCGGTGTCGAAGCAGGCGATCTGCGGTATGCCGGGCAGGGCCGCGGTCAGGGCATCGACGCCGGCCAGGTTGTGCGGCTGGTGCAGCGGCGCCAGCGGCGTGAAGCCGCGCAGCGTGTCGATCATGGCGCTGTCGAGCACCACCGGCTGCGAGAACTTCTCTGCGCCATGCACGATGCGATGGCCGACGCCGGCAATATGCCAGCCCGAGTCGCTGCTGCGCAGCCTTTCAACCAGCAGGCCCAGCGCGGCCTTTTGCGGGGACTGCGCGGTGCCGTCGAGCTGGAGGTCGGTGTCCGCCGTGACGCGGCCGCCTGCGTCCTTGATTTTGAGGTGCGCGGGCTGCCCGCCGGCGGCGCCGATGCCGTCGATCTGGCCCACCAGTTGCGGTTTGCGGGATATCTCGGCAGTGCGCGCGAACAGGGCGAACTTGATCGAGGAAGACCCGGCATTGAGGGTCAGGATTGCGTCAGCCATTTTGTGTTTCCTCAGGATTTTTTGCGTTTTGCGTGCGCCATGACCATGGCCACGGCGGTCGAGGCGGTGCGGGTTTCGGCCGAGTCGGCGCGGCTGGTGAGCACGATCGGCACGCGCGCGCCGAGCACGATGCCGGAAGTCAGCGCATCGGCGAGGTATTCCAACTGCTTGGCCAGCATGTTGCCCGATTCGATGTCGGGCACCAGCAGGATGTCGGCCTGGCCGGCCACCGCAGACTTGATGCCCTTGGTGCGCGCGGCGACCAGCGAGATGGCGTTGTCGAAGGCCAGCGGGCCGTCGAGCAGGCCGCCGGTGATCTGGCCGCGGTCGGCCATCTTGCACAGGGCGGCGGCGTCGAGCGTGGCCTGCATGGCGATATTGACGGTTTCCACGGCGGCGAGGATGGCCACCTTGGGATCGGCGATCTTCAGCATGCGCGCCAGGTCGATGGCGTTCTGCACGATGTCGACCTTGGCGGCGAGGTCGGGCGCGACGTTCACCGCGGCGTCGGTGATGAACAGCAGGCGCGGGTAGGTCGGCACGTCCATCAGGAAGACGTGGCTGATGCGCCGCGCGGTGCGTAGCCCCGTGGCCTTGTCCACCACTTCGCTCATGAGTTCGTCGGTGTGCAGCGAACCCTTCATCAGCGCCTCGACCTGGCCTTCGCGCGCCAGCGACACGGCGACTTCGGCGGCGGCATGGCTGTGCGGGACATTGATCAGGGTGCAGCCGTAGAGGTCGAGCTGGTTGCCCTCGGCGATCTGGCGGATCTTGTCCTCGGGGCCGACCAGGGTCGGGATGATCAGGCCGCGGTCGCGTGCCAGCAGTGCGCCCTTCAGCGATTCGGTATCGCAGGGATGGGCCACCGCCATCGAGATCGGCGTCAGGCCGCGGGTAATTTCGAGCAGGTGCTCGAAGCGCGCCTTGCGCGTTTCCGACAGCTTGAAATCCGGCAGGCTGGCCTTGAGGCGCTTGACCTTCTCGGTCGGCGCCAGCACTTCGGCGGTGCCGGAGATTACCTTCTGCCCATCCTGGTTGACGCAGAGGCAGTCGAGCACCATGTGGTGGTTGCGCGGGTATTTCTTCTCGCAGGTGACGGTCACCGTCAGCGTATCGCCGACGCGTACCGGCTGCGCGAAGTGCAGCGTCTGGTCCTTGTAGACCGTGCCGGGGCCGGGGAACTGGGTGCCGAGCACGTTCGATATCAGCGCGCCGCCCCACATGCCGTGGGCAATGACCTCGCGCAGCATCGACGAATTCGCATACTCCGGATCGACGTGCGAGGGATTGATGTCGCCGGACATGATGGCGTACATCTGGATGTCTTCGTGGCGCAGCGTGCGCACCAGGGTGGCGCTGTCACCGACGTTGATCTCGTCGAAGGTGCGGTTTTCGATGTATTCGGAATTGCTGGCTTCGATTTGGGTCATGAACACGCTCCCTGAGAGCTTGTGAATAAATCTACTGCGCATGCCGGATCGGGGCCTGGGCGGTGCTCGCTATCCTCACATATAACGACATATGTTCCGGTAGCTGCGCTCCGGCCGCACCCCGCTGCGGCCCGCTCGCTACGATTTCTTCACAAGCTCCATGTTAACAATCCTATCTTAGCGCGAAATTGCTGCATTGCAATAAATCGATTGCACCGGGGCTTGCGCGGCTCGCCTTGGCCGTTACGCCGGTGAAAACCCGGACCGCGCGGGGCTTACGCAAACCGGCCCGGCAATGTAAGGTAAGCACCGTCGTCGCCGACTGTTGGCGCAAGCGGGAGGCATTTCGCCATCCGCACATTCAAACCGGGAGAAGCTTTTGCCGCTGCGCAAGGTTCTGCTTGTCATTGTCATCGCCGCGGTCGTGCTGCTGTATTTTGCGCTAGATCTCGGGCGTTATTTCAGCCTGGATGCCTTCAAGGCCCAGCAGGCCGCCATCGAGAACTGGCGCGCGGCGCAACCGCTGATGGCCGCGCTGATCTTCTTCCTTGCCTATGTCGCCGTCACCGGCCTTTCGCTGCCCGGTGCGGCGGTGATGACGCTGGTCGCCGGGGCGATTTTCGGCCTGCTCTGGGGCACGGTCCTGGTGTCCTTCGCCTCATCGATCGGCGCCACGCTGGCCTTTCTCGCCTCGCGCTTCCTGCTGCGCGACTGGGTGCAGAACCGTTTCGGCGAACGCCTGCGCGCGATCAACGAGGGCGTCGCCAGGGAGGGCGGCTTTTACCTCTTCACCCTGCGCCTGGTGCCGGCCTTCCCCTTCTTCATGATCAACCTGGTGATGGGCCTGACGCCGATGCGCGCCTGGACCTTCTACTGGGTCAGCCAGGTCGGCATGCTGGCCGGGACGCTGGTGTTCGTGAACGCCGGCACGCAACTGGCGGGCATCAGCAGCCTGTCGGGCATCCTCTCGCCGGCGCTGATCGGCTCCTTCGCCCTGCTCGGCATCTTCCCGCTGATCGCCAAGAAGATTGTCGATGGCGTCAAGGCGAAGAAGGTCTATGCGCGCTGGACCCGGCCGGCGAGGTTCGACCGCAACATCATTGTCATCGGCGGCGGCAGCGCGGGGCTGGTCACGGCCTATATCGCGGCCGCGGTGAAGGCGAAGGTAACGCTGATCGAGAAGCACAAGCTCGGCGGCGATTGCCTCAACACCGGCTGCGTGCCGTCGAAGGCGCTGATCCGTTCGGCGAAGTTTTTGTCGCACACGCGGCGCGCAGCGGAGTTCGGTTGCCGTGGCGCCAGCGCCGACTTTTCATTTGCCGAGGTGATGGAGCGCGTGCAGCGCGTCGTGCGCGAGATCGAGCCGCATGATTCCGTGGAACGCTACACCGGCCTCGGCGTCGATGTGGTCGAGGGCAGCGCGAAAATCGTCTCGCCCTGGGAAGTCGAGCTCACGCGCAACAATGGTGCCACGGAGCGGATGAGCACGCGCAGCATCGTCATCGCCGCCGGCGCGCGCCCCTTCGTGCCTCCGATTCCCGGCATCGAGGAGGTCGGCTACCTGACCTCGGACAACGTCTGGAACCTGCGCGAACTGCCACAACGCCTGGTGGTGCTCGGCGGCGGGCCGATCGGTTGTGAGCTGACGCAGGCCTTCGCCCGCTTTGGGGCCAAAGTCTCCCAGGTGGAAATGCTGCCGCGCCTGATGATCCGCGAAGATCCGGAAGTCTCGGAACTGGTTGCCGCGCGCTTCCGCCAGGAAGGCATAGACGTGCTGCTCAACCACAAGGCGATGCGCTTCGTGGTCGAGAACGGAGAAAAAGCGCTGATTGCCGAACACGAGGGGCGCGAGGTGCGCATCCCCTTCGATGCCGTGCTGGTCGCCGTCGGCCGCGTCGCCAACCTCAAGGGCTACGGGCTGGAAGAGATCGGCGTAGCGACGACGCGCACGGTGGACACCAATGATTTCCTGCAGACCACCTACCCCAACATCTATGCCGCCGGCGACGTCGCCGGCCCTTACCAGTTCACCCACACCGCCGCGCACCAGGCCTGGTACGCCGCGGTCAATGCGCTGTTCGATCCCTTCAAGAAATTCAAGGCCGACTACTCGGTGATCCCCTGGGCCACTTTCGTCGAGCCGGAGGTGGCGCGCGTCGGGCTCAACGAGACGGAGGCGAAGGAAAAGGGCATCGCGTATGAGCTCAGCCGCTACGACATAGACGACCTCGACCGCGCGATTGCCGACAGCGAGGCGCACGGCTTTATCAAGGTACTGACCGTGCCGGGCAAGGACCGCATACTGGGCGTGACCATCGTCGGCGAGCATGCCGGCGACCTGATCGCCGAGTACGTGCTGGCGATGAAGCACGGCATCGGGCTGAACAAGATCCTCGGCACCATCCACATTTATCCGACCCTGGCGGAAGCCAACAAATACGTCGCCGGGGTCTGGAAGAAAGCCCATGCGCCGCAGGCCTTGCTGGCATGGGTGGCGCGTTTCCACGCTTGGCGGCGGGGAGGCTGATGCAGGGCGTGCCGGCGCTTTCCGTCGTCCTGCCGGCGCTGAACGAAGCGGCGGGTATCGTTGCCGCGCTGCAAGCCTTGGAACCCATGCGCCGCGCCGGCGCGGAAGTCATCGTCGTTGACGGCGGCAGCGCGGATCGCAGCGCGGAACTGGCCGCAGCCCTCGCCGACCAGGTACTCGTGGCGCCCCGCGGCCGGGCCAGCCAGATGAATGCCGGCGCCGCGGCGGCACGCGGCGGCGTGCTGCTCTTCCTGCATGCGGATACCCGGCTGCCTGACGGCGCCGAGCGGCTGATCGCGCAAGCCATGGCCGCCGGAAGCCACTGGGGGCGCTTCGACGTGCGGATCGAGGGCAAGTCCGCCTGGCTGCCGCTGGTCGCCGCCATGATGAACCGGCGCTCGCGCCTGACCGGCATTGCCACCGGCGATCAGGCCATGTTCGTCACGCGCGAGGCTTTCGCCGCGGCCGGCGGCTTTCCCGATATTCCCTTGATGGAAGACATCGAATTGTCGCGCCGGCTGTTGCAGACGGGCCGCCCGGCCTGCCTGACGGCTCGCGTCACAACCTCGGGACGGCGCTGGGAGGCGCAGGGCGTGTGGCGCACCATCCTGCGCATGTGGTGGTTGCGTCTGCGCTTTTTCTTCGGTGCCGATCCGCGGCGCCTGGCCGTTGACTATGGCTATGCACCCCGCGAATCCTGAAGCGGCAGGGCAGGTCGGCGTCGCCATCTTCGCGCGCGCGCCGGTTGCGGGCCGGGCCAAGACGCGGCTGATTCCCCTGCTCGGCGCGGAAGGCGCGGCCAGGCTGCAGGCCTGGATGCTGCAGCGGGCCGTGGCCACGGCACTCGCGGCCGATGTCGGCCCCGTCACGCTTTGGTGCGAAGGCGACGCAGAGCATCGCGCATTCATCCGCTGCCGCGAACTTGGCCCCTTGCACATCCGGCAGCAAGTCGCGGGCGACCTCGGCCGGCGCATGCTGGCGGCGGTCGAGGAATCGCCGGCCGTGGCCGGAACGCTGGTGATCGGCACCGATTGCCCGGTGCTGGGCGCGGCGCATTTGCGCGAGGCGGCGCGGGCATTGACGGAGCGCGATGCGGTGCTGATCCCGACGGAAGACGGCGGCTATGTCCTGATCGGCATGAAGGTACCCGCAGCCGGCGCCTTTGCCGGCATCGACTGGGGCAGCCCGCAGGTCATGGCGCAGACCCGGCAGGCCATGGATGGGCTGGGTTGGCGCCGGGCCGAACTGGCGATGCTGTGGGATGTCGACCGGGCCGAAGATGTCGAGCGCCTCGCCGCGATGTTTCCGGAGATCAGGGAGAACTGAACCTAGAAACCGCAATGGCAACCGCTTTCAACACAGAGAACACAGAGCCACAGAGGGCACGGAGAAAAAGCCTTGGCTCACCCGATAGGAGAGTCCTCAACGCAATCTGACTCTCTGTGCTCTCTGTGCTTTTCTCCGTGTTCTCTGTGTCAAATGAGGTTTTTGGGCTGAACAAGCCGTCATTCCGGCGAATGCCGGAATCCAGTACAACATGGCACTGGACACCGGCCCCGTAAGGGCATTCAGGGTTTGCGCCAACTGATGCGGTAGATCGCGCCGGCGTGGTCGTCGGCGACCAGCAGCGAGCCGTCGGGCAGCACCAGCACGTCGGCCGGCCGGCCCCAGGCCGCTTCACCCTGCAGCCAGCCGCTGGCGAAGCTTTCGTAGCTCACGGCGCGGCCATCCTTTACCCGCACCAGACTGATGCGATAGCCGATTTTCTTCGAGCGGTTCCACGAGCCGTGCTCGGCGATGAATATCTGGTTGCGGTATTCGGCGGGGAACATGGTGCCGGTGTAGAAGCGCATGCCGAGGCCGGCAACATGCGGGCCCAGCTTCTGCGCCGGTGGCTCGAACTCGCCACATTTGCGCCGCGCGCCGTATTCCGGGTCGGGCAGGTCGCCGCCGTGGCACCAGGGGTAGCCGAAATGCATGCCGCTGCGCGGCGCGCGATTGAGTTCGTCGGGCGGGATGTCGTCGCCCAGCATGTCGCGGCCGTTGTCGGTGAACCACAGCGCGCCATCGAGCGGGCTCCAGTCGAAGCCGACGCTGTTCCTCACGCCGCGCGCAAAGATCTCGCGCCCCGAACCGTCGCCGTTCATGCGCAGGATGGATGCATAGGGGTCGCCCGCATCGCAGATGTTGCAGGGCGCGCCGACCGGCACGTAGAGCTTGCCGTCGGGGCCGAAGGCGATGAACTTCCAGCCGTGGTGCCTGTCTTTCTGCAGCGTGTCGGTTACCACGACAGGCGTCGGTGCCTTGTCGATGCGGCGGTCGATGTCATCGTAGCGCAGGATGCGATTCACCGCGCCGACATACAGCGCGCCGTCCTTCCAGGCCAGGCCGCTGGGCATCTGCAGGCCGTCGGCGATGCGCGTCACGGCACCGGCGCGGTAGCCGGCGTCGAAGCGCACCGCATGAACCTTCCCGGCGCCGCGCGAACCGACATACAGCACGCCGCCTTTTCCATCGGTGCTGCCCAGCGCCATCTGGCGCGCGTTATCCACCCGTGCCCAGAGTTCGATGGCAAAGCCCGGCGGCAGCTTGATGGTTTCCAGGGGCAGGGCGGCGGCGCAGGCCGACCAGGCGAGAAGGGCGAAGGCGAACAGGTGTTTCATGGCGTAGGGACCCCGGAAGTCGGCGCTGGCGATACGGCGATTCTGGTGCATGCCGTCGTTCGGCGCAATTCCCGCGGTGCGCCGGAGTGCCGGATGACCATCTCGGCATTGACCGGCGTGCCGCGAATGGCGATACTCTTCCGCCAATCCGAAAATCACTTCGATCATGCGCAAAATACTTTCGATGACCGGCCTGACTGCCCTGTTGCTGGCCGGCTGTGCCGAGCCGGATATGCTCGTGGGTTATGAACCAAACGAGAATTTCCTGAGCTTCAATCATCCCTACACGGACGGCGCGGCAGCCGATGTCCGCGCCCGGGCCGAACGGCTGTGCGGGCTGCGCAAGCAGGCGGTGATCCAGACCTCGCGCACCTGCTCGCTGACGCAATGCACCACGAACTACCAGTGCATCGACGCGGCGGATGCCGCCAAGTATGGGCGCTAGCCTGCGCGCTGCCGCCGGCGGCGGCCGGCGGGCGGGACGCGCCGCAAGGCTGACGGATTTCCTGCGCGCCGCGGTGCCGGCGGTCATCGCGGCATGGCTCTTTGCCGGTGTCGTACCGGCCCAGGCGCAACTGATCCCCGGCCTGCCCGCCGGCGCCCAGGGCAAGGATGCCAAGGCCGCCGGCGACAAGCCCGCCTCCGGCGCCGCGGCAACCGTGGCCGAGCTGCGCACCCGCCTCGCCGCCGAGCGCAAGCTGCTCGAGGTGCTGGACGGGCCGAACGGCCTCGCCGCCGGGGCGCCGCCCGGTACCGACCTACGCGTCCTCAAGCAGCGCCATATCCGTGCCGCCTTCATGGTCAGCACGCTGGTGCAGCACATCGCCGACCTCGACAAGCTGGACGAGACGCTGAAGCGGCGCGCGGCGGTCGAGAAGGACGTGCAGGCCTGGACCGGCCTCGGCGAAAAGCCGCCTTACTCCATCCTGCTGGCCGACCGCCTGCGCGCCGAACGTCATTCGGTCGGCACCGAGCTGGAAGGCCTGCGCGGCCGGCTGGAACTGCTGCGGCAGAATACCGACGACCTGCGCGAGCGCCTCAAGCTCGCCCGCCAGCAGTTGCGCCAGGTCACCGAGAAGGCCGAACGCACCGGCACGGAAGCGGAACAGGTGCAGCTTGCCTGGGAGCGGGAAATGGCCGGCCTGATGGTGCGCCTCATGGAAACCGGGATCGGCCACCAGGAAACCTTGCGCCAGTTGACCGAAGCCGACATCGCGATCGCCCAACTGGGGCTCGATCTGGCCCAGCGCAAGGTCGAGCAGGTCGTCGCCGAGATTCGCTTCATGGAGGCCGACCTGGCGCATGTGCGCAGCGCGCTCAACACCGAGCGTGATGCGCTGGTTGCCGAAACCGATCGGCTGACGCAGGAATATCCGCGGCTGCATGAGGCGGCGCAGGCGGCGCGCGAGGCGAGCGATTCGCTGCGGAGCAAGGGAGGGCGCCGTGGCGAAACCCAGCCGCAGTACCTGGCGCGCCTGGCTCGCCTGGAACAGGAGCAGGAACTGAAACAGGCGCGCCTGGATGCCGCGGCGGCGCACATCGAGCGCCTGCGCGAAGGGCTCGCCCTCAACCGGACCCGCGGCTTGCTCTGGGATGCGCGCTACGACGGCCACAACAAGCAGGACAGCCGCAGCCGGACCCTGGCGCGCGAAGCGGCGGAGAAGATGCAGGTTTTCCTCACGGCGCAGAAAAAGCAGCTGGAACAGATTTACAAAAGCGCCGGCAATCGCGTCACCGAGATCGAAACGCGCATGGACAATGCCGAGCTGCCGGCAAAGAACAGCCACCTGCTCGAGTTGCAGAAGGTCTTCGGCGAAAACGCCGCCGGCATCCAGCGCACGCTGACGGCGCTGGACGCCAGCCTGGCCCTGGCCCAGCAGATGCTCGCCGAGTTCGGCGGCGGCAGCAACAGCCAGCGCTCATGGACCGAACGCCGCCAGGAATGGCAGTCCGTCGCCGGCGATTACGCTGCGGCTTTCTGGAATTTCGAGCTGATCGCGGTCGAGGACACCATCGAGGTCGAGGGCAAGCCGGTCGTCGGCAAGCGCAGCGTGACCATCGGCAAGGTGCTGCTGGCGCTGATCCTGATCGTGGCCGGCTATGCCCTGGCGCTGTTCGTGGCACGACTGCTGGCGCGCATGGTGGTGCGCTTCTTCGGCTGGCAGACGGCGCACGCCGACATCCTGCGCAGTTGGGTGCTGGCCATCGAACTGATGCTGCTGGTGGTCATCGTCATGTTCTGGGTGAAGATCCCCCTCACGGTGTTCGCCTTCCTCGGCGGCGCGGTGGCCATCGGCCTCGGCTTCGGCATGCAGACCATGATGAAGAACCTGATCAGCGGCCTGATGGTGCTTGGCGAGCGTCCCTTTCGCATCGGCGATCTGGTCGAGGTCGGCGGCATCCGCGGCAATGTCACCAACATCGGCTTGCGCGCCTCGACCATCACCGACGCCAACGGCATCGAAACCATCATCCCCAACAGCACCTTCATCGAGCAGAACCTGACCAACTGGACCTACACCAGCGGGCGCGTGCGCTTCAACGTCAAGGTCGGCGTGGCCTACGGTTCGCCGGTGCGTACGGTGACCCAGTTGCTCGAGGAAGTCGCCGGACGCCACGGCAAGGTGCTGAAGAATCCCGTCCCGGAAGTCCTGTTCGAGGATTTCGGCGGCGATGCGCTTATGTTTTCGCTCTACTACTGGCTCGATGTCCGTTCCGGCCCGCCGGCCCGGCAGGTCGCCAGCGACCTGCGGGCGATGATCGAGGGTGCCTTCGCCGCGCAGGGGATAGCGATTCCCTACCCGCAGCGCGACGTGCACCTCGATGCCGCCAACCCCGTGCCGGTCAGGATCGTGCCGGACGGCGAGGGCGCGACACCGCCGGCGCCGGCGCCGCGTCCGCTGCCCTGAATGGCAGGCTAGAATCCACGCGGACCGCAGCCGCTGGGTTAGCCGGCGGCGTCTGCCGGCCTGTCACCGATTTCCCTCAACTTTCCGGAAAGAAAAATGAAAAAAATCCTCGCCCTCGCCATGCTGGCGGCCATTTCCCTTGCCTCCCACGCCGCCAATGCGCCGAACACCCTGGCCAAGATCAAGTCGTCGAAGTCGATCACGCTGGCCTATGCACAGAATGCCGCGCCGTTTTCCTACGATGACACCAAGACCTTCAAGCCGGCGGGCTTTTCGATCGGCCTGTGCGAAAGCGTCGTGGCGCAGATCCAGAGCCAACTCGGGCTCGACGCGCTGAAAATCAACTGGGTCGCGGGAACCACGCCCGAGCGCCTGGCGATGGTGGCCGACGGCAAGGCCGACATGGAATGCGGCGTCACTACCAACACGCTCAAGCGCCAGGAGAAGGTCGACTTCAGTACCACCACCTTCATCCAGACCGGTGCCCTGCTGGTACGCAGCGACAGCGGCGTGAAGAAGGCAGCCGACCTGGCCGGCAAGAAGGTATCGGTGGTCGCCGGGACGACGACCGAAAGGCGCGTCACCGAGGCGCTGGCCAACGCAAAGATCGCCGCCGAAGTGCTGCGCTTCAAGGATCGCGAGGATGCCTTCAAGGCGCTCGAAGAAGGCAAGTCGCAGGCCCTGGCCGGCGACCGGATCGTGCTGGTCGGCCTGGTTGCCCGCGATACGTCGAGGACGCGCTTCGCCTTGCTGGACGAGGATTTTTCGCTGGAACCCTACGCCTTTGCCCTGCGCCGCGGCGACCCGGATTTTCGTCTGGCCGTCAATCGCGCTCTGGCGGTGACCTACCGGTCGGGTGCCATCGTGTCGATCTTCGATCGCTGGTTCGCCCCCTTCAAGCCCAGCGACGTCCTGATCGCCATCTACGGCCTCAACTCAATGGAAGAGTAGGCCTGAGCAGGGCACAAAAAAGCAGCCTTGGGCTGCTTTTTTTATCCAAAAAACCTCATTCGACACAGAGAACACGGAGAAAAGCACAGAGAACACAGAGAGTCAGATTGCGTTGAGGACTCGCCTGTCGGGTGAGCCAAGGCTTTTTCTCCGTGCCCTCTGTGGCTCTGTGTTCTCCGTGTTGAAAGCGGTTGCAATTGCGGCTTCTAGGATGAAAGCTCACCTGGGCGAACTCAGAAAGGCTTTCTCACCAGGTTGGACGCAGCATCGGCGGCAACGTCCGGGTCGGGATAGGGATCGGGTTCCGGGGCGCCATCCAGCAGCTCATAGAATTCGTTGCTGCGTTTCTGCGCGATGCTGGAGGCGAGATCCCGCCCCGCGGCCGGGCCGTCGGCAGACGACGGCCCGGCCCTGAGGTATTCCGGTTTGACGTATTTGGCGCCGCCGCCGCGGCTGCTTGCGGCCAGGGTCGCCTCGACGCGCCGGGCCATGGCCTGGTTGAACTCGATCAGGGTAATGTGGTGATCGTTGTCGGCATCGATCTCGTTGAAAAACGTCGGCGCGTTGGGGAACTCGGCATAGGCCTCCCCGCGCGACAGCCGGCCGTCACCGTTCTTGTCCGCGGCGCGGAAGCGCTGCTCGAACTTTTCCTGGTTGGCTTTGTCCGCCGTCGTTTGGGCCAAGGACACTGCCGGCAGGCATGCCAGGCAGAAGAGCAGGAAGCGCATGATGTTTTTCCGGGTTGGCGGATTCGGCCGCGAATTTTCGCACGAAACCCCTGCTTGACCCCGACCGGCAACGGTGGAGATACTTGTTGAAGTGCATTCGATTTTCCATTCGCCGGGAAGGAACGCCGCCATGAAACAGATCAAGCCATTCAATGCTTTCCTGCGTCCGGCAATGACCGGGATCCTTGCCCTGCTTGCCGGCTGTGCCACCACCTCGCTGACATCCACCTGGCAAAGTCCCGATTATCGCGGCGGGCCGGTGAAAAATCTCGCCGTCATCGTGATGGCGAAGGACGAGAGCGTCAGGCGTTTTGCCGAAGACCAGATGGTCCGAAAAATGCCGCCGGGGACGAAGGCGACCGCAGGTTACACGCTGTTCGACACGCCCGACGGGGACAAGGACAAGGTTCGTGCCGCGCTGATCAAGGCCGGCTACGACGGCGTGCTGGTTTCACGCCTGGTTGCCGTCGACAAGTCGCAAACCTATGTTCCGCCCCATACCCATTTCATTCAGACGGGTCCCTACGTTACTGCCACCCCGTATTACGGCAACTTCGTCGGCTATTACGGCCAGGGCTTTGCCGTGGTCCAGACCACGCCGGGCTACACCGTGGAGAATACGACCGTGGTGGTCGAGACCGTCCTCTACAAGCTGCCCGATGACAAACCGATCTGGACCGCCACGACACGGTCGCTCGACCCCCGCTCGCGTCCGGAAATGATCGAGGCCATCTCGCACATCGTCGAAACCGAATTGCTGAAGAAGAGCTTGGTCGGCGGCGGAACAAAGTAGCTTGCCGCGGACGGCGGGCGGCGATGCGGGGGGCGCTTGTCCCCCGCATCGCCGCGCTGCGGCGCTATTCGGTCGAGGCGCTGCCGGTGCTCTTGTCCTGTGCGCCTTCAATCCACGCCTGGAGCAGGGTATAGGTCACGGCCAGCACCACCGGGCCGACAAAAATCCCGACCAGCCCGAAACCCAGCAGGCCGCCGATGACGCCGGCAAAAATCAGCAGCAACGGCAAGTCCGCGCCTTTGCGGATCAGCATGGGGCGCAGGAAGTTGTCCATGGTGGTGACGATCAGGCTCCATACCAGCAGGAAAATTCCCCAGCCCGTGTCGCCGGTCCAGAACACCCAGGCCACCGCCGGAAACAGGATCAGGCCCGGCCCGATCTGGGCGATGCAGAACATCAGCATCACCGCCGAGAGCAGTGCGGCGAAGGGCACGCCGGCAATCGCCAGGCCGATGCCGCCGAGCACCGTCTGCACCAGCGCCGTGACGCAGACGCCGAGCGCCACGCCGCGGATCGCCTGGCCGGCAAGGATGACGGAGTTCTCGCCGTGGTCGCCGGCCAGCCGGCGGCCGAAGCGCCTGACGCCGGCCGCCGCCTGTTCGCCGCTGGTGTAGAGGATGGCCGACAGGATCACGATCAGCAGGAACTGGACGAGCATGAAACCTACGCTGCCGACCTTCGCCAGCAACCACCGGCCGGATTGGGCAGCATAGGGTTCAGCCTTCTCCACCAGCGCCTGCGAGCCGGCATCCGCCAGGTGTGCCCAATAGGTTTGCAGTTTTTCGCCGACCAGCGGCAGGCCGGCCACCCAGTCGGGCGGTTGCGGCAAGCCCGAGGCGACCAGCTTCCGCGCCAGGTCGGCAAAATCCCCGGCGTGGCTGACGATGGTATCGACCGCCAGCAGGAGCGGAACGAACAGCAAAAGCAGCATGGCCAGCGTCATTGTCGCCACCGCCGGCGCGCGCCGGCCGCCGAAGCGGTGCTCCAGCCCCTTGAGCATCGGCCAGGTTGCCACCACGATCATGGTGGCCCACACCGTAGCCGCCAGGAACGGTAACAGGACCCACAGCGAGCCCACGATCATCAGCAGGAGGCAGAGGATGGCCAGTGTGGTGCGGGTCAGATCACTTCGAATTGCGGCCATTCGGGGCCTCGCTGAAAATACGGAAGTCGGATATTACCGGAAGGCGGCGGCGCGACCGGCGCAGAGCGGACCGCTCCGGTCAATTGCTTCACGCTATTTTGTCGCCGGCAAGCCGCTGCCGACGGATATCGCAGCGGGGCATGGGATTTCGCTGCTGGCCGCAAGGGAGGTGCAAGTCAATCCTTCAACGCTACAGAAACTTTCCCAGCGCCCACTTGAGGACATCGTCCAGCGGCACCAGCGTAAGCACTACCGGCAGCAACGGCAGCCCCGCCGCGATGACGATCTGAATCACCGCCGCGCGATTGACCGGGGTGTAACCCATCTCGCGGATGCACTGGATTGTCGTGTTCAGTTCGGACGACGAAGGCAATGCAGCAGCGTCCGCCGGATCCCCTTCATCTTCCGTCCTTCCGGTCCACTTGCGATGCATGGTGACATGCTGGCGGGTTGCCATGCGGCCGTACTCGAGCAGTGCCCGCTCGCGTGCGGCGAACAGTGGCTTGGCGAATACGAGCAGGGGGCCGAGGAACAACATGAGGTTGAGCGCCAGCCATGCCGCGATGGCAAACCAAACGATTTCCGGAGGGCGCTGCTCCAAGGTGAGATCTTTCAGGATGGCCGAGGAGATCACGCAACTCAAAGCGAAGGAAAAGCCGCTGAACACGCTGGGATAAACCGCCAGAAAGCCGAGCCCGGCCGCGCGGTCCGGATGAGCGGGTATCAGGCGCAGCGGCAGCCGGGAGATGCGGAAAAGCAGCCCGCCCCAGACCAGAAACCACCAGATCCAGCGCAGGGTCAGGAACAGAAAAAGGGGGTTGCTCACGTAGCGGACCAGGGTGCCGGCCCACGATAGCTGGGCCTGGCCGCCGACCATGGCGCCTTCCCAACTCGAACCGCTGAGCGAGATGACGACTCGCATGACGACGCCTGAATGGACGATAGCCACGGCAAGGATGATTCCCTCCGCAATCCATGAACTGGATCGACGGTCGGCAATGGCCAGCGCGGCCTCGTACCTTGGCAGGCTGTCGCGGGAGAGGAGTCCCGCGTCCCTGAACTGCCGGCCCAGGATCTTGAAGCGGCTGTCGGCGTAACGCTCGGTCGCGACCATCGCCCAGATCGCGATCAGGTAGCGCGCCGGAACCGTGAGGTCGGCGAAGTAGCCCCAGCCGTGGTAGCCGCTGTCGACCAGCGATTGAGCGACGGCGAGCAGCGCAGGCGGCAGCCACGCAAACAGGGCAAGAACAGCGGCGGTGCGCAGCGTGGTGAGCTGATCCGCTCCGAGCAGTCCGAGGCGGCGCAGGACCCCGTAGAACGGGCCGCCGGCAACCAGCGAGAAGCTGGTATCGGATTCAACGCGTGCGGATTCCATCAACGGTTCTCTCCATTCAGAAGCAATACGGGCACAGCTTCAGTTTCGGCTTTTGCGGCGCCGGTCGTTCTCGAAAAGTTATGCGAAGCGGTATCCCCTGGGACGGCGATTCAGGCTGTCATGGGAATCAATTCGACGCTGAACCCAATTCGCCGCCGAAAAGTCGGCGCTGGCGGCACGGCGAATCAGGCCGGAAAGAACTGCACGTCCGTTCCGGCCTGATGGTTTCTGGTGACTCAGTCCGATTTCGCTTTCTTCTGCGCGACTTCCGCGCGAAGCTTGCTGTCCTGCGCTTTTTCAGCCGGCTTCATGCTCTTCGTCTCGACGGTGACCTTGCCGATCTTGCCGCTGAAGCGCGACTTGGCTTCCGCGCCGATCGCCTCGACCACCGGTGTGCCGAGGTCGATGCCGACGTCGGCCGTTTCATCGGCCGAGAACATGCCGGCCTGGGTATGCGCGATGCGTCCCTCGGCGACCTTTTCGCCGTTCACCGTCAGGGTTCCCATGCCGCCCTTGCCGGGTCCGCCGCCGTCATAGGCGAAGTCGAAGCGGATCGTGCTCTTGCCCGGCGGCAGCGGCTTGGCGGCGGTGATCGAGGTGCGCTGCAGGCCGAGGAAGTTGTAGTCGTAGGCGGCGACACCGTCCTTGACGTACAGCGACCAGCCGCCGAAGCGCCCGCCCTGGGCGAGGACCGTGCCGTTGGCACCGCCCGCGGGTACCTCGATCTCGGCCGTGATGGTCTTGGAACGGTTCTTCACGTTGATGAAGACGGCCTCCATCATGCCCGTCATGCCCGCGCCCAGCGTCAGCGAGGTGCGGCCGGCCATCAGGTCGGGACGGCCGACGGCAGCGGCATCCATGCGCTCGAAGACGCGATCGTCGATGGGCAGCACGTGGTACTTCCCGGCCTCCTTCATGAACAGGGCCTTCATTTCGGCGAGCTTCTTCGGGTTCTTCGCCGCCAGGTCGTTGCTCAGGCTGAAATCCGCGCGCACGTCATACAGTTCCCAGACGTCGTCCTTGAGCGGGTGGCGACCCTTTAATTCCCAGGGGGCGCGGTGGATGGTGCGCGCATACCAGCCGTCATGGTAGAGGGCGCGGTTGCCGGCGATCTCGAAGTACTGCGTGGTATGGCGTTCCTTTGCCTTGGCGTCCTCGAAGGAATACATCAGGCTCTTGCCTTCCATCGGTATCTGCTTCGTGCCGTTGACCACCTTGGGCTCGGGCAGGCCGATTGCCTGCAGGATGGTCGGCGCGACGTCGATGACGTGGCCGAACTGGCTGCGGATCCCGTTTTTCGCCTTGATGCCCTTGGGCCAGCTCACCACCATGCCGTTGCGCGTGCCGCCGAAATCGGAAGCCACCTGCTTCATCCAGCCGAACGGAGTATCGAGGGCCACCGCCCAGCCGGCCGCCATGTGCGGGTAGGTCTCGGGGCCGCCCCACTTGTCGGCCAGCTTCAGCATGTCCTCGACTTTTTCGGGCACGCCATTGAAGTAGGTGTATTCGTTGAACATGCCGTTCTGGCCGCCTTCGCCGCTGGTGCCGTTGTCGCCGGCGATGTAGAAGACCAGCGTGTTGTCGGCCTGGCCGACCGCCTCGAAGGCCTTGAGCAGGCGGCCGATCTCGTAATCGGTGTAGTCGGCGAACGCCGCGAAGACCTCGGCCTGGCGCGAGAACAGGCGCTTCTCGTCAGCGGAGAGGGTGTCCCAGTCCTTGATCCCCGGGGCCTTGGGCGCCAGTTTCGTGCCCGCGGGGACGACGCCCAGCTTGATCTGCCGCGCCAGGGTTTCCTCGCGCAGCTTGTCCCAGCCCTGGTCGAACTTGCCCGCCCATTTGGCGATCCACTCCTTGGGCACGTGGTGCGGCGCATGCGTGGCGCCGGGGGCGAAATAGACGAAGGACGGCTTTTCCGGCGTCAGGGCCTTCTGGTACTTGACCCAGGCCACGGCCTTGTCCGTCATGTCGGCCATGAAGTGGTAATTCGGGTCGTTCGGCAACTCGACCTGGGCATCGCCGTCGTAGAGGAAGGGCGCCCACTGGTTGGTTTCGCCGCCGAGGAAGCCGTAGAACTTGTCGAAACCCTGGCGCGTCGGCCAGCGGTCGAAGGGGCCGGAGACACTGGCCTCCCAGGAGGCTGTCTCGTGCCACTTGCCGAAGGCTGCCGTGCTGTAGCCGTTGAGGCGCAGCATTTCGGCCACCGGGGCCGTCGCGCTGGGGACCTTGCCGGTTGCGCCCGGGAAGGAGGTAGCCATTTCGGTGATGAAACCCATGTTCACCGTGTGATGGTTGCGGCCGGACTTGAGCGCCGCGCGCGTCGGCGAACACAGCGCGGTGGTGTGGAAGTTGTTGTAGCGCAGGCCGTTCTGGGCGAGGCCGTCGAGCGTCGGCATCGGTACCGGGCCGCCGAAGGCGCCCGGCACGCCAAAGCCCATGTCGTCGATCAAGACGATCACCACGTTGGGGGCGCCCTGGGGCGCCTTGACATCATAGGGCGGCGGCGCCTTCACCTTGCGCGCATCGAGTTCGGTGTACAGCGGCCGTTTCGGTTCGGCGATCGGCAGCACGGTGCGATCGGGTTTCGCTGGCGCTTGTTGCGCGGAGGTGATGACGCTCCAGAAGCTGGTGAGCAGGGCGATGAAAGCGATGCGGCAGATGGATAGCATTCAGAGTTCTCCCGTTCCTGATGACGTGCTGATTACCGATGGCCGCCAGTTCAAAGCATCAGTGTCTTCGTCCCGGCTTTGCATGCAAAAGACGCTGAATATTAGTGCAATGTCTTGAGCGTGTCATTTCCGTTTTTTGACACAGGCGGCGTGGAGTGAAAAAGGGGTTTTGGTCGTTTTCTTTGCCGTCCCGCCAGCACCGGCTTCTTGTTCTAAACTTGGAACGCGCCGCTCGTTCCAAAGGAGAAAGCCCATGACCATCGCCGAACAAATTGCTCGAATCGCCGGTACCCTGCCCGAATCGCTGGCTAGGGAGGCATTGGATTTCGTCCGCTTCCTGCAGGCGCGCGAACGAGGCGAACTCGATGACTGGCAGAAGGCGCAGACGGTTTCGCTTGCGCATGTGTGGGACAACGCCGACGACGAGGTCTGGAATGACGTTCCGCTCCGGTGACATCGTCCTGGTGCCGTTTCCCTTCACCGACCTTTCCAGCGCGAAGCGTCGTCCCGCCCTGCTGTTGCGCAATCTGGGCGAATTTGGCGACTGGCTCTGCCTGCCGGTGACGACACGGGCCGCGCATCGGGAAAGCCTGCCGTTGCGCGATGAGGACTTTGCCGACGGAGCCCTGATTTATGCGAGTTGGGTCCGGCTCGACCGGCCAACGTTGCTCAGCGAGTCGATCATGCTGGGCCGCGCCGCGACACTGAAACCCGCCACGGTTGCCGGCATCCACCTTTCGCTGTGCCGGGCGCTGGGCTGCGGACAGCATGCGCTGATGGAACCGGCGACGGCGATTTACGGGACCGCTTCGATCCCATAGCGGCGGGCGTTCGCCGCCCTTAATCGCCGTCCCGCCAGCGCCGACTTTTTGCTTGCGGGATGCAGGGGCCCTCGACATTGGCACGCGCAACGAAGCGCGGCTCAAGAAGATGGGCATCGAAGGCCTGCCGGTGCGCAATTTCCTGCGCAACAGCTATTTCACGCCGACCCTGCAGACGGCGCAGGTCCTGGCGCTCGAATCGATGGGCACCAGTGCGGGGCGCGATCAAGTAGTCGTATTGGCTGCCCGTGCCGCTTCCGAGACCGAGGTGCGCTATGTCAATAACTCGGTCATGATGCTGGCGCAGTACAGCCGCAGCATTGCGCCGCTGGCCATGCTCCGAGGTGCCGACAACGTCATCGGCGGCGAAACGCTGGACGGCAAGCTGGTCATTGCTGCGCCGCTCGATTACCTGCCATGGATCAAGCCGGTCGATGATTTCGCCCGCCGCACCGATCTGAAGGGAACCGAGCGCTGGCTGCTGCTCTCGGGCCAAGTGACGCCGCGCGCGCAGCAGGAACTCACTACGCTCGGCTGGCGCGTTAGCGACAAGCTCGCCGCCGCCAAGTAATTCCGTTGCCAGATCATCCGTGACTTTGTCAACTTCGCCTTGCCGTGCGATTTGCACTGTCTGCGGCTCGTTTTCGCTTCACAAATGATCTGGAAACGGAATAAGACTTGTGAGAAATGCCCCTCCCTGAATCAGTTGATTACCTCTGGGGAATTTCATTTTTGTGGCTGGCCATGCTAACTCAGCCATATTTGGTGTTTTGCCCGAGCTGCTCCGTCAAGATGTTGAGGAATGGCACGCAATTTTCTATCCAATAGGAGAGACCTGGTGTATCATGCATTCATGCAATTGTGCCGCATGAAGGAGAATCCCATGTATGCCATCAAGACTGTCGGTAAGAGTGGCCAGATATCGGTCGGCAAGGCGCTCGCCGGCCTGGAATTCATCATGGAGGAACTACCTGGCGGCGACATCATGCTGAAACGTGCCGTTGTGGTGCCCATGAATGAACGTTGGCTGCACGAGCCCGCCATGAAGGAAAAGCTGGCTCGCGCTGATGAGTGGATGCGTCAGAACCCGCCTAGTGAAACCAACCTGGACGCGCTTGAAACCAAGCTCACTTCGGGTTCATGAGCGGAAACGACGCCAAGGTACTGCTCGACCTGAATACCCCTGGTTTCCTCGACGACTTGTTTGACCTCGATGCCCCGGAGGTCAAGAAGGTGTTCAAGACGTTGAAGAAGCTAAGGGGGCTCACTTGGAACGAGGTCTTCCGGGACCGAGGACTGAACTGGGAAGAGGTCAAGAGCATGCCAGGAAAATATACGATTCGACTATCTCAGTCGTACCGTGCCGTTGCTACTCGTGAAGGAGGGTGGATGCGCTTTGCAGCCCTTCATCAGGACCACGACGGTGCGTACGGGAAGAGGTAATTCCAGTCCTTCTGCCATCTGACTTAAATGGCTTTGCTATTTGAAGCATCGTTGCGGTTGGCTATCGTCATCACCTGGTGTGCCGGCCGCAACTCATTCGTTCGAACCCAACCCCGATAGATTTCTGCACCTGTGCCACTCGCAATAGGAACACGATGCAAGTAATGCGACGCCTCAATATATTTCTCGTCTTGGCAGCGTTTGCGTCGTTGCTGGCCTGCGGACAGGCGTCGGCGGCATCACCCAAGCCAGCCGACTATGTCGGCCGGCAGGTCTGCGCCGGCTGCCACGCCAAGGAGGCTGACGCCTGGCGCGGTTCCCATCACGATCTGGCGATGCAGGAGCCGACGGACAAGACCGTGCTCGGCGATTTCAAGGGGACGAAATTCAGCCATCACGGTGTGGTGTCCACCTTCTTCAAGCGCGGCGATACCTTCTATGTGAATACCGACGGTCCCGACGGCAAGCTGGCCGACTTTCCGATCAAGTATGTGTTCGGCGTGACGCCCTTGCAGCAGTATCTGATCGAGTTTCCCGGCGGGCGGATGCAGGCGCTATGGATTGCCTGGGAAAGCCGGCCCATGGTGGCGGGAGCGGCGGGCGGTCAGCGCTGGTTTCACCTTTACCCGAAGGAAAAGATCGGCCACAAGGACTCGCTGCACTGGACCGGGATTTACCAGAACTGGAACCTGCAATGCGCCGAATGCCACTCCACCGGCCTGCGCAAAAACTATGACGCCGCGACCAACAGCTATCGCACGAGCTGGCGCGAACTGAACGTGTCCTGCGAGGCCTGCCACGGCCCCGGTTCCCGCCACGTCGATTGGGCGAAGACCGCGAGCAAGCCCTACCAGGGCGATGACCAAAAGGGCTTTGCCAATCCGACCTCCAGCCGCTGGAGCGAGGCCTGGAAATTCCCCGAAGCCGGTGCCCGTTTTGCGCGGCGTGATCGCCCGGCCGATCCGGCCGTGAACAACACCTGCGCCGCCTGCCATGCGCGGCGCAGTACCATTGGCGACCGTGACCAGCCCGGCGCGCCGCTGGCCGATACGCATCGCCTGGCCCTGCTGACGGCACCGAACTATTACGCCGACGGCCAGCAGCGCGAGGAGGTCTACAACTGGGGTTCCTTCCTGCAGAGCAAGATGTTCCAGCACGGTGTTACCTGCATGGATTGCCACGAGCCGCATACGGGCAAGCCCCGCGCGGAAGGCAATGCACTGTGCGCGCGCTGCCACGATGCCGCCGCGTTCGACAGCCCCCAGCACCATTTCCACAAGGCAGGCGAGGCGGGTGCGCAGTGCGTTGCCTGCCACATGCCGACGACGAATTACATGGTGATCGATGCGCGGCGCGATCACGGCCTGCGCGTGCCGCGGCCGGATCTTTCGAAGCGGCTCGGCACCCCCGATGCCTGTACGCAGTGCCATGCCGGGAAGACACCGGAATGGGCGGCGTCGGCATTGGACGGCTGGCTGGGCAAGCAGTGGCGGCAGCGGCCGAACATCGGCCCGGTGCTGCATGCCGGCGCGACGCAGGGCGTCAAGGCCGCTCCGGATTTGCTCGCGCTGGCCCAGAGCGGCGCGCAGCCGGCGCTGGTGCGTGCAACCGCGGCGCAGATGCTGGTGCCCTTCATGCGCCCACAGTTGTTGCAGCCTGCCCGCGAATTGCTGAAGGATCCGGACCCCGAAGTGCGCATTGCGGCGCTGGCGATGTTCGAACCCGTCGACCCGGTCAATCGCATCCTTGCCCTCAGCCCGCTGCTGGCCGATCCGGTGCGCGGGGTGCGCATCGAAGCCGCGAGCATGCTGGCCGGCGTGCCGGAAAAGCAGATTCCCGAGTCGCGGCGCGATGCCTACCGGCGCGCGCTGGACGAGTACATTGCCGTGCAGCGGCAGGAGGCCGATTGGCCGACGGCCAATCTCAACCTCGGCAACCTCTATCTGCGCCTGGGGCGTGTCGACGAGGCGGTGGCCGCCTACCGGCAAGCGGTGAAGCTCGACCCGCAGTTTGCCTCGGCCTGGGTCAACCTGGCCGATGCCTGGCGAGCCCAGGGCCGCGAGGACGAAGTCGAGGCGACCTTGCGCAAAGGACTGGCCAGGCTGCCGCGCTCGGCCGACCTGCTGCACGCATTGGGACTGGCGCAAGTGCGCAAGGGCGACAAGACGGCGGCGCTGGCCTCGCTGGCACAGGCGGCAAAACTCGCCCCGGAGCGCTCGCGCTACAGCTATGTCTGGGCCGTGGCGCTGCATTCGGCCGGACGCTCGAAGGAGGCGGTTGCGGCATTGCGCGAAGCCGACAAGCGCCATCCGTATGACCTGGCCATACTCAGCACCCTGATTTCGATTGAACGCGAGACGGGGGACAGGGCTGCGGCACTGGGCCATGCACGCAAACTGGCCGAAGCGTTGCCGGATGACCCGCAGGTGAAGGCGCTGGTGGCGGAACTCGCGCGGGGCCGCTGAGGCGGCGCGGAGGCTGCGCCGGTTTCGCGAGCTGCCGCGCGCAGTAAAAAGTCGGCGCTGGCGATACGGCGTGGCGAATCCCGCCGGTCCCACCGCGGGCCCGATTCAATGCAAAATGCCTGAATGACTCCCGCACAATTCATCGCCCTCTGGCAAAACAATCCCTTGTCGGAACGCGCCGGGGCGCAGGGCCATTTCGATGACCTGTGCGAACTGCTCGGCGTCGACAAGCCGCGCGATCCCGACAACTACTGTTTCGAGCGCGGCGCCGGCAAGGCCAGCGGCGGTGACGGCTGGGCCGATGTCTGGAAGCGCGGCCATTTCGGCTGGGAAAACAAGCGGCCGGGACGCGACCTGCGCGCCGCGCTGAAGCAGCTCACCGACTACGCCCTCGAACTGGAAAACCCGCCGCTGCTGGTGGTCAGCGACCGCGAGATCATCGAAATCCATACCGCCTTCACCGGCTACCCCGACCA
>JBIKKY010000120.1:0-3550 GCA_044360105.1 Sulfuritalea sp.
ACCACCTCGCTGATCGAGGTGCCCGACGTCGAACTGATGCGCCTCGCCGAACAGTCGCCCGACCGCAGCCCGCACCGCCTCGACGAGCCCTACCGCCGCGCCATCGCCGGCTTCTATGCGCGACTGGCGGCAACCGCGCTGCGGCTCGACAATCTCGAAGCGCCGCGCCATGCCGTGGCAGACGCCGAGCCCTACGCCACATCCGCCGAGTTCGCCGCCGACCTCGACGTGCTGCACCGCGCCCTGATCAGCCACAAGTGCGGCCTGCTCGGGCGCGGCCGCCTGCGCCGCCTGCGCCATGCGGTGTCGATCTTCGGCTTCCACCTGGCGCCGCTCGACCTGCGCCAGAACTCCGACGTGCACGCGCGCACCGTCGCCGAACTGCTGGCCATCGCCCGCCCCGGCACGGACTACCAGGCGCTTGACGAGAATGGACGCATCGCCCTGCTGCTCGAAGAACTCGCCACGCCGCGGCCGCTGACGGCGCCCGGCGTCAACTACTCGGACGAAACGCGCGGCGAGCTGGCGATTTTCCATACCGCACAGAGCATCCACCGGCGCTATGGCAAGGCCGCAATCGAGAACGTGATCATCTCCAAGACCGACGGCGTTTCCGACATTCTCGAAGTGGCGGTGCTGTTGAAGGAAGTCGGCCTGCTGCGGCCGCTGGAACACGCGCTCGACGTAAACATCGTGCCGCTGTTCGAAACCATCGGCGATCTGGCCAATTCAGGCCCCATCATGGACCGGCTGCTGGCCATCCCGCTCTACAACCGGCTGCTGGGCTCGCGCAAGGCACTGCAGGAATGCATGCTCGGCTATTCCGACAGCAACAAGGACGGCGGCTTCCTCACGTCCACCTGGGCGCTGTATCGCGCCGAAATCGCGCTGACGCAGGTATTCGCCCGGCACGACATCACGCTGCGCCTGTTCCACGGCCGCGGCGGCTCGGTCGGCCGCGGCGGCGGCCCCAGCTACCAGGCCATCCTCGCGCAGCCGCAGGGCGCGGTGCAGGGCCAGATCCGCATCACCGAACAGGGCGAGGTCATCGCCTCGAAATACGCCAACCCGGAACTCGGCCGCCGCAACCTCGAGATCCTCGCCGCCGCCACCCTGGAAGCCACGCTGCTGGCGCACGAGCACGATGCGCCGCGCCCGGAATTCCTCGCCGCCATGGAAGAACTCTCGGCCACCGCCTTCGCCGCCTACCGCAAGATGGTCTACGAGACGCCCGGCTTCGAAGCGTACTTCTGGGAATCGACGGTGATCGCCGAAATCGCCGCGCTCAACATCGGCAGCCGGCCGGCCTCGCGCAAGAAGACCACCGCCATCGAGGACCTGCGCGCGATCCCCTGGGTGTTCTCCTGGGCGCAGTGCCGCCTGATGCTGCCGGGCTGGTTCGGTTTCGGCGCGGCGGTCGCGGCGTGGCGCGAGACGCATGGCGAAAAGGGCATGGCGCTGCTGGCGGAGATGCACCGCGAATGGGGCTTCTTCCGCGCCCTGCTGTCGAACATGGACATGGTGCTGGGCAAGAGCGACATCGTCATCGCCGAACGCTACTCGCGGCTGGTGAAAGACGAGCAGCTGCGCCAGTCCATCTTCCCGAGCATCAAGGCCGAATGGCAGTCCTCGATCGATGCGCTGCTGGCCATCACCGGCGAGAAGGAACTGCTCGACCTCAATCCGCTGCTGAAGCGTTCGGTGCGCAACCGCTTCCCCTACCTCGATCCGGTGAACCACATCCAGATCGAGCTGCTGCGCCGCCACCGTGCCGGCGAAACCGACGAGCGCGTGCAGCGCGGCATCCACCTCACCATCAACGGCGTCGCCGCCGGCCTGCGCAACAGCGGCTGAGTCGAGAGATATCTTGCCAGGCGCGCCGTGTCAGGTTCGAGCGAAGCGAGCTGATCAGTAGCCTCCCCCGCGAGGGGGAGGATGGGAGGGGGCGGGACCACTTGCCAGCATTCGGCATTGCGACGCAAAGATGTTCCTGATTTGCAATGAACGTCAGCCAAGCGCGATCTCCTTCCCCTTCAAGGGGAAGGCCGGGATGGGGATGGGGCGCAGTAAGACGCCCACAATGATCCAATCCCCCCTCCAACTCCCCCCTTGAAAGGGGGAGAGCGTCATTCGTGCCTCCCGTAGTCGGTCGGCTGACGTTCATTGCTAATCAGGAAGATGTTTCAAAACGTCGAGCAGTTCATCGAAGCGAAGGGCATTAATCCGAGTACTGCTTGCCGGCGTAGCGCGTGACGCCGAGCATGAAGCGCACCAGCGAGTAGGCCGTGGCGCGGACCAGCCTGCCGTACCACGGCAGCAGCAGCAGCTCCTCGGCGCGGACCTCGCGGGCGGCGCCGGCAAGGATAGTCGCGAGGCTGGCGCGCAGTTCGCCGGCAAAGCCCGCGTCGCGCACCACGATGTTGGCCTCGCGCGCCAGCAGCAGGCTGAAGGGATCGATGTTGGAGGAGCCCACGGTCGCCCAGTCGTCGTCGACCACCGCCACCTTGGCATGCAGTTCGGCGCGGTCGTACTCGAAGACGCGCACCCCGGCGGCGAGCATGCGGTCGTACAGCGACTGCGTCGCGTAGTGGAGCAGCAGATGATCGGAGCGGCCCTGCAGCAACAGGGTCACCCGCACGCCGCGCCCGGCGGCCAGCAGCAGGAATTTACTGAAGCGCCGCCCCGGCAGGAAATAGGCGTTGGCGATGAAGATCTCCCGGCGCGCGCCGCGGATGGCGTCGAGGTAGGCGTACTCGATGTCGTGGCGGTGGGCAAGGTTGTCGCGCACCAGCAGCGCCGCCTGCATGCCGTCCGGCGCCGCCGTTTGCTGCAGGCGCGGCAGCGGCACCGGCGCCGGCGGCCGCCGCCCGAGCCGCGCCCAGCGCACCAGGCGCCAGACATGGCGCATCGTCAGATGCAGGCGCGCCACCAGCGGACCCTCGACGCGGACGGCGAAGTCCAGCCGCGGCGAGTCGCCGGCGCCATCGTCGAAATCGTCGAGCACGTTGATGCCGCCGGCAAAGCCGACCTGGCCGTCGATCACGGCGAGCTTGCGGTGCAGCCGGCGCAGGCGATGGCGGCGGAAAGCCAAGCGGCCGACCTCGGGACGGTAGGCCAGCACTTCGGCACCGGCCGCCGCCAGCCCCTGGCCGAGTCCGGACTCGAAGTCGCGCGCGCCGAAGCCGTCGACCAGCACCCGCACGACGACGCCGCGCCGCGCCGCCGCCGCCAGCGATGCGGCGACGCGGCGCCCCGTCGCGTCGTCGGCGAAGATGTAGGTTTCGAGATGGACCTCGTGCCGCGCCCGGTCGATCGCCGCGATCAGCGCCGGAAAATATTCGACGCCCGAGCGCAGCAGCAGCAGGCGGTTGCCGCCGACATAGCCGCGCGGCAGCGGCTGGGGAAAGTCGGCGCTCACGGCAGGGCGATTCCGGTCCGCAGCGCGGCGGAAAGCGCGGCATGGTCGGAAATCGACGACCACGGCGGCCCGGCGTGAAGCTGCGTGCCGAGCACCTGCAGCCCGCGCTGGTAGATGCGGTCGAGGCGGAAC
>JBIKKY010000082.1:0-11643 GCA_044360105.1 Sulfuritalea sp.
CAGCCGCGTCGGCCTGCTCCTTTTCCAATACGACGTAGCGCAGGATGACCTCTGCCATTTCATCGAACAGTTCCGCCGGATTGACTGCGTCGGGGTAGGGCTCGACTTCGGGGAAAGGGACCTGCGGGGCGTCGGCGCCACCAATTGGAGCCACCTTGACCTGATCGTGCAAGGCTATGCCGGCCGGCACCCCGCCATCGGTCGGAATTTTGGGTGCCTCACTTTCGTCAGGCGCGGCAGGAATTAGATGCAGCGGAAATACGAACTTCGGCGGCTTTGGTGCTACAGATTGATCAGCGACGGGACTGTCGCCGGTCTCTTGCGGGTGCTTATCTTGCATCGTCGTTTCCTATCGGCCGTAGCCGTTGTTAAGAAAACGCGATAGTCAGGGGCGAACTATCCTCCCCCGCAAGAGGTATTTATAGGGAGGATACTTTTTACATCTCGGCTATGTGACCTTTAGAACGCAACTCGTCCCATGCCCTTTTGAAAGCTGTCGGCGCGATAAATAGAGGGTTTCCGTCCAGAGCAGCATTTACGTCGGCTTTCACGGTCCGCTTGCCGGAAATTCGTTTGGGTAGCTGCGTCGGTTCGTACCCAAGTCTTTTGATTTCGTCGAGTACGGCATTTTGCTGCGCCCCTGATTTCTTCCTAGCTGCCGATTGTTGATTGGTGCGTTGAATGGCCTTTATGACTGCTGGCGGCTCGACTTGTGCTCCTGCCGCGAACTCCCAGTCGATCAAGGAAATTCCATATTCCTTACGCGCCCACAGCTTCACGCTTTCACGCGTAAGGGCCGGCTCCCATTCTGCGTTCCTAGCATTTGGATCGATCTTGAGTCTTGAGCCCTTTCTTTTGGCGAGTTCGCTTTCGATATCTCGAAAATAGACTTTGGCATTTTTGATCCGCTCACGGGCCGCGCGTATGGCAGCCTTCTTTTCGTGAATTTCGGCGAGCGATGCATTTCCCTCGACTGCAGCAACAAATGAATCGCGTGCCAACCCAAGGTGTCCCAACAAGACAATTTCCAGAGACTCTTCTTGAGAGTAAAAGGTTTCCGAGTGAACGGGCGAAGCTAAGTCCAATGTATAAAAGCCATCTTCATCGAGAACTTCTACTTCGTCGTCAGTGAATCGACGCCGTATTGGACCTTGCGTCCACCCAATCAATTTAGCTACGACTTCATCCTTTGTGCAGTTCTTTCGTCGGTCGATGTAGACCGACTCCTCTGGACTGATTGTCATCGGGATCCTCTGATCGAATTTCCGAGAATACTTGCCTCGTTAGAAAGTATTATCGACGACAACACACCTGAAAAGATTGGTAGGCGCGGCGGGCAGAAAGAATGGGAATCCCTCCCCCCCTCCCCCGGAAAATGCCGCAACGCCGCAACGGCCATGTCCCCCATGGGCTCCCCGTTTCGCCAACGCCGTAGCTCGCTGAGCCGCCCGTTTCGGGGCATCCGCAACGCGCCTTCCCATGCGCCAGAAGGGTTTCCGGCAAATGTTGCGGCGTGGCGGCTAAAACGGCAGCGGCCTGAGGGGTGCCCACGGGTGGAACGGTACGGCGATGCCCATTAAATTACGTTCGTTTTATGGGCAATGATCGCGATCTTTGTCTTGGCGAAAATCTTGTGCTCAGCGTAGCGCGTGTATGTTTGAGGCCTAAGAGCGTTCCTGCAGTTGCGCATGAAATAGGGGTTCGTTGACCAGGCTCACCCCTTGAGCCAGCGGCGTCGCACAATCGGTGCCATGAAAGTACGAATACATCGTGGCGCGAACGAAATCGGCGGATCCTGTGTCGAGGTTGAATCTTGTGGCCAACGGATTCTGATCGATGCGGGAATGCCTCTCAATCTTCCGGCAAATGCCACTCTCTCGGCGCCCCAAATAGACGCGAGTTCGCTCTGCGCCGTGCTGATTTCTCACCCCCATCAGGACCATTACGGCTTGCTTCCGTGGATGCCTCCCGCCCCAGTGGCAATGGGCGCTACGGCTCGGCGCATACTCAAGACGGCAGCACCATTTCTTCGGCAGCGACCTTTCCCATTGGATGGCCCGGATTTCGTCCATCGTCAGCCAATGCAGATCGGACCATTTCGCGTTACGCCATATCTCGTGGATCACTCCGCCTACGACGCCTACGCTTTGCTCATCGAGGCTGATGGCCGGCGCTTGTATTACAGCGGGGATATTCGAATGCACGGGCGAAAGCGGGGCCTCGTGGAGCAACTGATTGCTTCGCCTCCGTCCGATATTGCCGCTCTGTTGCTCGAAGGGACGACCCTGGGAAGGATCGGTCAGGAAACCCATCCATTGTCCGAGAGCGATCTGGAGGATCAGTTCGAACGTGTGTTCAAAGAAACCGCCGGGCTTGCCCTTGTTCACACCTCCGGCCAGAACATCGACCGCCTGGTAACGATCTTCCGTGCATGCATCAAGGCGAATCGAACCCTAGTGGTTGACCTCTATACCGCGCTGATCCTCGAAGCCACAGGCAACAGGCAGATACCGCAGTCCGATTGGCACAAGATGGCGTTGGCCATTCCCCAGCGACAGCGGATCCAGATCAAGAGGAACGGATGGTTCGAGGTGCTGGTCCGGCATTCATCCAACCGGATCTACGTCGGTCGACACATTGCCAAGAATCCTAATAAGTACGCGCTGGTGTTTCGAAGCTTGTGGATGCCCGACCTTGATCGAGCGGAGTGCCTCGCTGGTGCCTGTCTGATTCACTCTCAGTGGGAAGGCTATTTGAAGGAGCCGGCCTTTGTGCAAATTGATGGTTGGCGACAGCGTCAGGGGATGCCATTTCATCAGATACATACGTCCGGGCATGCCAGCCCTCAGGATTTGCGGCGTTTTGCATTAGCGATCGCGCCGGAAGTACTTGTGCCGATCCATAGTGCCGCGCCGGAGCGCTTTGAAGACATTTGTCCGAATGTGGTGAGGCATCCTGACAATGAGTGGTGGGCCGTGTAATGCCAGAAGCGGTGCCTATGCATTCGCCGAACGTGACATCACAGGGGCGGAAAAAGCGTAACCAGCATTGGGAGAGCCTTATCGGTCAGTATGAGGCGGGCGATTTTCAGGTGGTGCCATTGATTAGTTCGGACGAGCTTCGCGCCGAGGGGTACCTGATGGACCATTGCATCGGCCGGTACTACCCGACGTGGTGCAAGCAGGGGTTTATCCGAGTCTTTTCAATCCGTGACTTGGACGGCCGGCGGGTCGCAACGGCATCCCTTGTTTTTGAATATGACGAAGATCGTTGGAAGCTCGAACAATGCAAGGGGTACTGCAATATGGAAGTAAGCTTTCAGGAGTCCGAGCCATCCGATCTGCATTTCGTGGTACAGGATATCGTTAGACTCTACCAACAAGCTCAGGAGAACCATGATGGATGATGACTCTCTCAATCGACAATTGGAACGCGCTTTGCGAACTGCCTACGCGGAGGCATATCCGCATGAGCGGAAGCGCGTGATTAAGCTTCCGGATTCGAGTGATTTTGAGTTGAGCGGCAACAAGGAGAGGTTACGGATACACCTGTCTAAAAACGCTGTATTAAAGAATATGCAGGATGACGCGGCAGCCTTCGAAGGGTGGGCCCTAGCGCTCAAAGCGTGGCGCTGTGTTGAAAATGTTGAGCTCGATTGGGAAGTGCCCGACTCGGAAGACAAACGGTTTGGGCACTATCGGAGATTCCTCTACCGCGTTGGCGCATTTGAAAAGCTATTTTCACCAGGATGGTTTTCGGTGAGGAACAGCGAGCGGCTCGATCTGAAAAACAATCGCAATTTGACAATAAACATCGCGACGGCCGCTCCACGCGATCCAGCTCTTGGGTCAAAAGAGGCAACTCTGGAAAAATATTTGACAGGGTCGGATGAGTTTGCCAACACCTTCAGGCTGTCGTCGTCGAGCCGGCAATTTCCAGTTGGCCTTAGAGACACGGAGACCAAGAAGTGGATTTTTGCTGGTGGAAAGAGTGCAATCGATATCGTGGGGATAGATACAGATGGGATGCTGTGGGTTTTCGAGCTAAAGGCCGAAAAAAATCAGCGGTTGGGAATTCTCAGCGAGCTTCTCTTTTATTGCGCGATGATGCGTGATCTTGCTGAAAGCAAGTTTAAGTATGAGATCAGTGAATCCAAAGTCACTGGTCGTATGCATCCACGCGAAGTCGTCGGAAGAAAGAAAATCTGCGGTTGTCTGCTAGCGCCAGGACTGCATCCGCTCCTTGCCGGTAATCGGATATTGGATCTGCTTAACCAAGCCGCAGTCAAGGATGGTGATGTTGTCCGCTACTGCTCCTATATATTAAGCCGCGAGCCGCTGACGTTTAGTCGAGTAAGCGACTAAACAGCTCCCTCGTTCGAGGCGACTGTTTAAGAAAGGCTCCTTTGGTTTGTTCAGGGCACACCATCAAGAGCATCCTTCAGACTCTCTGCTGCCCATGCGGGGATTCCGATGGGCCAGCGATGGCCTGAGGGGCGGCAGTAAACGGTGATTGAAGTTCGCAGGGCGGGTGCAATGCAAGAATGTTGAAGGGAAGCAGCTTGGTGCCTGCGGGGGTTATGACGAGGCAGCCAAACTAATGCACAGGCTCGTCTATATCCACTCCACCAACACCCTTCACGATCCCGAGTATGCCCACCAAGGCAATCGTACCGTCGCGCAACAAGGTAACGCTCTCTTCGTCAGTCGTGCTCGCCAGAAGGTGCGTCATATCAGGAATCGGCAACTCGCCGTATTTCCGCGCATAGTGTGCCGCCTGCATGCCGAGAATTCTGGCCACCTCTGCGAGTTCTTCCTTGGTAGCATCGGCGATCAAGTCTTCTGACAACTGCCAGTAGGCGCGGAATTCGTGAAAGGTGTCCATGGTTCGCTATCTCGTCTTGGTGGGCCTGCTGCTTCAGGCAGGACAAATACTAGCTGAGACCATTCAAGGCCGGGTCGTTGGCGTCAGCGACGGCGACACAGTGACAGTTCTCGACAGCACCAAGACGCAGCACAAGATTCGCCTCGCCGGCATCGACGCGCCTGAATCCAAACAGGCATTCGGGCAGGCATCGAAGAAGCACCTATCCGACTTGGTGTTCAATCGTAACGTGACTCTCGACTGCGGAAAGATCGACCGATACAACCGGGAGGTGTGCGTGGTCATGGTGGATGGTCATGATGCCAATCTTGCCCAAGTGACGGCCGGCATGGCTTGGTGGTATCGCGCCTATGCCAAGGAGCAGATTCCCGAACATCGTGCGCAGTACCAAGCAGCAGAAATGGACGCACAGCGGCAACGGATCGGGCTATGGCGGGATTCTGGTCCTGTTCCGCCGTGGGAGTGGCGTAAGGCGAAGCGCGAGAACTGATAAATGTACGCAATTTGTCGCCATCGAGCCGCCAAGAACGCATGGTGTTGGCGAGTGCGTTTTAGCCGACGCGGAATTGTGTATTCCACATCGTTCTATGACTTGGCTTGCGGTGGGACGAAGGAAGCGAAGGGTCAGGCCATAGCTTGGCGTGACACACAACTGGCTGAACTCAAAGCCCTCACGCTGGTTGAGTTCCACGAGCGCCAGCGGTCAAACAATGTCAGCGGAGTCACGGGGGTGCACTTCCATAAGACTACCCGACAGCCGCTTGGATTCTGGCAGGCAAAGATACGGTTTCACGACGGCAAGAGTAGAGCCAAGGCGTTTTCGGTACGCTTGTACGGATACGAAGAAGCCTTCCACCTTGCAGTTGCCGCCCGGTCTGAACTACTGGCAAAGGTTAAGAATCGCCCGTACCTGCATCATTCAGTGGCGAAGCGGTTTTCTAGAGTGAATGATTGAAGGGTAACCCGCCTGCGTGGGCAACAACGCCAGCGGTGCCAACGGCCCCTATGCAGCGGTTGGAGCCATTGGCGATGACGTCGGAATGGGATTTGAAGGGCTGGTGTCAGCCGTAGACCGGCCCCCCCAAACAGGTTGTTGTTAGACTCTGCGATACTCCCCCGTTCGCCCCGGCTCTGGTGTCGGTGAGTCGGCACGCTATTTGCCAGTGAGGCATAATTGCCAAATGGACTATATCCACAAGTCAAATATGTTCTGCATACCCCCGCGACCAAGGGGCGCTGGCTTTACGCTAATCGAACTAGCCGTTGTCCTGTTTATTGTCTCCTTCCTTTTTTTCGTGTTCGTAAGTGGGAGCACTGATTTTGTTTCGGGCAAAAACCTTGAACAAGACAAAAAGAAACTCCAGGCCATTGAAGTAGCATTGGCCGGGTATGTTGCAGTGAACGGCCGATTGCCATGTCCCGCAGATGGCACCTTACCGGTCACGAATACAGCGGCCGGAACAGAGGTTCGTGACGCAAATGGCGACTGCACAAGTGCAACCGCCGCGATTGCGGATCAGAGGACTGGCGTAGTACCTTGGACAACTATTGCGATTGCTGAAGCGGACGTCTCTGATAGGCACCAACGCCGAATCACGTACCGAGTCGCCTATGGATTGGCGCGAAACTCGGCCATGGATTTCACAGCGTGCGACCCAGCAGGAACCGGGGCTGCTGATACCCCTGGCACCTCGACCGGTTTATGTACCGCATCTTGTTTGGCCGTTTGTTTGACAACCTGCGCCCCCAATACCATGGGACTTTGCACACCTCCCTCGGCTGTCCTTCCTGCCGGACGGGGCATCCGGGTGCGCAATGGTCTTGTGGCTGATGGAACAAGTGTGACTCTCATGGATCCCACACAATCGCCGACGCAGGGCGCCGCCTATGTTCTTATCTCTCATGGTCAGAACGGAGCGGGTGGCTACATCTCGAACAGCGGTCAACTAATCACAATGGCCGTGTACCCAGTCGGTGTTGCCGGTAACCGAGAAGCGCAGAATGGAAACGATCAAGTGATGGCTGGTTGGTACGCTATAGATGCCGACTACAATGAAGCCAGAGATAGCGTTGCCCATTTCGATGATCTGGTGCTTCGCCCGTCAATCATGAAGGTCATCCTGCAAGCCCAGAGAGGGCCGCGTGCTCATTAGGCATGGTTTGCGGCGCCAGCATGGCGTAATCCTGCTAAGCGCTGTAATCCTCGTGTTTGTAACGGTTACAGTGTTATTTCTGACGTATCTGTTCAACGCGCTGGAGGGCCGCCTAGATCGGTCGGCCGACAGCGCAGTACGGCTTCACCTTTCCGAGAAAGCACTTATCGCGTTTGTCGCACGCGAAGGGCGGTTACCTTGTCCCGCGGATGGGTCTCTTGCACTTAACGACCCTAATCGCGGTCTCGAAATGGGTTGTACTGGTGGTCCCCCCGGTGTCAGCTATCAGGCGACTGGGATTCTGCCTTGGCGCGCACTTGCCCTGCGAGAAGATCAAGTCATCAACGCACATGGTGATTACTACAGCTACCGCGTTTACTCAGGGCCAACTGGACTCACGCGGCCGAACGGCGCCGACATGACCCACTGCGACACGGATAACACGCCAACTCCCACCAATCCTCTTGCAGCAGCCGTGGACTGTGAGAATGCCAATCACAACGACACCTCGGAGCAATTCATTCTGAACAAGGGTCTAACAGTTGTCCGTGCAGACAGCACATCTGCTACCGATGTGGCATTTGTGGTGATTGATCATGGGCCAAACCGCCGTGGCGCGCTAAATCCTTCTGGGGTGACAAGCCAAGCAACCTTGGGTTCGCGTCCAGAAGAGGTTGCCAATGCAGCAGGGATTGCAGCAGGGGACTACAGGGGCACGTTTTACTCGCGTGCGCTGTCAATTGGTATCGACGAACTAGCAGCAAGCTATGTCGATGATGTGCTCCACTATCAAACAATAAGCGACGTCGCGCGGCTTGCAGGTAAACATGCGCGTGACTGGCAGGAATCCCTATTAAATCCAGGAACCACGACCAACATGACTTCCGCTAGTACTGACCCCTTTGCCCCTAGCTTCATGAGTACGGGCGGGTCCAGGGCTGGCCAGGCGTTCACCCCGGATGCATCCGGGACGGCAATCAGCGCGGGTGGCGCTGCGGCTAGCTATTCCACCTGTACGTGGTGGCCGAGCAAGGTTAACCTCGTCACGGAAACGACCCGAAAAGCACTTATCAGCTATGTCGATTTTGCGGCCATCAGCAATGCGGGCGACAACTTCCCGGGATTCACAATGGCCTTCCTTTCAGCTGCATCGTCGGTATCTAGGACCGGTACTGGTAGCACAGGAGGTACCGCCATCACGGTCGCCAGTAGCACCGGGATTTCTACAGGCATGACTGTACTTGGGATAGGTGTCGCTACAGGCGCAACTGTTACTGGGGTTGCTGGAACCACGATAAGCCTCTCACCAGCCAACACTGCAAATGTTTCGGGTGCGATCACATTTGGTGCGCCGACCAACATAACCTGTGGAACCGGTATTGCACTGACAGTGACGGCATCCGGTGCCGCCGCGCAAAGAAAACTAGTCGTTAGCGACACTGCCGGTATCAGTGTTGGCATGGGCGTTTTCGGTGACGGAATTCCTTTCGACGCTACTGTGTCGAGCATACCCACCCCAGGTGTCGGGGGGACTGTTGAGATTAGTGTAGACACCACTGCCGCGGTGGCCGGTGTGGTCGACTTCTCGATATCAGGGGAGATTATTAGAGACATTGGCTGGGCCGGCGGTACATTGGCTAGGCCGGAATACAACAATCGCTTTGCAGTTGAGTTTGACGCGACTACCGATATTGGCTTAGTCGGGCCTCCCGCAGTGGCATCGGCGGTTGACCCCTTACGGCCGCATCTTGCTGTCGACTTCGGCGGTGTAACCCACGGAACCGATGCCTCCTCGTGCACCCCCACAGCGCCTGGGGCGGCGTGTGATAGTGAGTTGAGTGCCTTTCCCTCCGTGACGAAAACGGCTGTCGGTTCCACAGGGGGAACTGCCATCACGATAACTGACGCCACGGGCATGTATGGAATCGTGCATGGCATGACTGTTATCGGCTTGGGAATACCTGGCACTACAGTAGTTACTGCAATTTCAGGAAATCTCGTTACTTTGTCCCAGGTACTGACCGGTTCGGTATCAACGGCGACCTTCAGCTCCCTGCCTACCAGCAACTTCATGCAGAATGGGCTTTCCGTTTTTCATGGAGCACGGACAGAGATTTATCCCAAAGATTGCTTTGCACCATCGGCCGCTGGTACGGCTGGGGCCAGCACAGTGACGGTGACTGACGGGAGCCAACTTCAGTCAGGGATGGCAGTTTATGGTGCCGGCATTGGCGTCGGCGCAACAGTTTCCGGGTCTTTTAAGGTGAATCTTTCTTCAGCCAACACCTCGGGCTTCTCGGGGCCTGTGACTTTCACTGGAGGCGGATCGACACTTGTCAAAATTGCTGTCGGCATCGACGGCGATAGTTATATCACTGTGGCTAACGTTGCCGGGATAGTGGCAGGAATGACGGTCTCCGGTGGTGGAGTGGGCGGCGGTGCGACCGTATCAAATGTTCAAACGAACTTGTCCGCTGCAAACTCGGGAGCGGTAGCCAGCACAATCGTTTTCGCTGGCGCGACGGCAGTTTCAACGACAGGTACTGGCGCGTCAGGTTCTACGAGTTTGGTTGTCGGCAGCACTAGCGGAATCGCCGCCGGGATGACTGCGGTTGGCACTGGACTAGGACAAGGCGCCAAGGTGATCAGCGTTAACGCCATAACGGCGGTGGTGGTGCTATCGGTTGCAAATTCAAGCGCGGTGTCAGGAACCATTAAGTTTCTTCCCGAGAGAACCCTTGTGAAGGGCTGGACCTTGTCGAATGCAGGATGCAACCTGCAACCAGCGTTGTGCGCCGCTATGAAGAACACCACTACCAAACTGTCGTACCCAGGAAGTTCCGGCGTTTCTATAAGGGCTACTGGCGCATCGGGGGTCGCAAATATTTCAGTCGTGAACGCGGCTGGGATTGCTTTAGGAATGGCTGTCAGCGGAACTGGCATCGCACCTGGTGCCTACGTCACCGGAATTGTGGGGAACGTGATTTCCCTGTCGTTGGCGAATATCGGCAGGGTCGGTGAGGTGGCCGGGACGGACGATATCGTTAGGTTCGACAACCGTCAGATGCTGCAAACTCTGTCATGCCTTCCCGCGGCATCGGTCGGTAATGCCTACGACTCGCTTTACTTCGGATTAACGACCGCAAACGGAACAGTGATTGCCGCCGTTTCACCCCCAGGTTTCGGGACCGATGCAACCAATCAGATAACCGTGGACAGTGCGGCAGGAATTCAGTTAGGCATGTTCGTCAGGGGAACTGGAATCGCAAACGGGGCAAGGGTAACCAACATTTCTGGCACCACTCTGACGCTATCGGCCGCAAATACCGACACCGTTTCCGGAACCATAACGTTTGCTGGTGAAGATAACGTGAAATTTGGCGTTTGGTTTGTCAACGCGCCAGTCTTGCCTTAGCACTGGGGCCGCCACGCTATGCTGTCGTTCATCAAAAACTTGATGGGATTGAACGTCCTGCTCGCCGGGAAGATTCAGGCTGATCGTTTGTATGGCGAAGCTGAGGCATTAATGACGGCAGGAGAGTTTAAGGGTGCGCTCCCGATAATGAAACAAGCATCCGACGCCGGGAATAAGTTCGCCCCAGTCCATGTCGCCATGATGCTTCTCAAGGGCCAAGGAGTGCCCCCAAGCTGGGGCGAAGCTGTGAAGTATCTCGAACTGGCGATTGCCAGGGGGAATGACAACGTTCATATCACGTTGGGAATGATTCATGGCATCGGCGGCTATGGCCTAAAACGAGACCAAAAAATGGCTGAGTATCACCTGACACAGTGCATCGAGGCGGATAGCGATCCTGCGGGTGAACAGATGCTGGCGATGCTAAAAAAGCATCAAGGTGTATTCGGCGGCAAGGAAAACCCTCGGCCAAAGATTCCTTGGAAGTAGGTTCGGTGGCGTCTGCTATGTGGCTTGGAGCCGCCATCCAGCATGACAATATCAACTGGCCGTTGACAGTCTGTAGCTGACAGTCGCCCGCGCCTCTGCCAATCCCCCTACATAACCCCGAGTATCGTCGGCACCGCCATCAGCAGGAGCAGCCAAAAGAACGCGAACAAAGCCATCCGCAGGGACGCGAATAGCAAAGTCATTACGGATGCGACAAAGATATCCCACATGGCACTCACCCTTGCTTCCCGACAGGGAACGACTTCCTTATCTCTTGGGACAGCCTGCGTGCCTTGCGTAAATCCAGCATCAGGGAAAATGTTGAGGGTCGTGGCTTCTGGTACAAATGCGTCCCGGCGATGAACCCGACTACGGCCGAGACGAATTTCTCCGAGGGGGTCTTCTTAGATCTCATGGTGTGTTCCTTTTGGTAGTGAACTGGGGGGCAGCGGCAGTCAATCGATGGCCCGCAGAATGTCCCTCGCCTCGGCATGCTGGAACATGTATTCACGCAGCCAGTGATAGTGCTGGGCGCAGGTCTCGGCAAAGTTACCCTGGCCAAACGACAGATGGCTGTACGCATAAATACACGCCGTGATCCCCAACGCGTCCCCTGACATGAAACATTCATGGCCGTTCTCGCTGACGACCTGGAATTTCCCATCGTCAGGTGCCATGTAGAAGCCGCCGTTGCTGAGTTGG
>JBIKKY010000121.1:0-3525 GCA_044360105.1 Sulfuritalea sp.
AGGCCGACGCGGCTGTGTTGTGGTCTGCCCATACTTACCTCCTTGAGTGCTTCGACGTATCGCCGCTGGCAATCATCGATGCGCCCGAGAAGGAGTGCGCCAAGACCTTATTCCAGGGTCTGCTCGCGAGAATGTGCTACCGGGCATTGCTTGCCGCCAATGCCTCACCTTCAGCACTGTTCCGTTCTGTCGCCATTTGGACGCCAACGATTCTGTTTGACGAGGCAGATACATTTTTCAAGGACAAACCGGAACTGCAGGGCATGGTGAACGCGGGCTATAAGCGCGGCGGTTTCGTGTTGCGCAGCGAGGCCGTTGGCAATGGCTTTGAGCCGAAGGTGTTTTCAGTGTTCTGCGCCAAGTCGGTGGCCGGGATTGCGTTGGTAAAGCACTTGCCTGACTCGACGATGAGCCGTGGAATAGTGTTCGCCATGCGCCGCAAGTTGCGCCATGAGAAGGTCGAGAGACTGCGTTACGCCAACCCTAGTGTATTCACGACCATTGCCGCTAAGTTAACGCGGTTTGCCGAGGACTACTCTGAGCGCGTTCGATCTGCTCGCCCGGTACTACCGGATGAACTGAGTGACCGTGCGCAGGATCACTGGGAACCCCTCCTGGCGATTGCTGCATGCGCAGGCCCTGCTTGGGTTACGCGTGCAACGGCGGCGGCGCTAAAGCTCTCCGGCGATACGGCGGCCAGCACGGGCAACGAACTGCTGGCAGACATCCAAGGCATTCTCGCGAAGTTAAAGACGGGTCGAATCAGGTCCGCCGATCTAATCGAGGCACTGTGCGCAGACGCCGAGGCCGCTTGGGCCACTTTCAACAATGGCCGCCAGCTTACGCCGCGTCAGCTATCGAAGCTGCTGTCGGTGTATGGCATTCACCCCAAGACCGTCAGGCAAGGCAAAGACACGCCCAAGGGTTACGACAAGGCGCAGTTTGAAGATGCCTTTGCGCGCTACCTCGCCGCCCCGCCGGATTTGCCGCAACAAGGCAACGACTCGCCGGAAGCCATGACTGGCAAGGCAGGGGGCGTTTCGGATGATCTGGTCGGTGACTGGGGCGATGCAGAAGACGCGCTGGACTGTGGCGGCGTTGCGGATAAACGGTGGACCGGCCCCAAGGCTTTTACGGACGACGACTTCTGAGGCAACCCCGACGCATGCCTGCTTCTCACCCTTCGCCCACCGGCAAAGGTTTGTGATCACTCAATAAGGAAATATTTATGTACTCAAGAAAACGAGTTACCAACAACCGCAACATCGCCAAGATTCCCTCACTGCTCACCCAGATCAACCCGGACGTCTGCTACGACGACTGGATGCGGGTTCTGATGGTCATTTACTACGAAACGGACGGCAGCGAGGATGGCTTCGAGCTTGCCGACGACTGGAGCAGCAAGGGCGACAAATATCTCGGCACCAAGGATGTCAGGTCAACGTGGAATTGCTTCAAGCCCAGTCACCCGAACCCCGTCCGGATCGGCACGCTGATCCGAATGGCCAAGCAGCGGTCGTAGTTATGGGCCGCGCTTCGGTAAGTAACACCACATCACCCAACCGCGTTTCCGCCACAGCTTCGGCCTGGCTTCAATTAATTAGGACAAATAAATGACTATTAAAAACCTGGAACCATTCATGCGCATCGACCTCCGCGATCAGGCAAAACGAACTTGCGCTGTCTATTCAGATTTCAACTTTGGCTATACCGTTGTCGGCGACCTGCTTGTGCCTGACGTGTTCCTGATGGATCTTGCGGCGCATCTTGGCTCACGCCATCTGGAATACGGCATGGTGTACTCCCCAAAAAAGCTCTGCGACCGCGAATTCTTCAATGCGCTGACTAACGAGGAGCGGGCGGTGCTAGGACCGTGCATCTTGCTGCTTATCTCCGACGGCAGTGTCAAGATGAATTTCGCTGACAAGGAGCTGGTCGATTTCGTCGGCCTACTCAGTTCCGGACCCGGGCACGGTCGGTACCTCACCATGGGTAAACATCTTCCGAAGGCACTGTTTGAATTTATGAAAGCCAATGTTGGAAAGATCAAGTTTGAGCATGGCACACGGGTATCTGTCCGCCAGGCATTTGGCGAAGAGTTCTGGAGCACGCTCGGAGAAGAGGAGAGGAACCTGTTGAAAAATTGCGTGCTTTTCAATGTTGCGGCTGACCATATTGGATTGCATGCCGGGGACTGATCTTCCTAGCGCCTAACTTACGGTCATCCTCAGGGTCGCTTCCGGGACCGGCAACTAAATGGCAGCCGCACCTGGCGGGGCATCGAGGTCCGGATGCTCCGCCAGCGTGTTGGTCACCCGACGCCCCCGGTACCGCCGCTGCCGCCGCTGCCGCCACCTCCGTATTCGACGCGGGGTCGGTGCGACGCCGGGATGTCCTGCCCCATGCCGCCGCGATCTCGGCTGCCAGCGGGCCACTTTTCGCCGGCCGCCTCGAACCTGCCGCGTCGCCACCACGAATCACCTTACCCATTTCGATAACTTTCAAAGGAGTTCCACACCATGACTTATCCGTTTCACCCTTCAAGCCAGCACGCGGTTGCTCTATTACCCGCGCCCCCCTGCCAGCCAATTTCTATCAGGGAGGATCCAGATGCCCAATGTTGATCTAGATGCCGCGTTCGTCCGCCAAGCCGTGTGTATTGAGGGAAAGGCAAAAACCGACTACTACGACAACGCGATCACCGGCTTCTTGCTTGAATGCCGTGCATCTGGCGGAAAGACGTATGCACTTCGTTATCGCGACGAGCACGGTCGGCAGCGGCAGCACAAGATCGCGGATGCAAAAAGTGTCAGCTATGACAAGGCTAAGTCATCAGCCGAAAAACTGCGTTCGAGAGTGGTGTTGGGCGAAAACCCGGCTGCGGAGAAATTGGCCAAGCGCACCATTCCGACCATCGCTGAGCTATACCGCGACACGTACCTGCCTCACGTTCAGAGCTACCGGCGCAACATGGAATCCGACCTGTCGTTCTGGAAGAACCATCTTCTGCCCAAGCTCGGCCATAAGCACCTGGATGAACTGACCACGCAGGAAATCGTTGATGCGCAGATGGCAATGCGCAAGGATGGGTATGCGCCCGGCACGGCAAACAAATGGATCGTGCAACTCAGATTCGCCTATGTGGTTGGCAAACAGTTCTCTGTTCCGGGGACGGAAAAGAATCCCGCTGCTGGCATCAAACAATTCCGTGTCGAGGGTCGTGAGCGCTTCCTTTCTCAGGAAGAGACCGAGAGGCTGAGGGTGGCCGTTGCCAGAAGTGATAACAAGCAGCTTAAGAGCTTCGTTACCCTTGCCCTGCTGGTCGGCCTAAGAAAGCGCGAAATTCTGGACTCGAAATGGGAGGACGTTGATTTAGAGCGCCGTATGTGGAGGATTCCATTTTCCAAGGCGGGAAAGAAGGAGCATGTGGTGTTGTCGCTCGCAGCCGTAGCGGTTCTTGAACAACTGCCGCGATGGAAAGGCTGCCCTTACGTCTTGCCGAACCCGAGGACTCTGAAGCCGTTC
>JBIKKY010000007.1:0-82116 GCA_044360105.1 Sulfuritalea sp.
TCCAGGAAGCGTTTCAAACCGCCTGTCGCCGTGCCGGAATCAAAGGGTGCCGTATACATGACCTGAGGCACACGTTCGCCAGCAACTTGGTTAACGCCGGTCAGTCCCTGTACGTGGTCAGCAAGGCGTTGCGGCACTCAACAACCCAGATGTCGGAAAGGTACGCGCATATTGCCGACGACACTCTTTTCAACGCAGCAGATGCAGCAGCCAACGCGATGGGGTCCGCCTGGACCGAAGTGAAACAGCCACCCGCTCAGCCGTAAAACTGGGCAAAATTTCCCGCACCACCCGACTCAGTCGACTCTGGTCGCTTTGTTGGGTGGGTGGTGGGACGGATTCTGAAACGGGACGTTTGGAAAAGATTTTGCGCCCACAAAAGTCAGACAGACATACGCGTTGCAGTTGGGTGGGCGCTAGGTGGTGTCAAAAGCAGGCAAGCAAAATCAAGTAACCGGGTTGAATCAGATCGAGTTTCCGCAAACTCTCGGAGAACTTCAATGAACCAGGCAAACCTGACCCTGGAGATCTGCCGCCGCCTGGGTCGCTAGCCGTCCGGACGCCCGCAACCGCGCTATCTGCGGCTGACCGTCGCAACGCCGGCGATGACCAGCGCGGCACCTACCATCTGCGCGACCGAGAAGCCTTCGTCAAGCAGCAGCCAGGCGAAGACGATGGTCAAGAGCGGCCCCACCATCCCCACCAGCGCCGCCTGTCCGCTGCCGATGCGGCGGATTGCGCCGGACTGGGCGAATACCGGCAGCACGGTGCTGAAGACACCCATCGCAGCGCCCAGCGCATACACCTGCCACGGCTGAACCAGGGTCGTGAGCGGCTGCGTCGCCAGAAAATGGCCGCCGATGGCGGCGGTGGATACCAGCATGGCCAGCGCGGTGAAGCGCGCCGCGCCGAGTTTGGCGATCATGCCGGCGCTGCCGAAAAGGTAGAGCGCATAGCTGACCGATGAGGCGAACACGAAACCGCCGCCTATCCACACCGCGGCCATGTCGGCGGAAAACTGCAGATCGTGGGCGAATGCCGCCGCAATGCCCGCGTAGCACAACGCCAGCGCAATGCCCTCGCGCCGGGTGATGGCACGGCCATGAAATGCCACGCCGAAGAGCAGGATGAGCGTCGGATAAGTGAACAGGATCAGCCGTTCAAGGCCGGCCGATATGTACTTGAGGCCGAGAAAATCGAGGATGCTGGCGCCGTAGTAGCCAAGCACGCCCAGCACCGCGACCGTGAGCCAGTCGCGCAAGCTCAGCGCCGGCGCGTTGCGCGACGATGTAAAGCCGATCCAGAGAAAGACCGGCAGCGCGAAAGCCATGCGCAGCGCGAGCAGCGTCACGGCATCCACCCCGTACGGATACGCCAGCTTGACCAGGATTGCCTTGAAGGAAAAACCGAAGGCCGCGACAACGGCCAGGGCAACTCCGATGCGATGCGCGCCGCCCTGGCCGGTGGCAAGGGTCACCGGCGACGGCCACCCATGATCGAACCGAGCACGCCGCGCATGATCTCGCGCCCGACCTGCGAGCCGATGGTGCGGACCACGGTCTTGGCCATGGTTTGCGCCAGGCCGTCGCGCTGGCCGCCGCGCGGGCCGGTGCTGCCGAACAGCACGTCGCCGAAGCCGCCGAACATGCCGCCGCCGGCTGCTGCGGGTTCGGCCGGCGCTGTGCCGGCCGCGGCGGCTTGCGGCGCCGTATCGCCAGCGCCGACTTTTTTATTCGCGTCGCTCGTGAGCTTCTCGTAGGCCGATTCGCGATCAAGCAGCTTTTCGTAATGCCCGGCAATGGGCGATGCGGCGATCGCCGCACGGCGTTCCTCCGCCGTCATCGGACCGATGCGCGAGGCGGGGGGCAGCACCATGCCGCGTTCGACCATGGTCGGCCGGCCGTGTTCGTCGAGGAAGGACACCAGCGCCTCGCCGACACCGAGTTCGGTGATTGCCGTCGCCGCATCGAAGGCAGGGTTGGCGCGCAGGGTATCGGCCGCCGCCTTGACCGCCTTCTGGTCGCGCGGCGTGAAGGCGCGCAGCGCATGCTGCACGCGATTGCCGAGTTGGCCAAGCACGGCGTCGGGAATATCCAGCGGGTTCTGCGTTACGAAATACACGCCGACGCCCTTCGAACGGATCAGGCGCACGACCTGCTCGACCTTCTCCAGCAAGGCCGGCGGCGCATCGCTGAACAGCAGGTGCGCTTCATCGAAAAAGAAGGCCAGTTTCGGCTTGGGCAGGTCGCCGGCCTCGGGCAGTTGTTCGAACAGTTCCGCCAGCAGCCAGAGCAGGAAGCAGCCGTAGAGACGCGGAGAATTCATCAGCTTGTCGGCGGCCAGCACGTTGATCACGCCGCGGCCGTCCTGGGTTTGCATCAGGTCTTCGATGTCGAGCATGGGCTCACCGAAGAAGCTGGTCCCGCCCTGCTCTTCCAGGGTCAGCAGGCCGCGCTGGATGGCGCCGATCGAGGCGGCCGAAACGTTGCCGTACTGGGTCTTGTACCTGGCCGCGTTCTCGCCGACATGCTGCACCATGGCGCGCAAGTCCTTCAGATCGAGCAGCAGCAGGCCCTGATCATCGGCGACGCTGAACACGACCTGCAGCACGCCGCCCTGCGTGTCGTTGAGGTTGAGCAGGCGCCCGAGCAATAGCGGCCCCATGTCGGAGATCGTGGCGCGCACCGGGTGGCCCGCGGCGCCGAACACGTCCCAGAACATCACCGGACTGGCCCGCGGCTGCCAATCCTTGACACCCATCTTGTCCAGCCGCTTCTGCAGCTTTTCGGACGCGGTCCCGGCAGCGCCGAGGCCGGACAGATCGCCCTTGGCATCGGCAAGGAAGACCGGCACGCCGGCATCCGACAACTGCTCGGCCATGCGCTGCAGGGTCACCGTCTTGCCGGTACCGGTGGCACCGGTAATCAGACCGTGGCGGTTGGCAAGCTGCGACAGCAGGACAAGTTCGGTCTCGCCGCTCTTGGCGATGGGCAGGGTGTGGGCCATGGCTGAAATTCCCGGGATGTTAAAATTTGCGATTCTAAGTGACATCACCGCGGCAAACCCGCGCAACCAGGGAAACGACTATGGCCGGACATTCCAAATGGGCCAATATCCAGCATCGCAAGGGGCGCCAGGACGCCAAGCGGGGCAAGGTATTCACCAAGCTGATCAAGGAAATTACCGTTGCCGCGAAGATGGGCGGCGGCGATATCAGCGCCAATCCGCGCTTGCGGCTGGCGATTGAAAAGGCCAAGGGGCAGAGCCTGCCCAAGGACAACATCGACAACGCCGTCAAGCGCGGCACCGGCCAGCTCGAAGGCGTGAATTACGAGGAAATCCGCTATGAGGGCTACGGCATCAACGGCGCCGCGGTGATGGTGGATTGCCTCACCGACAACAAGGTGCGCACCGTCGCCGAAGTGCGCCACGCCTTCGCCAAGCACGGCGGCAACATGGGCACCGACGGCAGCGTCGGCTTCCTGTTCACCCACTGCGGGCAGATGCTATTCGCCCCGGGCACCAACGAGACCGCGCTGATGGATGCGGCGATCGAGGCCGGTGCCGACGACGTGCTGACCAACGAGGACGGCTCGATCGAAGTCATCACCCCGCCGAACGACTTTGCCAACGTCAAGGACGCGCTCGAGAAAGCCGGCTTCAAGCCGGAATTCGGCGAGGTGACGATGAAGCCGCAGAACGAAACCGAATTCGAAGGCGAGGACGCGCTGAAGATGCAGAAGCTGCTCGACGCCCTGGAATCGCTCGACGACGTGCAAGAGGTGTACACCACGGCCGTGATCGACGAATAGCGTGACCTCGTCCGCCGCGATCCGCGCAGCGCCCCTGCTCTTCGTCGTACTCTGGAGCACCGGCTTCATCGGCGCCAAGTATGGCCTGCCGCATGCCGAACCGCTTTCCTTCCTGCTGGTGCGCTACCTGTTGGTGGTGTCACTGATGACACTGGTCGCGCTGGCAACGCGCGCACCGTGGCCGAAGGATGGGCGGCAGTGGTTTCATATCGGTGTCGCCGGGTTGCTGGTGCATGCCATATATCTTGGCGGCGTGTTCGTCGCCATCTCGAAAGGTCTGCCGGCCGGCGTCACCAGCCTGGTGGTCGGCATCCAGCCGCTCTTGACAGCCGTCGGCGCCGGCTGGCTGTTGAACGAAACCGTACTGAAGCGGCAATGGGCCGGGCTGGTACTCGGCTTCGTCGGCGTGACCATGGTGGTCTCGGGCAAGATGGGCAGCGGCTTCGAACTTGATGCACTGTGGCCGGCGCTGGCGGCACTGGCAGGGATCACAGCCGGCACCCTGTATCAGAAGCGCTTCTGCCCCAGCTTCGACTGGCGCACCGGCGCCATTGCCCAGTTCCTGCCCACGGCGATTGCCACGGGTGTGGTGGTTGCCATCAGCGACAACTTCCACGTCGATTGGGTGCCCGACTTCATCTTCGCCCTCGCCTGGCTGGTGCTGGTGCTGTCGCTGGGCGCCATCTCGCTGCTCAACATGCTGATCCGGCGCGGCACGGCTGTGAATCTGGCCAGCCTGTTCTACCTGGTGCCGCCCTGCACCGCGCTGATTGCCTGGTTCCTGTTCGACGAAAAACTGGCCGGCATGGCGCTGGTGGGCATGGCACTCGCCGTCTGGGGCGTGTATCTTGCGCGGAAATGAAAGCGCCCACGCCACCTCCGGTCCGCATCCTCGGCATTGATCCGGGCTTGCGTTCGACCGGGTTCGGCCTGATCGACAAGACCGGCAACAAGCTCGCCTACGTCGCCAGCGGCTGCATCACGACCGATGCGGCAGGCAGCCTGCCGCAGCGGATCAAGACCATCCTCGACGGGTTGGTCGAGATCATCGCCACTTACCAGCCGCAACAGGCGGCCGTCGAAATCGTATTCGTCAATGTCAATCCGCAATCCACGCTGCTGCTGGGCCAGGCCCGCGGCGCGGCAATCGCGGCTCTGGTGACGGCGAACCTGCCCGTGGCCGAATACAGCGCGCTGCAAGTCAAGCAGGCCGTGGTCGGCCACGGCAAGGCGGCGAAGGAACAGGTGCAGGCCATGGTCGCCCGCCTGCTGGCCCTGCCGGGCAATCCCAGCGCCGACGCCGCCGATGCGCTGGCCTGCGCGATTGCGCACGCCCACGGCGGGCAGGGCATGGGGACACTGGCCACCGCCGGACGCCGGGTCAAGGGCGGGAGGCTGATCTGATGGCCTCGATTCTGTACGCTTGGGAATTCGGCGCGAACCTGGGGCATGTCGGCCCGTTCATGCCCCTGGCGCGTGAGTTGAGGGCCGGAGGCCATGAGGTGCACTGGGCAGTCACCCAGCCCGCGACCGTCGGAGATTTTTTGGCGAAGAATGACTTCGCCTGGCTGGCCGCCCCCACCGTGGCCGAAATCAGCCGGCCGGGGCCGCCCCTGACCTATGCCGACATCCTGTTGCGCTTCGGCTACGCCGACCCGCGCGCGCTGTTCGGCCTGGTCGGCGGCTGGCGCGAAGCCATGCGCCTGACCGGCGCCCGACTGGTGCTGGCCGACCACGCGCCGACGGCGCTGCTCGCGGCGCGCACCATGGACCTCCCGGTCATGCTGTTCTCCAATGGCTTCACCGCGCCACCGAGACGCATCCCTTTGCCGAACATGCGTCCATGGGCCGAGGTGTCCGCACAAACCCTCGGCCTGCTCGATCGCGCGGCGCTGACTTCAGTCAATGCGGTGCTGGCCCGTCACGAATGCGTGCAAATGCAACATCTGGCGGAGTTGTTCGATGTTGCCGAGGAAGCACTGGTGACCTTTCCCGAGCTCGATCATTACCCCGACCGCGGCCCGGCGCGTTACTGGGGCAGCCTGCCCAGTGCCGGCACCGGGCGGCCGGTGACCTGGCCGGCGGCAGGCGACAAGCGCATCTTCGCCTACCTGCGCGCGGAGAGCCCGCACCACGAAGCAGTTCTGGCCGCCCTGCATGCCCTGGGGCGCGCGGCCGCAATCTACTTCCCCAACATGCCGCCGGCGCTGGCAGCGAAGTATTCCGCAGCCCATCTGCACTACCTCGATCAACCGGCCGATATCGAACAGATGACGCGCGAGGCGGACCTCGCAATCACCTATGCCAGCCTGGCCACCACCACCGCTTTCCTGCTGGCCGGCAAACCCCTGCTCCTGCTGCCCGGACATCTCGAGCAGTTCATGGTCGCGCGCCGCGTCGAGGAAATGGGCGCAGGTCGCCTGGTCAACCCGGAAAAGCCGCCTGGCGACTTGCGCGGCGTGCTGGCCGACCTGCTCGACAATCCGTCCTGGCGAGCCAACGCCGCGGCCTTTGCCGCAAAATACGCGGCCTTCGACCAGCAGGCGGTGATCGGCAATCTCGTACGCCGCATCGGCGAAATGCTGAACGAGCCCACAGCAAGCAAAGGAACGCCATGATCGGCCGCCTCACGGGAATGCTCATCGAAAAGAATCCGCCGTCCATCACGGTGGATGTCCATGGCCTCGGTTACGAAGTCGATGTGCCGATGAGCACCTTCTACAACCTGCCCGCCACGGGCGAAAAGGTATCGCTGCATACCCACCTGATCGTGCGCGAGGATGGCCACTATCTGTACGGTTTTGCTTCGCCGGACGAGCGTACGGCCTTCCGCCAGTTGCTGAAGATTTCCGGCATCGGCGCGCGCACGGCACTGGCGGTGCTCTCCGGCATGTCGGTGACGGAACTGGCGCAGGCGGTCACGCTGCAGGAAGCCGGGCGCCTGACCAAGGTGCCGGGCATCGGCAAGAAAACCGCCGAACGCCTGCTGCTGGAACTGCGCGACCGGCTGCCGAAGACGCTGGCGGCCGGAGGCACAAAAGTCGGCGCTGGCGATACGGCGAGCGACGCCCTTTCCGACATCATGAACGCCCTGCTGGCTCTCGGTTACAACGAACGCGAGGCGCTCACCGCGATGAAGGGATTGCCGGCCGAGATTTCAGTGTCGGACGGCATACGCGCGGCATTGAAACTGCTGTCGAAGTCATCATGAACCAGGCTGGCAAGCGCGTCGGCTAAACTGCCGCAATGAGCATCCAGACCGACAAGTTCGCCGAGCCCGCGCCGGATCGCCTGATTTCGGCCGGCCGGGAATCGACGCAGGAAGACGTCCTCGAGCGCGCCCTGCGGCCCAAGCGGCTGGCGGATTACGTCGGCCAGCAGAAAATCCGCGGCCAGCTCGAAATATTCATCGAGGCGGCCAAGCGGCGCGCCGAATCGATGGACCATGTGCTGCTGTTCGGCCCGCCCGGCCTGGGCAAAACCACGCTGGCGCACATCATCGCGCACGAGATGGGCGTCAATCTGCGCCACACCTCTGGCCCGGTGCTGGAGCGCGCTGGCGACCTCGCCGCGATGCTGACCAACCTCGAACCGCACGACGTGCTGTTCATCGACGAAATCCATCGCCTGAGTCCGGTGGTCGAGGAAATCCTCTACCCGGCGCTGGAGGATTTCCAGATCGACATCATGATCGGCGAGGGCCCCTCGGCGCGCTCGGTCAAGCTTGACCTGCCGCCCTTCACGCTGATCGGTGCCACGACGCGCGCCGGCATGCTGACCAATCCGCTGCGCGACCGCTTCGGCATCGTTGCCCGGCTGGAGTTCTACACCCCGGAAGAACTCAGCCTGATCGTGCGCCGCTCGGCGCATCTGCTGAATTGCGACATCGTCGAGGACGGCGCGGTGGAAATCGCCAAACGCTCGCGCGGCACGCCGCGCATTTCCAACCGCCTGCTGCGCCGCGTGCGCGATTTCGCCGAGGTCAAGGCCGACGGCAAGATCACGCGCGCCGTAGCCGATGCGGCGCTGACCATGCTCGATGTCGATCACCTCGGCCTCGACGTCATGGACCGCAAGCTGCTCGGCGCGATCCTGGAGAAGTTCGCCGGCGGCCCGGTCGGCGTGGACAATCTCGCCGCCGCCATCGGCGAGGCGCGCGATACCATCGAGGACGTGCTTGAGCCCTACCTGATTCAGCAGGGCTATCTGCAACGCACACCGCGCGGACGGATGGCGACGGCGAGCATCTGGCGGCATTTTGGCTTGCGACAGCCCAATTCTTTCGGCGGCGATCAGACGGCGCTTGATCTGCCATCCACTTGACAACCAATTAGGCGCCATGGGTACTAACGAACCGAATGAGTGGGCAACCACCCGCCAGCGCGTCGTGCTGATCACCGGTTCCTCGTTCTGGATAAAGGGCAACGGGCTTTCGGCGAGAACCCGCGCGCTGGTAATGTTCCTCTCGGTCAGGTACTCGCTGGCGGTGGTCTACCTGCATGCGGTTACGCAGGCCGAAGTCGATCTGATGAACGGCATCGGCGCACGCTTCGAGGTGTTCATTCTTGGCGAACCCGGACGAACTTCAAGTCAGACTGCGCTCAAGGAACGATTCGCCCGATTCTTCAATGAGTCGTCACTGCCGGCTGTGTATCTCATCGTGAAAACCGAACTCAGCTTCATGCTCGATGCAATCCCAACCAATGGTAAAACTTTTCTTGATACCAACGACCTTGTCAGCGACAGGACGCGAAGCATGGCCGCCCTTCGGGTGCGCGATGAATATCCGCTGACCGAGGATGAGGAAATCGCCCTCATGCGGCGCTATGACAAGGTGATCTGCATACAACCCGCTGAGTACGCCAAGGTTGTGGGCTGGTTGGGTGCCGAAAAGGTGGTGCTTGCGCCGCATCCAGTGGCGGTCATCGAGGGAACGCTGCGCCACACCGCTGCTGTCGTCGGTTTTGTCGCTAGTCGCTGGCATGCCAATGTTGATGCGCTGCAGTGGTTCATTGAACAGGTCTGGCCGGCACTGGCCGGCGCCGGCCTGCGTCTCGATGTTTATGGCTATGTCGGCGATGCCTTTCCCGGAGTGAGGATACCCGGCATCCGTTTCGTGGGTTTCATCGATGACCTGACAGCGTGTTACGCGCACATCGACATTGCCATCAATCCGGTTCGCTATGGCGCCGGCCTCAAGATCAAAACCGTCGAAGCAATGGCACATGGCTTGCCGCTGGTGGTTTCGACACAGGGTGCCAGCGGGCTCGAAGACCTCGCCGGCCAGGCATTTCTGGTCGCCGACGACGCCGGCGCATTTGCCGAGCACATCCGGACATTGGCTGGTAGCTTGGCGCTTCGCCAAACCATGTCACGCGCGGCACATTCTCATGCCGCGCTTTATTTTGGAACGGAGCAATGTTTTCGCGAACTAGGCCAACAGATCGGATGAACGCGATTTTTCGGGTTGAAGTCCGCGTCTATTACGAGGATACCGATGCCGCAGGCATTGTCTACTATGCGAATTACCTGCGCTTCATCGAACGCGGGCGCACCGAGTTCCTTCGTGCGCTGGGGCATGACCAGATTGTCCTAATCAAGGAAGGCATCGCCTTCGCCGTACGTTCTGTCAGCGCGGAATTCCTCAAACCTGCCCGACTGGATGACCTGCTCACGATTGAAACCACCGTCGCGGAACTCGGCGGTGCGCAAGTGACATTCGCCCAACGCATTCTGCGCGGCCATGAACTGCTGCTTGATGCGAAAATACGCGTCGCCTGCGTCGATCCGGTGCGCGGCAAGCCCATCCGGATGCCACGCCCGATCCATGACCAGTTGGCCGCTCTGACGAAAGGCGTGCAATGAACATCACCCAAGACCTGTCCATCATCGAACTCATCATCCACGCCAGCCTGGTGGTCAAACTGGTGATGCTGCTGCTGACGCTGGTGTCGTTGACGTCCTGGTACTGGATATTTCGCAAGGCCTTCGCCATTCGCGACGCGCGGACCAAGACGGACAAGTTCGAACGCGACTTCTGGAGCGGCGGCGACCTCAACGCACTGTATCAGAGCGCCGTCAACAACCGCCACCAGACCGGTGCGCTGGAGCGCATTTTCGAGGCCGGCTACCGCGAGTTCACCAAGTTGCGCGGGCAGAAAGTCATCGATCCCACCGCCGTAATCGACGGCGCGCGGCGCGCGATGCGCGCAACCTATCAGCGCGAGATCGACGACCTTGAAGCACACCTGGCCTTTCTCGCCTCGGTCGGCTCGGTTTCGCCCTACGTCGGCCTGTTCGGCACCGTATGGGGCATCATGCACGCCTTCCGCGGACTGGCCAACATGAGCACGGCGACGCTGTCGGCCGTCGCCCCCGGTATCGCCGAAGCACTGGTGGCCACCGCCATCGGCCTTTTCGCGGCGATTCCGGCGGTGATCGCCTACAACCGCTTTGCCCATGACGTGGATCGCGTGGCGGTGCGTTTCGAGAGCTTCATGGAAGAGTTTTCCAACATACTGCAGAGGCAGACGCGGTGAGCCTGCCGGAAATCCAGATGCTCTGGATACGCGGGGCGCTGAGCAAGCTCGAACATCTCTCGATCGCATCCCATCTGCAGAACGGTCATCCGGTCCGGCTGTTTTCCTACGAACCCATTCCAAATCTGCCGGCCGGAACGATGCACGAGGATGCGCGCGCCATCCTGCCGGAGTCGGCAGTATTCACCAATCCGTCGTCCGAAGGCCACGGCGGGCTGAGCATGTTTTCCAACTTCTTTCGCTACAACCTGCTGCTGCAGCGCGGCGGCATCTGGTCGGACTGTGATTCCGTATGCGTCAAGCCGCTTAGTTTTGCTGCGGACATGGAATACTTCTTCGCCACCGAGAAATTGCCGGCCCAGAACAACGCGCCCCCCGGGTTTCGCGTCAATTGCTGCGTCTTCAAGGCGCCCGCGGGATCGGCGGTGGTCGCCCGCACGCTAGAGATCGCCCAGGCGGCCGATCTGGTGACGGCGCCGTGGTCGAGCACCGGCCCGAGCGCGCTCCACCAAGCGGTGACTGAGTTGGGCCTCAATCGCTTCATGCTGACGCCCGAGGTGATCTGCCCGATCGAGTGGTGGCAGGTGCCGACGCTGATCACAGGACTTACGATGCTGCCGACCAACGCGCATGCTGTGCACTGCTACAACGAGATCTGGCGCCGCAACTTCCTCGACAAGAACGCCAGCTACGATCCGCTGTCGCTGTTCGAGCGGCTGAAAGCCCATTATCTTGGCCGCATGGCCCCCCCCCATGCCTAAGCCGCCAGTCCAGATGCTCTGGGTCGGCGGCCCGCTTTCGGCGCTGGAGCGCTTGGTGCTGACCTCCTGGCTGGCCAACGGCCACGAGGTTCACCTCTACAGCTATGGCAAGCCGGCAAACACGCCCAAGGGTCTGCGCATTTGCGATGCGAGCGAAATCCTTCCGCCCCAGGCAGACACGCAAAGTTCGGCCAACGGACAGGCGCCGGTGCGCTTCTCCGACATGTTCAGCTACGCGCTGCTGCACAAGCGCGGCGGCATCTGGGCCGACATCGGTGTGGTGTGTCTGCGGCCGCTTGATTTCGCCGCCGGAATGGACTACTTCTTCGCCTCGGAAATGCTTCCGGTGCAGGCCGGCGGCGAAGGAAAATTGCGCATCCGCGCCTCCGGCTGCGTGATGAAAGCACCGTCCGGCAGCCCCTTGGCGCAGGAATGCCTCGACCTTGCCCGCAGTTCCGCCGGTGCAGCCGGTGCGACGACGACCGGCCCCCTGCTGCTGCACGGTGCGATCGAGAAGTACAACATGACCGCCTCGCTGCTGAATCCGAACCTGTTTTGTCCGGTGCCGTTCTGGAACATGACCGCACTGATCAGCGGCATGACCGTGCTGCCGCCGGAGAGCTACGGGGTCCACCTGTGGAACCAGAGCTGGCGAAGGAATTTCTTCGACAAGAACGCCAGCTACGATCCGGTATCGCTGGTCGAACGACTGAAATCCCACTACCTCGGACGCAAGGAAGCCAAGAATGTCTGAGCGTAGCCCTTCAGAAGTTTTGTACCGAAACGCTGCGCAAAGCGCGGCGCAAATATCGTCACCCCCTTTCGCGGAAAGGGGGCCGGGGGGAAAGCCCTCAAATGGTCATGAGTCTGCGTTTTCTCATTGGAGTTATCAATGAGAAAACGCAGACTCATGAACGAAATCAACGTCGTTCCTTATATCGACGTGATGCTGGTGCTGCTCGTCATTTTCATGGTGACCGCGCCGATGATCCAGCCCGGCAGCGTCGATCTGCCGACCGTGGGCAAGAGCAGCCTGCCGCCGGTGGCGCCGCTGGAAGTCATCATCAAGGCTGACACGTCACTCGCCCTGCGCGACCGCTCGAAGGGCGGCGCAGAGCAGGTGGTGACGCGCGCCGACCTCGCGGGCCGGATCAAGCAGGCGCAGGAGGCGAATCCGCAGCAGGCGGTACTGATCGCCGGCGACAAGAGCGTCCGCTATGAAGCGGTGCTGGGCGTGATGGACGAACTGCAGCGGCAGCAGGTCACCCGGATCGGGCTGCTGGTGCAACCGGTGGCGAAATAGGTGGGCGAAACCCCGATCCTGCCGCCTTCAAACAAGGCCGGCAAGCGCGTTTCCATCGCCCTGGCGATCGCGGTGCACCTGCTCCTGGCCGGTTTCCTGTTTTACGGGGTGCGCTGGCAGACCAAGGCCACGGACGTGGTCGAGGTCGAACTGGTACGCGCGGTTGCCGAACCCACCCCCGCCCCCCCTGTTGCCCCGCCCGTCGCCGTGCCGCCAGCGCCGACTTTTGAGCCGCCGCCGGTGCCCAAGCCTGAGCCGGTGCGCCCGCCGCCGAAACCCGACATCGCCATCAAGGAAAAGGAAAAGCCCAAGCCGCCGCCCAAGGTCGAGCCCAAGCCCGTGCCCCCGCCCAAGGTCGAACCGAAGCCGCGCGTCGATCCCTTCCAGGAACAACTCATGCGCGAGACCGAGCAACTGACCCAGCGCAAACAGGCCGAAACCGCCGCCCAGGAACTCAACCAGATGAAGGCGGCGCAAACCGCTTCGGCGCGCAACAAGGCCGTCGCCGACTACCTTGGCAAGATCCGCGGCAAGATCCGCGGCAACATCGTTCTCCCCCCTGACATCAAAGGCAATCCCGAGGCCATTTTCGAGGTGACGCAACTGCCCAGCGGCGATGTTATTAGCGTCAAGGTGAAAAAATCTTCCGGGAATCCCGCGCTCGATGCGGCTGTTGAACGCGCCATCCTGAAGTCCAGTCCTTTGCCAAAGCCCGAGCAGAACGATGTTTTTGACCGTTTGCTGAACATTCCCTACCGGCCCATAGGGGACTAGACCGCTATAATTCGGCCCATGAAATTCAACGCTTTACTCGTCGCTGCCGGCTTGGCGTCCATGTCTTTCCTGGCCAATGCCCAACTCACGGTGGAAATCACCGGCGCCGGCGCCAATCGCCTGCCGGTCGCCATCGCCGATTTCACCGGCGAACGCATCGTCGCCCAGGCCCTGACCTCGGTGGTGCGCGCCGACCTCGAACGCAGCGGCCTGTTCCGCCTGGTCGATGCCGGCGCGCCGCTGAGCGACAGCGCCACACCGCCCTTCGAAGACCTCAAGGCGCGCGGTGCCGATGTCGTCGCCGGCGGCAGCGTGGCCACCGCCGCCGACGGCCGTCACGAAACCCGTGTGCGCCTGACCGACGTGCAGAAACAGGTGTCGCTGGGCAATCCGGCCTACCTGCATACGGGGGTGCAACTGCGCGCGACGGCCCACCGCATTGCCGATTTCATCTATGAAAAGCTCACCGGCGAACCCGGCGTGTTTTCCACGCGCATCGCCTACGTGGTGAAGAGCACCGGCCGCTACGAACTGAAAATCGCCGACGCCGACGGCAGCAACGATCAGGCGGCGCTGGCTTCGCGCGAGCCGATCATCTCGCCGGCATGGTCGCCCGACGGAGCCAAGCTGGCCTATGTCTCCTTCGAAGCGAAAAAGCCGGTAGTCTATGTGCATGATCTGGCCAGCGGCCGGCGCCACGTCGCCGCCAACTTCAAGGGCTCGAACTCGGCGCCGGCCTGGTCGCCGGACGGCAAGCAACTGGCCGTGGTGCTGACCAAGGACGGCTCCTCGCAACTGTATGTCGTGAACGCCGACGGCAGCGGTGTATCCCGCATAGCGACATCCTCCGGCATCGACACCGAACCGCGCTGGGCGCCCGACGGCCAGTACATCTACTTCACGTCCGACCGCGGTGGCAGCCCGCAGATCTACCGCACCGCCAGGAGCGGCGGCAATACGGAACGGGTCACCTTCGAGGGCAGCTACAACGTCACCCCGCGCCTGTCGCCGGACGGCAAGAGCATGGCCTTTATCGCCAGGAACGGCGGCCGCTTCCAACTCGCGCTGATGGACCTGGCCAGCAAGCAGACGCAGATCCTCACCGACTCGGCCAAGGATGAATCGCCCAGCTTCGCCCCCAACGGCCGCATGATCCTGTATGCCACCGAGATCGGCGGGCGCGGCGTGCTGGCCGCTGTTTCCAGCGACGGCCGGGTCAAGCAAAAACTCTCCGTGCAGGCCGCCGATGTGCGGGAACCTGCCTGGGGTCCCCTGGTCCGATAGCTTTCGAAACCCTATTCGCCGCTGCATTTATTTAGGAATCCACCATGCGCGCATTCATCAGTCTTTCCGCAGCCGCCCTGCTGCTGGCCGCCTGCGGTTCGCAGCCGCCGGCCCCCGAACAGGATCCCGCCGGCGTCGAATCGCGCAAGCCCGGCGCCGTCAAGGTCGACACCCCGCCGGTAGTCCAGGTCAAACCCGAACAGTTCGACCCGAACAGCATCGCCGCGCTGAAGGATCCGAAGAGCCCGCTGTCCAAGCGCAGCGTCTATTTCGACTACGACAGCTACGTGGTCAAGGACGAGTTCCAGACGCTGCTGACCGCCCACGGCAAATTCCTGTCGGGCAACCAGAAAATGAAAATGCTGATCCAGGGCAATGCCGATGAACGCGGCAGCCGCGAGTACAACCTGGCGCTGGGCCAGAAGCGCGCCGAAGCGGTGCGCAAGGCCCTGGTCCTGCTCGGTGCCCGCGAAGATCAGCTGGAGGCCGTCAGCCTCGGCGAGGAAAAACCGGCCTGCACCGAAGCCAGCGAAGACTGCTGGGGCAAGAACCGCCGCGGCGACATGCTCTACTCGGGTGAGTTTTGAAGTTGCGTGAATGGCTGCGGGCGCTGCTGCCTGCACTGCTGCTGACCGCGGCACTAGCCTCGCCCGCCCGGGCCGGCATGTTCGACGACGACGAGGCCCGCCAGCGCATCGAGGTGCTCAAGGGAGAGTTCGCCGAGCTTGCCAAGCGCGCTGACACCATCAACCGCAACCAGATCGACTTCGCCAACCAGGCCGAGGCAATCAAGGCCGACATCGCCAAGCTGCGCGGCCAGATCGAAGTCCTGACCTACGAACTCGAAGCGGCACAGAAGCGCCAGAAGGACTTCTATGTCGACCTTGACGGCCGGCTGCGCAAGCTGGAGGCGCCCCCGGTCGAAGCCAAAGTCGAAACCAAGGCTGAAACCCCGAAAGTCGACCCCGCGCAGGAAACCCGCGATTACGAAGCCGCGCTGGCCGGGCTCAAGGCCGCCAAGTTCAACGAAGCAGGCGCGTCCTTTCTCGCCTTCATCAAGGCTTACCCGAACAGCAGCCTGATTGCATCGGCCCACTATTGGGGCGCCTATGCCCATGCCCAGGCCAAGGATCACATCGCCGCCGCCGAACTGTTCGGCAAGTTTGCTGCCGGCTGGCCCAATGACGAGCGCGCACCGGCGGCACTGGAAAGTCGCGTGGCCAGCCTCGAAGCGCTCAAGGACTGGAAGGGCGCCCGGGTCACGCTGGAACTGCTGGCCGAGAAGTACCCCAACAGCGATCCGGGCAAGAAGGCGAAGCTCAAGCTGAAGAAGAAGTAGTGTCAGCCGCGGCCGACAACGCGCTGCGCAACGGGTCGGCAGCCACGCTGCGCGTCACCGAAATCTTCCACTCCATCCAGGGCGAATCCAGCCGCGTCGGCCTCCCCACGGTCTTCGTGCGGCTAACCGGTTGCCCCTTGCGCTGCGTCTGGTGCGATACCGCCTACGCCTTCAGCGGCGGTGAAGCCCTGCCGCTTGAAGCGGTCATGCAACGCATCGCGGCATTCGATTGCGCCACGGTCTGCGTCACCGGCGGCGAACCGCTGGCACAGAAAGGCTGCCTGCCGCTGCTGGCGACCCTGTGCGATGCCGGCTATTCGGTATCGCTGGAAACCAGCGGTGCGATCGACATCGGCGGTGTCGATCGGCGCGTCGCGCGCATCATGGACCTCAAGGCACCCGGTTCCGGTGAGCACGAAAAAAACCTCTGGGAAAATCTCGATCTGCTCACCGCCAGCGACGAACTGAAGTTCGTTCTGGCCTCGCGCGAGGACTACGACTGGGCGGTATCGGCGTGTCGCCAGCGCCGACTTTTCGAGCGCTGCCCGGTGCTGTTTTCACCCGTGCAGGGACAGCTCGACCCGGCGCAACTGGCGCAATGGATCCTCGACGACCGCCTGCCGCTGCGCTTCCAGCTGCAACTGCACAAGATCCTCTGGGACAACGCCAAAGGACGGTGAACCCTCTTCAGCCCATCAGGGGCGGACACGGCGGCCGCTTGGCCGAAATGATCCGGGTATTCACGCCGGCGTAATTGAGGCCGCCGAACAGCCGCGCGTACTCGATTTTCACGCAGCGATCCATGACCACGTCGAGCCCGGCTGCGGCGGCCTTGGCCGCAGCCTCCTGATGAATCACCCCCAACTGGAGCCAGAGGCATCCTGCGCCGATGCGGATCGCCTCGTCGGCAATCGGCCCGGCATCCTGCGGCTTGCGAAACACGTCGACCATATCGACCTTGAGCGGAATCGCGGCAAGGTCCGGATAGCATTTCTGGCCGAGGATTTCGGTCGCCCCGGGATTCACGGGGATCACCGTGTAGCCATGCTCCAGCATGTACTTGGCGGCGAAATAGCTCGGCCGGTTCCAGTTCGGCGACAAACCCACCACCGCGATTACGCGGTTGCCCTGCAACACCCGGCGCAGGCCGGCAACATCATCGACGATCATGGCTGCTCCCGATTCATGGCGCGATTATCCCACCGGTCGCTGCCGGACATACGGGCCCGCGCGGCACCCGCTCAAGCTGCCAGTGACTCATGGCCCAGCCCCACAGGTCTTCCGGAGCCGCGCCGGACAATTCCGCCGGCGGCCGCTGGCCGAGGAATTCCAGTGCCGCGAACAGCGCCGGGCCGGGCCGGGCAGCATCCACCGCCGCCGCGCGTGTCTGCTTCGACAGCTTTTCTCCGGCGGCATTGACGGCCACGGGCAGGTGCGCGTAGCCCGGCGTCGGCAGGCCAAGGCACTGCTGCAGGAACATCTGGCGCGGCGTCGAGGCCAGCAGGTCGGCGCCGCGCACGACATCGGTGATGCCCGCGTCGGCATCGTCGACCACCACCGCGAGTTGATAAGCGAACAGACCGTCGGCGCGCAGCAGGATGAAGTCGCCCGCATCGGCGGCGAGGTCGCTGTCGATGCGGCCCTGGATCGCGTCGTCGAAGCCGACACGGGCATCCCCCACCGGCAGGCGCCAGGCGCGCGCCTGCCGGCCGGCGGCAAGTCCCTGCCGGCAGGTGCCCGGATAGATCGCGGCACCATCGGGTGCGATGGCGGAATCGGCCAATTCCTTGCGCGTACAGGCGCAGGCGAACACCCGACCCGCCGCCTTCAGCCGCTCCAGCGCAGTCGCATATGCCCCGGTACGGCGACTCTGCCAGATCACCTCGCCGTCCCAGGAAAAACCGCATGCCTCCAGCGTACGCAGGATGTCGTCGGCTGCCGCACGGGAACAACGCGGCGCATCGACATCCTCCATGCGCAGCAGCCATTCGCCGCCCTTTGTCCTGGCCTCCAGAAACGAGCCGGCAGCCGCCACCAGCGAACCGAAATGCAGGGGGCCGGTGGGCGAAGGCGCGAAGCGACCGCGATAAATGGGCTCGAGGGTATTCATCGGGCAGAGTGATAGCACGACGTGCGGCAAAACGGTAGGATTTGCCCGATTACAACACGGGAGCCGCCCATGGCCACGCTGGAACTCAACGCCGAAAATTTTCAACAAGCGATCAACGACAACGCCAACCTGATCATCGACTTCTGGGCGCCCTGGTGCGCGCCCTGCCGCGGCTTTGCGCCGACCTTCGAAGCCGCCTCGGAAAAGCGGACCGACATTGTCTTCGCCAAGGTGAATACCGAAGAGCAGCAGGAAATTGCCGCCGCCTTCAACATCCGTTCGATCCCCACGCTGATGATGTTCCGCGACCAGATCATCATATATTCCGAGGCGGGCGCACTCCCCGCCAACGCCTTCGAGCAACTGATCGAACAAGCCATGGCCCTGGACATGGACACGGTACGCGCCGAAATCGCCGGACAACAAGCTGCCGGCTAGCGGAGTAGGCAAGACAACGCGACCCGGCCTGATGCAGTGCCCGCGGCGGCCATGAATCGCCGTCCCGCAGGCGCCGACTATTGGTCCGGCGTCAGACGTTGAACAGGAAGTTCAGCACGTCGCCATCCTTGACGACGTACTCCTTGCCCTCCGCCCGCATCCTGCCGGCTTCCTTGGCGCCGGCTTCGCCCTTGTAGGCAATGAAGTCGTCATAGGCGATGGTCTGGGCGCGGATGAAGCCCTTCTCGAAATCGGTATGGATCACGCCGGCCGCCTTGGGCGCGGTATCGCCGACATGGATGGTCCAGGCGCGGACTTCCTTGACGCCGGCGGTGAAATAGGTTTGCAGGCCGAGCAGTTTGTAGCCGGCGCGGATCAGGCGGTTGAGGCCCGGTTCCTCCAGGCCCATGTCGGTCAGGAACATCTGCTTTTCGTCGTCTTCGAGGTCGGCAATCTCCGCCTCGATGGCCGCGCAGACGGCCACCGCTTCGGCCTTTTCCGCCGCGGCATGGGTCACGACGGCATCCAGATAAGGATTGTGGTCGAAGCCGCCTTCCTTAACGTTGGCGACATACAGCACCGGCTTGGCGGTGATCAGGCAGAAGGGTTTGAGGCTGGCCCATTCCTCCTTCGATAAATCCAGCGCCCGCACCGGCTTGGCCTGGTTCAGCTGCGCCAGGCATTTTTCGAGCACGGCGCAGAGAATTTTTGCGTCCTTGTCGCCGGCGCTGGCCGGCTTCTTGTAGCGATTCAGGGCCTTTTCCGCCGTCGCCATGTCGGCCAGCGCCAGTTCGGTATCGATCACCTCGATGTCGTGCAGGGGATCGATCTTGCCGGCGACATGCACCACGTTGTCATCGCTGAAACAGCGCACCACGTGCACCACGGCATCGGTTTCGCGGATGTTGGCGAGGAACTGGTTGCCCAGGCCCTCGCCCTTGCTCGCCCCGGCGACGAGGCCGGCGATGTCGACGAACTCGACGATGGCGGGCTGGATCTTCTGCGGCTTGACGATGGCAGACAGCGCGGCCAGCCGGGCATCCGGCACTTCGACGATGCCGACGTTGGGTTCGATGGTGCAGAAAGGATAGTTCTCCGCCGCGATGCCCGACTTGGTCAGCGCGTTGAAGAGGGTGGACTTGCCGACATTGGGCAGGCCGACGATGCCGCATTTGAGGCTCATGGAATATCTTTCTTGGGTGCTTCCGTTTTGGGCGGCGCGGGCTTTGAATTGACTTTCTGGGTGGCGGCGGCGAAGTCGCCACGCGCCAATGCGGGCCAGGCCAATAGCGCCCGATCCAGGGCAGCATCGATCTCGCCGCGCTCTTCCTTGCGCGGCGACTTCAGCACGTAGTCGACGACTTCGTTCTTGTCGCCGGGGTGGCCGATGCCGATGCGCAAGCGCCAATAGTCCTGCGTGCCCAGGTGCGCAGTGATGTCCTTGAGGCCGTTATGCCCGCCCAGGCCGCCGCCGAACTTGAGCCGCATCTGCCCCGGCGGCAGATCCAGTTCGTCGTGCAGGACCAGCATTTCGGCGGGTTCGATGCGGTAGAACTGGGTCAGCGCGCGCACTGACTGGCCGCAGCGGTTCATGAAGGTCTGCGGCAGAAGGAACCACAGATTCTCTGCGCGCGCCAACCCGGCCAGGCCGTGAAAGCGCGATTCGCGGCCCGGACTGACGCCGAGCTCGCGTGCCAGGCGTTCACAAAGCCAAAACCCGGCGTTGTGCCGGGTTTCAGCGTATTCGGCCCCGGGGTTGCCGAGGCCGACTATCAAGCGCAAAGGTGCCTGCAAGCGCTTACCTCTTGTCGGTCTTCTCGGACTTCTTCTCGGCCTTCTTCTCCACGGGTGCCACGACCGGTGCTGCCTCGACCACCACTTCCTCTTCCGCCTTGCCGCCGCGGACGATGACGGTTGCAACCACCGGGTCTTCACCCTTGTGCAGCAAGGCTTCGACACCGGCCGGCAGCTTGATGTGCGAAACGTGCAGCGAATGACCGGTCGCCATGTCCTTCAGGTCGACTTCGATGAAGGCCGGCAGATCCTTCGCCAAACAGCGCACGTCGAGATCGGACATGACGTGCTGCACCATGCCGCCGGAGAGCTTCACTCCCGGGGAGATTTCCGCATTGACGAAGTGCAGCGGCACCTTCTGGTGAATTTTGTGCGTGGCGTCGATGCGCTGGAAGTCGACATGCAGGATCTGCATGCGATAGGGGTGGCGCTGCACGTCGCGCAGCAGGCACATTTCCTTCTTGCCTTCGAGATTGACGTTGAGCACGGAGGAATAGAAGGCCTCCTTGCGCAGGAGCTGAAACAGCTCGTTGTGGTCGATGTCGATCTGCTGCGGTGCAGTCGGGCTACCGTAGAGGATGCCGGGTACCCGGCCGGTGCGACGCAGGCGGCGGCTCGCTCCGGTGCCCTGTCCATCGCGCTTGTTTGCGTTGAATTCCAGTTGCATGATTTGCTCCGTTAAGTGCTGCTTGAAAAATCCCTCGCCCGCGACCAGGCAAGGGGGTAAATAAACTAGTCCATGAACAGCGAGGAGACGGACGATTCGTTGCTGATGCGCAACATGGTCTCGGCCATCAACTCGGCAATCGATATCTGCCGGATGCGCTTGCAGCCGCGCGCCTCATCGGACAGCGGAATGGTGTCGGTGACGACCAGTTCGTCGAGTTCGGACTCGCCGATTCGCGACACGGCGTTGCCCGACAGCACCGCATGGGTACAGTAGGCGAGCACCCGTTTGGCGCCATTTTCCTTGAGCGCCTGCGCCGCCTTGCACAGGGTGCCGGCGGTATCGACCATGTCGTCCATGATGACGCAGGTGCGGCCATCGACCTCGCCGATGATGTTCATGACCTCCGACACATTGGCCTTCGGCCGCCGCTTGTCGATGATCGCCAGATCCGACTCCAGGCGCTTGGCCAGGGCGCGCGCGCGCACCACGCCGCCGACGTCCGGCGAAACCACCAGCAAGTCCTCGTAGCGCTGCTTCCAGATGTCGCCGAGCAGGATCGGCGCGGCATACACGTTGTCGACCGGGATGTCGAAGAAACCCTGGATCTGGTCGGCATGCAGGTCGACCGTCAGCACTCGCTGCACGCCGACGGTCTGCAGCATGTTGGCGACCACCTTGGCGGTGATGGCGACGCGCGCCGAGCGCGTCCGCCGGTCCTGGCGGGCGTAACCGAAATACGGGATGGCGGCGGTGATGCGACCGGCGGACGCACGCTTCAGCGCGTCCACCATCACCATCAGTTCCATCAGGTTGTCGTTGGTCGGAAAACAGGTCGATTGCAGGACGAAAACGTCGTGACCGCGCACATGCTCGAGGATCTCGCAGCTGATCTCGCCGTCGGAAAAGCGTCCGACTTCGGCGCGGCCAAGCGAAATGTTCAGGCGTTTGACGACATCGGCCGCCAACTTGCGGTTGGCATTGCCGGTAAACACCATCAGGCTGTCGTAGGCCATGTCGGTCAGCTCAAGTGAAAACTGCAGGTGCGTCCGTCAAAACTGCAAGCGCCCGCACCGTTTCCGTGAATGGGTTGGCTGGGGAGGAAGGATTCGAACCTTCGCATGCTGGAATCAAAATCCAGTGCCTTAACCAACTTGGCGACTCCCCAACATCGTGTCTCCGCCTTGCGGGCGGAGGTCGAAAGGACGCGCATTTTCGGGGTTTTCGGGCCTGCTGTCAAATAAAGGCAAGCGGATGCCGGTCCATTCCGGCGGCCACGAAGCCCCGCATGTCGGTCGGCAATGAGGCCAATGCCGTCCTCGCTGCCGACTCGTCGGCGAACCCGACGAAACAGCAGGCGCCGGAACCGCTCATGCGCGCATCTCCATGTTGTCGCAGCCATTCCAGGTGGCGGGCGACATCGGGATAGAGTGCGCAGGCCACGGGCTCAAGGTCATTGTGGCCATAACCCGGACGCCAGTCGGCGGCGGCAATCGGTGCGGTATCGCGGCGCAAGCCTGCGGAGCGGAAAACTTCCTGCGTCGGCACCGCGACGCCGGGCACCAGCACCAGATACCAGGCCGCAGGCAGGCTGACGTCCGTGAAGTGCTCGCCCACTCCCTCGGCGAAGACTGTGCGGCCATGAACAAAGACCGGAACGTCGGCACCGAGCGCGAGCCCGGTGCGCTGCAAGCGGAGCGAGTCGAGGCCGGTTTTCCAGAGGCGGTTCAAGGCCATCAGGGTCGTCGCCGCATCCGAACTACCCCCGCCCAGACCGCCACCCATGGGCAGGCGCTTGTCGACATGCAAGGTGACGCCGGTGGTGGCACCGGTCGCCGCGCGCAGCGCCTCCGCCGCGCGGACGGTGAGATCGGCCGCCGGCGGCACGCCGGGCAGGGGATTTGCCAGCAGGATGCGGCTGTCGCTGCGCGGCTCGCAGCGGATCGTGTCGGCGATATCGAGAAAACGGAACACGGTCTGCAACAGGTGGTAGCCATCGGCGCGGCGCCCGACGACATGCAGGAACAGGTTGATCTTGGCCGGCGCCGGCCAGGCGCGATCCCAGTTGCTCAACCCGAATCCCTCACCACAGAGACACAGAGGCACAGAGAAAGGCGTGTAATCAATCGGTTGTCAATCCGGTAACGATTGCCCAACACGTCGGCACCGGAAACACGGCAAGCACTTGTCTTTCCTCTGTGATCTCTGTGCCTCTGAGGTCCAACCGGGTTTGTTGGATTCATTCCGGTGCATCCCATTCATCGACGACCAGCTTGAATTCGACATCGTCGCGGCGGGCTTCGATCACCCGTAAAAGTCGGTGCTGGCGGAACGGCGAGGTCTCGCTGATCACCACCTGCCAGCCGTCGATTTCGCCGCTCAGGGCGGGCTGTGCGCCGCGCATCCACTCGGCGATGGCCGCCAGCGGCAATGGCGTACCGAAGACGCGCAGCGCCAGTTGCGGCAGGGTATCGGCGCTGATCGTCGCCTGATTCGGCTGCACCAGCCGGGCGCCGGCCGCATCGTGCGTCAACTCCGCCAATCCCTGTCCCAACGGCGACATGAGCAGCACGACATCGCTGCCCGGCGCATGTTCCCAGCTGAAACGCAGATGGTCGCGGCGGTCGCCCTGGCGCAGTGAAATGCGGCCTTCGGCCGTGAAGCGCTGAAGCGGTGGGCCGAGAACAGGCTCGCTTGCGGACTGCCGGGGGAGTTCGGCACAGGCCGCCGCAAACAAAACGGCAAGGCAGGCCAGCCATGCTCTCAAGAGACAACGCAAGGTCAGATCAAGGGGCAAATCGCTTGATCGTCGCCGTCAGCACGTCATTGTCCGGATGTGCCTTGGCCGCCTCGCGCCAGACCGCCGCCGCCTCGTCGCGCTTGCCGAGAACCCACAGAACCTCGCCGAGATGGGCGGCGATTTCGCCATCCGGCATCTTCGCAAACGCCGTCCGCAGATACTCCAGCGCTTCCGGCAGCCTGCCCTGACGGAACAACAGCCAACCCTTGCTGTCCAGAATCGCCGCGTCATCCGGTTTCAGCATCACGGCCCTGTCGATGAGTTGCGCCGCCTCGTCGAGGCGCATGTTGCGATCGGCAAAGGAATAGCCGAGCGCGTTGTAGCCCTGGGCCGACTCCGGCTTGAGGGCGATCACGCGCCGCAGATGGCGTTCCATGACATCAAGATAGTCGAGCTTCTCCGCCGCCAGTGCCGTCTCGTAAAGTATGTCGACATCATCGGGCCGGGTTTCCAGGATTTTCGCGAGGAAAGCGTAGGCATCGGCGTACCGCCCGGCGTCGCGCAGCAACTGGGCCTCGGCCACCACCAGGCGCGGATCGTCCGGCGCAGTTCCGCGCGCAGCGGCGAGCCTGGTGCGCGCCTCGTCGAGTTTGTTCTGGCGCAGCAAGACCTGCGCGGCACGCACCCTTGCCTGCATGGCATGTTCGCCGGCCGTCACCTTGTCATACCAGCCGATGGCTTCATCGAGGCGCTTGGCCTGCTCGGCGATCTGCCCCAGATAGAAACGCGCCGGGTTCACGTCGCCGCGTCCCAGCTCGACATAGCGCTTGAGTTGCTGTTCGGCTTCGCCGGAATCGTTGACCTGCAGCGAAAGTATCCCGACGGCGTAAAGCATCTCGGGGCTGTCCGGGTTGGCCGCCAGCAGACGACGGAACTCGACGCGGGCATCTTCATAACGCTTTTCGCTGACCAGGCTGCGGGCATAGGCCAGGCGGACATCCTGGGCGCCCGGATTGGCCGCCAGCCAGTCTTTGAGGAAATCGATCTGCGCTGCTCCCTTGGGCAGAAGTTCCGCCTTGAACAAGGCCGCCAGGTCCCAGTCCGGACGCAAAGCCAGCGCTTGGTCTATTTCGCTGCGGGCGCGGACGGTGTCGCCGATGCCGAGCTCCGCCTGTGCCCGCACAAAGCGCGCTTCGGCAAGCCCGAGATAAGGCTGGGTCAGCTGGCTGAACAGGCGATGTATCGCCTGTTTATCCGGATAGCGGGCGAAGGCGCGCGCCATCCGCAGCAGCGCTTCACCAACATTTGGCGCCGCCAGCGCCAGATCACGGGCCAGGCTGGCGGCCAGTTCATCGATGCGACCGCTGGAGAGGAGCAGCGTCGATTGCATCTGCCGCGCCGGCTGGGACTCCGGCTCTATGCTCAGCCAAAGCCGGACCGCGTCGAGCGCGGCCTCATACTGGCGCGAATGATAGGCAACCTCTGCGGCACGGCGCACGATGCGCGGATCGCGCGTGGTATTTGCCAGATCGAGAAGCGCGCTCGCGGCAAGCGGGTACTGGCCGCGCTGGGCGGCTATCTCGCCCAGCAGGAACTGGTAGAGAATCTGGCCGGTGAGTTCCTGCTTCGGCAGCCTGTCATCCGCTGTCCCCGGCGCCGGCGCTTTGGCAGCTGGTTCGGCGGCAGGTGCCGCAGGCGCTGCCGGCGTCTGCGCCCACGCGCAAGCGCCCGCCAGGGTGAGCAGCAGCGCAAGGAATGGGGGGCGGATGTTCATTGGCACGGCACCTCGGCAAAACCAAATACAATGCGGCGATGTTAGCAGTTTCACCAGCTGTTTCGTGCGGATCCATGCATGCCTGAACTGCCCGAGGTCGAAGTCACGCGCCGCGGAATCGCACCCGCCCTGACCGGCAACAGGGTCTTTGCCGTGATTGCCCGGACCCCGGCGCTGCGCTATCCGCTGCCGGAAAACCTGGAACAAAAAATCGGCGGGCAACGCCTTGCGGCGGTGAGCCGTCGCGGAAAATACCTCTTGCTGGACTTCGGTTGCGGGCAGTTGCTGATCCACCTCGGCATGTCGGGCAGTTTGCGGCTGGTGCCGGCCAGCCAGCACGCCGAGAAGCACGATCACTTCGACCTGGTATTCGCCATCGGGCGCAGAAAAATGGCCTTGCGCCTGCGCGACCCGCGGCGTTTCGGCGCGATTCTCTGGCTTGGGCGCGACGCGCCGGCGCATCCCCTGCTGGCGGTACTCGGCATCGAGCCGCTGACGGATGAATTCAGTGCCGGGTGGCTCAAGCAGGAACTGGCCGGCCTCTCTGCGGCCATCAAGCCGACGCTGATGGACAGCCATCGCGTCGTCGGCATCGGCAACATCTACGCCTCGGAAAGCCTGTTCCGCGCCGGCATCGACCCGCGCACCCCCGCCGGCAGGATTTCCCTCAAACGCCTGGAGCGACTGGTGCCGGTGATCAAAACCACGCTGGCCGCCGCCATCGACGCCGGCGGCAGCAGCCTGCGCGACTTCATCCATTCGGACGGCAGCTCGGGCTATTTCCAGCAGCAGTATTTTGTCTATGGGCGCGGCGGCGACCCCTGCCGCGTCTGCGGCCGCCCGATCAGGGAACTGCGCCAGGGGCAGCGCGCAACATTCTTCTGCGCCGGCTGCCAGAAGTAGGTAAATCCGCTTACTTCGCCGTCAGGGCCAGGAACTTCGTCATCAGCTGATCTTTCGATTCCGCATGGTTCGGATCGTCCGGAATGCAATCCACCGGGCAGACCTCGCGGCACTGCGGCGTGTCGAAGTGGCCGACGCATTCGGTGCATTTGGCGGGATCGATGATGTAGATCTCATCGCCCTGCGAAATCGCGTTGTTCGGGCACTCGGGCTCGCAAACGTCGCAGTTGATGCATTCATCGGTGATGATCAGTGACATAACTTTTCCTTTGGACTTCAGTTGCCTTGGCGAAACCTGGTGGCCAGTCGCTGCTGCACCAGCGCCGGTACGAACTTCGAAACATCGCCGCCGAGTGACGCGATTTCGCGCACCATCGTCGCCGAGACGAACATGTATTGGTCGGACGGCGTCAGAAATACGGTTTCGACATCGGGATAGAGGTTGCGGTTCATTCCGGCCATCTGGAATTCGTATTCGAAATCGGACACGGCGCGCAGGCCGCGCATGATCACGCTGGCGCCATGCTGGCGCATGAAATCCATCAGCAGGCAATCGAAGCCATGGATCTCGATGTTGGGATAGCCGGTCAGCACCTCGCGGGCAATGTCTACCCGCTCTGCCAGCGAAAACATCGGATGTTTGGTGCGGCTCTCGGCCACGCCGATGATGACCCGCTCGAACAGGCTCGAAGCGCGTTTCACGAGATCCTCGTGGCCGCTGGTCAGGGGGTCGAAGGTCCCCGGGTAAACCGCAACGCTCTTGCTCACTAACTACCCTCCTCCCAGCCCCCTCCCCACGGGAGGGGGTGACAACGGTTCGCCGCTGCGCAGCTCCGTGCATTGGCTGGAGCCCCTTCGGGCGGCCGTGCGGGGCTCATGCCTGCTCCAGCAGGTGAAAGAAAACCTGGCCGGCCCGCCCCTGCTTCGTTACGGTCCAGCGTCCCAATTGTTCCAGCGGCATCTCGGCCTCCGCGTACAACCTCGCGCCCGGCGCGGCCAGCTGATCCAGGCGGGACTCTACCCGGCCCAGCCAGCCTTGCCCATAAGGTGGATCAAGAAACAGCAAATCAAAACGCCGACCTGACGGGGGAGCGAATTTTAGCGCATCGCAACAAAACAGTTCCAGCCGCGGACAGCCGAAGCGATCGGCATGTTTTTCCAGTGCCGTGAATGCCGGACGCGAGCGCTCCACCAAAGCAACATAGTCCGCGCCGCGCGAGGCCGCTTCGAAACCGAGAATTCCGCTGCCGGCAAACAGATCAAGGCAGGCGAGCCCGTCAAGTTCCTGCCCCAGCCAGTTGAACAGAGTTTCGCGCACCCGGTCCGGCGTCGGCCGCAGGCCGGGCGCGTCTGTGACCTGGATCAGGCGGCTGCGCCATTCGCCGCCGGTGATGCGGATGCGGCTCACTGGACTACCCTCCCCCCAACCCCGACCCCACTGCCGGCTCTGCATAGCCGGCCGGCTACGGCAGCGCGGAGCAGTACTCCGCGAAACCCTGCCTTCGCCCCGAGGCAGGGGGTGACAGCGGTTCGCTGCTGCGCAGCTCCGTAACCTGGCGGCGCCGCCCTTGGGGCGGCCCTGCGGGCGGCGCGCACGGCCCCGACCCGGCGTCAGTCCGCCGCAACGACAACAGTTACGAGGTTTTCCGCCTTCACGTGGCGGGCAAAGGCCGCCTTGATCTGCTCGGCGGTGACGGCCTTGACCTTGCCCGGAAAATCGTCGAGATAAGTCAGCGGCAGGCCGTAGAAGCCGATGGCAGAGAGATAGCCGAGCAGTTTGGCATTGCTGTCCATGCGCAGCGCCAGGCCATCGACCATGTTCTTCTTCGCCGCGGCGAGTTCCTGCGGCGTCGGACCTTTGGCGATGTATTCCGTCAGCACCTGATCGACCACCTTGAGCGCATCGCCGACCTGCTCGCGCCTGGTCTGCAAGCCGATTTCGAACGGCCCTTCAAGCTTGCGCGGAGCGAAGTAGGAGTACACGCTGTAGGCATAACCGCGCTTTTCGCGAACCTCCTTCATCAGTCGCGAAACGAAGCCGCCGCCGCCGAGCGTGTAGTTGCCCACCAGCAGCGGGAAGTAGTCGGGGTCGCTGCGGCTGATCGCCGGCAGGCCGACATGCACATGACTTTGAGCCGCAGGATGGGGCACCTTGATCATCTCCCGCTGCGGCTTCTTCACCGGCGGCGGCACCAGCCCGGCACCGCCGGGCGGCAGCGCTTCGGTCAGTTGCCTGGCGATCGCTTCGGCCTCGGCGCGCGAGACATCGCCGATGATCGAAACCACCGCACCCTTCGCGCCATAGTGCCGGCGGTGAAAGGCGACGAGATCCTCGCGCGTGATGGCGCCGACGCTGTCCACCGTCGGGCTGAGGCCGTAAGGGTGGCCGGGGTAGATGGCCGCGGCGAAACGCTTGCCGGCGATGGCGTCGGGCCGCGTTTCGGCTTCGCGGATGCCGGCGATGCTGCGGCCCTTTTCGCGCTCCAGCACCGCTTGCGGAAAAGTCGGCGCCGACAACACGGCGCGCATCAGGTCCAGCGCGGCCTCACGCTCTGTTTTGCTCGAAAGCGTGCGCAGGCTGACGCTGGCGCGATCGCTGTCGGCACCGCCGCCCAAGCGTGCTCCGATATCCACCAGGCGTCCGGAAATTTTTTCCTCGTCCATGTCCCCGGCGCCCGCTTCGAGCAGGCTGCGGGTCAGCCCGGCGACACCGGCCTTGCCCGCTGCAACGAAGGCGCCGCCGGCGGCGAAATCGATCTGCACGTCGAGGATGGGAATCACCCGCGTCTCGATGAAATACACCTCGGCCCCGCTGGGCGCGGTCCAGTGCTCGATCTTCACGCCGGCCAGGGCCAGGCTCGATGCCAAGGACGCCAGCAGATAGATCACAATCGAGCGAAGCGAGCCGACTAGTAGCCCCGCCCTGGGAAGGGGGCGCAGGCGGGGTTTCGCAAAGCACTGCTTTGCGCCGCCGAAGCCGGCTGGCTGTGCAAAGCCGGCCGTGGACCGGGGGTGCGGGGCGATCAATTTACTTTGCTTCATCAGTGCCTCACTGCCCCGGAGGGCTTCCTCGGTTTGCTGTTTTCGACGGGCTGCGGATCGAGCACGGCAATGCTCAGGGTGTCGTCCGAAAAATACTTCTTCGCCACGGCCTGCACATCTTCCGCCGTGACGCTCTTGAGTTTTTCCAGCAGGAGGTCGATGTCCCGCCAGTTCAGGCCGCTGGCCTCGATCCCGCCGATTTCCATGGCCTGCGCCATCAGCGAATCGCGCTTGTAGATCTGCGCCGCGATGGACTGGGTCTTGACCCGCGCCAGTTCCTCGGCGGAAACCCCCTCGTCCTGGACGCGCTTGAGCTCGGCACGCAATGCGGCCTCGAGTTCGGCGACAGTCTTGCCCTCCGCCGGCTGGCCGTCGAGCGTGAAGGTGGCCTCGCCGCGCAGCGTGCCGTCATAGCCGGCGCCGGCCGACTGCGCGACGCGCGAACCGCGCACCAGGTTCTTGGCGAAGCGCGAGGCATCGTGCCCATCCAGCACCGCGGCGAGAACGTCGAGCGCATAGGGGTCGCGGTCCTTGTGCACATCGCGCAGCTTCGGCGCCTTCCATGTCATCGCGAGGTAGGGCAGTTTGGCCGGTGCCTTGACCGTCACCCGGCGCACCCCCGCCTGCTCGGGCTCGTTCTGCGGCTTGCGTTCGGGCAGGGCCTGGGGCTTGTGCGAACCATAGTATTTCTGCGCCAGGCGGAAAACCTCGCGGTGATCGACGTCGCCCGCCACCACGACATAGGCATTGTTCGGCGCGTACCACTGCCGATACCAGTCGCGCGCATCCTGCCAGGTCATGTGCTCGAGATCGTCCATCCAGCCGATGACCGGGCGGCGATAGGGGTGCGCCTGAAACGCGGTCGAACTCAGGGCTTCGTAGACCAGTCCCAACGGATTGTCGTCGGTGCGCAAGCGCCGTTCTTCCATGACCACCTTGATCTCGGAAGCGAACTCCTGCGGCTCCAGTTTCAGGTTGGCCATGCGGTCGGCTTCGAGCTTCATCATTTCCGGCAGCGCGGCTTTTGGCACGATCTGGAAATAAGCCGTGTAGTCGCGGCTGGTGAAGGCATTGTCGCGGCCGCCGGCTTCGGCCACGCGCTTGTTGAATTCGCCCGACTTGAGGTTTTTCGTGCCCTTGAACATCAGGTGCTCGAGCACGTGGGCGACGCCCGAGGTGCCGTCCTTTTCGTCCATGCTGCCGGCGCGGTACCAGACCATATGTACGGCGGTCGGCGCGCGACGATCTTCCTTGACGATGACGCGCAGGCCGTTGGCGAGCTTCGTCTCGTACGGGTTGGCAAAAGTCGGCGCCGGCGATACGGCGAAAGCCAGCAGGACAACAGGGGCAAGCAATGATTTCATGGCGGTTCTTGGTGTCTGCACGGTTAGGGAAAAAGTGGGTCTGTTAGAATTATCCGGTCGCGCATCTTAGCGCGGCTTGCCGCCTCTCAGCAGGCGCTCACCTCCGACCGCATTCCGCATGTTTGGTTTCCTGAAAACGAAGGACGACCCCGCCGCCCCGGCTGCCGCCCCCCCCGCGGCAACTCGCGCCTCGTGGGGCGAGCGGCTCAAGGCCGGCCTGTCGCGCACCCGCGACACACTCAACACGCCGCTGACGGAGCTTTTCAGCCGGGCGAAGATCGACGACGAGCTGCTCGAAGATCTGGAAACCACACTCCTGATGGCGGATTGCGGCGTCGAGGCGACAAACTGGCTGCTCGCCGAACTCAAGGCTGCCGTCAAGCGCGAAAAGCTGGAAACTCCCGCCCAGCTGCGCGCCGCGCTGGCCGGAAGCCTGCAAACCCTGCTCGCGCCGCTTGAGCAAGCCCTCGATGCCCATGGCCAAAACCCGTTCGTGATCATGATCGCCGGGGTCAATGGCGCCGGCAAGACCACCTCCATCGGCAAGCTGGCCAAGCACTTCCAGAGCCAGGGCAAGACCGTGCTGCTGGCCGCCGGCGACACCTTCCGCGCCGCGGCGCGCGAGCAACTGAGCACATGGGGCGAGCGCAACGGGGTCACGGTCATCGCCCAGGAATCCGGCGACCCGGCGGCAGTGGTATTCGACGCCATCAATGCCGCCCGCGCGCGCAAGATCGATGTCGTGCTCGCCGATACCGCCGGCCGCCTGCCGACGCAACTGCACCTGATGGAAGAGATCGCCAAGGTGCGCCGCGTCATGCAGAAGGTCGACGCCTCGGCACCGCACGAGGTGCTGCTGGTGCTCGACGCCAACATCGGGCAGAACGCCGTGCAGCAGGTCAAGGCCTTCGACAAGGCGATCGGCGTCACCGGACTGGTGATCACCAAGCTCGACGGCACCGCCAAGGGCGGCGTGCTGGCCGCCATCGCGCGCCAGTGCCCGAAGCCGGTGCGCTTCATCGGTGTCGGCGAAGGCATCGATGACCTGCAGCCTTTCCGCGCTGGCGAGTTCGTCGAGGCGCTGCTGGGAACGAGTCAGTGACCCCGGCCGCCGGGCCGTCCCAAGGCCGGGAATCCACCATTCGGAGCCGGCATAGCCGGCGAACCTTAGTCACCCCCTTCCCCGGGAAGGGGGCGGGGGGATGGCAGAAGTGATCCGTTTCGATCGCGTATCGAAGCGTTATCCGCCGGGCGTCGATGCACTTTCGGATATCAGTTTCGAAGTGGCCGAGCGCGAGATGGTCCTGGTCGGCGGCCATTCCGGGGCCGGAAAATCGACACTGTTGAAACTCATTGCCGCAATTGAAAAGTCCACCACGGGGGCGGTGCTGGTCGGCGGCCAGAACGTGAGCGGCCTCGCCCGCCCGGCACTGCCCTATTTGCGCCGGCGCATCGGCATGGTGTTCCAGGATCAGAAGCTGCTCTTCGATCGCAATGCGTTCGAGAACGTCATGCTGCCCCTCTCGATCACCGGTTTTCCTCGCCGGGAAGCCGCACAGCGCGTGCGCGCCGCACTGGACAAGGTGGGCCTGGCCAGCCGCGAGAAAGCCCTGCCGATCATGCTCTCGGGCGGCGAGCAGCAGCGTCTGGCGATTGCCCGCGCCGTGGTCGGCCGGCCCAACCTGCTGCTGGCCGACGAGCCGACCGCGCATCTCGATGCCGATACGGCGGCCGACGTGGCGCGAATCTTCACGGAGTTCAACCACGTCGGCGTCACCGTGCTGATTGCCACCTATGCCGTCGACTTGTTTCCCGGCGCGCGGCGCCTGCAACTCGAACACGGCAGGCTTCTGCCATGAAGATCTGGCTGGCTCAACACGGCGAAGCCGCCCGGCTGGCAATGCGCCGGCTCGGCGCGGCGCCCCTGAACAGCCTGCTCTACCTGCTGGCCATAGGCGTCGCACTCGCCTTGCCGGCGGGCGGACAGATGCTGCTCGCCAACGCGTCGAGCCTGGCCGGCGCAACATCGACCGCACCCCAGATTTCAATTTTCATGGCGGCAAACGCCGATCGCGCGATGGCCGGTGAAATCGAATCGCGGCTGAAGAGGCGCAGCGACATCGGGCGGTTCCAGTTTCTGCCGCGTGAAGAAACCCTGGCGCGGATGAAGGCCAACCCGGGCCTGCGCGACGTGATCGAAGTCCTCGCCGCAAATCCGTTTCCCGATGCCTTCGTGGTGACTGCCGCCGACGAGCGTCCGGAAGCGATGGAACAACTCGCGGCGGAGTTCCGCCAGTGGCCCAAGGTCGAACATGTGCAGCTCGATTCGGCCTGGGTGCGGCGGCTCGATGCCCTGCTCAAACTGGGGCGCACCGCGGTGCTGGTGCTCGCCGCGCTGCTGAGTGCCGGACTGATCGCCATCAGCTTCAGCATCATTCGCATGCAGGTGCTCAGCCATCGCGCCGAAATCGAGGTCAGCGGGCTGCTCGGCGCCACAGACGGCTTCATCCAGCGGCCCTTTCTTTATTACGGTTTCCTGCTGGGACTGGGCGGCGGTATCGTCGCCTGGCTGCTGGTGGGCGCGGCCGCGTTCTGGCTGCGTGCGCCTCTTGGCGAACTGGTGAGCCTGTATGACCTCACGCTCGTCCTGCAGGCGCCCGGTGCACGCGATTCGGCCCTGCTGCTGGCCTTCGCCGCCGGTCTCGGCTGGCTGGGGGCGATAATCTCGTTGCGCCAGCAGTTGAGAAAGAGCTAAAGGTTTGCAAAATCGAAGTCAGGCAACCGTAGCAAAAAACCCCACAACCTGACTTGTGCGACCAACAACATTGGAACGGAACCGATGATTCGGGCGATAATATAGAGATGAATGAAGAACAACCCATCGAGCAGCCTGTAGCAGACGCCGTGCCCGAAGAACAGCCGGCGGCGCCGGTTCGCAGCGAACCGCAGGCACCCGATCCGCGGCGGCGCCTGCGCGAATTGCTGGCGATTCCAGACCACCAGCGCACCGATGCCATCTGGGACGAGATCATCGAACTCGAGATCTGCCTGGCACCGGGCAACCGCGTCCAGGGATCTCCGGGGGCGCAGCAGGAACCGGGGCGACGCCAGGGTTCCGGCCAAGGTCAGGGGCGACGCCCGGAACAGGCAAGGCGCCAGGACCCGGTACCGGGTGCCAAACCTTCGAAGCGATTTTTCAAAAAATCGAAGCGTCCGCCCGGCACCCCGCCGAAAACCGGACCCTGACCCGCTACTGTTCGCTGCGGGCGACAGCTTCCCGCCAAGCCTCTCCGGCACGACCGATAATTCCCGACAAAATTTATCGGGAACTTCCCTGGCACTTAGCACTCTCAGTTGATGAGTGCTAATATTATGTACAAGGAGGTTCCACCGTGAGTCATACCGTGTCTCTTGACCATTTGCCCATGCTCGCCGCCAGCGGCAGTATCGAGGCGTTCATTTCGGCCGCGAATCGCGTACCGATGCTGAGCGAGGCCGAAGAGCAGTCCCTCGCCCGCCGGTTTCGCGAGGAAGACGATCTGGATGCGGCGCGCCAGTTGGTCACGTCCCACCTGCGTCTGGTGATCGCGATCGCGCGCGGCTATCTGGGTTATGGCTTGCCGCATGCCGACCTGATCCAGGAAGGCAATATCGGGCTGATGAAGGCCGTCAAGCGCTTCGATCCCGACCGCGGCGTTCGCTTGGTGTCCTTTGCCATGCACTGGATCAAGGCCGAGATGCACGAATACATCCTGAAGAACTGGCGCCTGGTCAAGATCGCCACCACCAAGGCCCAGCGCAAGCTGTTCTTCAACCTGCGCAGCATCAAGGCGGCTCTAGCCCAGGACGCGGATTCGCGACAGGGCTTCAATACGCTGGGCGCCGAGGAAGTTCAGGCGGTAGCGAAGAAGCTCGGCGTCAAGCCGGAAGAAGTCATCGAAATGGAAACGCGCCTGACCGGTGCCGACGTGTCGCTGGAACCGCTGACCGACGACGATGAGGACAGCTACGCGCCGATCGCCTACCTGGCCGCCGATCGCAGCATCGAGCCCTCGGCCATACTCGAGCGCAAGGAATACGACCGCCTGCAGGATCAGGGTCTGAGTTCCGCACTGGCCAGTCTCGACGAGCGCAGCCGCACCATCGTGCAGCGGCGCTGGCTGGTGGCTGACGGCGAGGAAGCCGCGACCCTGCATGAACTGGCGGCCGAGTATGGCGTTTCGGCGGAGCGGATCCGCCAGATCGAAGTCAAGGCCATGCAGAAAATGAAGGGCCAGCTCGCGACGTAAGCGGCACCGCGTCCCCAGCCGCAACGAAAATGGCAGCCCGCGACAAGCGGCTGCCCTTTTTGCTGCATGCTGCCCGCTTACCAGGGCGGCAGGTAGTGATCGACCAGCAGCGCGGCGAACAACAGCGCGAGATACAGGATCGACCAGCGGAAGGTGATGCGCGCCACGGCATCCGAATAGTCCTTCCAGATCAGCCAGGCGTAGCCGAGGAAAATCGTGTCGAGCAGCACGGCGGAGGTCAGGTAGAACCAGCCCGACATCCCGATCAGATAAGGTACGAAGGTGATCAGCGTGAGGCCGACGGTGTAGAAGAACACGTGGCGCCGGGTGTATTCGGCGCCATGCGTCACCGGCAGCATCGGCAGGCCGGCGGCGGCGTATTCCTTGGTCCGGTACAGCGCCAGCGACCAGAAATGCGGCGGTGTCCACACGAAAATGATCAGGAACAGCAGCCAGGCTTCGCCCGGCGCATCGCCGGTCACCGCCGCCCAGCCGAGCACCGGCGGCATCGCGCCGGAAGCGCCGCCGATGACGATGTTCTGCGAAGTATTGGGCTTGAGGAAGATCGTGTAGATCACCGCATAGCCGACGAAGGTGGCGAAGGTCAGCCACATGGTGAAGGGATTCACCCAGGCGTAGAGCAGGAACAATCCGGTGCCGCCGATCAGGCCCGAGAACAGCAGCGTCTCCAGCGAATTGACCTCGCCTTGCGGCAGCGGCCGGCCGCGGGTACGCGCCATCAGCGCATCGATCTTCTGTTCGATCAGGCAGTTCGCCGCCGCCGCCGCACCGGCGACAAGCGCTATGCCCAAGGTGCCGGCAATCAATATGCGCCAGGGCACCATGCCGGGAACGGCGAGGAACATGCCGATCACGGCGCAGAACACGATCAGCGAAACCACGCGCGGCTTGGTCAGCTGGAAATAGTGGCGCAGTCGGTCGGGGCCGCTTTGCAGTTTAAGGGTGGTGGTTTTCATGCTTGGGGAGTGACCGAGGCCCGGGCGGCGAGTCTATCATGTGTCATGTGGCCAATGGCTGCGAGCCTTCCTCACTGGTTCGGTTGCTGCTGCGCGATGCGGCGATAGTGGGCAGCCAACGTGGCCGCTTCCTGCGGCGGCGAAAAAACCGCCGCCAGCCGTCCGCGCGGATCGACCAGATAAATCGCCGCGGAATGATCGACCGTATAGCGCGCCAAATCCGTGCCGTCGTTACGCTGGAAATAGACGCCCAGGTTCCTGGTCAGCGGTGACAAGGCCGCATCGTCGCCGCTGACGCCGATAAAGGATGGATCGAATGCCGCCATGTACTCGCCCAACAGTTGCGGGGTGTCGCGACGAGGATCGACGGAAACGAAGATCACCTGAAAAGTCGGCGCTGGCGACACGGCGCCAAGCATCGCCCTCACGTCCTTCATGAGGGTGAGCGCCGTGGGACACACGTCCGGACATTGCGTGTAACCAAAAAACATGAAGCTCCAGCGTCCGAGCAAGTGCGCGTTCCTGAACTCCCCGCGTGGTCCGCGCAAGACAAAGTCCGGCAGGGGCTTGTCATCGCGAATTTCGGTGACGCCGGACAACTGTCCCGCCGGCGACGGACCGATACGCGCGGTTTGCACAATCAATGCGGCGCCCAGCAACGTCAGCAGGAGTCCGCCGAACAGCAACCAGCGCAACCAGCCCCTGCTTGCGGGGTTGGTCGATGGACGTTGATCCGGAGCAGGCAGTTCCACCGCTGCCTACCCGATTCCGTATCCGTCGATCAACGTTTCTCGTATCCGTAGGGCGTCCAGTTTTCCGCCACGGAAGGCGGGCTCGGCCAGTTGCCATGGGGCGGCGGGGAAACGGTGGTCCACTCGAGGGAATGGGAACCCCATGGATTGTCGCCAGCCTTGGGGCCGCGGATCGCGCCGACGATCCAGTTGACCACGGCAATCACGAAGCCGATTCCCAGAATTATCGATCCCAGGGTCATGAGTTGGTGGGCACTGACAAACTGCGGGAACTGTGCATAGTCATAATACCGGCGGGGCATGCCTTGAACGCCGATGTCCATCATCGTCCAGAACACGATGTTGGTACCGACAAACGTGATCCAGAAACCGAGTTTGCCCCAGAACTCGTTGTACATGCGACCGGTGAATTTGGGGAACCAGTAGTACACCCCGGCGAAGATCGCGAAGGTCCCCGCGACGGCCATCACGTAATGGAAGTGGCCCACCACGTAATAGGTGCGGGCCAGGTGGATGGTGAGCGACGGCAGCGCCAGTGGAATGCCGGTGAGGCCGCCGATGAGGAACAGGAACATCACACCGGAGGCATACAGCATTGGTGTTTCGAAGGTAATCGAGCCCTTGTAAAGGGTTCCCACCAGTCCGATCAGCATCAGTCCGACCGGCACGGAGATCATGAGTGTCGTTATCATCATGCCGATGCGCAACCAGTCGGCCATTCCGGAAACGTACAAGTGGTGCACCCAGACAACCCCGGCGAGGGCAACAATGCCGAAGATGCCGCCGAAAACCACCATCTTGTAGTTGAACACCTGGTTGCGCGCGAAGGTGGCGACGATCTCGAACAGCACGCCGAAAAACGGCAGGAAGATCACATATACCGCGGGGTGGGAGTAGAACCAGAACAGGTTCTGGTAGGTAAGCACATCGCCGCCGTTGGTCGGATCGAAGAAGTGGGTGCCGAGGTACTTGTCCAGGCTGATCAGGGTGACCGCGGTGCCCAGCACCGGCACGAAGATCAACTGCAGGACAAAGGCTCCCAGGGTGCACCAGACGAAGATGTTGAGCTTGGTCCACCCCATGCCCGGCGCCCGCATGTAGACCACCGTGGTGAGAAAATTGACGCCGCCGATGATCGAGGCAAAGCCCAGTATCAAGACGGTAAACGTATAGAACGCGGTATTCCCCGTGGTGATGGTGGAATACGGTGGGTAGCCGGTCCACATCACATCGGGCGGATCGGGAACAAAAAACGTGAGCAGCGCCAGAATGACGCCAACATAGAACAGCCAGACTGAAAGCGCATTGACGCGAGGGAAGGCCACGTCCTTGGCCCCGATCATCAGCGGAATGCAGAAGTTGGCGAAAAAACCCGTCAGCGCCGGAATCTGGAACGCCAGGATCATTATCGCGCCGTGGGAGTAGAGCCAGACGTTGTAGGTAGTCGGATTGTCGGTAATGGTCGGGCCAAGCGTTGACAATTCGATCCGCATCATCATCGCCATGACGCCAGCGATCGCGAAAGCCGCCATCGAGCCGATCAGATAGAGGATCCCGACACGCTTGTGGTCAGTCGTGAAAATCCATTCCTTGATATTCATTTCGGGTATCCCTTCAACTCTTCCTGGCCGGCTTGGCCTTGGCCTGGCCTGCGACGGACTTCGTGTCGTTCAATTTTGCGCCCTCCTGGTCATACCAGGCCTCGTAGTCCTCCGGCGACAAGACCACGATCTTGCCGGCCATGTATGAGTGCATGACGCCGCAGTAGGCCGCGCAACTGACCACATGCTGCTTGCCGGCCTCCTTTGGCAGGAACCACAGGTAGGTGATGCGACCCGGCATCGAGTCTTCCTTGACGCGAAAGTCGGGGATGAAATGGTTGTGCAGCGTATCGCGACTGGTCATGCGCAGCAACACCGGCTTGCCGGCAGGAACCTTCAGCTCGTTTTGCGTGCGCACACCGTTGGGGTAGGTGTAGTCGAAGCTGTACATGCCGGTTTCGAGGCTGATTTCAAGTCGGTCGGCCGGCACCTCGCGATAGACGTTCCACAATTGCCAGCCCTTTGCCGCGAGGTAGAGATCGTCGGCAAGAAAGACAAAGGTAGGGATCACCACCCACGCGACTGCCGCGGCCGCACTCAGCTTTGGTGCATGACCGGTCTCGTTGCCCGGGCGGCGCCGATAACGCCACAACAGCCAGGCCGTAACAAGCGCGAACAGCACACCGATGATGGTGATGTCGATAATGACTACCCGCCACAGATGATCCCATTCGACAGCCGGATCCTTTATCGCCGGCGGAGCCCCGGGTCCGGCAGCGACCGGGTTGGCCCCGGCGAATGCAATGGATGCCGAAATGAGGCAACCTGCGGCGGTGGCGGCCAGCTTTTTCACGTTACGCATGCTGCCCCCCAATTTTTTTCCGATACGCCCAGAATCCGAGTCCGAGCATGCCAATCCCAAATACCAAGGCCCCAAGCCCGGCCGCCATCGAATAATTCATCTGGTATTTTCCTTCTGCATAGTTGTAGCTGAAACAGGCGCCTGTCAGCATGTCGAAAACAGCGGTAGAGTTGGAAATGCGGTTCCAGTCTGCGTCGATCAGCGCCAGCTCAATATTGCGTGTATCCATGCGCGTACCGTATATGTAGCGGGCTACGCGGCCTTCCGGCGTCAAAAAGATCAACACGTTGGGGTGCATGAAAGCCTTGGCGGCGTCGGACCAGAAATAGTTGAAGCCGACGCTCCCGGCAAAGGCCTTGACATCCGAATCCTTCAATACGGCGTGACGCCAGCCGCTGGCTGATGAAAAACCGGTCTTCCTCAGGAATTCGGCTGCGCTGCCGCTGGTATCACGGGCGTCGAAGGAGACCGTCAGTACGCGGAAATCGCTGCCAAGCTTGAACCGGTCAAGTCGCGACAGCGCGGCCGCCAGTTCGATATTGATCGTCGGACAGGTACCGTCGCAACCGTAGTAGGACAGAACCAGGATCACCGGCTTGCCGAGGGTGTCGCCCAGCGTGAAGCGCGCACCGTTCTCGTCCTCGAATACCGTCTCGGCAGGCAGGCGGCTCCCGAGATGGCGGGGCTCGTCGATCTGCACGACGGACCCGGCCGTCACAGACGTCTGTGTCGGTTGGCTTACTGCGTGGGCCATGAAGCAGACCGTTACCAGTAATAAACCTGAGAGACGACGAAGAACCAAATGATATCCACGAAGTGCCAGTACAAACCCGCGGTGCGGGCGAAACCTTCATCCAGATTGCCGCGCAGGGCGGGGAACAATCCGGCGATGAAGATGGCGAGACCGACTACCACGTGGGAGCCGTGCAAACCGGTAATGCAAAAGAAGATGGTGCTTTGCACATTGGTGCCGATGTTGAAGCCCTCGTGCATCAAGTGGCTCCATTCATATGCGGACATGCCGAGGAAGCAGAAACCCAGCACGATGGTAATGAGGAGCCAGCGGATGTAGCCGCTCCGGTCGCCAGCGTGCAGCAGGTCTTCGGCGCGATGTATGGTCAGGCTCGACGCCACGAGGATGACCGTCATCACGGCCGGAATCAGCTTGGGCAGTGGCACGCTGCCTGCCGGCGGCCAGACCGGCGCGGTCAAGCGGATATACCAGTAGGCGGCGAATAGCGACAGGAAAATCATCGCTTCGGCAAGGATGAACCAGCCCATTGCGCCAAAGGAAAGACCTTCGCCCTTGCCCATCGCCTCGCTGGTCCAGCCGGCGATGCCGGCCAGGATGAGCGGGGTTCCTATGCCCAGGGAAAGTACCGCGACAAAGGGCTTGTGATAGACGTAGTGAAACGAGAAGGCGAGCGCGAGCGCGAGAATGCCGAAGCTTATGACGAACGGCCAGATACTGGTATCCCAGTGGGCATGAGCATAGTCATCGTGCGCGGCATGGGCTTTTTCATGCGCCATCAGTTTTCCCTCCCGAGGAAATACCGTTGTATTTTACGTCGCATGCTGCGACAATTCGCCACACTTTAAACATAAACTAACAGCGGCGCAAGCCGAACAATGCGGAGGAAATGTGATGACTGGTCTCGGTAAACCGCTTGCCGGAGTTGTAGTGGCGGTGCTCGCCGCCACAGCCCTTGCCGCAGGAAATCCGGAAGCCGGCCAACAGAAAGCGGCGGCCTGTGTCGGCTGTCACGGCGCCGATGGCAATAGTGTTGCACTGCCCCCCCCGGCGGAGCCCTGGCCCAAGCTGGCCGGACAGGTGCCCGAATACATTGTCACGCAGCTTCACGACTTCAAGTCGGGCCGTCGCAGCAATGAGCAGATGTCGCCGATGGCGCAGTCAGTTTCCGAAGCAGACATTGCCGACATCGCCGCCTATTTTGCAGTACAAAAAGTAAAGCCCAACGAAGCCGAGGCCAGCGAATCCCTGGCGGCCGGCGAAAAAATATTTTTCAAAGGCAAAGGGCGCCCGGATGTTGTCGCGGCTTGCGTTGGCTGCCACGGCCTCGGTGGCGCCGGCAATAAGAACTGGGGTAAATTGATGGCCAATCAGCCTGCGATACTTGCGCCGGCCATCGGCGGTCAGCATGCGAGTTACCTAGTAAAACAGCTGAAGGACTACAAGAACGGCAAACGCACCAATGACCGAGGCCAAGTCATGCGGAACATCGCGGCACGCATGAGCAATCAGGAGATCGAGGCCGTTGCCGTGTATGTGGCAACCTTGAGTCCGTAAGGTCTGGCTCCGTCAACGCCGGGTTGTGCGGTTCAGCAGAAGAGGTTTGGGTTTCTCGCTCACCTCGAAGGAGAGAACTTCCTCCAACGGAATATCCGCGCTGTCGTTCCAGTCACGGCCTGATCGTCGGAGTTGCGATCGGCGCCGCAACAGGCGGCGCAATGGGCAGGCCCATCAAATGCGCCCATTGACTTGGATGACTCATCCCCTTGGCGACATTTACTTTGGCCTGGCGACGCCCACCTTCCTGTCCGGCCCGATCGGCTGGCGGGTTGGTGATGGCGGCCACGACCCGCGCTGTCCCTGAGGCCAGATAGGGGGCGTGGCAACCTGTAATCCGTCCCTCGGCATCCCGATCAAGCTTGGGCCACACGGCGCCCGAACAGAATGAGTGGATCGTCATGCAGCGCCCGCCATCTGCGGCGCATAAGTAAAGTGCCCAACTGTCGTTGGCCGCGACAATGACCGGCTCGCCCGCCTTTGGCACGTAGCGCGCACCCGTAAGGAAATACAAGCCCAGTTCGGTCTGGACAATTACCTGCGACAGCCGCGTATCGGCGACGCTGACCGGCGTTGCAGTCTGCGGCGCGGAACGAAGGCTGACCGCATGCCAGCGCTGCCATAACGGCGTGTTGTGCAGTCGCTGCTCAGCCGCGTACTCCAGCAATTGCCAACAAGTAATCAACAACAGAACAACGCCTGTCGCCCAAAAGAAAGGTCGCTTGTCCAAGGGGTTTTCGTTCAAGTTTTCGTACTCCTAGATTTTGGAACTGGAACCGCTCCATCTTTCCGATCAACCAACAGCCAACGGGACTTTCTTCCTGGGTCAGCCAGCCAGCGCCGCCAGCAGTTTGTCATGAACCCCGCCAAAACCACCATTGCTCATGACCAAAACATGATCCCCGGTCTTCGCGGTAGCGGCAACGGCGGCAACCAGACCACCCAGATCGGCGAAAACCCGCGCCCGATCGCCTAGCGGCGCCAAGGCCTCCGCCGCGTCCCACCCCAGTTGGTTGGCGTAACAGAACACCGCATCCGCCGCCACCAGGCTGCCGGGCAATTGTTCGTTCATCACCCCGAGTTTCATGGTGTTGGAACGCGGTTCGAGCACCGCCAGGATGCGGGCAGGGCCAAGTTTCTGGCGCAGGCCTTCGAGGGTGACGCGGATCGCCGTCGGGTGGTGGGCAAAATCGTCGATCACCGTGACCCCGCGCGCCTCGCCGCGGATTTCAAGCCGGCGTTTGATGCCGCTGAAACTTTCCAGCGCCTTGAGGCCGACCGCCACCGGGACTCCGGCATGCCTCGCGGCGGCCAGCGCCGCCAGGGCGTTGGCGCGGTTGTGGGCACCCGCCAGATCGAAGCGATTCACCCGGCCTTGGGGCTTGCCGGTCAGACTCACCTCAAAGCCACCTGAGTCTCCGGCTTCGCCGACCTGCCAACCCTCCGCTGCGTTGAACCATTCGACGGGAGTCCAGCAACCGCGGGCCAGCACGCGCCGCAACGACTCCTCCTGCGCATTCGCAACGATCAGGCCGTTTCCGGGCAAAGTCCTGACCAAGTGATGAAATTGCGTCTCGATAGAAGCAAGATCGCCGAAGATGTCAGCATGATCAAATTCCAGATTATTCAGGATCGCCGTCCGCGGCTGGTAATGCACGAACTTGGAACGCTTGTCGCAGAAGGCTGTGTCGTACTCGTCGGCCTCGATGACAAAGAAGGGCGAGTCGGTAAGCCGCGCCGATACGCCGAAGCCCTGAGGTACGCCACCCACCAGAAAGGACGGATTCAGTCCGGCCTCCTCAAGAATCCAAGCCAACAGGGAAGTTGTCGTTGTTTTGCCGTGCGTTCCGGCCACGCCCAACACCCAGCGGCCGCGCAGGATGTTGTCGGCCAGCCATTGCGGACCCGAAACATAGGGCAGGTTGCGGTCGAGAATGGTTTCCAGCAGGGGATTGCCGCGCGATATCGCGTTGCCGACGACAAACAGGTCGGGCTTCAGGGCAATCTGCCCGGAGTCGTAACCTTCGACCAGCTCGATGCCTTGCGCTTCGAGCTGAGTGCTCATCGGCGGATAGACGTTGGTATCGCAACCGGTCACGCGATGGCCTGCGGCACGCGCCAGCAGGGCGATGCCGCCCATGAAGGTGCCACAGATGCCGAGGATGTGGATATGCATGTCGCCGTTCCGTGAAATAATGCAGCCGATTCTATCCCGCCAGGGGGTGCCGTCCGCCACCCTGAAGACGCCGGAAATAACCGCCGCCGCATTTGCCAGACTACGTCGACCCGCGCCATGCCACGCCGCAAGCTTGCTCCTTCAGCCTCCAGCCACCTGCGCCGCGCCGTCGCCGTTGCGGCGGCACGCCTCATGGCGGAAGAAGGCATCGGTGATTACGGCGCAGCGAAACGCAAGGCGGCGCGCAACCTGGGCGCCGCGGAAGGGGAAGCGTTGCCGACCAACGAAGAGATCGAGACCGAGCTGCGCGCATGGCAGTCGCTCTACCAGGAAGACGAGCAGCGCGAGCGCGTCCATGACCTGCGCACGACAGCGCTCGAAGTCATGCAGTTGCTGGCCGAGTTCCATCCCTACCTCACCGGCGGGGCGCTGGACGGAACCGCCGGTCACTATTCCGCCGTGGAGATCGACCTGTACGCGGATAGCAGCAAAGATGTAGAGATTGCGTTGCTATCTCACGGGATCTCCTACGATACGATGGATAACCGACGGATTGGCGTCGATGCCCAGCTGCGCCTGGACTGGAATGATTTCCCGGTCTTGATTTCGATTTACCCTCCCGTATCGGAGAGGCAGCAGCCAAAAAACCCCCACGGCGGGCGCAGTCGCCAGCGGATCCGCGCCGAGGCGGTCATCGAACTGCTGCGCGAAGGCCCGAAATGAAGCGATCCATGCTTTGGTGGTTGCTTGGCAGCGTTGCCCTGCTGGCGGTAGCGGCCGGTTTTCGCTTGGGCATACTGGGGGAACGCACCGAAACTGCGACCGCGACGGTTCCGGCACTGCCTATTTTTGAACTGGTCCTGACCGACCTGAACGGGCAAACGCAGAGCTTCGCCCAATGGCGCGGCAAGGTGCTGATCATCAACTACTGGGCTACCTGGTGCCACCCCTGTCGCGAGGAAATGCCGGGGTTCTCCCGCCTGCAGGACAAATATCGCGACAAAGGCGTTCAATTTGTAGGCATCAGCATCGATACTGCTGACAAGATCATCGAATTCCAGAAAACAACCCCTGTCACCTATCCCTTGCTGATCGGCGACATCGGCATCATGGAAAGTAGCGCCAAACTCGGCAACACCCGTCAGGCATTGCCTTTCACCGCGGTGTTTGACCGCGAAGGCAGGCTGTCCGCGACCAAACTGGGACGCCTGTCCGAGCCGGAACTGGAACGGCAACTGAAAGAACTGATTTCGCGGTAGCTGGACAAACTGTGCCGATTTGCGGCAAACTTGCGCCCATGACGAAGCAAACACGCACTAAAGCAAATTCCGGCCAAAGGTCGAACGACGCTGTTCTGGTACTCCACGGCCCGAATCTGAACCTGCTGGGCACTCGTGAACCGGAGATTTACGGCCGCACCACGCTTGCCACGATCCACGCGGCCATGGAAGCACGCGCCCGGGCCTTCGGCATCCGGCTCGAAAGCTTCCAGAGCAACCACGAAGGCGAACTGATCGACCGGGTGCAGTCGGCGCGCGAACAGGGCGTGCGCTTCATCATCATCAATCCGGCGGGGTATACCCACACCAGCGTTGCCTTGCGCGATGCATTGGCGGCCGTCGCCATACCGTTCATCGAAGTGCATCTTTCGAATGTGCAGGCGCGGGAAGCCTTCCGCCGTCACTCGTATTTTTCGGATATCGCCGTAGGCGTTATCTCCGGTCTTGGCGCACAAGGCTACGAACTGGCGCTGGAAGCGGCATTGGCCCGCTTGCGCGCCGCCTGATCCATCTGAAATTGCAGCGGCCACGGCCGCTGTTTCCTCATTTTAGGAGTCCCCATGGACCTGAGAAAGCTCAAGACCCTGATCGACCTCGTGCAGAATTCCGGAATTTCCGAGCTCGAGATCAGCGAAGGCGAAGAAAAAATCCGCATCGCCAAGCATTTCACTGCGGCCCCGGCCACGAGCCCGATCCATATGCCGGCAGCGGCTGCCGGGCCGGCCCCGGTCGCCGTGGCGCCGACGCCGACTTCTGCTGCGGAGGTCGTTCCTGTCCAGCTTGAAGGCCACGTCATGAAGGCGCCGATGGTGGGCACCTTCTATCGCGCCAGCAGCCCGGACGCCTCGCCCTTCGTCGAGGTCGGCCAGACAGTGAAGGAGGGCGACACGCTGTGCGTCATCGAAGCGATGAAGCTGATGAACGAGATCGAAGCCGACATTTCCGGCGTAATCAAGGCCATCCAGGTTGAGAACGGCCAGGCAGTGGAGTACGGGCAACCCATGTTCGTGATCGGTTGAGCATGTTCGGCAAGGTCCTTATCGCCAATCGCGGGGAGATAGCCCTGCGCATTCTGCGCGCCTGCCGCGAACTCGGGGTGCGTACCGTCGCCGTGCATTCGGAGGCCGACACCGAGGCGAAATACGTGAAGCTCGCCGACGAATCGGTCTGCATCGGTCCTGCGCCTTCGAGCCAAAGCTACCTGAACATTCCCGCCATCATTTCCGCGGCCGAAGTCACCGATGCCGAAGCGATCCACCCCGGCTACGGCTTCCTCTCGGAAAACGCCGATTTCGGCGAGCGCGTCGAAAAGTCCGGCTTTGCCTTCATCGGCCCGCGCCCCGAAACCATCCGCCTGATGGGCGACAAGGTCAGCGCCAAAAATGCCATGAAGGCAGCCGGCGTACCCTGCGTGCCCGGCTCCGATGGCGCCCTGCCCGACGACCCGAAGGAAATCGTCAAGATCGGCCGCGCCGTAGGCTACCCGGTGATCATCAAGGCCGCCGGCGGCGGCGGCGGACGCGGCATGCGCGTGGTGCATACCGAGGCCGCGCTGCTCAATGCGGTCGCCATGACCCGCGCCGAGGCCGGCGCCGCCTTCAACAATCCGACCGTCTACATGGAGAAGTTCCTCGAGAACCCGCGCCACGTGGAAATCCAGGTACTGTCCGACGCCCATCGCAATTCGGTCTATCTCGGCGAGCGCGACTGCTCGATGCAGCGCCGGCACCAGAAGGTGATCGAGGAAGCCCCGGCGCCCGACATCAACCGCCGCGTCATCGCCCGCGTCGGCGACCGCTGTGCGGAAGCCTGTCGCCGCATCAACTACCGCGGCGCCGGCACTTTCGAATTCCTCTACGAAAACGGCGAGTTCTATTTCATCGAAATGAACACGCGGGTCCAGGTCGAGCATCCCGTCACCGAACTGATCACCGGCATCGACATCGTCCAGGCGCAGATCCGCATCGCCGCCGGCGAGAAGCTCTGGTTCAAGCAGCGCGACATCGAATTCCGCGGCCACGCGGTGGAATGCCGCATCAATGCCGAAGACCCGTTCAAGTTCACGCCCTCGCCGGGCAAGATCACCAACTGGCATCCGCCGGGTGGCCCCGGCATCCGCGTCGACTCCCACGCATATTCCGGCTACACGGTCCCGCCTCACTATGACTCGATGATCGGCAAAGTGATCGCTTACGGCGACACCCGCGAACAGGCCATACGGCGGATGCGGATCGCGCTGTCGGAAATGATGGTGGACGGCATCAAGACCAACATCCCGCTACATCAGGACCTGATGCTGGACCAGCGCTTCATCAAGGGCGGCACCAGCATCCACTACCTCGAAGAAAAGCTCGCCGCCAAGAGCGAGGCGACCAAAGGGAAATAGTCGGCATGTGGGTCAGCGTCACCCTCCTGACCGACGCCGCGCATGCGGATGCGCTGTCCGAAGCACTGCTCGCCGCCGGCGCGATTTCCGTCAGCGTTGAGGATGCTCAGGCGGGAACCGACGAGGAAACCCCGCAATTCGGCGAACCGGGCGGCGCCAACGACCAGCCCATCGTTCCCTTGTGGGCCGAGAGCCGCATCGTGGCGCTGTTCGACCCGGCGCCGGACCTGATCGGACGCATTGCCGCGGCCACGGTCGCCGCCGGCATCGACGACCTGCCCGAGATCGAACTGGAGGACGTCGCCGAGCAGGACTGGGTTCGCCTGACGCAGGCGCAATTCGATCCGATCCGCGTGAACGACCGGCTGTGGATCGTCCCGTCCTGGCACGCCGCACCCGACCCGGGCGCCATCAACCTGGTGCTCGACCCCGGCCTCGCCTTCGGCACCGGTTCCCATCCGACGACCTTCCTCTGCCTGCAGTGGCTGAGCGAAACCCTGCGCGGGGCTCGGGGGACGCAACTCAGCGTGCTTGATTACGGCTGCGGTTCAGGCATCCTCGGCATCGCCGCGGCGAAGCTGGGTGCGGCCACGGTGCTGGGGGTGGATATCGACGACAATGCCCTGACCGCGGCCCGCGACAATGCCGCCAACAACCAGGTGACGCTTGCCTTGCGCCACTCGAAAGAACTGCTGGACGAACGCTTCGACATCGTGGTCGCCAATATCCTCACCAATCCGCTCTGCGTCCTGGCACCGCTGCTGGCCGCGCGTGTCGCCCGTGGCGGGCGCATCGCGCTGTCCGGCGTGCTGGCGCCGCAGGCGGAACAGGTTATCGCCGCCTATGCGCCCTGGCTTGCGCTGCGCGTCGGTGCCGAACGCGAAGGCTGGGTGCGGCTGGAGGGCCGACAGTGCTGACCCGCTGCCCGTCCTGCGCGACCCACTTTCGCGTCACGCCGGAACAGCTCAAGGTGCGCGGCGGACGCGTGCGCTGCGGCCAGTGCCAGAACGTCTTCAATGCGCTCGACAGCCTGATCGAGGAACCGGTCGTCATTGCGGCGCCGGTGGCCGCGGTCGCCGTACCGCCAGCGCCGACTTTTTTGGAAACTCCGGAGTCGCCGCAGCTCACTGGTACGACAGCGAGTTACGACAGCGGAGCGGACTCCGAAGAAGAAACCTGTCCGGCACCTCAGCCCGATGAAATCACCGTTTCGCCGGAGCCAGCGCCGTGCGTCCCTTCGGGAATTTCCGAACCGGTGCCGGAAGCTCTCGAAGAACTTCCCGCATCGCCGCCCGAGCCCCTGGAAGAGCCGGTCGCGGCAGACCCCGAAGCGACCGACCATCAGGTGGTCGAAGCTGATGCGACCGCATCCGCCCCTGTCGAAGCCGAGATGGTCGAAGCGGTCGCCGGGCAGCCCGTCGCGGAGCAACTCGCCGGTGACGACCCGGCAGTTGCGGAGACTGATGTACCCGAGGCGGCAAGCGCTGAAGAGTGGAGCAGCACCTTCCCCGAACCGCCCCCCCCGCCGCGTCGCTGGCCATGGGTGATCGGCAGCCTCGTCGCGCTCGCCGCAATTGTGCTGCAGGCATTGCTGGCGTTTCGCGTCGAACTGGCGGTGCTGTGGCCGGAAGGCAAGCCGGCACTGGTCGCCCTGTGCGAGATCGCCGACTGCGAAGTCGGCCTGCCGGCAAAGGTCGGGCTGGTGGGCATCGAAGCCTCCGATCTGCACCCCGACAGCGAGCACAAAGGCCGCCTGGTGCTGGCGGCGACACTGAAGAACCGCGCACCCTTCGCCCAGCAGTTTCCGCACCTGGAACTCACGCTGACCGACACGGCCGACCAGGCCATCGCGCGCAAGGTGCTGGCGCCGGCAGACTACCTGCCGCCAGCGACGCCCGTCGCCAACGGCATGCAGCCCAACGCCGACATCATGCTTGCCATCGGCATCGACTCCGGCGAGGTCGCAGCGAGCGGCTACCGCCTCTACCTTTTTTACCCCTGACCTGCGAACGCCTCCATGAAGACACTCATCTGCGGATCCATCGCCTACGACACCATCATGGTATTCGGCGACCGCTTCAAGAACCACATCCTGCCCGAGCAGATCCACATCCTCAATGTCGCCTTCCTGGTGCCCGACATGCGCCGCGAGTTCGGCGGCTGCGCCGGCAACATCGCCTACAACCTCAAGCTGCTCGGCGGCGAGCCGCTGATCATGGCCACGATCGGCGACGACAGCGCGCCCTACATGCACCGCCTCAAGCAGCTCGGCCTCGATGCGGCGCACGTCACCGATGTCCCGGGCAGCTTTACCGCACAGGCTTTCATCACCACCGACCTCGACGACAACCAGATCACCGCCTTCCATCCCGGCGCGATGACGCAGTCGCACCGGAACAAGGTAACCGACGCCAAGGACGTAAGCCTGGGCATCGTCTCGCCCGACGGTCGCGACGGCATGCTGCAGCATGCGCGCGAATTCCGCGCGGCCGGCATCCCCTTCGTTTTCGATCCGGGCCAGGGGCTGCCGATGTTCGACGGCGCAGAGCTCATGGCCTTCCTGAAACTTGCCGACTACTGCACGGTCAATGACTACGAAGCCAAGTTGCTGACGGAGCGCACCGGGCGCACGCTGGAGCAGCTGGCGGTCGAAGTCGAGGCCCTGATCGTGACACTGGCCGGCAGCGGATCGCATGTCTACACCGGAGGCCGCCGCATCGAGATTCCCGTTGCGCCGCCGGAAGCATTGGTCGACCCGACCGGTTGCGGGGACGCCTACCGCGCCGGCCTGCTGTACGGCATCAACGCGGGCTGGGACTGGGAGAAAACCGGGCGCCTGGCGTCGCTGATGGGTTCGATCAAGATCGCGCACCGTGGCGGACAGAACCACAAGCTGACGCGCGATGAGATTGCAGCGCGTTACAGTGCCGCATTCGACGACCGTATCTGGTAAAGGAAAAATCGTGAACTCTTATCGCTTGCTTGCAGTCGCTTTCTCCGCCGTGGCGCTCCTGGGATTGACCGCCTGCGCCGGCAGCCAGTCGGGCTCCGCCTACACCCGTTCGCAAACCCGCGGCGAAATGCTGGTGCGCATGGGCGTCGTCGAATCGGTACGCACCGTCACCATCGAAGGCACCCAGTCGGGTGTCGGCGTCGTAGCGGGGGGCGTGCTGGGCGGCCTTGCCGGCAGCAACGTCGGCAGGGGTTCGGGTGCCACGGCAGGCGCCGTGGTCGGTGCCGTCCTCGGCGGCCTGGCCGGCCAGGCGATCGAAGAAAAGTCGAGCAAGAAGGAAGGCCTGGAAATCACCATCAAGCTGGATAACGGCCAACTCATCGCGGTGACCCAGGAGGCCGACGAAACCTTCCGTCCCGGCGCGCGGGTGCGGATCCTGTCGGGCGACGGAGTGACGCGCGTTTCGCACTGAAGCCCGGGCGGTTCGGAGCGGGCTTGCCGGCGAACAACCGCCGTCCCGCCAGCGCCGACTTTCTCTATCGTCCGCCCCGCTTAGCGCATGCCCTTGTAGGATAATTGGCGTTCGCCGCACCTTGTCCAAACCGCCCTGCACAAACCGCCAATGCACCTTCGCAAGACACCCGCCACAGCGAGTTTCCCGACCTTCGACATGGCACCCGGCCCATGAAAATCACTGTCATCGGCACCGGCTACGTCGGGCTGGTCTCCGGAACCTGCCTCGCCGACGTAGGCAACGATGTGCTCTGCCTCGACCAGGATGCCGCCAAGATCCGCATCCTCAACGCAGGTGGCATCCCGATCTATGAGCCCGGCCTCGAGGCCATGGTGCGCAAGAACGAGGCCGCCGGACGCCTGCGCTTCACCACCGAAATCGAGGCCGCCGTCGCTCACGGCGTCCTGCAAGTCATCGCCGTGGGCACCCCCCCTGCCGAGGATGGTTCAGCCGACCTGCAACATGTAGTCGCCGCCGCGCGCAACGTGGGGCGTTACATGAGCGACTACAAAGTGGTGGTCGACAAATCCACGGTTCCCGTGGGCACCGCCGACAAGGTACGTGCCGCGATTTTTGCGGAGTTGCAGGCGCGTGCCGCGAAGATCGACTTCAGCGTCGTCTCCAATCCTGAATTTCTCAAGGAAGGCGCCGCGATAGACGACTTCATGAAGCCGGACCGTATCGTGATTGGCGCCGATGACCCCCGCGCCATCGACTTGATGCGCGAGTTGTATGCGCCCTTCCAGCGCAATCATGAACGCTTGATCGTGATGGATGTGAAGAGCGCGGAACTCACCAAATATGCGGCCAACGCCATGCTGGCCACACGCATCAGTTTCATGAACGAGCTCGCCAACCTCGCCGAGAAGCTGGGCGCCGACATCGAACTGGTGAGGAAGGGCATCGGTTCCGATCCGCGCATCGGTTTCCATTATCTTTATCCCGGAGTCGGCTACGGCGGTTCCTGCTTTCCCAAGGATGTGCAGGCACTGATACGCACCGCGCAGGCTGTCGGCCAGCAACTGCACGTTCTGCAGGCGGTAGAGGCCGCCAATGAAGCGCAGAAGAACGTGCTCTCGCAAAAGATCACCAAGCGCCTCGGTCAGGATCTCAGCGGCAAGAAATTCGCCCTGTGGGGGCTGGCGTTCAAACCCAACACCGACGACATGCGCGATGCGCCCAGCCTGGTCCTGATTGCGGATCTTCTCGCCTGCGGGGCATCCATCCAGGCCTACGACCCGGTGGCTAGCCATGAAGCCCGACGGATACTCGGCGAGGATGCGCGCATCAGTTACGCATCGACGCCGATGGAGGCACTCGAGGGAGCGGATGCTCTCGCCATCGTTACCGAGTGGAAAGAATTCCGCAGTCCCGATTTCGCTGCGATCAAGGCCAGGCTCAAGACCCCGCTTATCTTCGACGGCCGCAATCTCTACGATCCAGATGCCCCGCGCAAGGAGGGCCTGGAGTATTTCGCCATAGGCAGAAACGCGGGAACATTCCCTTAGCGCGCTTGCGCGTGATACAGATTCCGCCGCAGAGAGATTCCGGCGCGCGCGCCTGAAACAAGCGGCATCAGTCCCAACCGGAGGGCTTCGCCTGCTGCGCACAAGGCTGGCGGAATATCCGGCGGTCTTCCAGTCGCACCGCAGTGAGGCAGCCACCCCAGAGACAGCCGGTATCGAGCGCGAGAATGTTCGCCTCGTCGCGATACCCCAGCGCCGACCAGTGCCCGCAGACAATCGAATGATCAGCGCTGGCGCGTTGCGGTGCTGCAAACCAGGGCAGACATCCGGCAGGGCCATTTTCGGGAGGCGCCTTTGCACCGGCCGCGCGGAATTCCATGGCACCGTCCGCCGTCACATAGCGCATCCGCGTCATCGCATTGACCACGACGCGCAGGCGATCCCAATTGGCCAGATCGTCGCGCCATGCCGCCGGCTCGGAACCCCACATGTTGGCCAGAAACTTGCGGTAGCCTGAAGCCGTCAGCGCCGCGGAGGCTTCGTCGGAAAGGGCCTGCGCCTGGGCCACCGTCCAGCTCGGCAACAACCCGGCATGCACCATCGCCCAGTCGCCTTCGACATGGAACAGGGGCTGCGCCCGCAACCAGGCCAGCAGTTCGTCGCGATCCGGGGCGGCGAGGATGTCTTCGAGCGTGTCCTCCCTGTTCGCCTTGCCGTAGCCCTCGGCCTGCATCACCAGGTGCAGATCGTGATTGCCGAGCACCACGGTTGCCGCCGTTCCCAGCGACTTGACGAAGCGCAACACCTCGAGCGAAGCCGGCCCGCGATTTACCAGGTCGCCGACGAACCAGGCGCGGTCAATGGCCGGATCGAAACCGATGTAGTCGAACAGGCGCAGCAGCGGGTCATAACAGCCCTGCAGGTCGCCGATTGCATAGGTAGCCATAGGGGGCAGTTTACCTTGGGCCTTCAACCAAAAAAAACAACCTGATTAGCAATGAACGTCAGCCGACCGACTGCGGGAGGCACGAATGACGCTCTCCCCCTTTCAAGGGGGGAGTTGGAGGGGGGATGGGATCATTGTGGGCGTCTTACTGCGCCCCATCCCCATCCCGGCCTTCCCCTTGAAGGGGAAGGAGATCGCGCTTGGCTGACGTTCATTGCTTTCAAGAAACATAAATTAACTCATTGATTTATATAAGTAACATAAATCATCTATGACAATGCTTTTGCTATGTTTCTTCGTCACGCCTACCCGCACCCAGCGGGTTATCAAGCTAATCAGGAAAAACAAAGTTTCAGTGCGGCTAACGCCAGCTTTATGTCCCCGCGGAAAGCGGAGGCATATTACTTGCCACGGCGGGTTTCGTCAGCGTCTCCCTGCCTGCGACACCAGCAGCCCTTCGTCAAGCAGCGCTTGCACGATGTCTGCCTGGCGCTGGTCGCGCCGACGCTTGGGTTCTGGGCGATGCGGCGCCTTTTCCGCCATCCAGCGCTTGAATTGAACAAATGTTTCCGGAGCGATCGTGCGCATCAACGTCATGCGCCCGGTTGCCGAGATGACCACATGTTCAAAGCGCGGCGCGTTGGTTAGCACGGAAGCGCGCTGGGCCTGTACCGGCCACAGGTCGCCTTCGTCGTCGGAGAATCGAAACGGATGCGGATCGTCTCCCTCGGGCTGGCGCCTCAGAAAGTCAACCTCGAAGCCTCTGGCATTGATGGCTGTCTCGTTCTGGCTCTCCTTGCGCTGAAACGTCGGATCGGCGAGTTGCAGCACCCTAAGCATAGACAAGTCCAGCCTTCCGAGATCGGTGAGAAATCGAACCCGTCGGCGTGCATCCCACAACAAATCAACGTCCTGAGTAGCCAAGGCGCCTTGCATGATGCGGACGCCAGCAGCGGTTTCGTAGGCGTACAAGGCATGGGTCCCCACCACGGTAAAGTGCTCGCCAAGCCCGACGTTCTCGATAGATTGGAGCACCGAAACGACAATAGCCGGCACGCGGCCCGCCTTCAAAGCTTTATTCATGCGCTCGGCGTCGGTAAGGGCGGCTTTGAGGGATTTCAGCCGGGTCTCGACCTGGGACTTGTGCGCAGAGAACTCCTCAAAAATGCGCTCGGTTTCCGGCGAACGCGGACCGATGCGGTGCTGCCGATTGTCTGGCGTGGTCTTGACCAGGTACTGGTAGCCCTGCTGTCGTTTCCAGTACATGCCCCCGGCGTATTGACGTGCCTGAGCCTGGACCCGACCGAACTCGTCGAAAACGGTTGTGGAGTCGATGACCTGCCTGGCAGCATTGTCAGAGAGTGGAAGGTAGTCCATTAGCCGTGCATCCGTGAAAATCCGATCATATACGGCTAATTTATATAATTCAATTAGTTATCCACTACAACCTTGAAAACTCAGACTCCAGCCAAAAACTTCCCGGGATCTTCAGCCAGCCGGAGGAAATTATCCGGATCCACAATCACCGGGCGTGCATCCGGGAAGTGCGCCATGAACGCTTCCAGTCCCTTGGTGGATTTCTTCCTGCCGGATTTGACTTCGAGCGCGTAGAGCCTGCCCTGATAACGGACCACGAAATCGACTTCGGCATTCTTCTCCCGCCAGTAGAAAAGTTCGCCCGGCAGTTGCAGCAACTGCGCGCCTACCGCCAGCTCGAAGACACGTCCCCGCTGCTCGGCGTCAGCCAGTGCCCGTGGCCCGGCGGTCATGGTGTAAAGGGCCGGGCAGGCCGGCAGAATCTTGGGGCTGGAAGACCGCGTCAACCAGCTTTTGGCGGAATATTTTTCCAGAGGAAATATCAGGAACGCGCCGGCATAAAGTTCCAGGTAATACTTGATCAGGTCGGTATTGCCCTTGTCCTGTAATTGGCCGAGCAGCTTGGTATAGCTTATTTCCTGGGCCGGATAACGGCAGAGGATTTCAAAAGCCTGCCGAAACAGCGCCGGGTTGGCCACCTTGCGGTTTTGCAGAATATCCTTGCCGATGACCGCCTCGACGATCGCGTCTTTCAGGTAGGCATACCAGCGGTCATGGTCATCCTCAAACGCCACCGAACCTGGATAGCCGCCATACAAAAGATAGCGCTCAAGATCATGGCCAAACGCATCTCTGAGCTCGGTAAAAGTCCAATGGTAAATCCGGGTCAACTCAAAACGGCCGGCCAGACTCTCGGACAGCCCGCTTTGGCTTTGCAGGGAACTCGAGCCCAGCAGCACCACCCGCAATCGGCGCGGTTGCTTATCCCACAGCGATTTGACGGCCTCTGACCAGTTGGGGATTTTCTGAACCTCATCGATGACCAGCAGCGTGCCCTCCTCCAGCGACAACGCCTTCTGCCATTGCGCCAACAGCCAGGAGCGGTCGCTCACCAATTGGTCATCGGCATTGGCGTAATGATAGTTGCCTGAAGTACGGGCAAGAAGCTGGCGCAGGCCGGTGGTCTTGCCGACCTGACGCGGGCCCACCAGAACCTGGATCAGTGGCGGCGCCCCGTTGTTGAGCCGCTTTTCAAGCTGCGCCACAAAGGCGCGTTGGTAAGAGACTGGCATGCAGTGCAGTATATCTGTTTTAGAAGATGTGTCTAGTAAATATGCTAGACACTTCTATTTACTGCCGGATCATGTCGCTTTATCCCACAGCGACCCGCCGCCAGTCCGCAGCGAGAATCCGTCGCACCTCATCGAACCGTCGCTTGCGAATGGGCAGGTCAGCGGCCAGCGCCGGCAAATCGGCAACCCCCGCCAACAGGCGCTCCAAAGTGTCGCTTGCCTCAGCTTGCGGAATACCCGATCTGCGCGCTACTTCGAACAGATGGGTGCGCCCTGGCGCCCTGCCCTCGCCGACTACTGACGTCTGATGCTCGCCCCGGGGCCCCTCGCAGAAGGTGAGATCGAAGGCCGGCGCAAGCCGCCACCGCCGGTCGCGGCCAAGACGAAACGCAAAGTTACGGCTGTGGTCATCGCGGTTATGCAACAACACGTTGAGCACGCAACGCTCGAAGGCGCGCACCACCTCCCGTTCGTCGCCCGTCAGCCGCCGAACGGCACGCAGCAGCGTCTCGTAATCCAGCGCCGGCAGCCGGAAATCAGCATGCAGCAAAGCGGAAAGGCTCAACAGCGGCACCCTCATCCCATCCAGGTGATCGAAGCGGCGCACGCCGAAGGCGCTGTAACGCCCTGACAGATCGAAGTAGCGCGTCTCCGGCATCTCTATCCCGCAGCGCCGGGCAACACGGGCATAGAGTTCCTCGATGGCGCAGGCATCACGATGTTCATCGCGCGCCGGAAATTTGAACAGCCACGGCTGCCCGACGCCTGCTCGGCCAGCGCTGAGGCCGCCTGTCACGGGATCGAAATCTGCCAACACTTTTGGCCGTGCGCCCTGGGGTGACCCGCCAAGTTGCAAGAGATGTTGCAAAGCTTCATCCGCCGGCGTATCGGCAAGAACCGACTCCACCTCCCTGGCAAGCCGGGCAAGATCCAGATCTTCCGCAGCCAGTAGCGCCGGGACAGGCGGAACAAAGGCCAAGGCGCCCATCGCTCGCTCGCCGATGAAGGCCAACCTGTCCAGCGGTGAAATGTCGGTCGGTCGACATCCGCTGCGGGCAAAAGCCCGGTCCATCAGCAGCATGCCCCAGCCGTCCGGCAGTGCATCAGCGATCAAGCCGGGCAACCCCATGAAAAAATGCTCCCCCTCGAACGCGCCAGGATGGGCGAGCGGCAGACGTAACGGCGAAAGCTCCAGGCCTTGGCGACGCGCCTCATCACTGTATTCGAAAAGTATTGGCGCACCGGCACGCCCGGTATCGGCAAGCTGGCCGATTGGCCAACGCTCGCCCCAACCACAATAAACAACGGAAAGCTTTTTCACGCCGTGCCAGCCCGTTTGCGCGGCCTGCTGGCGCGTTGGCGCCGCATGGTCGCAACGGCACGCTCCATTTCGGCAATGCTCGTCGTCGGTTGCACCAGCAACGACTCGAATTGCGTTGTCACCTGCAATGCCTGGGCAACCCGCGCCAGCAACAGCAACGTGCCCTGCCCATGCCCCTCCAACCGGCGAATCGAAGACAACGAACTCCCCGTCATCGCCGCCAGTTCTGCCTGATTCAAGTTTCGCGCCAAACGCAAGGCGCGACAACGCACGCCAAGCTCCTGACAGATTTCATCGGGCGTTAGTAAATCAATTGTTCCCATAAGAACAATTATATCAATAATACATTCTTAAACAGTCTTATATTAACGATTAATTTCTGTGAGATAGTCCGTCCATTCGCCTCCGGTCGCTCCGCCACCAGGCGCATGACAGCAACCACATCTGCCACATGCACCAGTGAGCGCCGGTTGCCCGTCTCCGGCAGCGACGAATGTCAGGATCCGGACTCCCCCTTGGGGGAACGCCTCTGGGCGGCGCCAATCTCTATGTTGTGGGGACGGTAGATTCTCGGCCGGACGCCCGCTGCATCAGCTCATGACGAGCAAGTCCCCTGCCCGTTTCCCTGCGGTGATGCGGTGGAGTGAAGCACCGCTGGGCGGTATTCCTGAACCCAGCGCCGCAAGCCTTCCTTAACTTCGACTTCCGTACGCCCCGGCGCGGCCAGCCATTGGTCGAGTTCCGCCAGCCACTCCTGGCCGGGTAGCGCCGACGGCTTGGCGATGCGCAGCTTCGGGTGAGGCGTCGGCAAGGTCGACTCGCCGTCGGCCAGCAATTCTTCGAAGAGCTTTTCGCCGGGTCGCAAGCCGGTGAATTCGATCTTTATCTCGTCGTCGGTAAACCCCGAAAGCCGGATCATGTCGCGCGCCAGATCGACGATCTTCACCGGCTCGCCCATGTCCAGCACGAAGATCCGTCCGCCTTCGTCTTCCCGCGCCGCCATCAGCCCCGCCTGCAAGACCAGTTGCGCGGCTTCCGGAATCAGCATGAAGTAACGGATGATTTCGGGATGCGTCACGGTAACCGGGCCGCCCTTGGCGATCTGTTCGCGAAAGCGCGGAATCACGCTGCCCGAAGAGCCGAGCACATTGCCGAAGCGCACCATGACAAAACGCGTCGCCGAGCGCTGCGCCTGTACAGCCTGGCAGGCCATTTCCGCCAGGCGCTTGCTGGCGCCCATGACGTTGGTCGGATTGACCGCCTTGTCGGTGGAAATCAGCACGAACTCGCCGGTGCCGCTGGACAGCGCCGCACGCGCGACGTTGAGCGTACCCTGCACGTTGTTCTTCACCGCCTCCCAGGCGTTGGCGGATTCCATCAGCGGCACGTGCTTGTAGGCGGCGGCATGAAACACCACATCGGGCCGGTGCTCGGCGAACACCGCGGCCATGCGTGCCATATCCTTCACATCGCCCATCACGCAGCTCACCGGCTGCCCCGCGAATTCCTGCTCGATGCTGTAGAGCGCGAACTCGGACTGCTCCACGAACACCAGTTGCCGCGGCCGGAAACGCATGATCTGGCGGCACAGTTCGGAGCCGATGGAGCCGCCGGCACCTGTCACCAGCACGGCCTTGTCCTCCAGCAGCCGATGCAAGCCGGCCTCGTCGAGCTCGATGCGGTCACGGCCGAGCAGGTCTTCCAACTCCACCGCCCGCACCTGGGAAATTGCGAACTTGCCGGACAGCAAATCGCTGAAGGCCGGCACCGTGAGCACGGTGAGGCCGGCCGCGGCGGCAAGTTCCATCGCGCGCCGACGGGTGCCCGCGGTTGCGCCCGGCATGGCTACGATCGCGTGGGAAACCTCCAGGGAAGTCGCGATCGAACCCACCTGGTCGATTCCTCCGAGCACCCGTACGCCATTGATCTGGAGCCCGAGCTTTGCCCGGCTGTCGTCCAGCAAACCGACCACGTGCCAATCCGCGCTGCGCACCAGTTCCCGCAGCAAATCGGCGGCGGCATCTCCGGCGCCGATCACCAGCACGGGCTTTTGCGTGCCGTGCATGCCGCCATACAAGCTGCGCTCTTTCCAGACGCGGTAAAGCAGCCGGCTGCCGCCCATGAACCCGACAAGCAGCATGGGGTACAGAATCAGCACCGATCGCGGAACAACCGATTCTTGCATTACATACATTCCCGCCATTACAAGCAGGGCCGCAACGGCCACCGACAGCAGGATGCGCTGCAGGTCGTGCAGACTCGAATAGCGCCAGATTCCGCGGTAAAGGCCGGCGAGCCAGAATATCGCCAGGTTCACCGGGAGAACCCACGGCAACATAGTCACGGCCTGCGCCAGATAGCCGGCGGGAATATCCAGATTGAACCGCAGCCAGTAGGCCGCCAACCAGGCGACGGTGACGGCCGAAACATCGTGCAGCAGTGCCAGGATGGAACGCGGATGCATCAGGCGCAGGCCTCGCCCATGACCCTGGCGACGACGGCGACCGTCGCCTCCATATCAGCAGTCGACAATGTCGGATGCACGAGAAACACCAGGCTGGTTCGTCCCAGCCGGGCAGCGACAGGCAGCGGTAGAGGCGGCGCCAGGCCCGCGCCGGAAAAAGCCTTTTCGCGATAGATCTCGCTGCAACTCCCCGATCCGCAGGGGATCCCCTCGCCATCGATGGCTTGGATGATGCGAATCTGATCCCAGCCAGGCTTCAGCAGGTCCGGCTCGATGAAGGCGTAGAACTTGTACCAGGCATGTACCACGTCACCGCCCGGAAGCGGCACCCGCAAGCCGCGGATCTTGCCGAGGCGGGCTGCCAAAAAGTCGGCGTTGGCGCGACGGCGAGCAAGCCAGTCAGGCAGCTTGGCAAGCTGGCGGCGGCCTATGGCGGCCTGCATTTCCGTCATGCGGAAATTGCTGCCGAAGGACTCGTGCAGCCAGCGAAATCCGAGGGGGTACTCGCGCATATGCACCGCATCCCAGCTCTTGCCATGATCCTTGTACTCCCAGGCACGGCGCCACACCGCCTCGTCGTCGGTCAGCAGCATGCCTCCCTCGCCGCCGGTCGTCATGATCTTGTCCTGGCAGAATGAAAAAGCCGCGCAGTTGCCGAAACTTCCGGCCGGTTTGCCTTTATACGTCGCGCCATGCGACTGCGCGCAATCCTCGATGACATGCAGCCCATGTTTCGCCGCGAGCGCCATGATCGGCTCCATGTCGCACGGCCAGCCGGCCATGTGTACCGGAATCACCGCTCGGGTACGCGCAGTCAGCACGGCGGAGACGGTCTGTGCCGTCAGGTTGCCGCTGTCCGCATCGACGTCGGCAATCACGGGCGTCGCACCGCGCGCGATGACGCAGCTCGCGGTGGCAATGAAGGTACGGCTCGGCACGACCACCTCGTCTCCCGGCCCGACGCCCAGCGCATGCAAAGCCAGTTCAAGCGCCACAGTGCCATTGGCCAGAGCAATGCCGTAGCGCCGGCCAAAGGCCGCGGCGAATTCCCGTTCGAAGACCTTGCATTCCTCGCCGGTCCAGTAATTCACCCGCCCGGACGCAAGCACCGCGGTAACCGCGTCGATCTCGTCCTGTGCGAAGACCGGCCAGGGCGGGAACGAAGCCGCACGCACTGGCGCTCCCCCGTTGATCGCTAGCGCATCCTGTTTATCTTGCTTCAATCGTCCTGCTCCATATTCCGTGCCGCCACCGTTCCCGCCTTGACCAGCAGCGCTGCGCCCACTTTCACCCCCGGCAAAACCACGGCGCCGGCGCCGACCAGCGCGCACGCGCCGACACAGGCGCCGCCGCACAGCACGGCCCCCGGCGCGACATGGACGCCTTCGCCCACATCGCAGTCGTGCTCGACCACGGCGCCGCTGTTGATGATCGCATTGGGACCAATACGTGCATCAGCATTCACCACTGCGCCCGGCATGATCAGCGTGCCCGCGCCAATCGACGCCGAAGGCGCCACGGCCGCCGCAGGATGCACCACGCTCTGCAGGATGAAGCCCTGCGCCAGCAGCCAGGCAGCTACCTCCAGGCGGGAACGGTTGTCGCCGATCGCGACGATGACGCTGTCGATCCCGTCGCGGCGCGCCAGCAGCGCCTCGCGCCCGCCGATGACGGCATGGCCGAGGAGTACCGCCCCCGGTTGCGGACGATCATCCGCCACGCAGGCCACGACAAGCCCGTCATTGCGTTCGATGGCATCGACGACCACCTTGCCATGGCCGCCGGCACCGAACACCGCGACGCGCCGTCTTTGTTGTTCCATACATCCCTCTGCCGCCGTCGCGGCTCTATTTGCCTGCCGTACCGCAGAACTTCTCCGTCGTGACGAAGCCCTCCTTCGCCACCCCCGAACCGGAAAAAACGCGACCTGCCGTCATGGCCAGTATCTTCAGATCCAACCAGAACGACCGATTGTCCACATACCAAACATCGAGGGCGAACTTGTCCTCCCACGACAAAGCGTTGCGTCCATTCACCTGGGTCCAGCCGGTAATGCCCGGACGCACATCATGACGCCGCATCTGCTCGCGGCTATAGAGCGGAAGGTATTCCATCAACAGCGGACGCGGACCGACCAGGCTCATCTCACCCTTCAGCACATTGAACACCTGGGGCAGTTCGTCCAGGCTGAAACGCCTCAGGACAGCCCCCAGAGTCGTGAGCCGCGCCTCGTCGGGCAGCGGCTGCCCATCGGTGCCGGCTTGGTCCGACATGGTGCGAAACTTCAGCACTTCGAACGGGCGCCCGTGAAGACCGGGGCGCTGCTGGCGAAACACGACCGGAAAGCCCATGCGCCACGCGATGAGCATGGCGGTGGCCAGCATCACCGGCGACCAAAGAACAATCAATCCCAGGGACAGGGTGAAATCGAAGGCACGCTTGAGCATCGGCGGGATTTTACGTCAGCCGAGCAGTTGCCGATAATAGTCCATCCAGGCCTGCGTCACTGCCTCGCGCGAAAACAGGCGCAGCGCGCGCGCGCGCGCTGCCTCGCCAAGCGCATGCCGGCGTGCGGCATCCCCGGCAAGAAACGCCATCAGCCCGGCCAGTTCTGCCGTGTCGCCGGCGCGGTGGAACAGTCCAGTGACGTTCTCCTCGATCGCATCGGTGACACCGTAGATGCGCGAGCCAATCGTCGGAATCCCAGCCGCCGCCGCCTCTATGATCACCATGCCGAATCCCTCGCGATAACTCGGCAGACAGAACACGTCGGCGGCCGCCATGAAATCCTCGGGCCGGTCCGTGTAACCGACGAAGCGGGTACGGGCCAGGGCGGGGCCGAGGCGACGCTCCATTTTCGCGCGCAGGTTCGCCTCGTCAGGACCGACGACGAGCAGCCAGGCATTTTGGTTGTCCTGTACCGCAAACGCCTCGGCCAGGTCTAGGACCCCTTTGTCGCGATTGAGGCGGCCGAGGAAGAGGAAGGCCACCGCCGCTTCTGGAATACCGTGCGCACGTCGGATTTCGGCACGTTTGCCGGCATCGGGTTGGAACCGCATACCATCCACGCCGCAGATCGAACCCTCGCCCAGTACGCGAATCTTGCCTGCGACCGCGACCCCCTCGGTCACCATGAAATCGCGTTGGGACGGACTGTCTGCCAGCACATGGGTCGCCAACCGCGCCATGAAGCAATCCGCCTGTTTCAAGATCCAGCGCTTCCAGCCGGTACGAGTCGCCCATACCTGACCGGTGAAGATGTGGATCCGTACCGGCACCCCGGCGAGCGCGGCAGCCAACAGCGCCAGCATGCCCGCCTTGGGCGTCACCGAACTGACGGCTGCATAGCGCTCGCGCCGAAACAGGACAAAAAGCCGTACCAGTGCCTTAAGGTCCACCAGCGGGGCAATCTGGCGCCGAATACGTACGGGAAGGACTCTTGCATGGGCCGCAATATCTCCCAGTTCGTCGGCCGCTTCTGCGTCTACGACAAGATCGATCGCATATCTTCCACGCAGCGCGGCCAGATGCCCGCGCAGGAAGGCACGTGCCGTCAGCGGGCTGGAAACGACAAAACACAGCCTGGACTGGCTCAAGACGCCGCCGCTTCGTTTGTGCGCAACTTCACCATAAGTACCCATTCCCCCAACACCAAAAAGGCAAAAGCCAGGCCGGCGGCGATCGCCCCGGCGTAACTCTCGTAATGCAGGCAAACTGACAGCGCCAGGTAGAGGATCCAGTTCGTCACGATGAACGTCATGTCCACCCATGCCACATCTCCCAACCGGCAGAAAAGCAGAAGCATCAGGGCCGCAGTAACCGCCGTGGCGAGCGTCATCGAAAGCGCGATGCCCGGCACACCGATCCGGTGCATCAGCGCCAGGTTCAGCAGGACGACCGCCGCCAACCCCACGCTGGCAGCCACCATCACCCGCCCGGAATGTCGACTGGCAATGGCAAACTTCAAAAGCAGCACGTTGAGCACGAAAAACGGCAACTGCAGAATGCCGTTGGCCATCACCCGCGACACAAGGCTCACTTCCGCGGATCCGAACGCACCGCCCTCGAAGACCAACCGCACGAACGGTTCGGCAAGCAGGTGAAGCGCTAACGTGACCGGGATCGAGATAATGGTTCCGGCAAGCAGCAGGAAAGACAGTTCACGCCGCGCATCCAGCAAGCGATTCTGTGCCATGTAGCGCGAGAAGTAGGGTAGAACCACTGAAGTAATGGCCGCGCCGATCAATCCGGTGATGAACAACACGGCCTTGCTACCCAAGCCAAGCGCCGCAACGCTACCCTCCGGCAGGGTAGAGGCCATGGCGGTGCTGACCGGCACCCCCAACTGCATGAATACTGCCGCCGCAACCAGAGGCAGGTACTGTGAAATGAACTGTCCCGTTCCAGCGAACTCAAATTTCACGGCCCGCAGCAGCGATATGTCGCGCAAGGCAAGCACCCGATAGACCAAAACCAGATTGGCCAACTGGCCGGCAAACATGGCCACTGCCACAACGAGAGCGCCATGGGAACTGCCGAAAAGCAGCAGCGCCGCGATGGCAACAACCGGCACGATTATCTGCGCCGCCGCCGGGACGACGTATTGGCCAAGGGCATTGAGCAATCCGTTGCCTAGTGTAACCAATCCACTGCAAACAAAGATCGCCAGCATCCACAACATGATTGCCTGCGTCCGTGCGGCTTTTTCGCCCAGGAACGTCCAGCCTACTGCATCCAGGAGGCGGGGCCCCGCCATGGCCAGCAGTCCGGCCAGCACCAGCGCGCCTACCAGAAACAGAAGTCCTACCCGCCGCGCCAGCGCCTGTGCTGCCAATGCCGAATGGCGTTCGCGTACAGAAAGGAAAACCGGCACGATGGCAGTGCCGATCGGCACGCTCAGCGCCGCCACAAGAAACATCGGCACCACGGACGCAGCCACGAAAGCGTCGAGTTCTTCACCCAAGCCAAACATCCGCGCCATGACAATGTCGCGGACGAACAATCCGAGAAACGTGACCGCGGTTACCGCCGCGACGGTAATGCCGGAACCGACCAACACAGAACGGGCCTGGCGCAGGTCTTCCCTCGCTCCGGGTGCGACCGGTTCACGTAGTGCGGGATCAGCGCCCTCCTTCGGCAACCAGCCCCTCCGCTCCACGAAACCCAGCCAGCCCGCCAGCCCGATCAGCATCAGCAGGAACAGATAAAGGTAGCGAATGCGGTATAGCGTGCCAATATTTGCGCTGGTAAAGCCGCTCACCGTCAGCAAGGCCAGGGCAAAGACCACCACTGTCAGCAAGCCGCGCGACCGCGCAAACCACAGCGCCAACAACAGACCGGGAGCAATGAGGTACCAGATCGCCATCTCGCCAACCGCCACCAGGCGCGTTACGCTGATTTTTTCGAACCATAAGGTCGGAAACGGTGCGAACAAGGCGATCTGCAATGCACGTGGCGCATAAGCCACCACTTGGGGCGTGGTGGCCGGACGTGCGTCGATGTCATAGAGCGAGCCGGCTTGAATCTTCAGGCCCTCTTCGATCAGGCCGGCGCGCGTGCGGGCCAGCACTTCGGCATACTTCTCGATGGCCTGCGGAATCCAGGGTGTCGGCTGCCACGTCCACTGGGGTAATTTCTCAGCAGATCCACTCTCGGCAGATCCTCCGGGCGTCCACCTGGCATAGTTCTGTTCATCGGCGCCAGTGCTCGGCGCCATATAGGCAGCAAAACCGACCAGGACGACTAGCCCAAGTTGCATTGCCAGAGAGCGACGATATTCAACGGATCCCTGGTTCTTCCAGACCGAAGCAAGCTTGAACGTCAGTATCAGCAACACGGCACCAAGCACGAGCGTCAGATGGTATGGACGAACGAACACGATCAGGGCCACTCCGGCCAATGCCGTCGCGATGGCGGCCAGGAACTGCCAGCGTCCCTGTCTTCCCACTTCGGCGGTAACCCAGGCAGTCAGTATCAGCATCGTACCGGCGATGGCGAAACCATCCTTGTGGATCTGCCCGTACCAGTTCAGCGCAGAGGGGAACACGACGTAGAGCGAGCCGGCGATCATTCCGGCCAAGGTGCCTGTACGTCCCGACCACAGCATGCGGCCGAGGAGGAATAGCAGCGTACCCGTAAGCGCATGAATGGCCGCATTCACCGGGACCATCAACGAAGGATCCTCGCCGAACAACGCGTAGAGCGCCCCCAGCAGGGCTACATTTCCCGTAGCCCCAAATGCTGGATAAACTCGCCACTCCGACCAACCGTGCTGATGGATGCGCCCGGCCAGTTCCACGGCTACCGAGTGGAAATACGCGGAATCGCCTTCAACCAGCCCTTGCCCGTGATGAGCAGAAGCCACCAAAGGCAACAGGAATTTCTGGAACAGTAGCGCAGCTGCGGTTGCGTAACTGAAGAACAGCAGAAAGACAATAGCCGGCGGGAAAGGCCTGCGGATGCGCCCGATCATGCGTCGTCCCCCAATCTAGCTGTACCGGACTCGCTGATGAGTTCAACCGCATTCATGACTTTTTATCTTCCTGCAGCATTATCGCTTCCAACACAGCGCTCCATTGACTGCGCTCCGTGACCCCAACGGCGGCGATGCGAAATCCCAAAAAGTCTGTGCCCCATAATTTCTGAATCAACAAGTTTGATAAATCCATCGCTACTCGAGCGACAAACACCATTGTTGCCAGAGCGCCGTAATGCCATTGCCCCATGCCGAAAATTTTGCGCAGCTGGATTCCCAGGATGGTTTTGCGTGTCCGGAACGTCTTTCCCCAGGCGATGCGGCTGCGCACCCGGTATGCGAACAGGATTTCAGGAACAGTTGCAAACCGGCTCTTGCGATAACTGCGGAGCAACAGTTCCTGGTCCTCGCAGAAATAAGGGCCCGGCTTTGCATAACGATGCTGGCGGAACCACTCTATCCTCCCCATCCAGGAAGGGTGTACCAGATAAAGCCCCCGCCACGGCGCAGCGCAGATTTCATCGTGCATAAGAGCGTAGGGCAGTGCGCCGACCAGTTCATTTTCGAAATTGATCGCAGCGCAGCGAACCGCACACAGATCGAGTGCCGGACTCTGCTCCAGCATATCCACCTGACGGGCCAACCGCTCGGGATAGGAAATGTCATCCTGATCCATGCGGGCGAAATAATGCCCCCGGGCCAGATCGATCGCTTCATTGAGTCTGGCCGCAAGCCCCCTGTTCGACCCATCCCGCAAAATCCGGATACGCGCATCGTCCAGATCGAGAATGTCATCTACCGCGCCATCTGACGAGCCGTCGTCGATGACGAGCAATTCCCAGTCGGTGAAGGTTTGCAGAATAATTGAAATAACAGCCGGTCGGAGATGGCGCCCGGCATTGAATACCGGCATGGCCACCGTCACCAGCGGCGGCGTATCGCTGCCGGTTCGCAGCGGCTCAGGCGGCATGACTCATCAGCCAGTCCCGCGTGCGCAACAGCCCCTCCTCGAAGCCGACGGACGGCCTCCAGCCGGTCTGTGCGCTCAACTTGCTGCAATCCAAGACATTCGTACGTACGTCGAATGGACGTTTCGGTGCGTGCGTCGTGCGCACCGTGCAACCAATTTCGCCCAGCAGCGGCACCAACGCCTCGACCACGTCAAGGTTGCTGCGGCCGACACCCGAACCGAGGTTGTACACGGCACCCATCTCGCCCTGCTCGAGCGCGGCCAGGATGCCAGCTGCGAGGTCGTTCACGTGGATGTAATCCCGCACCGTGCCGCGCGCGCCAAAGATACGCACCGCCTCGCCGCGCATCGCCGAGGCCATTGCCGTGGCGACGAAACCCTGCCCAGTGAATGGGCGCTGGCCCTCGCCGTAGGCGTTTGCCGGGCGCAGGCACACGACGTCCAGCCCACGCGTTACAGCGTAGAGATGGGCGTACTTCTCCAGCGTCAGTTTGGTCACGCCGTAGGGCGAAATCGGGTGAGTAGCATGTTCTTCCGTAATCGGCAGCACTGAGGCCTCGCCATACACCGTGCCGCCCGAGGACACCAGGGCCAGGCGCAAACCAAGCTCAGCCGCCAGTGCGAACAACTGCACGGTCGGCGGCAGATTCTCGAACAGGTCGCCGAGCGGGTTATCGTAGGACGTATGCGGCACGGTCGCATAGGCGAGGTGTACGACCTCTGGATGGACTGAGAGCAAGGGCCGGATCAGTTCGGTTCGGCCGAAATTCCCCGCGACGTACTCTACCCCATCAGGCAGTGCTGTACTCGGCGCAGCGTTGCGGCCAAGCACGGTGACGCGCCGGCCGCTGCCGAGCAGCAGTGGTACCAAGCATGCGCCGATAAAGCCGCTGCCGCCAATGACCAAGGTCGCGCGCCTCATAACGTCACCCATCCCTGTGGAACCAGGTCATCCACACGCCGCTCACCACCTACAAACCAACGCCCAGGCGCCACCACGATTTTGTCCGCACGCGGGTTAAGCCAAGCGCCCCACCAACTGAATGAGCTGTTGGCCAGAATGTGGTGCCGGCACAGACTCATCAGGCGCATGTCGTTGTAGCTTTCCATCCCTCGGTTGTCGTCGATGAAATGGCAGGGGAAGGCAATGTCCAGGTTGTCGCGCGCCCAGGCGATGTCATCGGAGAAAACAAAAAATTCCGGCGTCGCAACGCGCTCGGCGACGTGGCGCGCGGCTGATCGATAGTAATCGAGGGAGCAAGGCCCGAGGACCGCTCGTGTTTTTGGATCAGCCACGTAATCGCCACGCCTTACATGCAGACTTACTGCCTTGCAGCGTGCGATCCGTTCGGCCCATGCCGCGTTGACATCCGACATCGGCTGGCGGAAGGCAAAGTCGGAGCGCAGGACCACAGCCGCATCGGCGAAATACTTTTCGGACTGCCAGTAACCCTGCAGGTAGGCTGTGGCAGGCACGTCGCGGATGCCCGGCCAGTAATGGAAATGAGGCTCCACAATGAAGGCAGGTCCGCGCAGTCCAGCAAAGCCGGGGCGGGCCAGGACGCGCTTAAGGATAGGCGCCGAGCGCCAGCTCAAGACGCTACGCACCTCGGCGGCGGTGGCAATCACCGCTTGACAGTTAAAGACCCGCCGCAGCTCAAAACCCTGATGCAGGCCGTAACCATCAAAGCCCACGAGGTCCAAACGCAGCGGAAGTCCGCGCGCGATCGCGAGAGCACGCCCGGCCGCGTACTGGAACATTTGGTTGCCGAGCCCGCCGATGACATTGACGATGATCATGTGCTTGCCAGGAGGGAGCCGGCTCAGGCGGTGCGGGCGACGGTGATGGTGTCGTTCTCGATCCAGGTCAGGCAGTCCCGGTCGATCGAGTCGACGAAATCGCGCAATTCGCGAAATGTCGGGTAACCGTCGGTGCCGTTGAAGAGGCGGGCGTCGTCGATCACGATCACGTGGTTCCTGACCGGATGGCTCAGGATGTGCCGGATCTCGGCAAATACTGGAGTCATTTCTTCGCCATGGGCGGTGATCCCTCCTGAGTAGTGCGCATCGAGCCAGAACAGGCAGGGCCCGTCCAATTCCTGCAGGACCTCAGTGATCTTCTGCCCGCTATCGCCGTGCAGGATACGGATGTGCGGAAAGGCCCTGAAGCGCCGCGTCGCACGTTCAAACAGGTAATCATCCAGCTCGATCGAGTACAGCCGGCGGAAATTGTTGCGCTGGGCATAGGTCATATCGCCAAACAGGGTACCCGTCTCGACGAAGACCTCGGGCCTTAATTCGCGCGCCCGGCTGGCGATGAGGCGCCGCTTGAGCAAATGAGGTGCCCGGTCGAACTTTCCCGCCACCCAGTTCAACCACTCGAGACGATAGCGCAGCCAGTTGTAGAGATCATAGGCAGCGGTGTTTCTGATAACGGACTTCAACTTCGACATCATGGGAGAATTCGATTGGTTGGTTAATGGTCAGGACGGGTTAAAGAGGCGGAACAGGGTGCGCCAAGCCTTGAACAGGAACAGCTTCGGACCGCTCATTACTCCGGGGAAGGTGCGAAGGGAGCGCGGCACGACCTGGAAGCGGACGGGCGGCATCGACACACCATGCCAGATCATCTGCCGGTAGCCGGAAAGTACTACCGTGCCGTCGTATAGCTGGAAGATGTCGGTCACGTACGGCGCAACCGGACGCATCGCCGGCAGGCTGTTGTCGGCGATGTCAAAGAGATGGAAATACTCCTCGCACACGTAGATGCCGTTGGTATCGGTCACCGCCACGAGTTGATACCCCTTGCGCGCTGCCAGCTTGGTCAGCGAGAGAAGGGAATTGCCGTGGCAGGCCTCCGGATCGGCGGCCTGCACGAACTCTACGTGATTGGGGATGCTCTGGTTGTACTCAATGATGACGACCTTCGGCCGATAGGCGCTGATCGAGGCCCAGACATGATAGTCGTTGCCGTCGATGTCTATGCTCAGAAGATCGAAGTCGGGCCGCGCAGGCGTACCGGCAAGCAAGTTGTCTAGCAGCCCGTCCCCCGCGAACTCGACAAAGCGGTTAAGCAGGACTACCTTGCTGTTGCCGGCATAGGTTTTCTTCAGGTCCTCGAATTTCACCGGATTGGCCTCGATGAGTACGCCGGACCAGCCCCTGTTCGCAATCAACTGGTAGGTGTTGCTATATTTACGACCATCCCACGCACCGAACTCGCAGCACCACCTGTCTTCGCCAGGGATCACCTCAAAGATCCGCTCAAGGATCCCGTCCTCCCCGCCCTGAGAGGTCAAATCCCGGGCATAGGCCTCGAACCATCGTGCAGAACCGGATTTATTGCCTGTCGAATAGTCATTCACGACTGCAGCCTTTCCAATGGGTGGTTGATCGTCATTGCGTGAAGTAATGGTTAGGAGCCGCAACAAGCAAGTTCATTACCAGATTCCGCGTCGGAATCGACCGGCGCAACCGCGCAATCGATTTCATGCCGAAAAAGCACGTTTCCGGAACCAGCAAGTATATTTTCGGTTATCACTGGGGATGCAGTCCGAGCCGCTGGAACAACAGCTGGAACAGTTTTTTGGTTAATTTTACTGGGGTCAGGAGCAAAAGCACCGCCTTATCGAGCCATCGCCCGACAACCCCGACACATGCGATATCCTGCCTTAGTTCCTTGTAGGCTCTGTGGAGAAAGTCTCTAATGGAACTGACCGGAAAACTTTTTCCGATCCCCATCCGCTTATAAAGCGTGACCGATGGATCGACCAGCGCGTTTCCGTGCTGGAGGCAATCCAGCACGAAAAGCATATCGACGGCCAGAAGACTGCGATCATATTGCCCCCAGTGCTTTATGCCACGCAGAAATTCCGTACGGAACAGCCCGCACACAAGATTAGCCTTCCCTTCGGCCCCCTCCGCCAGAAAGTAGCGTGCCAACCTGATAGTCCGGGGTCCGGTGAACCTTACCGGGCAGAAATGCCTGAGGTGCTTCCCATTCAGGTCCATAGACACCAAATTGCTGAAAACAACGACTGCATCCTCAGCAGTAAGCTTTTCCAGTAGCACCTCGACCCAGCGCTCGTCGCGCAGATCGTCGTCATCGGCCCAGAAGAAGAAGTTGCCGCTGGCCTGCTTCAACACAAACTCGATATTTGCCGGCGGTCCCAGATTGACTGGCTGGCTGAAATAGCGGATGCGACTATCTTTTTGCGCATATTCCCTCAGCAGCGACTTTGTTTTTTCACAAGGCGTGCAATCCTCCGAAACAATAATTTCCAGATTTTTGTACGTCTGGCTGACCACGCAGTCAAGCGCATGTTTCAAATAGTCCGGGCGGTTATAGGTTGTGATCCCTACCGAAACTAGTGGTGCATTTACCGCTTCCATAAATAAGCACTCCTGCATGAATTCATTCAAGCCGCCTTTAACAGTTAATTCTCATCTTGCAGGCTTGCGCGAAAAATAAGGCTGAGTCACGGGCGTCAGTGTCGCTCCACCGAATAAGCTTGCCGTTACCCATAACGCAATCCAGACTGCTTCCCCCGTCATGCTCATTTCATCGGGCATTAAAAACCGCCCCAACCCGAGCACGGCGAGCACGACGAGTGTTGGGCGGAGAAAGTCGACCAGCAACCAGTGTTTGTACTCACCCCGGAGAAACTTGGCATGGACTATAGGCAGCGTCAACAAGACATTCCCGGCGTTGAGCGCCACCCAGATGGAAGCCGCCCCGATTACGCCGAAATTGTCGATCATGACAATCAGGGTCGGCACAAGCACTACGACTGAAACTGCAGTGGTAATCAGGGCGAGTCTGGTCCAGCCGTGCGCTAGCTGAATTGCATAAGGAATATTCATCATCGCGTTCAATGCCGTGCCTATGGCAAGCAAACTGAGTACGGGCGCCGAAAACCGGGCGACGTCCGCGTTCTGGGTCCAGATGCGAAGCAGAGGCTCCGAAAAGAAGCACAGCCCCAGCGCAACCGGCATCACCAGCACGGTCATCAATTGACAGCCCTTGTGATAGATTTGCCGCAAGCCGGCAACGTCCCCCCCGGCAACGAGTTGCGTCAGACGCGGTTGGATCGCCAACACCAAGGGCACAATGATGAGGTTGATCCCCATTGCTACCGTTGACGCGAGCATGTAATAGCCAAGTTCTTCAAGCGGCAGCATCTTGCTGAGAATTATCTTGTCAAGCTCTACCAATAGCAACGCCATGACAGAAATCGCGCTCATACCAGCCCCGAAGCTCCATAGTTGCCGGAAAATGGCCGGGGTAAACCTCGCCCGACCCTCCGCTTTGGGAAGGCTGCGCCAGAGGACCATGCGCGACAGAATCGCTGCCATCACACCCGCTACGGCATGCCAAGTGAAGAAAGCGGTAATGGTCGGCGAAACCAGCCAGATGACGATTACGCCACCGCCATTGCGAAAGGTTTCGACAGCGACCTTCATGCCGTTGAGCAGAACCTGCCGCTGCAGTCCAATAAGTCCGCCGGCATAGAATCCATATGGCATTCTGAAGGCGATCACCACCCCCATCAGCGTAATCGAAGACCCGACAACGTCGGCGGAAAGGCGATTCGTGTTGAGCCAGCTGGTTGCGATCCAATCCGCTATCAAGGCCACGACCGTGATGATCAAGACCGCCATCATCCAGTAGATGACCTCGAGGGTTCGCACCACGTTGCGCATATCCTGGGCAGCCGCACTCCCGGCTACTGACAGCCTGGCTATTTCCCGGGAAAGCGTTGTGGTAAGGCCCAAGTCCAGCACGGAAAAAAAAACCTGCAGGGTGATATAGAACCCTATCAGGCCATACGACTCTAGCCCCAGGAAGTTGATATACAAGGGCACAAAAGCGAGAGACAAAAAAGCCGCCCAGCCGCTTCCGATCATGTTCGCAACGATATTTTTTCGGACCGACGACATTAACTACTGCTTAATGGCGCGTCAGGCGCCGCGCGAATTCGCTTGTATGAGCAATTGCACCGTATCTGCGATCCCGCTCTGCAAACTGCCATGCATCTCAAAGCCGCCTTCCGAGAGCCTTTTATTGAGAACCTCATACGAAAGCGTATTCATGATTCGGCTATCAACGAAGTCAATGGTCAAATCGGGCAGGTGAAGGCGAATCGCATCGGTCACTTCCCGAACCGTCGCATTGACAGTCACCGCGTTGTAGATGTTGCCATCGAACAAGCGCCGCTGGATGGCAAAGGCGACAGCCCTGACGGCATCGCCCAGGTCGAGATACGGGCGCCTCTGGTCATAGGCCGTGTTCCATACCGTCAGAGGTTTTTTCATCACGGCCTGCCAGCAGAACTTGTTGACCGCTGTATGGAATCGCATGCCGGGAGATGTGCCGAAAATCGTTCCGAACCGAAAGGTTATGGCCTTTAGGTCGCCCGCCCTGCACATATCTGCGACCAGCAGCTCCTCACGCCGCTTGCACTCGGCATAAGGGCTTTGCGGCGCGATGTCTTCGGGCTCGCAATCTTCGTCTACCGCAGCCTTTAGAGTCCCGTATACGCTTGTAGAGGATGCGTGGATCAGCGGCACACCGGCTTGTACACACATCTCGGCGACCTGTTTTGTTGCCGAATAATTCACCCGTTCCATGGCTTCCGGATGCTCGAAGCTGGCCACCGCGTCGGTGAGCGCCGCCAAATGAATGACCGCGTCGGCACCCATAAAGGTTTCACTCAGGTCCATCGCAGTGACATCGCCCTCTATGAACCGATAGTGAGCCGCGCCCGGAAGATTGAACAGTGAGCCGTAGCGCTGAGTCGAGAGGTTGTCAACGACGACGATTTCTGGGCTTTCAAAAAATCGGGGCATCTCCCGCAGCAACCGCGAACCGATATGCCCGAGGCCTCCTGTCACTACAATCTTCACGCCTGCATACCTCTGCGAAATTCGACGAACTCGTCATAGTCCCGAATGTAGTCGCTTTCGTCGAAAGGCAGATCACACAGCACCATCAATATGCTATCGGTACCGACATAGTGTTGCTCTGCCCAAATCCCCGGGGGTATCTCGAGCGCAACTTCCGGCCGGTCCAACAGTACCTCTTCCTGTGCTACGCCATCGTCACATATGACCCTGCACGTTCCACTCAAGCAAATAAGGATTTGGGTCAACTCCCTGTGCGCATGCTTTCCACGCAGGGCACCTGCGTGTCCTGTAACAACGAAGACTCGTCGAAAATTGATCTGAAAGTCGATGGCCGCATCGTAAGCGACAAGAAAACCTTGCCTATCGAGAAATTTAGGCAAAGCTCTAACGCGGACATCGGCAATGGTGTTCATGTAAAGTCCGCCAGCGGATCCTTGCCAAGTATGGAGCGTATGGCGTTGCTATAAGCCAGCAACTCTTCGTCGCTTGTTCGAAATGAGGCAGGCAGGCAAATACCTCTGCTGGCCACGTCATAAGCCACCGGATTTCTGCCTTGCTTCTCTGATGATTCCCCGCCATATGCAGGCATGCTGCTTAGTGGATAAAAGAAAGGGCGGCCCTCAAATCCCTTCTTTACCAATTCATCAATCACATTCTCTTTATGGAAATTATGAGATCTCCCGAAAATAAGTGCCGTACACCATGCACCATTTCTTCCCTCTGGTGGTTCTGGATTCAAATATACGTCAGGGATATCCGCAAACGCTTGTCTATAGCGGCTTAGCAAGTGCCGCTTTGCCTGAACCAATTCCTCTATGCGCTGGAACTGTGCATATCCCAATGACGCGAGAAGATTGCACGGCATATATTTATACGCAACTTCGGTGTTGAAATAATGCTTTGTCTCAGATCTGCCATGATCCCGAAGAAAGTGACAGCGTTTGAATAGGGCATCATCGTCCACCAAAAGCATCCCGCCTTCACCTGTGGTAATCGTCTTTGTACGGTGGAAGCTGAACACTGACCCAATGCCGAAACTCCCGGCCTTTGCTCCACGATATACCGACCCAAGGGCTCCGGCAGCATCTTCAATCAGGTAAATGCCATGCCTATCCGCCACCCGGCGTATCGCATCCATATCGGGCATGTTTCCGTACAAGTCAACAACGATAGCGGCCTTGGTGCGAGGGGTAATGGCCCCTTCCAAACTTTCCGCCGACATGCACCAGGTCTTCTCATCAATATCAGCAAAAACAGTTCTTGCACCCACATGCGTTATATGGGTTGCCGAGGCGATCCAAGTGCACTCAGGCACAATCACCTCATCACCTGGGCCGATCCCTAGTCCAAGCAACAGCAAGTGAATCGCTGATGTACAGTTCGGGGTCATCAGTGCATGCTTCCTGCCATGATACTTGGCGAATTCTCGCTCGAAGTTTTCTACGTACCAGTATTTTTTTTCTCCATACCACCCATTTTCCATGGCATCCATTACCGTCTTGATTTCCAGGTCAGTAATCGACGGTCCGAAAAGTTCAAACTTCATATGCTCTCCAAAGTGGGCACTTGGGCGTTTTCAATGCTTGATCGGATAGCCATATTGGGCTAAAGGCAAATTGTATTTTGCCGCGAGTGCAGCGTTATCCTCACAATACAAGCCATAAATCACTTGTCTGATTTCATTACTCAAAACAACTTTTGCCGGATCCCCTGCACTCAAAAACTCACTTAACTGTTTCGCGATTGAATGCCCAAAAGGTAGGTAATTGGAGAAGGGGACACCCCAAAAAAATGATGTTCGCAATTTGTTATATGCGAGCATTCTGTTTGTATAACGCTTCCGCTCATGCCCTGACTGCAATAGTTTGCTAGCCTCGTTCGAATTAATGCGCAATACGTCTGACAGTTTCTCTATGAACCGTTGCTTGTTCTCCACAAACTCCTCGAACAACAAGACATGTATGCGCTGTTCGCCAAATAGCTCCGCATATACTGAGAGCAGCCTATTGAACATAAAACTGGCCAGCGCCCCATACTTGATAAATACAACCTGATACCTTATCCAATCTTCAATTGACACATGCCGGCGAAAATATGAAGGGGGTGCCGGCTTCAGGAAAGCCCCGTGATTGGCATAAAACGATGGGATGGCAGTGTACTGATTGCGAACTACAAGCAAAATTTCCGCATCCGGAAGAAAGTCGTGTAGCCGCCTCGCGCAAGTTTTGGGGATTCGGCTAGTCATCACATCTTCGTTGGAATACAACATCGTCTTTTCCACATCCTCCCGCAAGTGTTTGTTAAATAGTTCCGCACACTCATCAAAAGGAAAGTAAAGATCATCATCATTTACCATGGAATTCACAATGGACGCGTAGCCCTCATAGCCCACAGCGTCCTCGCCCATATAGTGAAGCCCATCGTGCTTGCTGAACAATGCCCTCTGTAAGGTAGTTGAAGCGGTTTTGTTCGCTCCAATATGTATAACCACATGTCGCATGACTTGAGAAGTCTCCTTTTTGCTATGTCCGCTTCTCTGCGCGAACATAGATCATGCGATCGCGATCGCCTTTCCAATTGAAAAAGGAAAGCTCGATGATGTGGAATCCGAGAAAATCGAGCAGAACCCGAATCTTTTTCTCCGTGTAACAATTCTTATGGAACTGACCCTCGCTGTTCTGCGGGCCGTAGAGGCTCGCCGTCATGTAACCCCAGCGGCTTCTGGTTGAATACGAGTACTGCCCGAACCAATGCTGCTGGGCAATAGCCTCGGGGTCGTCACGGTAGAAGTCACGCCAATCGTCTTCCGCAGCCAACCAATTCCTCACGAGGTCCTCGAAATCGGGCACGGAGAACACCAGCAAACCGCCTGGCTTGATCACGCGCTGCATTTCGTAGAAAAACTTCTTCTCTTCCCGGAACGACAGATGTTCCAACATCGAGTCGCAACGCGCTTCCGACACGCTTCCGTCCGGGTACGGCAAGTTAAAGATGTCGTACCGAAAAATCTTCAGGTCGTCCGGGATGGTCAGATTGGGGTAACGCGCCTTCATTTCTTCCAGCGTGTCGAGGTCGATATTGATGTATCCCGGCAGTGGCCTCGACGCGCAGCCCAGGTTCAGTCTGATGCCTTCGGGAGCATTTTCGCTCATTGCAACTCCTGGTGTAGCTGAATAGGTGTGGTTTGAGTTTTCAAATCAAGCTCCTGAAGACAGATTTTCGGTGCCCGGCGGTTTCTGGATGACTCCCTGTCCAGTTACCAAATTGAACACTTTGGCACCGATGCGTTCGATGGTTTTGTCGTAATCATCAAATTGCCCTGTGCCGAACGAGTAGCTGTCGATCAGTAGGAAGCCGCCCGGGTTCAACTTTTCATATAAATATTGCAGAGAGGCAGCTTCGGCCGAAGGGTGGGTCGTATTCAGATGAATGAACGCGAGGCCCCGCTCCAATCCTTTCATAGGAAAACAGTCCGGTAGCAGTTCCCGGTGGAACACGACCGGCGCACCATCGCGATACTGCCTGCGCACGAACTCGAAGTCCGTGTTGTACGGATTGACTCCCTCTCCAGGGTAATTAGTACCCAGAAAGGGGTCGATAAAGTGATAAGTTTTGCCAAGTTGTTCAAATTCGACAAAATCGAAAATCACCCGCGGCGCCACCCCAAAGGAAATACCTGCGGACATGAAATCACCCTGCACATTTTTAGAAAACTCAGCGTACATGCATGCGGAATACTGCCTAAGTCTTGTGTCATTGGGATTATTGAATGGATTGAGCTTTCGATGCCGGTCATGGATATCCGCAAATCGCCCTTCATGCAGCCAACGCATGCTGTGCTGGGTGTACACACCCTGGTAGCTGGGTGCATTGCAGGGCAAGTCGGTCCGCAACCGCTTACGGACGTAATTCAGCGTTGCTGCAGGTATCAGCTGTCTCGCAAGTCGCCTGATAATTTGGTTAGGACTCATGAATACTTCCGCCGATGGCAATTCTCGGGATCATTGAACCGGTCGCCTGCCGAAGAATCCGCCGATCGCCGATATGACTTGCTCCTGCGACGGTTCATCAAGGCCTGGATACAGCGGCAAACTGATTATTTCGTTCACGACCTGCTCGGTCAGCGGCAGGCGGGTGCCGTCGCTGAAGCCCGGCATTATGTGCACCGGTGTCGCATAGTGAACTCCGGCAGCGATCCCTTTTGACTTCAGATGCTGCAGAAGCCGATCCCTCTCGAGCGTGCGAATGACGAACAGATGATAGACATGTAGCGCTGCGTCGCGCTCGGCCGGCAAGCCGACCGGTAAGCCAGTAAGGGCTTCACGATAACGAGAGGCCTGCCGGCGCCGGTCGGCATTGTCAGCATCGAGATGGCGCAACTTCACCCGCAGAATCGCTGCCTGTAATTCGTCCAACCGGCTGTTCATGCCCGGCTCTAGACTGACCCGGTTGTCGTCCCACCCATACTGCCGCAGGCGACGAACCCGTGCCGCCAGCGCAGGATCGCGGCAGACGACCGCACCACCATCACCGAAGGCGCCCATATTCTTGGTGGGGAAAAAGCTGAAGCAGCCAATGTCGCCCAGCGTTCCGAGCTTGCGGCCTCGGTATGCTGCTCCCGTCGCCTGCGCACAATCTTCGATCAGACGAATGCCCAACCTGCCCGCCAAAGTCACTAATCTATCCAGATCAGCAGCCTGGCCATACAGGTGCACTGCGATGATCGCCTTTGTCCGTTCCGTGCAAGCCGCCTCGACCGCCCCAACATCAAGCGAATAAAAGTCTGACTCGATCTCGACGAATGCCGGCGTTGCCCCGGCCATGGCCACCGCCGCTACAGTTGCTGTTGCCGTGTGGGACGGCACGATTACCTCGTCGCCCCGGCCGATGCCCATCGCCCGCAGGGCAAGCACCAGCGCATCCGTGCCGCTACCGCAGCCAACAGCGTGTTCGATTCCCAAATATTGGGCCAGTTCGCCCTCGAATTTCGCAACCTCTTCACCGAGAATATAGTTACCGCTATTCAGGACAGACAGAACCGCCGCAACGATTTGATCTTGGTGCGGGATGAACTGAGCCTTGGGAGATGCACAAAAAATCATTCTGACTCCGTCAATCCTGGCCGATGTGGGTCAACCACTTGCCGCCGTTTGCGGTAAACACTTTCTCCTTTTCCATAATCTCGGCCTGATGGTTCCACGCGAACAGCAGTGCAGTTTCCGGATGGCTTTCGGCGAAAGCGACATACGGCTTCACTGGAATATGCACGCCCGGACTAAATTTCCCCTGCTTGATAGGCGTAGTGTCGGAAATAAAATCCACTAGGCTGGGACCGATGCCGCAGTAGTTAAGAATAGTCGTGCTCTTGGAGGTTGCCCCATAGCCGACCACTCGTCTTCCCGCCTTTTTTTCCGCCACTAACAGCCGCACTAGTCGCTCCTTGGATGCTTCGCAAGCCTGCCGAAACATTTCGTAGGTTTGCGGCATATGCAGGCCGGAGGCCCTCTCTTCGTCAAGTATCGTTTCGACGATGGGCGACTTACTGCGTTCGCCCCTGCGCGCGAGTACATAGCGCATCGAACCGCCGTGTGTTTCCTGTTTGAGCAAGTCGATGAGCTCAAAGCCGTACGGACCAAAAATGTTAGCCACCGAAAGCGCCGAAAAAATGAAAACGTGCTCGTCGTATATCTGGTCGTATGTGGTTTTCTCGATCATGGCACCCAGGTACGGGTCCTCGAAAATCAGCACGCCGTCCGGCTTCAGCAGTGTATTCGCGCCCTTGGCGATGCCATGCATGTCGGGAATGTGGCACATGACGTTTGCAGCGATCAGCGCGTCGGCCTTGCCATATTCCGTGACAATTTCTGAAGCGGTTTCGGGACCGAAGAAGCGAACGACAGTATTGACACCGTGCTTGCACGCCTCGGCCGCCACGTTTGCTGACGGCTCTACGCCGAGATGACGAATACCGCGCTTGGCGAAATTCTCCAGCATGATGCCGTCGTTGCTCCCGATCTCGACAACAAACGAATCGTCGCCGCGCAGGTGGTGCTCGTTTACCCAGTTGGCATAGGCTTGAAAGTGTCGCTGCATGTGCGCCGAGGTCCGCGAGAAAAAGGCGTACTGGTCGTGGAACATCATTTCCGGCGCCGGTTGCTCCTCGATCTGGAACGTCAGGCACTCGTCGCAGAAGGCCGGCTTCAAGTCGAAGAAATATTCGTCGTTGAATTGCTCCTGCGTCAGAAATCCGTTGGCAATCGGCATGCGCCCGAATGTCATGAATGGCTCAATGGTGTTCTGGCAAATTCTGCATTTCATATTTGTACCCGTCTTTCAGTTTCAAACGTTCGGAAATTTTGCAGGATCGATATCCTTCAATTTAGGATAGGCAGCATCACGCGGTGTGATGAGGGGATCGATTACTGGCCACTGAATATCCAGTTCCGGATCATTCCATAAAACTCCAGCCTCATCGTCCGGGTAGTAGTACTCGGTGCACTTGTATAAAATTTCATTCTCGTGGCCCAGCGTGCAAAAGCCGTGGGCCACCCCGGGCGGCAAATATAGCTGCTGATTGCTCTCCGCGGAAAGCGTATAGGCGATCTGCTGACCGAAAGTCGGCGAATTGCGCCGAACGTCGACTCCAACATCGAACACACAACCATGTGTCACGTAGATCAGGTGCCCAACAGGGTGATGCACCTGATAATGCAGGCCGCGCAAAACCCCCTTCTGGGAAAACGACCGATTGTCCTGCACAAACTCTGCATTCAAGCCAGCATCCGCATAACGGCGTCGCTGATAGCTCTCCAAGAAAAAGCCGCGGTGGTCGCAGTGTACGTCCAAATCGATGAGGAAGGCACCGGCAATTGCCGTCTTCGTTACTTTGATCACTTGCATCTCCTGGGACTCTGCGCTGTCATCACAAGACGCCTAGACGCTTGATCGTCCCCATCAATTTGGCAATTAGTGACAGCGCCGACTAGCAGGCTGATGTAATCAACTTCACAGTCACCCCGGCAACTGCGTCGCAGGAACAACCCTTGGGCGCTTGACCACATACATTTCGGACGGATTTTAAGCACTGTACCAAGTTGATAAGAGTCTTCGGGTCGCCGAAAACGCCTCTCAGAATTTCCCGCATTTGAAAACTGGTGGGCACATATAGATTTCGAAGAAGCTTCAGTTCTCGTAAAAGCAGGCATCGCAAGCTCATGGCAAGTGTTACTCACAGCCTCGTCCAAAAAACAATGCCCATGTTGCTCTCCTTAAGCGATCTGCGGGACGGAGATTACGCCGTGAGTCTGCAGGTAAGTCATCACCACATCCACACTTTCCTCTACTGTCATGATATTGCTTTCAATGACGAGGTCGGGATTATGCGGCTCCTCATAGGGAGAAGATATGCCGGTAAATTCTTTGATTTCACCGGCGCGCGCCCTCTTGTAAAGGCCCTTGACGTCACGGTCCTCGCAAACTGCGATGGGACACCGGCAGTAGATTTCTATGAAGTCGTCACCAGCAAGGAGGCGCAAGCGATCGCGATCTGCGCGCATTGGAGAGATGAATGCCGTAAGAGTGATGATACCGGCGTCGACGAACAGTTTCGACATTTCGCCGATTCGACGGATATTTTCGTGGCGATCCGCGCTGGAAAAGCCCAAGTCGCTGCACAGGCCGTGACGAACATTGTCGCCATCCAGAACATACGTGCGGCAGCCCAACTGGTGCAGACGTTCTTCCGTGGCATGTGCGATAGTAGATTTTCCTGCGCCGGAAAAACCTGTGAACCAGCCCACGACGCCCCTGTGGCCATTCACCTGCTCACGTCGCAGGCGGGTAACGGTGGCATGGTGCCAGACAGTATTCGAGTTTTGCGGTTTCATGGGAGGACAAAGTCTGTTGAACTCGCCGGTTCGAACGCAAAACGGGATGTGATGCCTGCAACCAACAGATGATCGAAAGCTCGCTCTGCGGCGGTGAGTACTGTAAGAATGTGTGGCGACGCGCCAAAGCTTGCCACTTCTGCAACTATGCAGACTACGAACTGGCACGAATGACGCCAAAGGCACCGCAACAAGTTCGAATAACTGTCGGCTTGCGTACAGAAAAACGCTTGCCTATTCCCTGACTCGGGCATCAAGATTTTGACTGATAGTTGCGGACAGTAGTGTCCGGTTAAAACGCGAATAGATTCAGTTGGTTGTTGCTGCCACCTTGGTCGGAAATGTAGTCGCTCCCCGCAAAGGCTTGCTGGATGGGCATCTTCTCGAACAG
>JBIKKY010000083.1:0-11442 GCA_044360105.1 Sulfuritalea sp.
CCTGCGTCGCCTCAAGCCCGTTCAGCTTCGGCATCTGCATGTCCATCAAGATCGCCGCGTAGCTGTTCTTCTGCGCCAGGGCGACGGCCTCTGTCCCATCTACGGCCATGTCGACGACAAGATCGACCGCCTCAAGCTGCATCAGGGCGATTTCCCGGTTAACCGGCTCGTCATCGACCACCAGAATGCGCCGGCCGGCGTAGTGTTTCCGAATCTCCGCTTCGGCATCGACGTCTTCGGCCGTCGGTGCCTCCGCCTCTCCACTCTTCGTCAGCGTCACGGTAAACCAGAAGGTGCTGCCCACCCCCGGCGTGCTGTCAGCGCCGACTTTCCCGCCCATCAGTTCGGCCAGGCGCTTGGTGATGGCCAGCCCGAGGCCGGTGCCGCCGTATTTGCGGTTCATCGAATTGTCGGCCTGCTCGAAGGTGCTGAACAGCCGGGACAGGGCGTCGGGCGTGATGCCGATGCCGGTATCCTGTACCTCGAAGCGCACCACGACCTCCTCGGCGGTCTCTTCCTGCTTGAGGGTACGCAGCGTCACGGTGCCCGTTTCGGTGAATTTGACGGCGTTGGCGGCGTAGTTGAGCAGGGCCTGTTGCAGCCGCGTCGGGTCACCCGCCAGGTTGTGCGGCAAGTGCCCGGTCTCGATCAGCAGGTGAATGCCCTTGGCCTTGACGCGCTCGGACAGGATGGAGCTGACATTGGCCAGCAGGCTGCTGACGACGACCGGGGCTTCCTCCAGGGTGAACTTGCCGGCTTCGATCTTGGAGATGTCGAGGACGTCGTTGATGACCGACAGCAGGTGCTGGGCGGAGGCGTCGATGGTGTCGAGGCGTTGTGCCTGTTTGCTGGTCACTCCTTCGCGGCGCAGGATGTTGGCCATGCCCAGGATGCCGTTCATCGGGGTGCGTATTTCGTGACTCATGTTGGCGAGGAAGGCGCTCTTGGCGATGTTGGCGGCTTCGGCAGCGTCACGGGCGTGGGCCAGTGCTTCGGTTCGCTCCGCCACACGGGTTTCCAGCAGCGCCTTCTGCTGGATCAGGTCTTGCTGGTCACGATGGCGCTGAACGATGCGCCAGATGTCGTTGCTGAGCAGTTGCACCGACTCCAGATCGAACTCGTCATAGGCTGTCGCACTGTTTCCCACCCCGGTGAGCATGACCACCTTGCCTTTCTCGATCACCGGTACCGAGACAAAACGAATTAGTTTTGCATGACCATCGGGAAGGCCCATTTTCCCCGGATAGTTTGCGTAGTCGTTGCAGACCACCGGTGCGCGCCGGCGAACGGCATCCGCCCAGACGCCGGCACTGGACACCGGGTAATGGCGATCGAATGTCGCCTGGCAGTAATGGGTAATGGTTCGTTGCGACCATGCCACCAGTTCGATCGTTTCCTCGTCGTCGTTTACGAAATGCATGAACGAAACCGGGCTACCGGTGAGGTCTTCCGCGAGCGTCAGACTGCGCTGCATGAAGGCCTGCTCATCAAGTTCCTCAGAAAGTCGCGGGAGCTGAAGCAGTGCTTCGGCACGCTTTGCCTGTCGCATCATCTGAGTCTCGGCCTGCGTGCGCTCGGTGATGTCCCGTGTAACAGCCAACTGGACCGTTTCGCCACGGTCCTGCATTGGCACCGCGTGAGTCTCAAGCCAGCGCCGTCCGCCTTTGAGGCCCACCACCTCGAATTGCAATTGTATTGATTCACCGATAAGTACCCGTTTGTGCATCTGGGCAAAGGCCGTTCGGTATTCGGGGGCGATCACGTCGAGCACCGGAAGGTTAGCCACCTGCTCTAGCGAGTCTGCCTCGATCATCGCCAGTCCGGCCGGATTCATCTGGGTCAAGCGCCCTTGTGCATCCACTATCTTGATGCATTCCGGCTCATTCTCGACAATTGCTCGCAGACGAGATTCGCTCTCCCGAAGGGAAGCCTCGCTATTCAGTCGTTCCAGTTCGCCGGCAGCGCGCCCGGCAACCCTTTCCATAGTCACTTCGGCCTGCGAACGGTTCGTCATCGGGCGTCGTCCGATCACCGCGATCAGGCCGATGGGCTGGCCGGTGGAGCTCCATAGGGTGACGCCAATATAGCTTTCCGCACGCAGATCCTGAAGCGCCTGATCACGCGGGAAGAACTGGGACACGCTGGCGGGAAAGCAGCAGACCTGCTGGCCAACCACGTCACCGCAGGGCGTGTCCTTGAGGGCGTAGGTCACGTTGTCCTCGAAATGGCCGTCGTGCCAGACCGCCAATGTAGTGGCGTTCAACCCGTCGCCTTCGAGTCGGTCGATGCACACGTAGTCCATTTGCAGGTTCCGGGCCAGAAATCTGGCCAGCGCGTCAAAGAAGGGCTCCTTTGCGGTTCGGCCGCCGACTTGAGCGAGGAAGACATCGACTTCCTCCCGCTGCTTGCGCTCAGTGATGTCGGTATTCGTTCCAATCAAACGTGTTGGCTTGCCATCGGCATCGAGGCTGACCACCATGCCACGGCCAAGAATCCATTTCCAGCTACCGTCCTTGCACAGCATGCGGAACTCGACCACGGCGGAGGGTGTCTTGCCGTCGATATGGCTCTGGATGGTCGTCATAACGCCGGGCATGTCATCGGGGTGAACACGGCTCGTCCATTCGGATGCGTTGTTCTCTATTTCGCTCTCGGCAAAGCCAAGCATTTCCTTCCAGCGCCTGGAGAACAGTGCTGCACCGGTCTGCATATCCCAGTCCCAAACGCCATCACCTGCGCCTTCGAGCGCGAACTTCCAGCGTTCTTCGCTTTCGTTCAGCGCATCCTCGGCCCGTTTGCGCTCGGTAATGTCGTTCGCCACGGCGTAGACCAATTGATTCCCGGCATCGATAGTGGCGGACCAGGCCAGCAGCCTGAATTCACCATTCTTGTGACGGTAGCGGTTTTCAAAGTGGAAAGCGGTTATCCCATGCGCAAGCTTGGCCATTTCCGCGACGGTCAGCGCTTTGTCATCAGGATGGACCAGGTCAAGGAAGTTGTTTCCCACAAGCTCATTCTCGTCATAGCCCAGCGCGATATCCCAACCCCTGTTCACCCGGCGGATCACGCCATCGAGTTGAGCAATCAGATGCAGGTTCATGGATTGTTCAAAGAACCAGTCGAGCGCATCTTCCGCCCGCTTGCGTTCACTGATGTCCGTCAGGATGATGTGTATCGCCGTCTCGCCAGCGCCGACTTTTGTTCGCGCGCAGTCGATCTGCGCCGGAAACACCGTGCCATCGCCGCGCCGCATGGTCACTTCCACGCTGCCTTTGCCGCCCTGTTCCATCAGGCGCGTGAACTTCGTCAGCCAGCGACTCTGGTCTGCGGGGATGACCTGGGCTCTGAAATGGCTTTGCAGCAGCTTCTTGCGTTCCACGCCGAGCAGCGTGGTCGTGGTGAGGTTGACCTCCTCGATCAGGCCGTTGGCGGTGAGCGTCAGATAGCCGACCGGAGCGAAGTCGTAGAGTTTGACATAGCGGTCGCGCGAGGTTTCCATCTCGGTCTGCGACTTGCGCAAGGACTCGTTCTGCATCTCCAGCTCGACCTGATGCACTTGCAGTTCGTGCAGCAGGCGTTGCGCGTCATCCCCGCCCGGCGCCAGGCCGGGCGGTCGTTGCGCAAGATTCGCCTCGGCCGCTGCGCGCAGTTGTTGCTTGTCCTGTTTGTCGTTGTCGCCTGGATTCATGGCGCCTCCGCGTGGGCCGCTCCGGTCAGGTTTGTGCCGCGTCGGAGTGACCGCACAATTCGTGCAACTCGGCGGCGGCGTTCTCGTAGTCGAAGGCCTCGATACGAGCCAGCAGGGGATTGACCGCTTCGCCGAGAACGGTGCGCAAGAGCCCGGCCTCGTCCCTGGCAAGGTAGCTGGCGGCCATGTCGCCCTGCTTGAGATACTCCTCCAGCTGCGCCAGTATTTCGGCAAAACGAAGCGGGGCCACTTCCGCTTCCTCCGCTTTGACCGCTTCCATCGCCGCGTGGCGGATACCGGCAATCAGCTTTGCCAGTTCCTCGGCGAGCCGGGTACAGAGCGGGCCGGCATTGTTCGCGCTGGCCTTGCCGCGCAATGCCAGCAGGACGTCGTTGGCGACTTCGGACACGACTTCGGCACCCAGCATGCCGGCAGAGCCGCGCAAGGAATGCGCAAGCGGTTCGATGGCGGCCAGGTCGCCGGCGGCCATCAGTTCGAGGATCTGGTCCGCATGGTGATGGTAGCCATCGGCAAACAGCACTGCGAGGCGGGTGTATTTGGTCACATTGCCCCGCACCATCGCCAGGCCCGCATCAAGATCCAGGCCGGGAATCTCGGCAAGGCGTCGCCGCTGGTCCTGGTCGGCGGCGGCCGGGGCTTCAGCCGGCTCTGCTGCAACCCAGTCGATCACGGGTTCGGGCGCCACTCGCGGCAACCATTTCAGCAGGGCGACATAGAACATGGGGGGATCCACCGGTTTGGCGATGAAGTCGTTCATGCCCGCGTCGAGGCAGGCCTTGCGGTCCTCGTCAAACGCATTGGCGGTCATGGCCAGAATGGGCACTGCCATGCCACCGGGCTGGTCGCTGTTGGCACTGCCGTTGGCGCTGCTGTTGGCGCTGCTGTTGGCACTGCTGTTGGCACGAATCGCACGGGTGGCGTCGAGGCCGTTCATCTTGGGCATTTGCACATCCATCAGGATCAGGTCGTAGGCTGTGGCGGCGGCCTTGGCCACTGCAATCGCGCCGTTTTCCGCCGTGTCGGCATTGATGCCGGCGGCGTGAATCAGTTCCAGTGCGACTTCCCGGTTGACGGGGTTGTCTTCAGCCAGAAGGATTCGCGCGCCGCCGTGGTGCTTGCGCAATCGCGTCTCGGCGTCCTCGGTGTCGGCGGGCAATTCGGCCGACATGATGCCGTGGCCGCACCGCAGTCGGGCGGTGAACCAGAAGCAGCTGCCTTTGCCCAACTGGCTTTCCAGGCCGACGTCACCCTCCATCAAGGCGGCCAGCCGCCGGGTGATGACCAGGCCGAGGCCGGTGCCGCCGTATTTGCGCGTGGTCGAGGTGTCGGCCTGCGCAAAGGCTGCGAACAGGGCGGGAATCTTGTCCGCGGGAATGCCGATGCCCGTGTCTTCGACCTCAAAGCGCACCAGCACACCGTCATCGTGTTGGTGCAGCAGCAGCGCGCGCAGGGTAACGGCGCCGTAGTCGGTGAACTTGACGGCGTTGGCGGCGAAGTTGAGCAGCGCCTGACGCAGGCGGGTCGGATCTCCGCGCAGCCAGGGCGGAACCCCCGCGCATTCCACCTTGAGTTCCAGCCCCTTGCTTCGTGCCTCCTCGGCGACCATGGAACAGGTGTGGTCGAAAATCGTCGCCAGGGAAAAGTTGGACTGCTCGAGTTGCAGCTTGCCGGCATCGATCTTGGACAGATCGAGAATGTCATTGATGATCGACAGCAGATGCTCGGCGGCGGTGGCGACCTTGTCCAGCTTGTCGGCCTGTTCGGGCGCCGGTCGGGCGCGGCGCATGAGGTGGGTGAGACCGATGATGGCGTTCATCGGCGTGCGGATTTCGTGGCTCATGTTGGCCAGGAACGCGCTCTTGGCCAGATTGGCGACCTCGGCGCGTTGTTTTGCTTCTTCCAGTTGCGAGGTGCGCTGGGTCACCAGTTCCTCGAGATGATGGCGGTGCTGGTCCAGTTCGATGCCCTCGCGTTTCCTCTCGGTGATGTCTTCCTTTACCGCGACATAGTGGGAGACCGCGCCATCCGGCTGGCGGATCGGCGTAACGATGGCGAACTCGACATACTCGCTGCCATCCTTGCGCCGGTTGTAAAACTCGCCCTTCCACGGTGCGCCCCGGGTCAGGGTCGCCCACATCGAGGCATAGGTTTCGGGCGGGGTATTGCCCGACTGCAGAACTCGCGGATTCTTGCCGACCGCTTCGTTTTGGCTATAGCCGGTGTTAATGGCGAAGGCGGCGTTGACATACTCGATCTTGCCCTGCACGTTGGTGATGACGATGCTTTCCGGGCTTTGTTCCACCGCCTGGGACAGTATGCGCAGTTGGGTTTCGGCGGATTTGCGTTCCGTGATGTCACGGACGTGGGCGCTGAACAGGGGACTCCCGTCTTTCGAAATCAGTCCGATCGTCAATTCGAGAGGAAACCGGCTGCCATCGGCGTGCAGCCCGGGCACCTCGATCCGCCTGCCGATGATCGTCGGTTCGCCGGTCTTGATGAAGCGCGCCATGCCTGCGCGGTGTTTTTCGCGGTATTCAGGCGGCACGATCAGGTCTGATACCTCGCGCCCCAGTGCCTGATCTTCCCGGTAGCCGAAAATTTGTTCGGCGCGCAAATTCCAGGTCACCACCGCGCCATTCTGGTCCATGCAGATCACCGCATCCATTGACGCGTCGAGCATCAACTGCGTTTGTGACAGCATGTCCTCGAGCCTGGTGGTGGAAGCTTGCAAGTCGGCCTCCATCTGCTTGCGTTCGGTGATGTCGCGCAAGACACTGAAGATGCCGACCACCTTGCCGTTTTCATCATGCAGCGGTCCCCGGGTGACGTGCATGACCCGGGTTCCGCGCGGCGTGCTGAAGATTTCATCTTCGGTCCGGGAGCAGTCTGCGGAAACCACCTCACGGTCGATGGCCGCAATCGCCGCGGCCTTCTCGGGCGGAAAGAGGGCGGTGACATCGAGCCCCAGCAGTTCCTGCTCGGTTTTGCCAACGATCTCGCAGGCGGCGCTATTTAGCAGCAGATAGCGGCCTTCGAGATCCTTGACGACGATCGCGTCGTTCGAAGCTTTGGCCAGGGCGTCGAGCAGTTGCAGGGCGCGCAGCTTCTCGGCTTGCGCCATGCCTGCGCTGAGGGCCTTCGCCAGATTCTGGCGCTGGCGCAGCATCAGGGCGCCGGCGACGGTCATGAGCAGGATCAGCAGGCCCGCCATCGCGATCCGCAGGCTCGCGAGCCTGCTCTCCGCGAAAAGCTCTGCCCGGTCCACCTTGGCGATCAGGAACCAGTCGGTGCCGAGCACGGCGCGCGCCACGCCCAGCGAAGGCACGTTGCGGTGATCCACCCCGTCGATCAGGCTGCCCGGGCTGATTCCGCCGCGCAGCACCTGGGCGGCCAGCAGTTTGTCCGTGGCAACCGCCAGCCGGAACTTTCCGGCCGCGTCAGGGCGATGACGCAAGTCGTTGAGGTAGAGCACCTCTTCGCCTTCGCGGCGGAACAGCAGGATTTCGGCGCTGGCGCTGGGCACCGGCCAGGCCTGCAACAGGGGAGAGAGATAGGTGCCCAGATCGACGCGCAGGATGATGATCGGCGACGGGCGGGCCCCCCGCGGCTGGAGCGTGGTGACAAAGTCGATGTGCATGCGACCGCCGACAGCGCCGGCGGGGGGCAGCAGGCCCTGTTGTCGGGTGGCGACGGCATGGAGTGCCGCGCTTTGCAGCTTCGGTTCGATGATCTCCGCGTCGCCCGCCGAATTCCATAGCGGCGCGCCTTGCTCGTCGAGCAGCCATACGTCCTGGTATTTTTTGCTGATGCGCAACTGTTCAAGGTGGTCAATCAGCTGATCACGACTGGCGCGATCACCGCGCTCGCGCCAGCGGCCGTAGTGATCGGCCAGGCTGATGCTGGCCTGCAGCAAGTCGGCGTCGCCCTGTCGTTCGTCGAGCCAGTCTACGATCTGCCCCAGCTTGAGGGCGGCGATGGTCTGCAGGTCGCGCGCTTTCTCGTCCTGATGACGACTCATCTCGTAGTGGATGAGGGCTGCCGTCAGGGGGGCGATGATCGCGGCGGCCAGCAGCAGCAGTTTGCGCATTGATCGCCATGCGTCGTGGGAGGTGAGCGCCGTGGCGTAACCGAGCACCACCGTCAACATGGACGCGTGGGTCGGCCTTGCATCGGGTTGTGTCGGCTTCATGGATGATCGTCGTTGTAGCGTGCGGCAATCGCGGCGAATTCCTCGAATCCGGCGAGGAAGGCGTCGGTCATGTCGGGGTCGAACTGGCGCCCGCGCTCGGCGGCAATGATCGCGCGGACCTCTTCGATGGGCATCGGCTCTTTATAGACGCGCCGTGAAATCAGCGCATCGAAGACATCGGCCAGGGTCATCAGCCGGGCGGAAAGCGGGATCAGCTCCTCGGCCAGGCCGTCCGGGTAGCCCTTGCCATCCCAGCGCTCGTGATGCCAGCGGGCAATCTCCTTGGCCAGGGCGAGAAACTCGATCGGCCGGTCAATGTCCCTTTCGGCCGCCTCGATGGCCTCGCTGCCAAGCATGGAATGCGTCTTCATGATCACCCACTCCTCGCCGGTCAGCTTGCCCGGCTTCAGCAGGATCGAGTCGGGGATGCCGACCTTGCCGATGTCATGCAAGGGCGCCGAGGCGGCAAGCATCTTGATGTAGGCATCATCGAGCATGCTGACGAAGCGCGGGTGATCGCACAGGCGGGTCGCCAGCAGTTGCACGTAGCCCTGGGTGCGCAGGATGTGGTTGCCGGTTTCCGGGTCGCGGGTCTCGGCCAGATGGGCCAGCGCCCGAATGCTGACCGTCTGGGTCAGCTCGATTTCCTTCATGCGCCGGGTGATCTCGGCTTCCAGCAGGGCGTTCTGGTCACGCAGCCAGTTGCGCGCCAGGCCGACCAGCAATTGGCTGCGTACCCGGGCCAGAACCACATCGGGCTTGATCGGCTTGGTGATGTAGTCGGCGGCGCCATGCTGAAACCCGCGCTCTTCGTCGCGCGCGTTGTCCAGTGCGGTGAGAAGGATGACCGGAATGTCGCGGGTGAGCGGGTCTTGCTGCAGCGCTGCGAGGACTTGATAGCCATCCATTTCGGGCATCATCACGTCCAGCAGGATCAGCGCGGGCGGGGGTACCTGAGCGGCATAGCGCAGTGCGGTCTGCCCCGAGTTTGCCGCCTTGACCTTGTAGCCGGCGCCGTGCAGCAGCTCGCCGAGTATGCCGAGGTTTGCCGGAACGTCATCGACGATCAGCAGCAACGCGCCTTTTACTGCATCGGTGGAAAGTGCGGTTTCATCCATTTTGATCGCCCCGGATGCCGGGAACCCCGTCAATGAATCCACCCGGTTCGCCGTGTCGCCGGCGCCGACTTTTCGCGCGCAGCCCGGAGACGCCATCCGGTGACAGCCCATTCTGAAAACTGGTTTGCGGCGTGTTCATGTCAGGTGCTTTGCATGTCGTGCGTCAAAAGGCGATCTCGACTCGTGCGCCGAGGATGGTGTCCTCGGCGTAATTCGGCGCCTCGGCGGCGATTGAAGGCGAGGGCAGGGTGCCGGCAAGCGGCGCAAGCAAGGCGAGGAGGGAAACACCACGGGTCAGACCCCGATGGCTCCGTTCGCCCTGGTTTCCTGCCATTTTTCGGGATGGGATCATGGACGTTCCCGGACTTTGAAGAACGCCATCAGATCCATCAACTGCATGGCCTGGCCACCCATTTCTTCGGCGGTGGCCGCCAGTTGCTCGGAGCTCGCGGCATTCATTTGCGTGGTCTTGTTGAGTTGCCCCATGGCGCTGTTGATCTGGCCCACGCCTGCACTCTGTTCCTCGCTTGCGGTGGCGATCCCCTGCACCAGGTCGGAGGTCTTCCTGATCGAGGGCACCATCAAGTCCAGCAGATTGCCGGCCTGCTCGGCCGTCTTGACGCTGGCGGTGGCCAGTTGCCCGATCTCCTGCGCGGCGACCTGGCTGCGTTCGGCCAGTTTCCTGACTTCGGCGGCCACCACTGCAAAGCCGCGGCCCGCCTCACCGGCGCGTGCCGCTTCGATCGCGGCATTCAGGGCCAGCAGGTTGGTCTGGTAGGCGATGTCGTCGATGATGCTGATCTTGCCGGCGATCGAATGCATCGCCTCTACCGTGTCCTTCACCACGCGGCCGCCTTCAACTGCTTCAGTCGATGATTTCGAGGCCATGCCGTCGGTGACCCTGGCGTTGTCGGTGTTCTGCGAGATCGAGGCGGCGATCTGCTCGACGCTGGCGGACGTTTGTTCCACCGCCGCCGCCTGTTCGGAGGTCGACTGCGAGAGGGACTGCGCCGTGACGGAAACCTGGTCGGCGGCGCTGTTGAGCGCATCCGCCGCCTGCACCACGTCGCCGATGGTCTGCGCCAGCTTTTCCACGGTGCGCGCGGTGGCATCCTGCAGTTCGCCGATCTCGTCCCGGCGCGAGACCTGCACGTCCACGGTGAGGTCGCCGTCGGCGATGCGGCGCGCGGCCAGCGTGATGTCGTGCACGTCGCGCAGCATGCGCGTCAGCAGCAGGATGAAGGCGATGGTGAAACCGACCACGATCACGCTGAAGACAATCGCGATGATCAGGCCGCGCCGGGCACTGGCCGTCAGCGCCGCCGAACTCGCGGCGATGCTGGCGGCGATGTGATCTTCGAGGCCCTTCATGGCGTCGATCTTGGCGGTAATGGTGGCGAACCATGTCGGGGGTGCGATGCCGAAGCCGCCTTCGGCGGCCTTGTCCAGCACCTGCTTGCGCATCGTCGCGGTTTCCTTGCTGGGCCCGCCGGCCTCGATGGTTTCCAGCGCGGTTTTCTGTTCGGCGGTGGCGACGGTACGGAAGTTGCCCAGATAATTGTCCTGGCTGGTGAGGATGCCGATCAGCCGGCGCAGCAGGGCGGGATCAAGCGGCTTGTCGGCCGCCAGCGACGCATTCACGGTCGCCCGCTCGCGCCCGGCCTGTTCCTTGGCGCCGAGAAACATCACGTAGGCCTGAAAGCTGCGCATCATGCCGGCCTCGGTCAGGGTCGGGCCGACATCGGCCACCGCGGCCAGATAGTTGTCGATGGCGCCGGTAAAGAAGCCGAACGAGTCGGGGCCGGCCAGCGTCAGCGCGCTGATGTCGCGGCGCTTGCCATCGACGGCGCCGACGGCGTCGTTGGCGCGGCGCATGCGCTCGGCAACGGCCGGCGGCAGATCGGCGGCGCGTCCGGCGAAAATGTCGGCCAGCGCCTTGCGCCGGGCGTCGGTGTCCGTGCGCTGCTTGTCCAGTTCGGCGCGGAACTTTTCGCCCTTGGAACCGATGAAGCCGGCCGAAAAACCGCGCTCCTTCTGCAGTTCATGCACCAGGGCGCTGCTCGCCACCGCCACCTCGCTGACGGCGGCGATGCGGCCACCCTCGCGCAGCTTGATGATTTCGCTGCTGACATTGGCAAACAGGTACCACGCCATGCCCAGGGCAAGCGCTGAAAACAGCAGCAGCAACCGAACGCGTATCGATCCGAATTTCATGGTGTTCTCTCCTCCTGGGTATCCGCTTTGATCTCAGCCGGCTGCGCCGGCTTCCGCCCCGCGTTCCGCCACGGTGGCGAGCGAAGCGATTTCCTCGACCGAGAGCACCTTCTGGATGTCGAGGATGATGACGAACTTGCCGCCGATCTTGCCCATGCCGTCGATGAAATCGGCGCGGATCTTGGCGCCGAAACTGGGCGGCGGCTCGATGT
>JBIKKY010000122.1:0-3413 GCA_044360105.1 Sulfuritalea sp.
CGACGCGGCAGCCTTCGCCCTTCAGCTTCATGCAGTACTTGTTGCTCTCGCGCCAGAATTCGCTCTGGTTGTAATAGACGCAACGCGTGTCGAGGCAGAGGTTGCCGCCCAGCGTCGCCGCCGTGCGGTGCGTCGGGCCGGCGACGGCTTCGGCGGCTTCGGCCAGCGCGGTGAAGCGGGCGCGAATGGCCGCATCGCCGGCGATCGCCGCCAAGGTGGTGCCGGCGCCGATGCGCAGGCCGTCCTTGCCCAGCTCAATGTGCGTCAGTTCGGCGATACCGCCGAGGTCGATGACCACGCCGGTTTCCACCAGGCCGCGGCGGATGTTGGGCAACAGGTCGGTGCCGCCGGCGATGTAGCGGCTGGCGGCATTGGCCGCGCGCATGGCGACGGCATCGGCGGCGGTGGTCGGCCGCAGGTACTGGAAGTCGGGCATGCTCATGATGCTTGCTCCTGGTGGGCGGCGGCTTCGGCAGCGGCTGCTTCTTCGTTACGTGCTTCCTGCATGGCGGCGAACACGCGCGGTGGCGAGATCGGCAGCGTTCTCACGCGCAGGCCGGTGGCATCCTCGACCGCGGCGGCGACCGCCGACATGATTCCGGACAAGGGGCCTTCGCTGGCCTCCTTGGCGCCGAAGGGGCCGTTGGGGTCCATGCTCTCGACGATGTGCACTTCGATGTCGGGCGATTCGACGATGGTCGGCACGCGGTAATCGAGCATGTTGGGCACCATGTGGCGCCCGTTCTCGTAGATGGTTTCCTCGCACAGGGTCTGTCCGAGTCCCATCCAGACGGCGCCTTGGACCTGGCCTTCGACCGACATCGGGTTGATCGCGCGGCCGCAGTCGATGGCGGCCCAGATCTTGTCCACGGTGACGATGCCGAGGTCCATGTCGACGCTGACCTCGGCCGCCTGCGCCACGTAGGAAAAGCCCATCGAGGAGCCCACCGCGCCACCGCGCTGCTTGCCGCCCTGGAAATCGGGCGGGCAGGTGAAAGTGCCCTTGACGTTGAGCGTGCCGGTGCCGACAAGTGCTTCTTCGGCGATGTCGGCGAAGGGTATCTGCCGCTCGGGATCGCTGGCGACGGCCGCTGCCTCGCCGTACCAGATGACTTCCGATTCCTCGACCTTGAGGCGGCGCGCCGCCGCGGTGACCAGCAGTCGTTTGAGGTTCTCGGCGGCGTCGAGGGCGGCATTGCCGACCATGTAGGTGACGCGTGATGAGTAGGATCCATTGTCCTTCGGCGTCACCGCCGAGTCGTTGGCGATAACGCGAATGCGGTGGTAATCGATGCCGAGCACTTCGGCCACGATCTGGGTGACCACGGTCGATGAACCCTGGCCGATGTCCGAGGCGCCGGTGAGGATGGTCACCGCGGCGTCGAAGTCGAGCTTGAGCACGATCACCGCATGGGGTTCGCCGGACCAGTGCACCGGCTTGGCCGAACCGCTGACGAAATGCGAGCAGGCCATGCCGAGGCCCTTGCTGATGTTGCCGCTGCGGCCCAGCTTGCCCTTGCGCGCGGCCCAGCCACTGGCGCCTTCGACCCAGTCGATGCACTCGCCGAGGCCGTAGGAGGTGACGCGCAGGCCGTTGATGGTCTCGGTCGGCGCCACCAGCAGGTTGCGGCGGCGCGCGGCGATCTGGTCGATGCCGAGTTCGTTGGCCATCGAGTCGAGCAGGGATTCGAAGGCGAAGCGGATGTTTACCGTGCCGTGGCCGCGCATGGCGCCGCAGGCCGGCGTGTTGGTATAGACGCGGTAGCCGTCGTACTTGACCGCAGGGATGTCGTAGAGGCCGTTGATCAGCGCGCCGGCATAGAGGATGGTGACCAGGCCGTAGCCGCCGTAGGCGCCGCCGCGCTGCACCACTTCGGCCTGGCAGGCAGTGATGCTGCCGTCGCGCTTGAGTCCGAGCTTGATGCGGATCTGGCTTTCAGGCCGGCCGCGATGGGCGAGGAAGGTTTCCTCGCGCGTCTGCAGCAGGCGCACGGTGCCGCGCGCAGCGCGGGCGAGCATGCCGCAGACGACCTCGAAGTTGAGGCATTCGGTGCGGTGGCCGAAGCCGCCGCCGCTGAAGGGCTTGATGACGCGGATGTGGGCGGCTTCCATCTTCATGCAGCGCGCCAGCGTCAGATGCACGTAGTAGGGCACTTGCGTCACCGACCACAGCGTCAGGTGGCCGCGCTCGGTATCCCAAGCGGCGAGCGCCGCGTTGGGTTCCATCATTGCGTGATGCACTTCGGCGCATTCGTAGGTTTCCTCGCGCACCAGGTCGGCGGCGGCGAAACCAGCGGCGACGTCGCCGAATTCGTTATGCACTTCGCGTTCGATGTTGCCCTGCTTCTTTTCGTGCAGCAGCACCGCGTCGGCCTGGCGCGCATCGGTCGACTTGAAATAGGCCGGCAGTTCGCGCACGCGCAGGCGGATGCGGGAGATCGCCAGGCGCGCCGTCGCTTCGTCGATCGCGGCCACGGCGGCGATCGGGTCGCCGATGTAGCGCACCTTGTCGCGCGCCAGCGGAAACTCGTTCTGGGCGATGGGAATGACACCGTAGGGCATGTCGCACTCGTCGCCGGTGATCACTGCGCGCACGCCGGGCAGCGCCAGCGCTTCGGATATGTCAACTTCCAGCAACTCGGCGTGGGCGTAGGGGCTGCGCAGCATCAGGCCGACCAGGGCGTTGTCGGCCGGCAGGTCGGCGGTGTAGCGCGCCGTGCCGGTGACCTTCTCGACGCCGTCGACCAGCGGCCGGCGGGCGCCGACGCCGTGAGGCTCGGCGTTGGCCGCGATTTTCGTGACCTGGCGTTCCGGGGCGTTCATGCGCTCGCTCCGGCCGCCGCTTCGACGGATTCGATGATCTTGACGTAGCCGGTGCAGCGGCAAAGGTTGCCGGCCAGCGCGGAGCGGATTTCCTCGCGCTCCGGGTGCGGGTTCTTGCGCAGCAGCGCTTCGGCCGCCATCAGCATGCCCGGCGTGCAGAAGCCGCACTGGGTGCCGAGCTTTTCGTGGAAGGCGCGCTGCAGGCGCGAGATGTTGCCCTCGGTCGCAAGGCCCTCGACCGTTTCGACGCGGCGTCCGGCGACGCTGTGGGCCAGGGTGCTGCAGGCCAGGCGCGGTTCGTTGTCCACCAGCACGGTGCAGGCGCCGCATTCGCCGCCGTCGCAACCCTGCTTGGTGCCGGTGAGGCCAAGGCCGTCACGCAGGTAATCGAGCAGCAGCGCATTTTCGGCGACGGCTTCCTCGCGCCAGCGCCCGTTGATCCAGAGACCCAGTATCCGCTTCATGCTTCCTCCTTGGTGTTCGTTCTTGTCTGCCCGAGCCGCGCGTGTCGCGGGTCAGGCCGCTTTCTGTGCCTTCAGGCGCTCGTACTTGGCCTGCAGTTCATCCTTGCTTTCCTTGTGCGCCGGATC
>JBIKKY010000084.1:0-11258 GCA_044360105.1 Sulfuritalea sp.
CCGGGCGATCTCGAGGCCGGTCTTGCCGTCTTCGGCTTCGAGCACATCGAAGGCCTTGCCCAGCGTGATGCGGATCAGACGGCGGATATCGGAATGGTCATCGACTAGCAGAATCTTGGTCATTGCGAGTGCTCCTTGGCTGGATTGTTGGCAGTGCCGCAACCTGAGATCATTTCAGCCAGGTCGCGGGCGAGTTGCACGGATTGCCGGGTAATACGGGATTCGGCGCAGAAAACGCGGCAGCGGTCCGCCGAAGACACCCCGCTAGCGAGAGTCGGATTCACTTGCGCTCCCCCGCCACCTGCTCTGCGATGGCGAGCAACTGATCGAAAGGAACGGGTTTGGGTAGAACAGGGATGCCATCGGGTACGCCACCGCCAAGGACGACTTCCTCGGCGTCAAGGCCGCTCACTACAACGATGGCCATTCCCGCCAGTTCGGGCGCGTTGCTGATGGTGTGCAACATACGGAAGCCGTCCATGCCCGGCATCTGCAAATCGGCGATCAGCAGGTCGGGTTTTGTATTGCCCATGCAGATGAGGGCCTCGTAGCCGTCACCGGCGGTACGGATTTCCGGTTGTATCGGCCAGTCGCGAAGTTTGAGCTCGTAGAGTCGGCGCAGGGTGGGGTCGTCTTCGACCACCAGGATGTTGAAGGGCGCTGGAGGCGTAGCGCTGCCCTGGGCCACATCAGTGGCGCGGCGTGTCGGAACGACTTCTGCTGGGCCGTGGCGGCCGGCCGGATTGGCGAGCAAACGCTCGATCGACTGGCGGCTGATGCGCCGATGGCCGCCACCGGTTTTCCAAGCCTCGAGCAAGCCGCTTTCTGCCCAGAGTTGCGCCGTGCTCAGGGACACGCCCAGAAGCGCTGCCGCCTCACGCGTGGTGCAAAAAGTCTTCGGAACCTGTTTGTGATGGGCCATGATCAAGGTGTATTGCGCGGGACCGATACGTGAAGGTACACACAAATCTACGGCACCAATATACCACTATTTGTCACATTTGAGCATATTTCGGTATTCTTATTTATTTCAAAGAGAGCCGTCGGCCTGACGGTAGTTAAGAAAACGCTTTAGAATCAACAGCACATGTCCGGTAATAGGATCTTTGATCCGGATGCCGACTTGGCGATGCAGAAGCCAAGGCAGCCAGGAAGATTGCCTGCAAAGATCAGGCCCCTGCGGGAAGGTCCGTTGTGGCTGGTCGAGGGAAAGGCTGGTAATCAAGCGCAATAACAAAGCAACGGTTCAACGTGATGGCATCGACCAGTTCTGCATCGCTGCGACAACAAAACACCTCTTTCTGGCATAGGTCGCAAAACCTGACGTCCGGGGCAACCGTCTTCGCAAGGGACTCCCAATTCCCGGCGCATTTAAAGGGAAATTTGCAGTTACTGCTTCTAATATCGCTTTGCATAGGTAGTCCATATTTAGTGCTGCGACCCTTGCTCTCAATCTCTGCCGGGGGGCGGATGACTTGCGAAGGCGCTTCCGCTAGCATGCACGGTCAGGCGCGGTGATACATGCAACGCTTAATGCTGCTCGCGAATCCACTTCAACTGCTGGCCTGCGAACTGCGCCACCTCCACAGTAAGCTCCCCTGTATCGATGGCTCGCTGGTAGGCTTCCGCGGCATCGCGCATCTGGTTTCCTGCTTGTAGCGATATGCCGGCACCAACAAGCCAGCTGGGCATGGAGGGATCGCTACGCAAGGCCGTGATGTAATGTTGAGTCGCCTCGTCATGCCGGCCCTGGGTTTGCATAAGAGCGGCAACAAATGCGTGGTATTCGGGGTTGTCGCCTGCGTTGGACAGACCTTGCTCAAGGGTTGCAAGTGCTTGCCCTTTGGCCGCATTGGCAACTTGAACGCGTGCCAGCGCCATGGATAAACCGCTATCTCCAGGTGCAAGCTCAAGTCCGTTCCGCAACAAGGCGGCCGCCTCTGAATTGTTGTTTGCATCGACCAGTAATTCCGCCAGCAATAGCCTTGCATCGTGATTGGCGGCATCAGCCCCGATCGCTTGTTTCAGGGCTTGCTTTGCTTCCGTGAGGCGCGACTGCTGCAACAACGAGACGGCTTGCCGGTAGAAATTTTCCGATCGCTGTCTCGGGCTCACTATCTTGATGGTCTGTGGCTGACCGTCGAGTGACCTGGGTTCGGGTTTGACCTGCACAAGTACCGCACCAGCAGGGCCGGTCGATGCTTTTCCGGCCAACATTGCGGCGGTCGCAGGCCTGGCTCTCTGTGGAGCGCCGGCGGGTGCGTCTGCATCCTTGGGAGCAGAAGCAGCAGCAGGAGAAGGAGCAGGAGCAGGAGCAGGAGCAGGAGCAGGAGCAGGAGCAGGAGCAGGAGCAGGAGCAGGAGCAGGAGCAGCGACCTGCACCGCGGGAGGCATTACGCCAGTCTTGCGATAATGGATCCAGGCCGATGTCCCGACGCCTGCCACCAGCGCGACCAACACAAATTGAAGGACCAGCCTGCCGTAGCCTCGCCGAGCGGGCGTCGCAAGAAGGACACCCGCTGTCAATTGCCGGTCTTCCCCGCCAGCCGCATGTCGCTTGTCGAGATCCTTCAGCATTTCGTTGATCATGCTCATTGTAGGTACACCCATCCAAAACTGACTACGCCGCTGACGGCAAGTATGGCGACAAGAAAACCCACGCTTCCACCCCAGTGTGGTCGGCGCAGCGATGCCGTATCGTTTGATGCAACCAGTACATCAGACGCGCTGACAATCTTTTTCCCTTTACCAAAGGCGCGCAGCATCGACTTGTGGGCGAGAATATTTACCAGACGCGGTATTCGTTTCGTCCTGTGCTGGAGAACCCATAGCGCCAGTCGGGAAAACAGCCGGCCGTTCTGGTAGCCCGCGACCACCAGCCGGTGATGGACGTAATACTCAAGCTCTCCACGCGACAATGCGCCCAAGTCATAATCAAACGCGATGCGCTGCTTGAGCTGGCGGATAGACGGGTGATTGAGCTTTTCCTCGAGCTCGGGTTGGCCGAAAATAATCACCTGCAGCAACTTGCGTTTTTCCGTTTCGAGATTGCTCAGCAGCCGCAAAGCCTCCAGGGTTTCAATCGGCATGGCCTGGACTTCATCGAGGCAGATCACCACCCGCTTTCCGCTACGGGTGGTCTCCAGCAGTCTCATGGTCAACGCTCTCAGCAACTGGTGCTGGTCCGGTCGCTCTTCGTTGCCGATTTCCAGCCCGAGCTCCGAGGCCAGTTCCAGGAACAGGGCGCGCGGCTCAAGGTAGGGATTGGGGATGTAAGCCACCTTGAAGTCCTGTTCCAGGCAGGCCATCAGTTTGCGGCACAGCAAGGTCTTGCCGGTACCTACTTCGCCGGTGATCTTGATGAACCCCTCGCCGGTACGCACCGCTATCAGTAGCGTGTTCAACGCTTCCTGCGACGCTTCGGACGAGAAGAAAAAGCTCGTATCCGGCGTAATGCTGAACGGAAACTCCGTGAGGCCGAAATGCTGTAGATACATTTGCGTCACTGACTCTTTGCTGGAGGCGCACTGGCGTTAAAGCCTTCGATCCGGCCCTGAGTCGCAGCGATGTCGCCGGTCCAGGCGCCGTCGTCCTTCACCACCGTCGGTTTGAGCAGGATGACGAGTTCGCGTTTCACCGAATGTTGGCGGCCCTTGCCGAAAAATGCACCTAGCACGGGAGCGTCTCCGGCGCCGGGAACCTTGGCGCGATCGTCCCGCATACTCTCCGTCATCAGACCGCCAATCACCACCACCTGGCCATCCTTGGTCTTGACCACGCTGTCGGTTTCGCTGATGGTATTGACGGCAAACGGCACTAAAACCGCCCCGGCAACCGGTTGCGAGATTTTTTCCTTCTCCACCACGCTATTGACCATGGCGTGCACATGCAAAGTGATGTTGTCCTTGTCATCAATTTGCGGCGTCACGTCGAGTGCAATCCCCGAGAAGAAAGGTTGATATTGCAAGGTAGGCGGCGTGGTCACCACGATGCCGTTGGTGACGTCGGTCGAACCCCCTGAGATGTTGGTGACAAAAGGCTCTTCACTGCCCACTTTCAGTACCGCCTTCTGGTTGTTCAGCGTGGCAATGCGGGGGCTGGACAGCACGTGCACATGGCCCTGGGTTTGCAGGAAATTGATCATCGCCATGAAGTTCTGGGTTTGCAGAGCCAGGCCCAGGCCGGCCGAGAAGGCATTGCCGGTGACCGCGCCGACCAGGGTGGTACCCAGCAAGCCGGCCAGGCTGGTGCCTGGGTTGACGACGCCGCGCATCGATGTCGTCGCTCCGGTAGCCGGGTTGACAATGGTGCTTGCGTTGATGGTGCTCGCATCCGCACCCAGGGAGACACGGTGCCGGTTGTGCTGGAAACCCGCCCAGTTGATGCCCTGCTGCGATTCCGAATTCAGCTCGACATCGATGATCTTGGCTTCGATGATGACCTGGCGCTCGATGTTCAACTGCATGGAACGCAGCATTTGTGCGACCATCCGATGTTCGTTGGGCATGCCGCGGACGAGGATGGTTCCGCTCATCTGATTGACGGACATCGCCCGGCCGTCGGTACAGCCATCCACGCCACGTTGACGCTCACCGACCGCCGTGTCACCGGTAAATGAGACATCCGCCCGGCTGGAACTGGAGCTGGAACCGGAACCGGAGCTGGAACCGGAACTGGAGCTGGAGCCGGAGCTGGAGCTGGAGCCGTCCGAAGCCTTGGACCTGTTGGGAATCTGGCAACCCAGCGTGGTACGCAAGGCATCTTCAACCTCACCCCAGACGTCGGACTTGGCGACGGTGCTCAACGCACTGGCCTGAACGGAAGAATACGGCGAACTCGAGGTCGAACCCGTACTGCCGGATGTCGAGCCGGAACTTGCCCCCCCCGAAGCCCCGCCGATGACTTGCAGGTCGCTCACCCCGCGGCGCTGACCGATGATGTAATTCACCTGGTAAAGCCGCGCCTGCAATTCCGGTTGCTGCACATAAATCCGCTTGCCTTCCACCATGTAGTCGTAACCGTATACATCGCGGATCGAATCGAGGGCTTCAAACACCGTTACGTTCTTGAGGTTGATCGTCAGCCTGTCCGTCAGGGCCAGGAGGCCAGGCGCTGCGGCAGTTGCAACCGCGTCGGGCGTACCCGGCGCACCCGGCGCCGTCTTTGGCGCGCTGGGGATCCAGCTCTTCGGCTTCACCATGATGCTGTATGGGGTGTCGTGCACCAGCCCCATCAGCAGTTGATGGATCGGCACATCGGTCACCACCAGATCGAAGCGTTGCTCGAGCTGCTTGCTCGATGCCTTGGACATGGTCATGCGAACCGGCGGCAACAGCGAACTGCTCACCGCCGCAGGCACCACCGGCTCGGAAGCCTTTCCCCTGGGGACTGCCGCCTGTTTGAGCTGATCACCGATCCGCTCAAGGGTGGACGTGTCACGCGGCGGATAGACCGTCGAGCATGCGGCAAGGCTAAGCGCCACACAGGGAATGATGGTTCTAAGTTTCATGCTTTGATCCATTCTTGGTTTCAGTTTCATTGGGTACCCCCGCTCGCGTTCGCCGGTTCTTTGCCCGGCGTCTTGATCTTTCGTGCATCTCCCGCGGATTTCTTTGGCGGAACCGATGTAACCACCGTCTTTACAACACCGGGAGTCACTTTGAGCGACTTCGATCCATCCTGCATCACCGCTTCGCCTGCCTTGATGGACAACACTTTCGACCCGTTATGGACATCACCCGGTTTGACCACCTTGCCGTCGATAACGGCCAATTGTCGTGATGGTCCGATCAGTATCATTCGCATCCCGGATGACTCATCGTGATTCATCAGGGCGGCATTACCGGGAGCCTGCGGCTGCAGAGCCGTCCAGGCCGGTGGCGGCACTGTCGGATCGGACCGGGCCGTCTCGCCCCATGCCCCGGCAATCCCGCCCAGCACCAACAAGGGCGGTAACCCGAGCTTCCATCCGGTGATTACCAGTAACGTGAGCGGGTGTCTTGGCATTGGTTTCGGATTCGCCATCGAAATATCAGTGCAGTGCAGCGCCGGGTTGCTCGCTCAAGAAATAAATGACCAGCTTGAGTACCGCATCCGGGTGGGTCGAAACGTCGAGCCTGGCCTCGCTCCAGAACAGACGCCTTGGATATTTGTTCAGATTTTCCATATAGGACAGCAGCGCCATGTAATTGCCCTTGACGATGACCTCGATACCCTGCTGATAAATGGCCTTGCGGCCGTCGCTGCCTGCCCTGGACGGCTTGCCGCCGGCACCCGTCTTGTCGCTCGCGCCCGGCCTGCTTTCGGCCATGTAGAACGTCGTCACCGGCAAGGTTTTGAGAGATACCAGGGTCACACCGGGATTGCCGCCCTGCAGTTCGCTCACCAGTGCGCCTGCCTGTGAAGGCGCTGCGTCGGACGGGTCAAAAAGCGAGCGAACCTCCGCGATCTGCTTTTTCAGCGCGTCGAGAACGGCGCGATCCCTGACCATTTGATCGCTAGCCCTGGTCGCATCGATAGCCAGTTCGGCCAGCGTCTTGTTGGCCGCTGCCAACTCTGTCATATGGCTTTGGGCTGACAGCCGCAAGGCATTGATGCTGTTTTTCTGCGGTCGCAGCAGGGCCAGGTCGACGATGAAATACAGAACAGCGGCAAGCGCCACAACGGCCAGCAGGCGTTCGCGCATGCGCAGCCGGGCAAACTTGTCTAGCGTCACATTCAGCAAAGTCATGGCTTCGGTGCGCATAAGTCAGTACAGCTTGAAGGCCACGGCGGTCAGCAGGGGGTTCAACTCCCCCGGCTTGCCCGCAGTCAGGGGAGAAATTTCCAGCGCGGTGAATTGCACGCCATCCCCGGCAAAGAGGTCATTCAGTCGCCGGGCGTAGCGCATCACCGATTCCTTGTGCAGGGCATGGCCGCTGATGCGAACAGTTTTACCCGTCTTTTCGACCGTGACACCCGTCAGCCACAGTCCATCTTCAGTCACTGTCGCGAGCAGGGAAAAATACCCGGCATAGCCTTGCTGGCTACCCAGATCACCTGCCTGGGCCATCAATTTCTGCGCTGCGTCCGCCTCCGGTTTGAGCGCGGCAATTTCTGCGCCGAGGTCGGCTCCCTGCGGCTGCATAAGCGCCTGCAGCCTGGCCTGTGTTTGCTGCAACTGCAGCGCACTTGCCGCTTGCGTCTCCCTCGCCGCGGCAAGCTCCGCTTGGCGCATGCCCCACACACCCAGCAGCACCAGCAGAAGCAGTCCCATGGCCGCCGACGCCACCCAAACGGAATCGAGGCCGATTTTCTTCGATACCAGGAGATTGATTTGCTGGCTCATGCTGTCTTATTCATGAATCGCAGCGCCGCGCCGAGCGCAAAGAAATAGGGCGCCTGGTTTTCCTTCCGTGCCAGTTCCGGCGTCTCGGAAAAGTCGAAGAGGGTGCCAAGATCAAGTGTCTCTACCGGCACTTGAATGTGTTGCGCAATGAAGTCGGCCAGCATCTTCTGATGGTCACGCTCAGCCGCCAGTTGCTCTGCGATGGCGCGCAACTGATCGAAAGGGACGGGTTTGGGTAGAACCGGGATGCCATCGGGTACGCCCCCGCGCCTGACGATTTCCTCCGCGTCCAGGCCACTCACTACCACGATGGCCATTCCCGCCAGTTCGGGTGTGTTGCTGAACGTTTTCAACATCCGGAAACCGTCCACACCGAGCATCTGCAAGTCTGCAATCAGCAGGTCAGGCTTTGCATGACCCATGCGGATCAGTTCCTCGTAGCCGTCATTGACGTCACAGGCGGTGCGGACATGAGGCTGCATCGGCCAACTGCAAAGCTTGAGCTCGTAGAGTTGGCGCAAGTCGGCATCGTCTTCGACCACCAGTATGCTGAAGGGTGCGGGTGACGGACCGCTGGGCATCGGCGCCAACAGGATACGGTCGATGTTGATGAATTGCAGATTACGGCCGATGTAGTCCAGTGAGCGCTGAAGCTGCAGTACAACCCGTTCCCACGCCCGGCGCATGGCGTCGGCATCAGCGAGGGGATCGACGAGCAGTGGCTCTTCGACGAAACGGTCGAGATACAACTCGCCGTTGAAGGTGATGGTGAGGTGTACCCCCTGCTTGCCGATCGAAAGCAGGCCTACGCCTTCCCCCGGCTTTTCAGCCAGCGCCGCGATATTTCGTTGCGCTGTCTCGCGCACATCGATCGCCTGCAAGGAAATCCTGGCCTGCCTGAATAGATCGTTGTAGCGCGCGACGACATCGCTCTTCGCCGTCACGACGTAAATGTTGGCGGCGCGATTCGGCAACAGCGTTGCCGTGGGAATTTTCATCACGGCGATGTTGGCCTCGCCCACCGGATAGTCGATCAGGGTGCCGATCGCCCAGCGCACGCTCTGTTCCAGTTCGTCGGGCAGCACCATGGGCTCTTCAATCATCAGCAGGGTGTATGCCTTGCGCTCGAGCGGCAATGTCCAGCGACATCCGGCCACAGAAATCTTGCCGGCCAGCTCGGTCAGGGTATTGGCATTGAGCTGCCCGTCCGGCATGGCGCCGTATTTGAGCACGCGAGGCTTGCCGCCGGACGTATGCGGCGGGAGTACGCTGACGCCGTACAGGCCATCAACTGCGGCATCGACCGCGGTCCAGCCGGTGTCCGTTTTCTTTTCTAGCCAGCCCAGCATGGTCGGATCTCGAGAGAAGTTTTTTTCATAGCCATCGCAAATCGAAACAGCACAAGCACAACATCAATTCGCCGGACGAACTCAATCCTCGTCGGTAGCAAACCGGTTGGCAGTGGCGCAGGATATGCGCAGCCCCTCAGGCGATCCAATCAGCCCGAAAAACTGATACTTGAGGTTCATTTCGGTGCCGCGGCTCGTGAAACTTTCCGCATCACGGGCGCCTCAAAGGCGGGAACCGACGCACCAACCGACGCACCGTCTCGCGCAACGGACATACGCGCGGGAAGCGTATTGACGGCCTTCGCCGGTCAGGGGCAAATCAGTGGCAGCTTAGCGGAAGCCGGCGCGGGGTATGACGCTACTGCACGATGGCGAGGCGGAAGCCGGCCGGTCAGGGCAGGAAGGGAGGGCTTACCGACAGCCGCGCCGGGACGGCGGGCCGGGGAAAATCATGCAGCGACTGCGTCGTGCCTGCCCGGACCGGCGAGCGCAGGTTCCGCCGAATGCTGCGTCCAGAGCTCGCCGGCAATCTCTCGAAGCCGGCTGAAATTGATCGGCTTGCCCATCAGTTCAACGCGCTCCGGCACGCCGCCATGCGCTTCAATCTCGCCCGCGGGCATGCCGCTTACCACCACGATTTTCAAATTCGCGTAGCGTTCCATGGCGCACAGCGACCGCACGATCACAAAGCCGTTAATCCCGGGAAGGCGCAAGTCGCATAGCAGCAGACGAGGCTCCACCTCGCCCACCATCACCATCCCCTCGTAGCCGTTCGGTGCGGTGTAGATCGTGACATCAAACGGCCACCGGGAAATCTGCGCCTGGTATAGCTTGAGCAGATTCACGTCATCCTCGACGATCAGCACCGGCAACGAACTGTAACGCGGACTTGTTACACCGCCATAGCGACGGTCTCGTGCGGCACTGTCCAGCGAACTGCGAATGATGCGGCGGTGCCCGCCGGCAGTCTTCCACCCCTTCAGATGTCCCTTCTCAAGCCACAACTGCGCCGTGCGTACGGATATTCCGAGCAGTTTGGCCGCTTCGCGGGTGGTGCAGTAGTTCTTGTCCATGCGGCACCTGTTGAGCCGGAAAGGTGGTTCATTGTGCTAGAAAATGAAACCAGGGTATCACTTTTCGGGATGGTTTGTGCCGTCGCTAAGGAGCGCGGATTATTGCGTTGTAGTTCATGTTTAAAAGGTTGGGTCTTCGTGAAAGAGTGTGGGTGAGTTTCGTCATGAAATCGTTGAAAAGCCTTGCTGGAAGCGGGTTTTCGCGGATTGACAGTACCGTGGAAACTGGCATGATTTTGCAATGGCTACTTCACGCAAACACAAGCGTCTTCTCGACGCATACCGGTTCGCTGGTTTCCGTCCGCAGGAAGAGGTTCGCGGCGTCTTCGGCGACTCGGCGGCGCGCGTCATCACGTTCGTGCGGCGCTCAAAAAAACTGTCTGCAAGGAGTGTGGTCGAGCGCACTCTGGTTGGTACGACCGCACGACACGGCGAGTGCGGGATCTGTCCTGTGGCAACACGAGGGTCTATCTGGAACTGGAGGTTCGACGAGTTCTCTGTCGATGTTGCGGCAAGGTGAAGCGCGAGCAACTCGACTTCCTTGCAGACAACCCGTTCTACACGAAGCGGTTTGCCTGGTTCGTCGGGCGGCGCTGCCGGAGCAGCACCATCAAGGATGTTGCCGAGGAACTGCATCTGGACTGGCAGACCGTCAAGGAACTCGACAAACACTACATGGCAGTGCAGTTGGAGCGGATCGGCATCCCCGGCCCGAAGGCTATTGGTATCGACGAGATTTCGATTCGCAAGGGGCACACCTACCGCATCGTGGTGAGCGACCTGATTCGGCACCGGCCAATCTGGTTCGGCGGCGAGGACCGGTCCGAAGCCAGCATGAACCAGTTCTACGACTGGCTGGGCGAGAAGAAGACGCGCGGCATCCGTCTGGCGGTGATGGATATGTGGAAGCCGTTCCGCAATGCCACCGTCAAACGAGCGCCCCAGGCCGCCATCCTGTACGACAAGTTTCACGTCATGCGCCATCTCAACGATGCGCTCGACAAGGTGCGCAAGGCCGAGTACGCCCGGCTGTCTGGCAAGGAGCGGCGCTACATCAAGGGCCAGAAGTACGTCCTGCTGAGCAACCACGAGAACCTGACCCTCGACGGCAGGAAGTCCTTGAAGACCTTGCTGGCCGCCAACAAGCGACTCCATACCGCCTACGTCCTGAAGGAATCCTTCGGCCAGTTGTGGAGCTACCAGCGCGAGGGATGGGCGCGTCGCTTCTTCGACAACTGGAAAGCCAGTCTCAAGTGGCAACGCCTCAAGCCTTACGAAAAGTTCGCGGAAATGATCGAGCGCCATTGGGATGGGATCGCGGCTTACTGCAATCCAGAAAACAAGGTCTCGCTCGGCTTCGTCGAGGGACTCAACAACAAGATTCGCGTCATCCAGCGACGCGCATACGGACTGCGCGACGAGGAGTATCTGCGACTCAAAGTCCTCACCTGCATGCTGCCGAAAATCTGATTGACATGCATTTTTACCCACACTCTTTCACGAAGACCC
>JBIKKY010000037.1:0-32018 GCA_044360105.1 Sulfuritalea sp.
CGCGCCCTTCGTCAGCATCCACCTGCCCTGCTGCAACGAACCGCCGGCGATGGTGATCGCCACCATCGACAGCCTGCTGGCGCTGGACTGGCCCGCCCTTGAAATCATCATCGTGGACAACAACACGAGCGATCCGGCGCTGTGGCAACCGGTGCAGGAACATGTGCGGCAGCGCCTGCAGGAACGAGGGAAGGATGGGGCCGCCGATACCGCGAAGGGCTCGGCGCAGGGCCCGGCGCTGCGCTTCTTCCATCTGCCGGACCACCCCGGCTTCAAGGCCGGCGCCCTGAACTTCGCGCTGGAACAGACCGATGCGCGGGCGGCATGGGTCGCCGTGGTCGATGCCGACTACACCGTGCGGCCGGAGTGGCTGCGCGAACTCGCCGGACATTTCGCCGATCCGACGGTGGGCATCGTGCAGGCGCCGCAGGCCCACCGCGACTGGGACGAGCAGCCGCTGCGGCGCATGATGAACTGGGAGTACGAGGGCTTCTTCCGCATCGGCATGCACCACCGCCACGAGCGCGACGCCATCGTCCAGCATGGCACCATGACGCTGATCCGCGCCGCGGCGCTGGTCCGCGCCGGCGGCTGGGACCCGAACTGCATCTGCGAGGACACCGAGCTGGGCCTGCGCCTGTTCCGGCTCGGCCTGCGTGCGGTCTATGTCGATCAAGTATTCGGCAGCGGGCTGGTGCCGGCCGATTTCGGCGCCTACCGGCGCCAGCGCATGCGCTGGGCGCAGGGCGCGATGCAGATCCTGCGCCGCCATGCCGGCGCGCTGTTCGGCCCGTCGCCGCTGCGGCGCGGACAACGCTACCACTTCGTCGCCGGCTGGCTGCCGTGGATCGGCGACGCCCTGCACCTGGTCTTCAGCTTCGCGGCGATGGCGTGGACCCTGGGCTTCCTCTTCGCGCCGCAATGGTTCGGCCTGCCGACCGCGCTGTTCGTGGTGCCGCTGGCGGTGTTCTTCCTCGCCCGCCTGGTGCTCGGGCCGCTGCTCTACTGGCGCTGCGTGCCCTGCCCGGCGGCGGGCATCGCCGGCGCGGCGCTGGCCGGCATGGGCCTGTCGCACAGCATCGCGCGCGGCATCATCGCCGGGCTGGCCGGCCGGCGGGCCGTGTTCCACGTCACGCGCCGCGTTGCCGCGGTTGCCCCGACGCCGGCGGCGAAACCACGCGTCGCCAGCAAGCACGCCTGGCTCGCCGACGTGCGCGAGGAAGCCGCGCTGCTGTTCGGCCTGCTGGCCTGCATCGCCACGCTGGCCGTGCACCGCGAACCGGGCGACACGGCGCTGGCGATGTGGATGATCGTGCTCGGCATGCAATCCCTGCCTTACGCCGCCGCGCTGGCCTGCGCCCTGCAGTCGCGCGCCGATGCCAAGCGGGACGCCCGCCGCGCCGCCTGAGCGACGGGGCTGAAAAAGTCGGCGCCGGCGACACGGCAACATCAGCTGCGGTTTACGCTGGTATCCTTCCGCTCCCTGTTCCGGAGTCAGCTTGCGATGACCACACTTTTCAGCCACCTGCAAATCGGTGCCGTGACGGCGCCCAACCGCATTTTCATGGCGCCGCTGACGCGCTGCCGCGCCGGCGACGGCCATGTGCCGACCGCGCTGATGGCCGAATACTATGCGCAGCGCGCCAGCGCCGGCCTGCTGATCGCCGAGGCCACGATGGCCATGGCCGGCAACTCGGCGTTCTGGCACGAGCCGGGGATCCACTCCGCCGAGCAGGTGGCCGGCTGGAAGCTGACCACCGATGCCGTGCATGCGGCCGGCGGGCGCATCTTCCTGCAGATCTGGCACGGCGGGCGCGCCTGCCATCCGCTGCTCAACGACGGCGCGCAGCCGGTGGCGCCGAGCGCGCTCGCCATCACCGGCGACGAGGTGCACACGCCGCAGGGCAAGCAGCCCTATGTGCTGCCGCGCGAACTGCGCGACGACGAACTGCCCGCCATCGTCGCCGGATTCAGGAAGGCCGCCGAAAATGCCAAAGCCGCCGGCTTCGACGGCGTCGAGGTGCATGGCGCCAACGGCTACCTGCTCGACGAGTTCCTCCGCGACGGCTCCAACAAGCGCGGCGGCCCTTACGGCGGCGCCGTGGAAAACCGCGCGCGGCTGCTGTTCGAGGTGATCGAGGCGGTCAGTTCGGTATGGGGCAGCGACCGCGTCGGGCTGCGCATTTCACCGCTCAACAGCTACAACAGCATGATCGACAGCGATCCGGTCGGTCTCGCCACCTTTCTCGCCAAGCGCCTCAACGATTTCAAGCTGGCCTACCTGCACGCCATGCGCGGCGATTTCTTCGGGCAGCAGAAGGGCGATGCGATGACACCGATCCGCGCCAATTACAAGGGCGTGCTGGTCGCCAACATGGGCTACACGCCGGACGAGGCCGCCGAAGCGGTGGCCACCGGCAAGGTGGATGCGGTGGCCTTCGGCACCGGCTTCCTCGCCAATCCCGATCTGCCGGCGCGGATCAGGGCGGGCGCGCCGCTGAACAAGCCGATCCCGGCCAAGTTCTACAGTCCCGGCCCCGAGGGTTATACCGATTACCCGACGCTGGCGACCGCATGACGAACGCCGGCCTAACGCTAATGGTCACGCCAGACCGCCCACAACGAATGAAACACGCGAAAACGAAGTTTCAGTGGAGGCTAACGCCGGCATCATCGGCGTTAAGCACAGCGGCCGTAACTAAAGGCGAATTGAAGTCCCGCCCCCCCACCGCTACACGGCCCACGGCTGGCTTTGCACAGCCAGCCGGCTGCGGCGGCGCACCGCATGCGGTGCGAAACCCCGCCTCGCCCCCTCGCGGGGGGCTACCAGTCGGCTCGCTTCGCTCGACTAAATGCAGTCGCTTCGAACAAGTTGTTTCACGTTAAGCACAGCCATGAACATCGAACTCACGCTGCACGAAACCCGCGTCATCGGCTGCCTGATCGAGAAGGAGATCACCACGCCGGAGCAGTATCCGCTGTCGCTCAACGCCCTGACCAATGCCTGCAACCAGCGCAGCAACCGCGATCCGGTGCTGGACCTGGACGAGGTCGCGGTGCAAGCGGTGGTCGACGCGCTGGTGAAGAAGTTCTTCATCAATGAGCACGGCGGCTTCGGCAGCCGGGTGCCGAAGTTCCAGCATCGTTTCTGCAATACCAACTACGGCACGCTGAAGTTCACGCCGCAGGAGCTCGGCGTGATTTGCGAACTGTTCCTGCGCGGCCCGCAGACGCCCGGCGAATTGCGCAGCCACGCCGCCCGGCTTTGCCGCTTCAGCGACGTCACGGAAGTCGAGGCCGTACTGCAGCAGCTCGCTGCGCGTGAGGATGGTCCGTATGTGATGCGCCTGGCGCGCGAGCCGGGCAAGCGCGAATCGCGCTACGCCCATTTGTTCAGCGGCGAAGTCAGCGGTGGCGTCGAGCACGTTGCCACGGCGGGCGCCGGCGACGTGGAAGCTCAGGCAGGCGGACGCCTGCAGCAGCTCGAAGAACGGGTTGCCGCGCTTGAAGCCGAAGTTTCCTCGCTGAAAAGACGGCTCGAAGATCCGACCGCTTCCTGAGCCAGCAGCGGCACGGCGAGGGAAATCCTCAGGCCGTCATCTTCTCCCGGCGCCTGGATTTCCCGCCACCCGCCTCTGAATCCTCGGTCGCTTCATCGTCGGCATCGCTGAAGCGGACGATGTGCACGCCGGCCGGCAGATCGGTCTTGCGGCGGGAAAGCTCCCGCAACCAGTCGTTTCCGGGGGGTGCGAGAACGTCCATCAGGCTCATGGCGCGCTGGGTCATTTGCGGCTCCTGTGTTTCCTGGCTCAAAGCATGGCCGGAATTTCCGTGTCCGGTGTCACGTCCGCCGATTCACCGGCGTCATAAAGGCGAAGGCGCCAACGAAGTGGCGCCTTCGGGCGACTGGAGGGGAAGCCAGCCGCCGGGGAAAGCTGCGTCAGCGCGCCAGGTAGCGGCGTGAATCGGCGAGGAATTTGAGGATTGCGGTGGCTTGCATGTTCGGCTCCATTGCTGCTTCATTTGCTTGAATGGAACTATAGATGGGGCTCCGGCCCATTGGTTCAATGGGCCCAAGGCCGAATTGCAACAACTTGTTTCACGGCGCCCGCCGCGGCTCAGGTATCGCTGACGCGGCCGCGCTGGGCTTTGACCTTTCCGCGCAGGACCTTGCTGTCCACGCGGCGCTTTTGCGAACCGCGGGTCGGTTTGGTGGCGCGGCGCTGGCGGGGAATGAAGGCGGCCTGGGCGATCAGCTCGCGCAGGCGCTCGAGGGCGGCGAAAGTATTGCGCTCCAGGCTGCGGAATTGCTGCGCCTTGATCACCACCACGCCTTCGGCCGTGATGCGCTGATCCTTCAATTCCAGCAGGCGTGCCTTGAGTTCTTCGGGCAGCGAGGACGCCCGGACGTCAAAACGCAGATGCACGGCGTTCGAGACCTTGTTGACGTTCTGGCCGCCGGCGCCCTGGGCGCGAATGGCGGTGAATTCGACTTCATCCTCACACAGCAGGGATGCGGCTTCGGGTTTGGTCATGGCACGGTCTATGGCTTGGCCTTTACCGGCGCGCCGACATCGAGCGCGCGCCAGCCTTCCAGCCCCAGTTCTTCAAGGGTTTCGATGTTGCGCTCGTAGATGTCCGCCGCATCGGGAAAGGCCGCCGTCGCCCGGGCCAGGCTGGCTTCGCGCAGCAGGTGCAGCGTGGGGTAGGGCGCGCGGTTGGTGTGGTTGGCGATGTCATCGGGTTCGGCGTCGGCAAACACGTGGTCGGGATGAAAGCTCGCCACCTGCAGGGTGCCGACCAAACCTTGGGTGCGCAGCACGACTTCGACCAGATCGAGAAAATTGGCAAACGCGGCGAAATCGGTGAGGACATGGGGCATGATCAGCAGCGTGGTATCGACCTCTTCGGGCGCTGCATGGCGCAGGAATTCGAGCTCGCGTTCGAGATCGTCGAGCAGGGCCTCCTCGGTGCGCGCCGCGCTGACGACATAGCGGATCTGGCCCTTGGCGTGCACGCCTTTGGCAAAGGGGCAGAGGTTGAGCCCGATCACCGCCCGCTCCAGCCACTTGCGCGTCGTGGCGATGATTTCGTCGGACATGAAAAAGTCGGCGCTGGCGATACGGCGAGGCGGCGCTCAGCCGGCCTGGTAGAGGAGCCGGCGTTCTTCGGCCTGCAGCGCCAGCTTGACTTCTTCCAGCACGGCGTCGACGTCGGCGATGCGGTCCTCGACTTCGATGCGCCCGGTCAGCCCGGTCTCCGGCGTCAGATTGCCGGCCTCGTAAAGCCGCCAGATTTCCTTGCCGTAGTCGCTGTCGATCAGCTCGGGCGCGAAACGGCCGAAGTAGCTCGCCAGGTTGGCGACGTCGCGTTCCAGCATGGCGCCGGCGCTGCTGTTGCCGGCGGCATCGACGGCCTGCGGCAGGTCGATGATGACCGGGCCGTCGGCGCCGACCAGGATGTTGTATTCGGACAGGTCACCATGGATGATGCCGGCGCAGAGCATGCGTACCACCTGCTTGAGCAGCCCGGCGTGGAATTCCAGCGCCTGTTCCGGCGACAGCTCGATGTCGTTGAGCCGCGGCGCGGGATGCCCGTCGGCATCGGTCACCAGGTCCATCAGCAACACGCCCTCGTGGCAGATGTAGGGCTGCGGCACGCGCACGCCGGCGGCGGCGAGGCGATACAGGGCATCGACCTCGGCGCTTTGCCAGGCTTCTTCCTGCATCTGGCGGCCGTAGCGCGAGCCCTTCTCCATGGCCCGCGCCTGGCGGCTGTTCTTGGTCTTGCGGCCTTCCTGGTAGGACGTGCTCTTGCGGAAGCTGCGCTGCTTGGCGTCCTTGTATACCTTGGCGCAGCGGATCTCTTCGCCGCAGCGGACGATATAGACAGTGGCTTCCTTGCCGCTCATGAGCTGGCGCAGGACCTCGTCGACCAGGCCTTCGGTCACCAGCGGCTGGAGTCGCGCGGGCGTCTTCATTTAACGCTCATGGCAGCGAGAGTCTTTCGCCGAGGTTGAAAACGCGAAAGGCGAATTGGTCGCCCGCCCCCCTTCCCCCCTCGCGGGGGGTTACCAGTCGGCGCGCTGTGCGCGTACATCACAAGGGGCTTCCAACAAGGCATTCCACGTTATCCACCCTTGTCACTCAACAAATGCACCTTCACCTTCTTGCCCTTGATGGTACCCGCCGACAGCTTGCGCAAGGCATCCTTCGCGATGCCGCGCGCGACGGCGACATAGGTGCTGCTGTCGGTGACGTTGATCTTGCCGACCTGCTCCTTGCTGAAACCGGCCTCGCCGGTCAGGGCGCCGAGCACGTCGCCGGGACGGATCTTTTCCTTGCGCCCACCGAGGATCAGCAGCGTGACCATGGGCGGCATCAGCGGCGGCTGGCGCTGTCCCGGCGCTGCCTGCAACTCGCTGAGCAAGTGCCATTCGATCTCGTGGCCCAGGGCCTTTTCGATGTTGTCGACGCGCGTCATCTGGTTACCGCTGACCAGGCTGAAGGCCCAGCCGGCCTGGTCGACGCGCCCGGTGCGGCCGATGCGATGGACGTGAATTTCGCTATCCGGCGTGACATCGACATTGATCACCGCTTCGAGCTGGTCGATATCGAGGCCGCGCGCGGCGACGTCGGTGGCCACCAGCACCGAGCAGCTGCGGTTGGCGAACTGGATCAGCACCTGGTCGCGCTCGCGCTGTTCCAGTTCGCCGTGCAGGGCCAGGGCGACGAAGCCTTCGGCGCGCAGCAGTTGCAGCAGGTCGCGGCATTGCTGGCGCGTATTGCAAAAGGCCAGCGTGCTGACCGGCCGGTAGTGCTTGAGCAACAGCCCGACCGCCGCCAGTTTCTGGTCGGAATCGACTTCGTAGAAGCGCTGGCGGATTTTGTTGGCCTCGTGCTGTTCGGGCAGGGTGATGCGCTGCGGCTGGCGCAAAAACTGCTGGCTCAGCTTGGCGATGCCTTCCGGATAGGTGGCGGAGAAGAGCAGGGTCTGGCGCGCCTTGGGACTGGCCTTGGCGATGAAGGCGATGTCGTCGTAGAAGCCCATGTCGAGCATGCGATCGGCTTCGTCCAGCACCAGGGTATCGAGCGCCGACAGATCGAGGCTCGCGCGCTGCAGGTGGTCCATGATGCGACCCGGCGTGCCGACGACGACGTGGGCGCCGTGCTCGAGGCTGGAAATCTGCGGCCGCATGGTACTGCCGCCGCACAGCGTCAGCACCTTGATGTTGTCTTCGCCACGGGCCAGGCGCCGGATTTCCTGGGTCACCTGGTCGGCCAGTTCCCGCGTCGGACACAGCACCAGCGCCTGCACCGCGAAGCGGCGCGGGTTCAGTTTCGCCAGAAGGCTCAGGGCAAATGCCGCCGTCTTGCCGCTGCCGGTCTTGGCTTGCGCGATCAGGTCTTGCCCGGCCAGAGCGGGCGGCAGGCTGGCGGCCTGGATCGGCGTCATCTGCAGGTAGCCGAGTTGTTGCAGGTTCACCAGCGTTGCCGGTGCCAGCGGCAGGCTGGCGAAAGACAGCTCCGCGGGAACGGGGACGCCGGCTTGTGCGGCGGGTGACGTGGTGCTGGAAGGTGCTGCAGGGGATTCGGTCATGCGCGATTATAAAGGCGCACGGCGACAGCGCCCCGGCTCATCGCCGCTCAGTCGATGCGTAAAAGCACGATGCGGTCGTTGTAGGTGTCGATGACCCAGACGTAGGGGGCGCGGGCAAGCACGGCCTCGGGCTTGTGGAAGGCATCGGCGGCGCGGCCGCGCTTGCCGCTGCCGAGCACGCCGAGCAGCTTGTGGCCGCGATCGAAGAGCAGGATTCGATGGTTGTACTCGTCGGCGAGCCAGATTCGGTTGCCGTCGATGGCGAGGTACTTGGGCCCGCTGAGACCGAACTCGGGGCCGAAGGTGGCGCGATGTTTCAGTGCGGCATCGAAGACCTGGACGCGGTTATTGGCCGAGTCGACGACATATACGCTGCCGTCGGCGTCGGCTTCGACGTCGTGCGGATTGCGCAGTTCGCCGTCCTTTGTCCCCGGACCGGCGAGCGTGCGCTCCAACCTGCCGTCGCGAAACACGCTGAGCGTCCCGTTGCGCGTATTGGTGACGAGAACCCGGCCGTCGGACGTGACGGCCACACCCTCCGGCCCCGAAAGCCCCTTCAGCTCGCCGCCCAGCTTTGCCTGTGCGCCCTTGACCTCGTAGATCGCGATGCGGTCGTTGCCGGTGTCGGCAACCAGCAGTCGTCCGGACTTGTCGAACTCGGCATCGTGCGGGTAGGACAGTTCGCCGGCGCCGAAGCTGCCGACGGGTTTCAGCGTCATGGCTTCGAGCACCTGGATGCGGCTGTTGCGCATGTCGGTGAGGTAGATGAGCTTGCCGTCGGGCGAAAAGGCGGCGTCGTGGGGTTGCGCGAGCCCGTCGGCGAACTCGGCCAACTGGGTGGCGCGCAAGGCGGGCTGCGCGAATGTCGGCAGAGACAGCAGCAGGGAAGTTACCAGCAGAACGATGCGCATGGTCATTTGCCTCGCGGATTCAATTTAAATCGGCCACGATCGAACCGAGCAGGCGCGGGGCGCCACTTCCGTTCAGCTCGAACAGGCTGCCGCCGGCGGACACTGTGCCCTCGCCGGTGAATGCCGTGATCGTAACCTGGTGGGTCACGAGAATCACCGGGGCTCCGCCGGTCGGCAAACCAGAGAGAAAGCCGCGTAGCGCTGCAAGCCTGCTTTCGCGCTGCTCGCTGCGCGCAAAGAAGGAGTTCAGGGCGGACAGCGGCTCCACAGTACCAATTTTGAGCAGCCGCGCGGTATCGAGGCAACGGCACCACTGGCTGGAGTAGACCCTGACTTCCCGGACGCCGGCCTTTTGCAAACGCTGGCCGAGGGTCGACGCCTGCGCTTGGCCGGCTTGGTCGAGATTGCGCTGGGTGGAGCAGTCGTCAAGTTTGAAGCCCGACGGGTCACCGGTGCCGGGCGCGTTGGCGTGGCGCAGCATGAGCAAGCGCCCGGGCTTGGCGAGTTCGGCGAGGGGCACGGCGTCGGCCGCCGGGGCGCCGTCGCTGAGAGTGCAAAACAAGACGGCCGGGATCCAAAAAAAGCTACGCATGCGCCGGGATGCTACCGGAAGGGGCAATGCAGCGGGAATCAGGCCACGCTCACCGACATGTCCGATTCAAGCTGGTTCTGCCGTAGCTGTTTCAGGCGGCTGCGCCGTCTTTCCGGCGCGGTGTCTGTTCGAGGCGGATCTTTTCCGCGATCACCTTGTTGGCGTAAGTCTGGTCGGGGTCGTCAATGGCGCCGGCGTAGTACTGCAGGCCTTCCATCAAGCCACCCTGGCGTTGGATAAATTCCTGGAGGATGCGGGTGCCCATGTTTACGTTGATGACCGGATCGAGGAAGGCGCGGTTGTCCGCGTCTTTTGGCAGCTTGTCCTGGTGGTAGCGGGGAATGATCTGCATCAGGCCCACGGCGCCCATGGAACTTTGCGAGATCGGATTGAACCTGGATTCGATGCTGATCACCGCGATGATCAGCAGGGGATCGACGCGCCACTCGCGACCGGCGGCCTGGGCGGCTTCGAAAACCGGCTGCAAGGCTTCGGCCGATACCCGGTAGCGCTGCGCCACCTGATCGAGGGCCCCAGCCATTTCCGGTACCAACCGCTGCGGAGCGCGCTCCGTTCCCGGTATCGCCGGCGGCGTTGCGACCGGCCTGGCAAAGTAGGAGTGCGCGGCGTCGTTGCCGGCAAAGAAGCTGATGTTGGCGGTCAAACCGCCGGCGACGACAAGCAACAAGGCCAGCCCGACGGTCGCCAGGTCGATATGGAGGTAGTGGAGGAACGCGCCGGTGCCGCGTTCGAAGAATTGTCGGGCAGTAAGTGTTGCAGACATGCGTGCTCCTTTACTGTTGCCTGGCGTCATCCGTGCCGGGGTAAGCCGGACGATTCAGGGATGGCCTGCAGATGGAACTTGAGACGAAGCGAAGGGACTGGTCGGCTGCTGGACAGCGGCCCATGAAATCGGCCCCTGAAGATGTGGCGCTGTTTTCGGCTTGCGGGCGGCGGTGTGCCGCATGTGACTCCGGCCCTTTTCAGGGCCGGATGGGTTTGCTGACTTATGGCTCAGGCTGCTTTGCGGGCAGCCTTTTTCGGGGTGACCGCGGCAGCTGCCACAGCAAGGTTGGCTTCCGCAATTTCGCTCGCCTGTTTGGCCGCCTTGCTCATGCTGTCATAGGCCGAGTTCGCGGCGGAGATCACCGAACGGAGCGCGTTAACCGCCAGGTCGGACCCGGCCGGGGCCGTTTTGACAGCCTCGTCGAGTGCCAGGCCGAGGTTCTTGTTGAGTTCCGCAACCTGGGCTTCGACCACGTGTGACAGAGCCTCCTGGGTCTGGGTGGCGATTTCATAAACCCGACGGGTATAGTCGGCCGCCTTTTCAGTGTCGGGTTTCGCCAGGGATTTTTGCAGCGCTACCAAGGCCTCGACGTCTTTAACGGCGAGCAGGGCACGGGTGCTGGCGGTGCTGTCTTCGATAAAATTGCGCGCTGCGTTGAGGTTCAGCGCGGCCAGGCGCTCGGCGCCAGCGAAGGTAGCATTGGCGATGGTCATGAAGGTTTCAACACCGGCTTTGTTGCTGTTGCTGATTTGCTCGGATACCTTGTTCATGGTGATCTCCTGAAGAGTGATGGAACCGCCGGGAATGCACGTTTTGTTTTTCGTGAATGCCGAAAGCAAATGGTGCACCGCAATATGGTTTCATTCTACCCACTTAAGCCCATCTGTCAAGCCAGACTTGTTGCGTCGCAACAACCTTGTTTGGCGTGCCTCCAGATTGAAAAATGCCTTTTCAGGCCTTGATGGTCGAAAAAAAACCCGATACCGGGGTACCGGGTTGAATCCAATCCTTTGCGGATCGGAGGAGGAGGACTTCATTCTAGGGCTGCGACCTGTAACTTTTTAGGCGCAAACCTCTAGGATCTATTCTCAACCCTCCGACTCCGACACCAGATCAAACGTCGATATTCCTCGCGTAGAGCGCGTTCGATTCGATGAAAGCCCGGCGCGGCTCGACGTCGTCACCCATCAGGGTGGTGAAGATCTCGTCGGCGGCGATGGCGTCGTCGATCTGAACCCGCAGCAGGCGGCGCACGGCGGGATCCATGGTCGTTTCCCACAATTGCCCAGGATTCATTTCTCCCAGACCCTTGTAGCGCTGCTTGGCCAGGCCGCGCTCGACCTCGTTGAGCATCCATTTCATGGCGTCGGCAAAACTGGTCACCGCCAGCGATTTTTCACCGCGGCGGATCACCGCCCCCTCTCCCATCAGCCCGGAAATCATCTGCGCGGTGCGGCGGATCTGCAGATAGTCTCCCGAGAGCAGGAAATCCTCGTCGATCCTTCCGGTACGCAGGTTGCCATGACGCATGCGGATGACGACCAGCATCCAGCGCTCGTGCTTTTCATCGAAGCGGGCCTCGATGCGAACCGCCGGCGAAAGAAAGGCCGTGATGCGCCCGACGCTTTCGCGCGTTGCCGCTTCGCTCGAGGTATCGACCGCGATATCGTGCGCCAGTAGTGCGTGCAGTACGTCACCGTCGATGAAATCGGTGACGCGAGTGATGACGGCCTCCGAAAGCAGATAGGCCCGGGCCAAGGCACCGAGAGCCTCTCCTTCGACTACGGCTGCCCCGGTACGGGGAGTAAGCGCCGTTCCGTCCAGCGCCAGGCGCAACAGATGCTGGTTGAGTTCGTGATCGTCCTTGATGTAAGTCTCGCTCTTGCCATGCTTGATCTTGTACAGGGGCGGCTGGGCGATATAGATGTGCCCGCGCTCGACCAGTTCCGGCATCTGCCGGTAGAGGAAAGTCAGCAGCAAGGTGCGGATGTGCGCGCCATCGACGTCGGCGTCGGTCATGATGATGATGCGGTGGTAGCGCAGCTTGGCAATGTCGAAGTCTTCGGCGCCGATGCCGCAACCCAGCGCGGTAACCAGGGTGACGATCTGTTCGCTGGAGATCACCTTGTCGTAACGGGCTTTTTCGACGTTCAGCACCTTGCCGCGCAGGGGCAGGATGGCCTGAAACTTACGGTCGCGGCCCTGCTTGGCGGATCCGCCGGCTGAGTCGCCCTCGACGATGTAGATTTCGCACAGGGCCGGATCTTTTTCCTGGCAGTCCGCCAGCTTGCCGGGCAGACCCAGTCCGTCGAGCACACCCTTGCGCCGGGTCATGTCGCGCGCCTTGCGGGCCGCCTCGCGCGCACGCGCGGCTTCGACGATCTTGCCGGTGATGATCTTGGCGTCCAGGGGCTTTTCCAGCAGGTAGTCGGCCAGCTTCTGGGCAACCACTTCCTCGATCGCCGGGCGCGCCTCGGAAGAAACCAGCTTCATCTTGGTCTGTGAGGCGAACTTCGGATCGGGCATCTTCACCGAAAGCACGCAGGCCAGGCCCTCACGCATGTCGTCGCCGGTGATCTCGACCTTGGCCTTCCTGGCGATCTCGTTTTCTTCGATGTATTTGTTGATGACGCGCGTCATCGCCGCGCGCAGGCCGGTCAGGTGGGTGCCGCCGTCCGATTGCGGGATATTGTTGGTGAAACACAAGACCTGCTCGGCGTAGGAGTCGTTCCATTGCATGGCGACTTCGACATCAATGTTGACGCCGTTCTGGACCGACACCCCGGAGGAATGGAACACCGCCGGATGCAGCACGGTCTTGGTCCGGTTGATGTACTCGACGAAGCCCTTGACGCCACCGGAGAAGGCGAAATCCTCCTCCTTGACGTTGCGCTGGTCAATCAGCCTGATCTTGACGCCGTTGTTGAGGAAGGACAGCTCGCGCAGGCGCTTGGCGATGATGTCATAGTGATATTCGACGGCACCGAAGATTTCCTCGTCGGCCATGAAATGGACTTCGGTTCCCCTTTTTTCCGTATCGCCGAGGACCCGCAGCGGCGATACCTCGACCCCGTTCTGGACTTCGATGAGCCGATCGACGGCGTGCCCGCGATTGAATTCCATCAGGTACTTCTTGCCCTCGCGCCTGATCGTCAGCCGCAACCACTTCGACAAGGCATTGACGCAGGAAACACCGACGCCATGCAAGCCGCCCGAAACCTTGTAGGAATTCTGGTTGAACTTGCCGCCGGCATGGAGCACGCACATGACGATCTCGGCCGCCGATCGCTTCGGCTCGTGCTTGTCGTCGAATTTGATTCCGGTCGGTATGCCGCGGCCGTTGTCCGTGACCGAAATCGAATTGTCGGTATGGATGGTGATGACGATGTCGTCGCAGTGGCCAGCCAGGGCTTCGTCGATGGCGTTGTCAACGACCTCGAACACCATGTGGTGCAGGCCGGTGCCATCGGAGGTGTCGCCGATGTACATGCCCGGACGCTTGCGCACTGCCTCCAGGCCTTCGAGTTGTTGGATGCTTGATTCGTCGTAGGCGGGAACGGTGTTGCTATCTGTCATTGGGGTCTTTTCTGGGTTTGCGTCAAATGCGCATTGGCATGACGACGTACTTGAAGGTCTCGTTGCCGGGTAGTACGAAAAGTGCGCTCGAGTTGGCGTCGGCGAGATGCAGTTCGATGGTTTCGTTACTGACGTTGTTGAGGACATCGAGCAGGTAGGTGACATTGAATCCGACGTCCAATGCTTCGCCGCCGTACTCGATCTCGATTTCCTCCTGCGCCTCTTCCTGTTCGGCGTTGCTGGAAATTATCTTGAGGCTTCCTTCGCCGAGGACGAGCCGCACGCCGCGGAACTTCTCATTAGTCAGGATCGCCGCGCGCAGGAGCGAGTGGAGCAGGGTATTACGCGAAAGTTTGATCAGCTTGCTGTGATGTTGGGGAATGACCCGTTCGTAGTCCGGGAACTTGCCGTCGATCAGTTTCGAGACCAGTTCGATGCCGCCGAAACTGAAACGCGCCTGGGTCGGGGTTAGGGTGATTTCCAGCGGGTCCTCGCTGTCAGCCAGTTGGCGCGAGAGTTCGAGAACGGTCTTGCGCGGCAGGATGACCTCGATCGGCGTCGGGGCGTCGGCCAACTGCTCGGCTGCATAGGCAAGGCGATGCCCGTCGGTCGCAACCATGCGCAATTCCTTACCCTTGGCCACCAGCAACAGGCCGTTGAGGTAGTAGCGGATATCCTGTTGCGCCATCGCGTACTGGACCAGGCCGAGCAGGCGTTTCATCTGCTTCTGGGTTATCAGGAGCTTTGAAGGCTGGCCGTCGGCCGTCCCCATGCGCGGGAAATCCTCGGCCGGCAGGGTCTGCAGGTTAAAGCGGCTCTTGCCGGCTTTCAGCTGCAGGCGCTTGTCTTCGAGCGCCAGGCTTACTTCCGCCGACTCCGGCAGGGAGCGCAGGATGTCCTGCAGCTTTCGAGCGCCAACTGTCATCGACGCCTTTTCATTTCCTATCGTCGGCGTCCGCGTCGTTATCTGGATTTCGATGTCGGTCGCCAGCAGGGTGAGTTTTTCACCATCCTTTTCCATGAGAACGTTGGACAGGATAGGCAAGGTGTGACGTTTTTCTACAATGCCGCATACCGACTGTAAAGGTGAAAGTAGTTGATCGCGTGGACCTTTAAATAGGATCATATATAAATCTCTTAAGATTATTAAGGGAGACTTTTTTCTGTGGATAAGCGGTATTTTTACAGTAAATACAGTTAATTATAACGTGGATAAACAGGGAAAAAACTGCCCGGTTTGGTTGTGGAGAATTGTGGATAAATTTCGTCGGACCATGAGGGAAAGGGTTTATCCACAATTTTTCACCGTTCTATTCCATGAAACTGATCACACGCTAGCCTTTGATGGTTTGCATCAGGACGTGCAGGTCGTTGTTGAGTCGGGTATCTTTTCCGCGCAGGTCGACGATGGTGCGGCAGGCGTGCATCACGGTGGTGTGATCGCGGCCGCCAAACGCTTCGCCTATTTCAGGCAGGCTGTGTGAAGTGAGTTCCCGCGTCAGCCACATCGCGATCTGCCGCGGCCGGGCAATGGCGCGGGTGCGTTTCTGCGAGTACATGTCAGCAACTTTTATCTTGTAGAAGTCGGAGACGGTTTTTTGCACCAGTTCGAGGGATATCTGCCGGTTGGTGGCGCCGATGATGTCGCGCAAAGCTTCCCTGGCGACTTCGAGATTGATTTCCCGCCCATGGAAACGGGCATAGGCGACGACACGATTCAGTGCGCCTTCGAGTTCCCTTACGTTTGAGCGCAGATTCTTTGCGATAAGGAACGAAACCTCATCTGAAATGCTGATTTGCTCCGCCTCAGCTTTTTTCTTGAGGATCGCGATGCGCATTTCGAGTTCCGGCGGTTCGATGGCGACGGTAAGGCCCCAGTCGAAACGCGAGACCAGGCGTTCTTCGAGTCCCTGGACGTCTTTCGGGTAGGTATCGCAGGTGATGATGATCTGTTTCTTGGCCTCGATCAGGGCATTGAAGGCGTAGAAAAACTCTTCCTGTGTCCGGTCCTTGCGATTGAAGAACTGGATGTCGTCAATCAGCAGGAGATCGAGGGAACGGTAGTAGCGCTTGAACGCCTCGCGTGAGTTCTGCTGGAAAGCACGGACCACGTCGGAGAAATAGTCTTCGGCGTGCACATAGCGGACCTCCAGATTAGGATTCGCGGCATAGATAGAATTGCCGATCGCATGGATAAGGTGAGTCTTGCCCAGGCCGACCCCGCCATAGATGAACAGCGGGTTGTAGGAAACGCCGGGGTTCATTGCCACCTGGAGCGCTGCAGCTCGGGCCAGATCATTGGCGCGTCCGGTGACCAGCGTATCGAAAGTAAATTCGGCGTTGAGTCGGGTTTTTTCGTATTCCGGGTCTCCGGATCTGGCGGTTTTGACGGCTGCGGGCACTATCGTTGATGGTGCCGGTTCGCTACTTTCCGTGACCGGAGGCAAGTCCGGTGCAGCGTCCGCCACCGCCAGGTTGATGCTGACCGGAGCCGCAAAGAACTCTTGTCCGAGGGCTTCTATCTGGCCAAGATAACGTTCGCGCACCCATTGCATGACAAAGCGATTGGGTGCGACCAGGCGGAAATGGGTAGGGCCGGCTTCGTCATTAACCAGCTGCAGGCCTTTTATCCACGTGTTGAACTGCTGTGCAGGAAGCTCCTGCTCAAAACGGTTCAGACAGGCAGACCAGAATTCGCTCATTGCAATTGGATGGTTTTTGGACCGGACACGGCGGGTCGGTATGGTGCTTCAGGGGTTTTTTATGCCGCCGACAGTGTCGGGTGGAGGTCGAATTCTAGCTGTTTTGGCAAGAGTTATCCACAGCCGCAGCGATTGTTGCGCTTGACAAAACCGCCATAAAACGCTGTAATCCGCCGCTTTTGTTCATTAAGGGATATTGCCATGAAACGCACCTACCAGCCTTCGGTTGTGCGCCGCAAGCGTACCCACGGCTTCCTCGTGCGCATGCGTACCCGCGGTGGTCGTGCTGTGATACGTGCGCGTCGTGCCAAGGGCCGTCATCGTCTCGCCGTCTGAGAAGCGCGCTTCGTTTCGCCCGGGGCAGCGCCTGCATCGGCCGGAAGAGTTTTCTGCCGTCATGGCGGCCCGCAAGGTGGTGCGCGGTGAGTGTTTCGACCTTCACTTCTGTCCGGCGAATGCCGCAAGCGGAGCGCGGATCGGACTGGTAGTACCGAAGCGCCTGGCGCGGGCTGCCGTTTTGCGCAATGCCATCAAGCGGCAGGGAAGGGAAGCTTTTCGCCTGGTTGCGCCGGCAATACCGCCCTGCGATCTGGTCCTGCGCCTGAAGCGACCCGTGCCGGCCGCCGGGGCGAGGGATGGCGCGCAGCGCAAGGCCTGGCGCACGGAAATGGAAACACTCTTGAGGCACTTTCTGAAGTGAGCGCCGTGAGAATCCTGTTGGTCCAGCCCCTGTTGTGGCTGATCCGCGGCTACCAGTTGGCGATCAGCCCGATGTTGGGCAACCGTTGCCGGTTTTACCCGAGCTGCTCCGAGTACTCCATGGAGTCGCTGCAGCGCCACGGCCTGTTACGGGGGTTGTGGTTGACCCTGCGCAGAATAGGACGTTGTCATCCATGGCATCCGGGCGGATATGACCCGGTTCCCTGATATTCCGTATTTCTGACCTGATTCACTGCCGAGACAGTAATGGATAACCGACGATTGATCCTGCTAATGGTGTTCAGTTTCTCGCTGATCATGCTCTGGGACGGCTGGCAACGGCAAAACCAGCCGAAGGTGGCGCCAACGGCGAGCACTGCGCCGGCAACGGGTGTGGCGGCCGGCGCAGTGCCGACGCCTACGTTGTCACAGGCTGCTCCGGCCGCGGTGCCGGGGGCTGTTCCGGGCGTCGTTCCGGGCGCCGCCGCTGCGATTGTGCCGGGTGCGGTGACGGCCAGGATCCGCACCGACCTGTATGTAGCGGATATTTCTTCGCTGGGCGGTGACATTACGCGGCTCGAACTGGTTCGCCATCCCCAGACCGAAGACAAGTCCAAGCATTTCGTCCTGTTCGACAACGGCGTCAAGCACATCTACCTGGCGCAGTCCGGGCTGATCGGCGAAGGCATGCCGAACCACAAGACCGAGTGGAAACTGGCGGCCGGCGAGCATGTGCTCAAGGACGGCGAGCAAAAGCTCGAAGTGCGCCTGGAGACAAGCACCGCGAGCGGCGGCAAGGTATCGAAAACCTATGTCTTCCATCGTGGTAGCTACCAGATCGAGGTACGTCAGGAGGGGGCGACGCCGGGCGCCCATGCCTATTACCAGATCACCCGTGACGGCAAGCCCGCCGAAGGGCAAGACAACTCGATGATGATGGGGGTGGTTACCTTCACCGGTCCGGCGGTGTTTACCGACGCCGAAAAGTTCCAGAAGGTCGAGTTTGCCGACATCCTCAAGAACAAGGCCAAGTTCGCGCAGAAGGCCGACAACGGCTGGCTGGCAATGATCCAGCATTACTTCGTCGCGGCCTGGCTGCCGGCGACCGGCACGCAGCGCGAGTTCTACATGCGCAAGGTCGGGGAAGATCTCTACTCGGCGGGTGTGATCCTTCCCGTCGCGGCGGACGGCAAGAGCACGATATCGCTGTATGCCGGGCCGCAGGAGCAGGACAAGCTGGAAAAGATCGCTCCCGGACTGGACCTGGTGGTCGATTACGGCTGGCTTACCGTCATCGCGGCGCCGCTGTTCTGGGTTCTCGCGGCGATCCACAAGCTGGTCGGCAACTGGGGCTGGGCCATCATCGGCCTGACCATGCTGCTCAAGGGAATCTTCTTTCCGCTGTCGGCCGCGAGCTACAAGTCGATGGCCAAGATGCGCGTGCTGACGCCGAAGCTGGTGAAGCTCAAGGAAACCTACGGCGACGACAAGCAGCGCCTGAACCAGGAAATGATGGCGCTGTACAAGCGGGAAAAGGTCAACCCGCTGGGCGGTTGCCTGCCGGTGCTGGTGCAGATCCCGGTCTTCATCGCGCTGTACTGGGTGCTGCTGGGTACCGTGGAGATGCGCAACGCGCCCTGGCTGGGCTGGATCACCGACCTGTCGGTCAAGGATCCCTACTACGTGTTGCCGCTGATCATGGGCGCCTCCATGTTCATTCAGACCAAGCTCAACCCGACGCCGCCGGACCCCATCCAAGCCAAGGTGATGCTCTACATGCCAGTCGTGTTTACTGTGATGTTCCTCTGGTTCCCGGCCGGCCTGGTGCTTTACTGGACGGTGAACAACATCCTGTCGATAGCCCAGCAATGGCAGATCACGCGCACGGTCGAGGCGGGAGAAAAGAAGTAGCCTGACTCCGGTCCTGCGGGGCCGGGGCATTTGTCGGCGCGTATCGCGCCGACCCCAGGAGAGCCGGATGGGTCTGTCGCGCACCGGAATCATCGCCGCCATCGCCACGGCACCCGGCCGCGGCGGCATTGGCGTACTGCGGGTATCCGGGGCAGGTTTGCTGCCTCTTGCCGAGGCGCTGACCGGCAGGCGGCCTGCGCCGCGTCACGCTGCCCTGAGCACATTCCGCGCTGCTGACGGGACGGCCATCGACCAGGGCATCCTCCTGTATTTCCCGGCGCCGCATTCCTTTACCGGCGAGGATGTGCTCGAGTTGCAGGGCCATGGCGGTCCGGTGGTGCTGCAGATGCTGCTGGCGCGCTGTCTGGAACTTGGCGCACGGGTGGCCGAGCCGGGCGAATTCTCACAGCGGGCCTTCCTCAACGACAAACTGGACTTGGTCCAGGCCGAAGCCGTGGCCGACCTGATCGAAGCGGGAACCGCCGCCGCGGCGCGCTCGGCATTGCGTTCGCTGTCGGGAGAATTTTCGAGAGAGGTTAAAGCGTTGGTCGCCCGCCTTACCGAATTGCGCATGCTGGTCGAGGCTACGCTGGATTTTCCCGAGGAGGAAATCGATGTCCTCCGGGATACCGATGCAGCGCAGCGCCTAGCGGGCATTTGCCGCGACCTGTCCGCGCTGCAGGAGCGCGCACGCGCCGGGAGCCTGTTGCGCTCCGGCCTGCACGTGGTACTGGCCGGCTTGCCCAATGTCGGCAAGTCTTCCCTGTTGAACCGCCTGGCCGGCGCGGAGCGCGCCATCGTCACCGAGGTGGCGGGCACGACGCGCGACGCGGTGCGCGAAACCATCCAGGTCGAAGGCATTCCGCTGCACATCATCGACACGGCCGGCCTGCGTGACACGGATGACGTGGTGGAGAAGATCGGCATCGAGCGGGCCTGGCAGGAAATCGGGCGGGCCGATGTGGTATTGCAACTGCTCGATGCGCGTTGCGGCGAAACGCCGGCGGATTATGCGATCGCCGTGCGCCTTGCCGCCGGGGTCGAGCGCATCGTGGTGGAGAACAAGTGCGATCTGGCCGGTGTGGTGGCGGCGCGTTTTACGCAGGGCGGGCACGTTCATCTGCGCCTGTCGGCGAGAAGTGGCGAGGGTATGGCCCTGCTGCACGACGAATTGTTGCGGGTGGCCGGCTGGAGCGGGCACGGTGAAGATGTGGTGCTGGCCCGCGAACGTCACCTCGAGGCACTGGCTATTGCCGCGGAAAAGTCGGCGCTGGCGACACGGCGACTGGACCGGCTCGAACTCTGCGCCGAAGAGTTGCGCCTGGCCCAGGAGGCACTGTCGCGCATTACCGGCGAATTCACCGCCGACGATCTGCTGGGAGAAATCTTTTCCCGCTTTTGCATCGGCAAGTAGGCGGGCGGGATGTCTGAAGTCGATCTGATCCTGTTGCTGGCAGCCGCGTTGTTCGCCGGGTTTGTCGATGCTGTGGCCGGTGGCGGCGGTCTGATCCAGGTGCCGACCCTGCTCATGGCGCTGCCGGCCGAGTCGCCGGCGACCGTGTTCGGCACCAACAAGGTGGCGAGCATCTTCGGTACCGCCAACGCCGCCGTGCGCTACGCCCGCCGCATTGCGCTGCCCTGGCGCATCGCCTTGCCTGCGGCCGGCGCCGCCTTCCTGTTTTCCTTTGCCGGTGCGGCGGCGGTGGCCTGGTTGCCAAAGTCCGTGGTGCGGCCCCTCGTGCTCGGCCTGCTGTTTTTGGTCCTGATCTATACCGTGGTCAGGCCGGAATTCGGTGTCGTTTCAGGCTCGCCCTTGGCGCCGCGCCTGGAGCGCAAGCTGGCGCTGTTGGCGGGAGCGGTATTGGGCTTCTACGACGGCTTTTTTGGGCCCGGCGCGGGCAGCTTCATGATCTTCGCTTTCGTCCATTGGTTCCGGCTGGATTTCCTGCATGCATCGAGCGCCGCGAAGGTGGTGAATTTGGCGACCAATGCGGCGGCGCTGGCTTACTTTGCGCCGACCGGGCACGTTCTATGGATGGTTGGCCTGGGAATGGCGGTGTTCAACATCGCGGGGGCCATGCTCGGGGCACGTCTGGCGTTGCGCCATGGCAGCGGCTTTGTGCGGGGGGTATTCATCGTGGTTGCTTCGTTGCTGATTGTCCGTCTCGGTTACGACACCTTCCGCTGAGCTGGCGGAAATTAGGATGGTGTTTCACGTGAAACAGGGGTTCTAGTTTCACGTGAAACAAACAGCAAGGTGGTCGGCAGTGGCGGTCGCAAATGCCGTCAAGCATGAAGATCAGCCCGGTCAGAGGCTGCGTTTTTCAATCGAGGGGCGTATGATTGCGCCTCTTTTGCTTCCGGCAGCGTTTCGGTAATCATGTCGGAGCATCTTAAACCCCGGCTTTCCTTGGGCACACGGCGTGCAATTTTCAGCTTCCTTCGATGTCATTGTGATTGGTGGTGGCCACGCGGGCACCGAAGCGGCACTGGCCGCCGCCCGATCGGGAGCCCGCACGCTGCTGCTGACGCACAACATCGAAACCCTCGGCGCCATGTCCTGCAATCCGTCGATCGGCGGCATCGGTAAGGGACATCTGGTCAAGGAGGTCGATGCGCTGGGCGGCGCGATGGCGGCGGCGGCCGACGAGGCCGGCATCCAGTTCCGCATCCTGAATGCTTCCAAGGGTCCGGCGGTGCGCGCCACCCGCGCCCAGGCCGACCGGCAACTCTATAAACAGGCGATCCGTGCCCGGCTCGAAAACCAGCCGAACCTGAGCTTGTTTCAGCAGGCGGCGGATGACCTGATCCTCAACGGCGACCGTGTCAGCGGCGTGGTGACCCAGTTGGGCATCCGCTTCGAGGCGCCGGCGGTAGTGCTGACTGCCGGCACCTTCCTCAACGGTCTGGTCCATGTCGGCCTGGCGAACTACCGCGCCGGACGCTTCGGCGATCCGGCGGCGATATCCCTGGCCGAGCGCCTGAAGGAAATCAATCTGCCGGTCGGTCGCCTCAAGACCGGGACGCCGCCCCGGCTGGACGGGCGCAGCATCGACTATTCGCTGCTCCAGGAGCAGCCCGGGGACGATCCGGTGCCGGTGTTTTCCTTCATGGGCAGCCGCAGCCGGCATCCGCGCCAGGTTTCCTGCTGGATTACGCATACCAATAGCCGCACCCACGACATCATCCGCTCCGGGCTGGACCGGTCGCCGATGTTCACGGGTGTCATCGCCGGCGTCGGGCCGCGCTACTGTCCGTCGATCGAGGACAAGATCCACCGTTTCGCCGGCAAGGACAGCCATCAGATCTTTCTCGAGCCGGAAGGCCTTGATACCCACGAAATGTATCCGCAGGGTGTGTCCACCAGCCTGCCCTTCGATGTCCAGCTGGCGCTGGTGCGTTCCATCCGCGGCCTGGAGAACGTGCATATCACCTGTCCCGGCTACGCCATCGAATACGACTATTTCGACCCGCGCAATCTGAAGGACAGCTTCGAAACCAAGTCGATCGGCGGCCTGTTTTTCGCCGGCCAGATCAACGGCACGACCGGCTACGAGGAGGCGGCGGCACAGGGGTTGCTGGCCGGGATCAACGGCGCGCGCTACGCGAAACAATTGCCGGCATGGTCGCCGCGCCGCGATCAGGCCTACCTCGGCGTGCTGGTGGATGATCTGATAACGCGCGGCGTATCCGAACCCTACCGGATGTTTACCAGCCGCGCCGAGTATCGCCTGTCGCTGCGCGAAGACAATGCCGATGCGCGCCTGACCGAGGTTGGCCGCGAGTTGGGCCTGGTCGACGACCTGCGCTGGGACGCCTTCAATCGCAAGCGCGATGCCGTGGCGCGCGAGACCGAGCGTCTGAAGGCGACCTGGGTCAATCCACGCCAGTTGCCCGAAGCCGATGCCCTGCGCGTGCTGGGGCAGCCGATGGAACGCGAATACCGCTTGTTCGATCTGCTGCGCCGGCCCGAAGTCAGCTATGCCGGCCTGTTGTCGCTGCCCGGGGCGGGCCAGGGGCTGACGTCTTCCGAGTTGATCGAACAGGTCGAGATCGAGGCCAAGTACCAGGGTTATATCGAACGGCAAAAGGACGAGATCGAAAAAAGTCTTGCCCATGAATCGATGCCGCTGCCGGTTGACATCGATTACACGGAGGTGACGGGCCTGTCCTTCGAGGTGAGGCAGAAGCTCGCCCGCATGCGGCCGCAAACCCTTGGCCAGGCATCGCGCCTGCAGGGCGTGACGCCGGCGGCGATCTCCCTGCTGCTGGTCCATCTGAAACGGCGCAAGGCGGCATGAGCGTTCCCGCCGGGCCGTCCCAAGGGGGCGCAACCAACGACACGGAGCGGACACCGTCCGCGAACACTCGTCACCCCCTTCCCGGGGAAGGGGGTCGGGGGGATGGTAGTCCGGTGAGTCTCGCGAAGCAGTTGCACGCCGGCCTGGCTGTCCTTCGGCTCGAGCTTTCCGCGGCAATGCAGGCGAAGCTGCTGGCCTATGTCGCGCTGCTGAAGAAATGGAACGCCACCTATAACCTCACCGCGATTCGCGACGAAGCCGAAATGCTGACGCAACACCTGCTCGACTCACTGTCGATTCTGCCGGTTTTGGAAAAGTCGGCGCTGGCGGGACGGCGCTGGGCGGACATCGGAAGCGGTGCCGGCCTGCCGGGAATCCCGCTGGCCATCGCGCGGCCGGATCTGGAGATGAGTTTGATTGAGACGGTGGAAAAAAAGTCCGCTTTCCAGCGCCAGGCCAAAATCGAACTGGGATTGGCCAATGTCACCGTGGTCAATCGCCGTGTCGAGGATGTGGGTGGGGGAGTTTTCGATGCCGTGATTTCCCGCGCCTTCGCCGATCTAACTGATTTTGTTCGTCTTTCCGGCCACCTGCTGGCGCAGGGCGGACGGCTTTATGCCATGAAGGGCCAATTGCCCGAGGATGAAATCAAGCGCTTGCCGCCCGGCTGGGCGCTGATCGATTGCATCCCGTTGAACGTGCCCGGCCTCGACGCACAGCGCCATCTGCTAGTTATTGAAAGAGCCTGACGATGCATATTTTTGCCATAGCCAACCAGAAGGGCGGGGTGGGCAAGACCACCACCGCGGTCAATCTCGCCGCTGCGCTGGCCGCCAACGGCCAGCGCACCCTGCTGGTGGACCTCGACCCCCAGGGCAACGCCACAATGGGCTGCGGGGTGGACAAGCGCAGCCTCGGCTCGTCGGTGTACCAGGTCTTGCTGCAGCTGGACAGCCTGGAGCACGCGCGGGTGGTTTCGCCGACGGGCAAGTTCGACGTGCTGCCCGCCAACCGCGACCTGGCGGGCGCCGAGGTCGAGCTGGTCGATCTCGAACAGCGAGAGATGCGGCTCAAGGCCGCGCTGGCGGCGCACCGCGGCGATTATGACTTTGTCTTGATCGACTGCCCGCCGTCGCTGTCGATGCTGACCCTCAACGGCCTGTGCGCCGCCCATGGCGTCATCATACCGATGCAATGTGAATACTATGCGCTGGAAGGCCTGTCGGACCTGGTGAACACCATCAAGAAGGTGCACGCCAATCTGAACCGCGAACTGAAGATCATCGGCCTGCTGCGCGTGATGTTCGACCCGCGCAGCACCCTGTCCAACCAGGTTTCCGCCCAGCTCGAGCAGCACTTCGGCGACAAGGTGTTCCGCACCATGGTGCCGCGCAACGTACGCCTCGCCGAGGCGCCCAGTTACGGCGTGCCCGGGGTCCTGTTCGACAAGGCGGCCAAAGGAGCGCAGGCCTACATGGCCTTTGCGCTTGAAATGATCGATCGTGTCAATTCCTGGAAGGAAAAAGAATGACCACCAACCCCCCCGCCCCCCCTTCCCAAGGAAGGGGGGTGCGCAAGCGCACCCTTTTAGGGAAGGCAACGACCCACCCCCCGGCCCCCGCCCAAAGGGCGGGGGTGACCAGTCACCTCCCCCGCTTGGCGGGGGGCGTAGGTGGGAATTCGCGCAGCACTGCTGCGTGCCACCGAAGTCGGCTTGCTGTGCAAAGCAAGCCGTGGGCGGTTGGGAGGGGGTGCCCCTCAATTCTCGCGCTTGCGCGGGGCGGCCCTGCGGAGGCAGCATGACCCCACCAAAACAAAAAGGCCTCGGCCGCGGGCTCGACGCCCTCCTGGCAGCCAACAATTCTGCGGAATCCCAGCGTCAGGAAATGCTTGCGGTCGGCACCCTGCAGCCGGGCAAGTATCAGCCCCGCACGCGCATGGACCCGGGCTCGCTGGAAGAATTGGCGGCCTCGATCAAAGCCCAGGGCCTGATCCAGCCGATTTCGGTGCGGCCGGTCGGCAACGGGCGTTTCGAGATCATCGCCGGCGAACGGCGCTGGCGCGCCGCGCAGATCGCCGGCCTGAGCGAAGTGCCGGTGCTGATCCGCGACATTCCGGACGATGCCGCGCTGGCCATGTCGCTGATCGAGAACATCCAGCGCGAAGACCTCAATCCCCTGGAAGAGGCGGCGGGCATCCAGCGCCTGATCGACGAATTCACGATGACGCACCAGCAGGCGGCCGATGCTGTCGGCCGCTCGCGCTCGGCTGCCTCCAACCTGCTGCGCCTGCTGCAGCTGGCCAAGCCGGCTCAGGACATGCTGATGGCCGGCGACATAGAAATGGGCCATGCCCGCGCACTCTTGCCGCTGTCAAAAGGCGAACAGGGGCGTATCGCCGCCATGGTCGCGGACAAGGGCTATTCGGTTCGGGAAACCGAGCGCATGGTGGCCCGCGAGCTCAATCCGCCCGTCAAGAAAGGCGGCGACAAAAAGCCAGATCGCGATCTGTTGCGGCTCGAAGAAGAGCTCTCCGATCGCCTTGGGGCGACGGTCAAGATCAGTTCCAACCGCAAGGGCGGCGGCAGCCTGACGATCCGCTTCGGCAGCCTCGATCAACTCGATGGATTACTGGCCCGGTTCGGTTGAGTCGTGGCGAATCCGGCGACAGGAAAGCCGAGGAACGAGCGCCTGATTTCACGCAGCGTATTCGATGATTGGCGGAGCGAAGCGGAAATGGCGCGGTGCAACATAAAATGTTTGACAACCCATGATCAATGCCCTATATTCGCGGGCTTTTGGAAGCGCCCCGGTCCAGATGTTTAGGGCTGTACTCCATCAAGGCGTCGCGACGCTGATCGTTGCCGCACTGGCGTGGTTCTGGGTCGGGCAGCATGGCGCGGTTTCGGCAGGACTGGGCGGAGCGGCGATAGTAGTACCGAACCTGTTCTTTGCCCTGAGCCTCTGGGCGGCAGCAAAAAGTGGCAGGGCGTCGATCGGCAGGTTTTTTGCAGGTGAATTCATCAAGGTCGCGGCAACGCTGGCGTTGCTCGTGATAGTGGCGGGGGCGTATCGGGACTTGCACTGGCTGGCACTGCTGGCGGGCATGTTCGTTGCGCTGAAAGCGAATCTGTTTGTGATATTGATTAAGGCCTGAAGCCCATGGCAGCCGAGCACGCTCCGAACGCATCGGAATACATCGTTCACCACCTGACCCACCTGAACAGCCTGGGCCACAAGCAGGCGTCCCTGGTGGATTGGTCGGTATTCCATCTCGACACCCTGTTCTGGTCCATTACGCTTGGACTGCTGACCGTGCTAATACTGGCGCGCGCTGCCGCCAGGGCCACTTCCGGCGTGCCGGGCCGCTTCCAGGCCGCCGTCGAAATCCTGATCGAAATGGTCGAGTCGCAATCCAAGTCGATCGTGCATGGCGATCGCACGTTCATCGCCCCCCTGGCGCTGACCGTGTTTGTCTGGATCTTCTTCATGAACGCGATGGACCTGCTGCCGGTCGACCTGCTGCCCAACATCTGGGCGTGGATGTTCGGCGTGGCCGGCCATGATCCAAGCCACGCTTACATGCGTGTGGTGCCTACCGCCGACATTAACGCCACGCTGGGCATGTCGGTCGGGGTTTTCGTCCTGTGCATCTACTACAGCATCAAGATCAAGGGCCTCGGCGGCTGGATCCATGAATTGTTCACCGCGCCCTTCGGCAATCATCCGCTGCTCTACCCGTTCAACTTTGCGATGCAGCTCATCGAGTTCGTCGGCAAGACCGCGTCGCACGGCATGCGACTGTTCGGCAACATGTATGCGGGCGAACTGATCTTCATGCTGATCGCCCTCATGGGTGCGGCCTGGGCCGGCACCTTCAGTAGTGGGGTGCTTTGGGTGAGCGGTGTTTTTGCCGGAACCGTCTGGGCCATTTTCCACATTCTGATCATCACGCTGCAGGCTTTCATCTTCATGATGCTGACGCTGGTATATATCGGCCAGGCACACGAAACGCATTAATCCCCGGTCTTAATCTTTACCACCTCAAATCTGCTACTAAAGGAGTTGTCATGGAACAAATGGTTGGTTTTGTCGCTCTCGCCGCTGGTCTCATCATCGGTCTCGGCGCTGCAGGCGCGTGTATCGGCATCGGCATCATGGGTAGCCGCTTCCTGGAAGCGTCCGCACGTCAGCCGGAACTGATGAACACGCTGCAAACCAAGATGTTCCTGCTGGTGGGTCTGATCGACGCGTCTTTCATTATCGGAACCGGTATTGCCCTTTGGTATACCACCGCCAATCCGTTCCTCTCCAGCCTGCCCAAGTAATCGTCTTCCCTAACGCTTAAGGAGCGATTACCGTGAATCTGAACGCAACGCTGTTTGCCCAGCTGGTTGTGTTCCTCATTTTGGCGTGGTTCACGATGAAATTCGTGTGGCCGCCCATCATGAAGGCACTCGACGAGCGCGCGGGCAAGATAGCCGACGGGCTTGCGGCCGCAGACAAGGCCAGGGCCGATCTGGCGCATGCAGGACAGAAGGCCACAGAAGAAATGCGCAATGCGCGCGAGTCTGCAGCCGTGGCCCGGAGTGCCGCCGAGAGACAAGTGGCCAAGATGATCGAGGACGCGCGCAACGAAGGCGCTGCCATCGTCAAGGCGGCCCGCGAGGCTGCCGAGGCGGAAGCTGCGGTGGCATCGCAGCGTGCCAGGGAATCCTTGCGCGACCAGGTTGCCACATTGGCCGTTGCCGGTGCCGAGCGCATCCTGCGCAAGGAGATCAACCCCCAGGCCCATGCCGAGCTGCTGACGCAACTCAAGTCGGAGCTGTAAACCGCCATGGCCGAAAACGTCACCCTTGCGCGCCCCTATGCCGAAGCCGCCTACCAGCTGGCCAGGAGCGATAAGTCACCCTCGGCGCTGGACGTCTGGGCGGATGTGCTCGCGCGGCTGTCCGCCGTGGCCGCTCGTCCGGAAATGGTGGAGTGCATCGGCAACCCGCGCCTGAGTCCGACCCAGTTGACGCAACTTTGCGTCGACGTAGTCGCCGGCGATGCAAAGTCCGGCTTGTCGGCCGACCAGCAGAACTTCGTCCGTGTCCTTGCCGAAAACGACCGCCTCATCGTCCTGCCCGAGATCGCCGATCTTTTCAACGAGCTCAAGCACGGTCACGAGGGTGTCAAGGACGCGGAGATTTCTTCGGCCTTTGCCCTTGACGACGCGACGCTGAAGACCCTTGTCGCTGATCTCGAGCGCAAGTTTGAATGCAGGATCCAGGCGACCGTCAAGGTCGATGCCGAACTTATCGGCGGCGTGCGCATAGCCGTCGGCGATGAAGTGATTGACGCTTCGGTCCGCGGCAAGCTTGCCGCCATGGCCATCGCGCTAAAGAACTAGGAGCAATTCGATGAACCTCAATCCATCCGAAATCAGTGACCTGATCAAGAGCCGGATCCAGAACATGCAACTGGCCGCCACTGCCCGCAACGAGGGTACCGTGGTGTCGGTGACGGACGGCATCTGCCGCATCCATGGCCTGACCGACGTGATGCAGGGCGAAATGCTGGAGTTTCCCGGCAACACCTTCGGCCTCGCGCTGAACCTCGAGCGCGATTCGGTCGGCGCCGTGGTGCTTGGTGACTACGAGCATATTACCGAAGGCGATATCGTCAAATGTACCGGGCGCATTCTCGAGGTGCCGGTTGGCCCCGAGCTGCTCGGACGGGTGGTCAACGCCCTGGGCGAGCCGATCGACGGCAAGGGTCCGATCAATGCCAAGATCACCGACAAGATCGAGAAGGTCGCGCCGGGCGTGATCTGGCGCAAGTCGGTGTCGCAGCCGGTGCAAACCGGCCTCAAGGCGGTGGATTCGATGGTTCCGGTCGGTCGCGGCCAGCGCGAGCTGATCATCGGCGACCGCCAGACCGGCAAGACGGCGGTGGCGGTGGATGCCATCATCAACCAGAAGGGGCAGAACATGTTCTGCATCTACGTCGCGATCGGCCAGAAGGCTTCGACCGTCGCCAACGTAGTGCGCAAGCTGACCGAGCACGGCGCGATGGAATACACCATCGTCGTTGCGGCCACGGCCTCCGACTCCGCGGCGACGCAGTTCATCGCCCCCTATACCGGCTGTTCGATGGGTGAGTATTTCCGCGATCGCGGCATGGACGCCCTGATCATTTATGACGACTTGACCAAGCAGGCCTGGGCCTATCGCCAGATCTCGCTGCTGCTGCGTCGTCCGCCCGGCCGCGAAGCCTATCCCGGCGACGTCTTCTACCTGCACTCGCGTCTGCTCGAGCGTGCCGCCCGCGTTTCGGAAGCCTGGGTGGAAAAGCTGACCAACGGCGAAGTCAAGGGCAAGACCGGATCGCTGACCGCGCTGCCGATCATCGAAACCCAGGCCGGCGACGTTTCCGCCTTCGTGCCGACCAACGTGATTTCGATTACCGACGGCCAGATCTTCCTTGAAACCGACTTGTTCAACGCCGGCATCCGTCCCGCCATGAACGCCGGCGTCTCGGTGTCGCGCGTCGGTGGCGCTGCCCAGACCAAGGTCATCAAGAAGCTCGGTGGTGGCGTGCGTCTGGCCTTGGCTCAGTATCGCGAGCTGGCGGCATTCGCACAGTTCGCCTCTGATCTGGATGATGCCACGCGCAAGCAGCTCGAGCACGGTCGTCGCGTGACCGAGCTGATGAAGCAATTGCAATACGCGCCCCTGACAGTGGCCGAAATGGCCGTCACGCTCTATGCATCGAACGAAGGTTTCATGAGTGACGTCGCTGTGACCGGCATCCTCGCCTTCGAAACGGCGCTTCATCAGTACATGCACCAACAGCATGCCGATCTGTTGAACAAGATCGAGACCAGCAAGGATCTGGACAAGGATGCCGAGGCCCAACTCAAGGCCGCGGTGACCGAGTTCAAGAAGTCCTGGTCCTGATCGCGAATCGCTGACTAACGTTAACGAGGGGCGATCATGGCAGGCAGTCAAGAGATCCGCAGCAAGATCAAGAGCGTCCAGAACACGCGCAAGATCACCAAGGCCATGGAGATGGTGGCCGCGTCCAAGATGCGCAAGGCGCAGGACCGGATGCGCGCCGCCCGTCCCTACGCGGAAAAGATTCGTCGCCTGGCGGCGAATCTTTCGCAGGCCAACGTATCCGAGTATCGCCATGCTTTCCTTGCCCGCAACAAGGTCGAGGTGATCAAGCGCGTCGGACTGATCGTGGTGACGACCGACAAGGGCCTGTGCGGCGGCCTCAATACCAATATCCTGCGGCTGGCATTGAGTACCATGCGCCAGTGGGAGGCCGACGGTGCGACGGATATTCGCGTCACCTGCATCGGCAACAAGGGCCTCGGTTTCATGCAGCGCATGGGGGCCAATGTCATTTCCCAGATCACCGGCCTGGGCGATTCCCCGCACGTGGAAAAGCTGGTCGGACCGATCAAGGTCATGATCGATGCTTTCCGCGCCGGCGAACTGGATGCCGTGCATATTGCCTACACCCGCTTCATCAATACCATGAAGCAGGAGCCCGTGATCGAGCCCCTGTTGCCGCTGTCGGGCGAGCGGCTGGGTACGCCCGAGCGCGACTGGGACTACCTCTACGAACCGGACGCGCAAACCGTCATCGACGAGTTGCTGCTGCGCTATATCGAGGCCCTGATCTATCAGGGCGTGGCCGAGAACCTTGCCTCCGAGCAGTCGGCGCGCATGGTGGCGATGAAGGCCGCGACCGACAACGCCGGCAGCGTGATCAAGGAATTGCAACTGGTCTACAACAAGGCGCGGCAGGCGGCGATTACCACGGAAATTTCAGAGATTGTCGGCGGCGCAGCGGCCATCGCGGGTTGATGGCGGCTGATCGGTCGCATGTTGATTGAATTTGGCGAATTACATTAAGGAAACAACCATGAGCAACGGAAACATCGTTCAGTGTATTGGCGCCGTGGTGGACATCAAGTTCCCCCGCGAAGCCATGCCCAAGGTTTACGAAGCGCTGACCCTCGACGAAGCCGATTCCGGCAACGCCGAAGCGGGTCTGACTTTCGAGGTGCAGCAGCAGCTCGGCGACGGCATCGTGCGCACCATCGCGATGGGGTCCTCCGACGGCCTGCGTCGCGGCATGTCGGTCAAGCCGACGGGTACCGCGATTAAGGTCCCGGTCGGCGCCGGAACCCTGGGCCGCATCATGGACGTGCTGGGTCGCCCGATCGACGAGGCGGGCCCCGTGCCCCACGAAGAAAAGCGTGCGATCCACGCCCATGCGCCGAAGTTCGATGAACTGTCGCCCTCGCAGGAACTGCTGCCCACCGGCATCAAGGTTATCGACCTGATGTGTCCGTTCGCCAAGGGCGGCAAGATCGGCCTGTTCGGCGGCGCCGGCGTCGGCAAGACAGTGAACATGATGGAACTGATCAACAACATCGCCAAGTCCTACGGCGGCTACTCGGTGTTCGCCGGCGTCGGCGAGCGCACCCGCGAGGGCAACGACTTCTACCACGAGATGGAAGAGTCGAAGGTTCTCGACAAGGTGGCGATGGTGTTCGGCCAGATGAACGAGCCTCCCGGCAACCGCCTGCGCGTGGCGCTGACCGGCCTGACCATGGCCGAAAAGTTCCGCGACGAAGGCAAGGACATCCTGCTCTTCATCGACAACATCTACCGCTATACGCTGGCCGGTTGCGAAGTCTCCGCCCTGCTCGGCCGCATGCCGTCCGCCGTGGGTTACCAGCCGACGCTGGCCGACGAAATGGGCAAGCTGCAAGAGCGCATCACCTCGACCAAGGTCGGTTCGATCACCTCCATCCAGGCCGTGTACGTACCTGCCGATGACTTGACCGACCCGTCGCCGGCGACGACCTTCCTCCACCTCGACGCCACCGTCGTGCTGTCGCGCGACATCGCTTCGCTGGGCATCTACCCGGCCGTCG